>CABYEA010000001.1 GCA_902517895.1 uncultured Bacteroidota bacterium
ATGATGTCTCGTTTATTTATTTTTTTTCTTTTTTGTTTTTGTGCTTCCTTTTCTCAAAACAACTATTGGCAACAGAAGGTTGACTATGAAATGGTTATAGACGTAGATGCAGAAAACCACACTTATAATGGCACCCAAAAACTGGTGTTCACAAATAACTCACCTGAAACGCTTGATCGGGTTTTTTATCACTTATACTTCAATGCCTTTAAGCCGGGCACTGACCTGGAGCAAAATTCTAGATACTCAACAGACGATTCTCGAACAATGTCAAAAAATATTCTAATGTTGGATGACAAAGATTGGGGAGATGTTCAAATTAAATGGGTGTTACAAGACGGCAAACCAATAGAGTTTAAAGTCGAAGAAACCATTTTAGATGTTGCTCTTGAAAAAACTATAAGACCTGGGGAAAGTACAACCCTGGAGATGGCGTTTTTTGTTCAAACTCCTGCAATGATTAGAAGGTCCGGTAAAAATAGCGAGGATAATGTTGCTTTTTCAATGTCTCAGTGGTATCCAAAACTTTGTCAATATGATGAAGAAGGCTGGCACGCTAACCCATATATAGGTAGAGAATTTTATGGAGTCTGGGGGGATTTTGATGTTACTATTAATATAGATAAAGACTATACAGTTGCTGGCTCTGGATACCTTCAAAACGCAGAGTTAATTGGTCATGGGTACGCTCCGCTAAAAGATGGTATAACGCATGATGATAAGATTTCCTGGCGATTCATCGCTCCTAATGTACATGATTTTAGTTGGGCTGCAGACCCGCTATTTACTCATGACTATATAGATGTTGAGGATGGTCCACGGGTACATTTCTTTTACAAAAGCGATTCAAAATATGTTAGTCTTTGGCAAGAATTCCAACCAAACTCTGTGGAGTTTTTAAAATTCTTTAGTGAAACCATTGGTGAATACCCATACGATCAATATTCAATAATTATGGCTGGTGACGGAGGTATGGAATATGCAATGTGTACATTTATTGATGGTGTTGGTCATCCTACTTTAAGAAGTCTTTATTCAGTAACCTCACACGAAATTGCACATACATGGTTTCAGTTTTTAATGGCAACCAATGAGTCCAAACACTCATGGATGGACGAAGGGTTTACAAGCTACATTGATGATGTGGCTTTGAATGTTGTTTTAGAAGAAGGTAAAGATCTTCCAAATGCCGGGGCGTACAAAGATTATTTTAAGTGGGTTGCTACGGGTCTTGAAGAACCGATGACAACACATGCGGACCGTTTTAAATACAATGATGGTTACGGGATGTCTGCATACGATAAAGGGTCTGTCTTTTTGTCCCAATTACAATATGTAATCGGAAAGGAAAACTTTGACAACACTTTAAAAAGATACTTTGATGATTGGTCTTTTAAACATCCTAAACCAAATGATTTTATAAGGTCCGCTGAAAAGGTTTCAGGATTAGAATTAGATTGGTATTTGCTAGACTGGGCCCAATCAACGATGACTATTGATTATTCTGTTAATTCTGTTTACGGTGTTGATAATAAAACCCAGGTTGTTTTAAAACGAATTGGTCAAATGGGTATGCCTATTGATTTAAGAGTAGAGTTAATTTCTGGCGAAACATTAGATTATAATATTCCTATGACAAAAATGCGTGGATCTAAGCCTGTAGGGTCTTCAACCCTTTTAAAGTCTTGGAGTTGGGCAAAACCTTATTATCAATTTTGGGTAGATGTAAATTCAAATAATATTTCTAAAATTACAATTGATCCAAAAAATGAGATGGCCGATATTAACAGAGGTAATAATTCATTAAGCCTATAATATGCCTTCTTTTTCTTTAAATAAAAGTAATTCTTTAAAAAGCACTTCAGACATAGATGCTGTTTTTAAAAGTGGTCAAAAGATTTCTTCAGAATTAATTTCTTTATACTATGTTAAGTCCAGTGATAAAAAATTAAAAACTGCATTTTCGGTTGGTAAAAAATCTCATAGGCTTGCTTCAACGAGAAATAAATTAAAGAGGTTAATGAAAGAGGCCTTTAGACTAAACGTTGTGAGCCTTCTTGTTGATGTGGTTAACTATGATTTTGTATTTATATACTTTGGTTCGGATAAGGTTAGTTTTGTTCAAGTAGAAGAATGTGTGAAATCATTACTTTTGTCTTTCAGAAAAAAAGTGTTGTCTTGAAAAACTTTTATATACTTTTTTGTTTTCTTTTTGTATGTAATTTATATTCTCAATTTAATGTTGAACACTCTGTATATTTTGATACTGACGTTTACAATCTTACAAAAACTGAAACAACTAGACTCCAAAAGTTTCTATCTTCAAATACAAAAGATGATGTTTTAAAAATTGAAATTTATGGCTTTTGTGATGATAGAGGCACTAATAATTATAATTTGACTTTATCTCAAAACAGAGCTGATGCTATTAAATCAATCTTTGTTGAAGCTAATTTTTTTCCTGAAAAAATTATGACAGTTGATGGTAAGGGTGAGCTTTTATTAAATATTGTTGATGAAACAAACCCTTCTATAATTAGAGCGCTTAACCGAAGAGTTGATGTTGTGATAAGCTACCCTGAAAAAAATGAAGAAATAATAAAAGAGGTAGGTAAACAAGAAAATAAAATTTTGCTTGATAATGTATTATTTATTACTGGATATAGTTATTTGACCCGAAGCTCTAAAAAAATATTAGATGATGTGGCAGAAACCCTAACAAAAGAAAAGTTCTCTTTTATAGTTCAAGGTCACGTATGTTGTACTGAGGGTGATTTGGATGCTATTGACAGAAAGACAAATAAAAGAAATTTATCTGTATCAAGAGCCAAATATGTTTATGATTATTTATTAAAAAAAGGAATTAAAAAGTCTAGGATGTCTTACGAAGGTATGGCTCATAAATTTCCTTTAGGAGGAAGTGAAGATAAGGACAGGCGTGTGGAAATTTTGATTTTATCAGACTAGATTAAAATACATTCTTTGATGTGGAATTCCATCCTCTAAATATTCTTCCCCTTTTGAATAAAATCCTAAATCTTTGTAAAAATTATCTAAATACATTTGTGCAGAAAGCTCTATTTTTTCTCCTTTTATATTGTTCTTAATATATTTCATTGATTCTAACATTATTTCCTTACCTAAATCTTTACCTCTTTTATTTTTTGAAACTACCACTCTTCCTATACTAGGATTTTCATAATAGTCTCCTTTTTTAAATATTCTAGTGTAAGCTATTATTTCTTCCTCTTTCTTATATAATAAGTGTATCGCTATTTGATCTTTATTATCTATATCTTGATATACACAGTCCTGTTCTACTACAAAAACTTCAGACCTTAATCTCAATATTTGATAAAGCTCATCTTTATCTAATTCAGAAAATATTTTGGTTACTATCATTTATATTTTATTGACTCTTCTTTCATGTCTTCCTCCCTCAAATGCAGTTTTAATAAAAGATTTTACAATCTGTAAAGCTTCTTCTTTTGAAATAAATCTGGCTGGAATACAAATAATGTTTGCATTATTATGTTGTTTAGCTAACACGGCTAATTCCTCATTCCAACATACTGCAGCCCTTACTTTTTTATGTTTATTTGCTGCCATTGCAACACCATTTCCACTTCCACAAACTAATATTCCTATATCACTTTTATTATTATCAACATCCTTTGCAACTGGGTGTGCGAAGTCTGGATAATCAACACTACTTTCTATATCTGTACCATGATTATTTATATCATGTTTGTCATTTAAGCTTTCTATTATATAATTTTTATAGTCAACTCCTGCGTGATCATTACCGATTGATATATTCATAACTTGTTTGTTGGTTGTTTATATTGTTTAATAAAATACTCTTTATGGTTTTTTAATATTTTTTTTATATAGTTTTCATTTTTAGTTTAAAAGTTATCAAAGCTCTTTAGCTATTTTTTAAAAATTATATAAGTTTTATTTTTTAAGTTTTCTTAAATATTTAATTTTATTATCATTGTTAATATACTATTTAAGATATTGATAAATAAATATTTAACTATAATTATTATGTTTATTAAATATTAATGTATTCTTAATAACATTAAAAAAAAATTTCTTGTAAAAAGTTATAGTATATACTAACACACTATAATATATAATCAATCTATTTTAAAATTTATTATAATTATATTATTAAATGTTTATAAGTAAAAAATCATTAAATATTCCTTAGTAATTTTAGTTATACTTTTGCATTAAATGAAAAATTACGACAGAAAAAAAAATAGTAAAAAATACTTTCAAGGAACAATAAACTTTTCTAATAAAAGAGATCCTGTAATTGAATGTGATAAAATTAATCACATAATTAAATTAAAAAGTTCTATTGTTAATTTTTTACATGGTGATTTAGTAGATTTTGAAATACTTAGTAGAAAAAGAAAAGGATTTTATTTGGGTAATATTATTTCTCTAATAAAAAGGGAAATAAATGAATATGTAGGTATTATTCAAATCAATAAGAACTTTGCCTTTACTATCATAGATGATAGAAAGATTCACTCAGATATTTTTATTCCAAATAATAATATTGGAGAAGCAGAAGATGGAGATAAAGTACTTGTAAAAATATTAGAATGGAAAAAACAAGATCTTTCACCCATTGGAAAAATTATAAAAGTTTTAGGCAAACCTGGTGAACATGAAACAGAAATTGATTCAATTATAAGTAAAAATAATATTAACTTATTGTTCCCCTCCGAAATTTTAGAACACACTAAAAGTATAAATGAAAAAATTTCAAACGAAGAGATAAAAAAAAGAAGAGACTACAGAAACACACTAACATTTACTATTGACCCAGTAGACGCAAAAGATTTCGATGATGCCCTTTCATTTAAAAAAATTGATGAAGGAAACTATGAAATAGGAATTCACATTGCCGACGTATCACATTATGTAAAAACAGGGACGCTATTAGACAAGGAAGCCTACGACAGAGCAACTTCAATTTATTTGGTAGATAGGGTAATTCCAATGTTACCAGAAAAATTATCAAACAAAGTTTGTTCTCTAAGGCCAAATGAAGAAAAGCTAACTTTTTCAACCTCAATAATTATAGATAAAAAAGGTAATATAAAGGAACACTGGTTTGGGAGAACTATTATAAAAAGTAACCACAGATTTTCCTACCAAGAAGCTCAAGAAATTATTGAAACAAAAAAAAATAAAATAAGCAAGGAAAACTCACTAACAGAAAAGAGTTATAGTGTTGATAATGATATTGTTGAAGCTATTTTGATAATGGATGAAATAGCTAAGGAAACAAGAAAAAAAAGAGAACAAAAAGGGTCAATTAACTTTAATAAAAAAGAAGTTTATTTCAAGTTAAATGAAAAAAAAGAGCCTATAGGGGTTTTTACAAAAGAATCTAAAGATGCAAATAAGCTTATTGAAGAGTTTATGTTAATAGCAAACAAGAAAGTTGCGGAACTTTTTAGTGAAATTAAGAAGCAAAAATATATTTATAGAGTACATGATCTGCCAGATAATGAAAAATTAAAATCCCTAAAACACATTGTTAAAAGTTTTGGATACACACTAGATCTTACCAGCTCTAAAGGAATCTCAAAATCTTTAAATAAACTATTGGAACAAATTAGAGGAAAGGAAGAGCAAAACCTTATTGAATCTTTAGCCCTTAGAAGCATGAGTAAAGCAGAATACTCTACTAATAATATTGGTCATTATGGATTAGCATTTGTAAACTATACACATTTTACCTCCCCAATAAGAAGATATCCTGATGTATTAGTTCATAGACTTGTACAGGACATATTAGATAAAACTTATGGTAAGATGGATAAAAACTTACAAAAAAAAGCAACTCACTGTTCGGAACAGGAAAATAATGCCGTAAAAGCAGAAAGAGACTCCATAAAATTTATGCAAATAAAATTTATGGAGAATAAAATTGGTGAGAGCTTCAGTGGAATAATATCAGGTGTTTCAGATTGGGGCATATACGTCGAATTAGAAGAAAATAAGTGCGAAGGAATGGTACATGTTAAAGATATTAAGGATGACAGGTATTACTATAATAGCGAAGAAGCATCCTTAATAGGTAAGAAAAACAAGAATAAATTTCAACTAGGAGACAGCATTAAAGTTGAAGTTAAAAATGCAGATTTAATAAAAAAGCATCTAGATTTTATAATTATTTAATAATTTTAAGATATGAAAAATACTATTTATATATTATTACTTTTTACAATCCCAACCCTTTCCCAGGTTAAAATAGACAGAGATTTAGGGGAGTTTTCAAAAGTTGCCGTTTATGACGGAATAAATCTTGAGCTTGTAAAATCAGAAGAAAACAAAGTAGAAATCACAGGAAAGAACACCAGCTTCGTAGTTGTCAAAAACAAGAACGGGGATTTAAAAATCAGATTAAATCTAGAGCGCAGATTTTCTGGAGACAGAACAAAGGTTACACTTTATTATAAAACCTTGTACAACATAATTTCACACGAAGGGTCAAATGTTTTCTCTAAAGACACCATAAATCAAGCAGACCTAAATATTAAAGCCAACACAGGGTCTACTCAAAATATGCTTATCAACCTAAACACCTTTAACACAACAGCAGCAACTGGGGCAAATATTAATATCTCAGGAAAAACAGAGTATCATGATAGTTCAGTTTCAACAGGTGCTGAGATAAACGCAGAAAACCTAATGACAACAGAAACATATGCAAGTGCAACAACTGGAGGAGTGCTTAATGTCTCTGCAACCAAAGAGCTTGAAGCGAACAGTAAATTAGGTGGAATTATTAACGTTCATGAAAAAACGGATAAAATAACTGAAAGCATCTCCGTTGGAGGGGTTGTTAATTATATTTACGATCAATAGTGGATTTTAGTGTTTTAACTCCAATAACAGTAGGGTTTTTTACAGCGTTTATTATGGGCCCTGTGTTTTGGGTTCTTTTAGAAACAAGCATTACCAAAGGGTTTAAAGCAGCAGTTGCGTTTGACTTAGGAGTTATGTTTGCTGACGTATGTTTTATCGGCGTATGCTATTTAGGAAGCTTTCAGCTTTTAGAAGACGAACAAAATAAGCAAGGACTATTTGTTTTAGGAGGAACAATTCTTCTCTTGTATGGTCTTTTCTCTTGGATAAACAGAGCTAAGAAAAATAAAGAAAACCTGGACCTTCAAGAATCAAAAGAAAATTATTTTGGACTAGCGGCTAAAGGTTTTGCAATTAACATTTTGAATGTCGGAGTGTTTATTTTTTGGGGCGGCGTTACTATTGTCTCATCTCCTGCAAGTGGAAAATCATTTACAACATTTGTTTTATTTTTTTCAATTGTCTTGCTTTCATATTTTATGACAGACTTGCTGAAAATTTCAGTTGCAAACAGATTCAAAAACTTACTGACAGGAAAAGGAATAGTGATTGTAAACTCAATAGTTTCTTTAATTCTTGTCGTCTCAGGTGTTGTTTTGATATTAAAAGGAGTTTAACAACCTAATCATAACATTGGAAATCTAATAATTAAGTATATTTAAGCCACTAATCAATAACATTTATCATATGAAAAAATCAATTTTTACAATACTAACCTTTGCCGTTGTGTTTTCTTGCTATCAGGGCCCAACCGTTGAGTTCGAAGACGAAAAATCTAAAGCGATACTTGCTGTTTTTGATGCTTATATGGCAAACGACATGCAAGCTATTGCAGATGTTTACGCAGAGGACGCTTACGTATTTTCAAACAGTACAGACTCTATACCAATTGCCGAAAACCTAGCGCTTGTTGCCTCTCATCATGAAATGTTCGACGACATAAAGTGCGTTTGGGGGGACAAAGGAAGAACAGCATGGGTCGAAACAACAACCTACGAGTTTGGCTCGGTAAGCAGAGCTTTCTTTCTGTGGACAGGCGTAGGAAAGGCAAGCGGTGTTGCCGTAGAAGTTCCAACACAAATCTCATACATGTGGGGTGATGACAACAAAATCCGAAGATCAATCTTGAGAAATGATACTAGCGCAATGCTTGAGGAGCTAGAAGCTGCTCAGTCAATGGTTTCAGAATAGCGCTTAGCTTATCAAAAACAAAAACCCCTTCTTAATCGATGGGGTTTTTTTGTTGAGGCGCCTGGCGGATTCGAACCGCCGTACAAGGTTTTGCAGACCTCTGCCTAGCCACTCGGCCAAGGCGCCAGTTTAGTTGAGGGGGCAAATTTATGATAAATTTTTTATTTAACTGCCCCCCTCTTTTTATCCATCGACACAGAAACAGACTCAACATCTGCATCAATTGGAGGGTTAAGCTTGGAAACTGTTACTGAAACCTGTTCTAAGACAGAGATTTCATTAATGCAGCAATCAATAATTCTTTTCACAACAGCTTCTAAAAGTTTTGATCTTACAGACATTTCTCTCTTTGCTATTCTTGCCAAATCTACATAATCCACGGTGCCCCCAATTTGGTCATCAAAAGCTTTTTTACCAACGCTACACACTGCACAAATATTGACAACATAGTCACCTCCTATTATTTCTTCTTCTTCCATACAACCATGAAACGCGTATATTTTAAGATTTTCAACTTTAACTGTAGCCTTCATTTATTATTCTTTTGATAACTTTGTAAACTTATTAAAAACAAACTATTGTGGAAAGCAAACCAGAAAATTTTATTGAGCAAATTATTAAAGATGATTTAAGCTCGGGATTTGACTATAAAAAGCTAAAGTTTAGGTTTCCCCCTGAACCAAACGGCTACCTACATATTGGGCACGCCAAAGCAATAGGCTTAAATTTCGGACTTGGAGAAAAATATGGAGCACCAGTCAACTTAAGATTTGACGACACCAATCCTGAAAAGGAAGAAACCGAATATGTAAAAGCCATAAAAGAAGATGTTAAATGGCTTGGCTATAACTGGTCTGAAGAAACATACTCTTCAGATAATTTTCAACAATTGTATGAGTGGGCTCTTTTCTTAATTGAAAACGGAAAAGCATATATTGACTCACAAACCTCGGGGGTAATGGCAGAACAAAAAGGAACCCCTAAAACAATCGGTAAAAACAGCCCTTTTAGAAACAGAAGCACTGAAGAAAATCACAAAATTTTTAACGAAATGAAAAACGGCTTTCATAACGAAGGCACCCATGTCCTTAGAGCAAAGATAGACATGACACACCCCAACATGTTGATGAGAGACCCAATAATATACAGGGTTTTAGACAAACCTCACCACAGAACAGGACACGATTGGAAAATATATCCTATGTACGATTGGGCTCACGGCCAATGCGACTATATCGAACAGATTTCACACTCACTGTGTTCACTAGAATTTAAACCCCACAGAGACCTATATGACTGGTTTATTGACGCCTTAAAACTAAACACAAAAACCCTTCCTGTTTTTCCTAAACAAAGAGAGTTTGCAAGACTTAACTTAAGCTATACAATAATGAGTAAAAGAAAGCTTTCAGTTCTTGTTGAGAAAAAACTAGTAGATGGTTGGGATGATCCGCGAATGCCAACCATTTCTGGTCTTAGAAGAAGAGGGTATACTCCAAAGTCTATAAGGGAGTTTATTAATAAGGTTGGTGTTGCAAAGAGAGAAAATGTAATAGATTTTTCATTGCTAGAGTTTTGTGTTAGAGAAGACCTAAACAAAGAAGCAGATAGAAAAATGGTTGTCCTTGACCCCATTAAGCTAACGATAGCAAACTATCCAGAAAACAAAACGGAAATTTTAGAATCCGAAGACAACCCAGAAAAAAACTTAAACAAAAAAAGAAAAATACCATTTGGTAAAAACCTATATATAGAAAGAGAAGATTTTAAAGAGGAAGCAAACAGAAAGTTTTTTAGGTTAACCATAGGAAAAGAAGTTAGACTAAAAAGCGCATATATAATAAAAGGCTTAGGTGTTAAAAAAGACGGCGAAGGAAATATATCTGAAGTAATCTGTGAATATGATCCTAAAAGCAAGAGCGGCTCCGGAACAGAACAAAGCTTAAGAAAGGTAAAAGGAACTCTTCACTGGGTTACACAGAAAGAGAGCATAGATATTGCCATAAACAGTTATGACAGGCTTTTCAAAGAAGAAACACCAGGCGCAAACGAAGAGGCAGACTTTCTAAAAGATGTAAACCCAGACTCACTTCAGCTTATAAGCGCAAAAGCAGAACCATCATTAAGTTCAGCTTTTGAAGGTGAAACCTTTCAATTTCAAAGAAAAGGATATTTTACGGTTGATAAAAAAAGTAAAGCCGACGACATTATCTTTAATAAAACCGTCAGCCTTAGAGACTCTTGGAAACAGTAAAAAGCTTATTTAGACTGTTTTCCTTTTTCCTTCTGCACCCTTGCCTTTTTCATCTCTTCCCCTATTTGGTTGCTTGCTGTAAAGGACGCCACCATGTTGTTTAACATTTCTGATCCTGCTTGAGGGGAGTTAGGCATTAAGATTAAATTACTGTTTGCCTCGGCGCCAACAGACTGAAGGGTGTCATAGTGCTGCGTTACAACAATTAGCGCAGATGCCTCTTGAGAATTTATATCTACCCCATTCAACACTTTTACAGAGTCCTCAAGCCCTCTTGCAATTTCGCGCCTTTGGTCGGCAATACCTTGACCCTGAAGTCTTTTGCTTTCAGCTTCAGCTTTCGCTTTCTCAACAATTAAAATCTTCTGAGCTTCTCCCTCAAATTGCGCAGCAACCTTTTCTCTTTCAGATGCGTTAATTCTGTTCATTGATTCTTTAACCTGCGCATCAGGATCAATGTCTGTCACAAGGGTTTTAATTATTTGAAACCCATATTCTGTCATTGCTTCTTGAATTTCTGATTTTACTGCAATAGCAACATCGTCTTTTTTAATAAACACGTCGTCAAGGATAAGCTTTGGAACCTCCGCACGAACAACATCAAAAATAAAACTCGTGATTTGGTCTGCCGGGTTGTCAAGCTTATAAAAAGCATCATACACTTTTTCTTTTATAACCTTAAATTGAACAGAGACTTTAAGCTTAACAAAAACGTCGTCTTTTGTTTTTGTCTCAACAACAACATCTAGTTGTTGAATTCTTAAGCTTAGCCTTCCGGCAACATTATCAATGATTGGAATTTTCAGCTGAAGACCAGACTGCCTTACGCTAACAAACTTTCCAAACCTTTCAACAACTGCAGCAGACTGCTGCTTAACAATAAAGAAAGTAAAGAAAAGCAATAAAAACCCTAAAGGGAGCACTATAGTGTAAAATAACATTTTTAAAAGTTTTGGTTCGTAAAGAGCAAGATAAAGAAAAGGTCAGCTTTTAAAAAAATTTTTATTTTAAAATAATGTTAAATATGCTTTTCTGTAAAAACTTCGGCTCGGCGACACACACTGACTAAGCCAATAAAGGACACAATTTTTTGAAGGTCTATTCCACTTAATCCACCTACTAAAATAGTACGAGTTGTCATCATTATTTGTCCCGCACCAACGCCGTTTTCCCCCCCCCAAAGCTTTAGGCTTTCAATCAACTCATTAGGGGTCTTCGTATTGTGGCAGAAGGAAATTATCTCAGAACATATTTTATTAAGCCCATCCTTTTTTATTTTTTTTAAGCTCTTTTCGTCATAATCTTTTGGCTCAAAAAACAAATATTTCACAAGGCTCCACAGCTCAGAGACTGTATTTGCGCGCTCTTTAACCAACCCTATTGCTTCTGCTAGCCTTGCTCTATTTGTCTTTCGCGCTAAAACATTTAGGCTTTGAAGCTCTTCAACAAGAAGATCGTTTTCGGCTTCTTGAATATGTTTGTGGTTGAACCACTTAAGTTTTTCTAAATCAAAGTTTGCACCAGCAGAAACAACATTATCTAGTTGAAACACCTCTATAAGCTCTGTTAAAGAAAGCACTTCAGACCCCTCGTCAGGTGACCACCCTAAAGTAGCTAAATAGTTTACCAATCCACTCGGAAGCACCCCATAATCTCTAAAACCATCTTGCTTAACTTCTCCAACCCATTTAATCGGAAAAACAGGGTAGCCGCCTTGCTCCCCACTTCTCTTGCTAAGCTTTCCTTTTCCATTAGGATTTAGAATTAGAGGTAAATGTGCAAAGCTAGGCTTGTCCCACCCAAAAGCTTCATACAAAAGAAAGTGTAGTGCCAAAGATGGCAGCCATTCTTCTCCTCTAATTACATGTGTTATTTTCATTGAGTGATCATCTACAACATTAGCAAAATGATATGTCGGTGTTCCATCAGCTTTCATTAGAATTTTGTCATCTAACAAACTAGAATCAATAGTAGACTCACCTCTAATCATGTCTGATGTTTTAACTGTTTTATTTTTCGGCGATAAAAACCTTACAACATGCCTCTCGCCCTTTTCAAGCAATTTCCCAACCTCTTCTACGCTTAATGAAAGGGAGTTTTTTAGTGAAAGACGGTTGCTATAATTATATATAAATGTTTCACCTCTTTTTTTACATTCTTTTCTACATAACGCAAGCTCTTCTTCTGAATCAAAGGCGTAATAGGCATGTCCAGACATAACCAGCTTCTTTATTTCTTTGTCGTAAAAATGATTTCTTTCGCTTTGCCTGTATGGACCAAAAGAGCCTTTTATTCCTGGACCTTCATCAGGGATAATCCCACACCAACTTAAAGCATCAATAATATACTGTTCAGACCCAGACGCCTCTCTTTTTTTGTCAGTATCTTCAATGCGAAGTATAAACGTCCCACCCACTTTTTTAGCAAACAAGTAATTAAACAATGCTGTTCGAACCCCCCCGATATGAAGCGGTCCTGTTGGGCTTGGCGCAAATCTTACTCGTCTCAAAATATAGATAAAGATAATTTTTATCAAATATAAAACATTAATTCATCAATTGATTGCGTAATTTTGTTTGTATGATTGAGTTCGTATATTATACAAGCTTTACATTACAAAACCAGAAACCTGTTTCTGAATGGCTACTTTCATTAGCACATAATGAAGGCTTTACAATAAAAAAACTTCTTTATAACTATATCTCCGCTGATCAAATCCAATCTTTGAACAATGAATTTCTAAACCACAATTATCCTACAGACGTAATAGCTTTTGACTATTGTGAAGGAAATGAGATCTCTGGAGAGGTTTTTATATGCCAAAAAGAAGTTGAAGCAAACGCATCAATACACTCTCAAAGTGTTGAAAATGAAACACTTAGGGTTTTGTGCCACGCGCTATTTCATCTCTGCGGCTATAATGACAAGACAGACAAAGATCAAGCTAACATGCGATCAATTGAAGACAGAGCCATAGCTTCTTTTCAAAGAAGTCATAAATAAATTATATTTATACAAATGTTCCACGTGAAACCTTTATATGTTTAATCAAGAATATGACGTAATAGTTGTAGGCGGAGGCCATGCCGGCAGTGAAGCGGCGGCCGCTGCTGCAAATCTAGGCGCAAAGACTCTTTTGGTTACGATGAATCTTCAAACTATTGGTCAAATGTCTTGCAACCCTGCTATGGGTGGCATCGCAAAAGGACAAATAGTTAGAGAGATTGATGCTATTGGAGGATACAGTGGAATAGTAACAGACAAATCCGCAATTCAATTTAAGATGCTTAATCTTTCCAAAGGCCCAGCCATGTGGAGTCCTCGTGCTCAAAATGATCGAGCCCTTTTTGCTCAATATTGGCGAGAAATGCTTGAAGCCACACCAAACCTTGATTTTTATCAAGAAATGGTGAAAAATATTTGGATCGAAAAAGACAAACTTCGTGGTGTTATCACAGGCCTTGGTCAAAAGATTAAAGGGAAGTCAGTCGTACTTACCAATGGCACATTTCTTAATGGACTAATTCATGTAGGTGACAAAAATTTTGGTGGTGGTCGGGCTGGTGAAAAGGCTGCAACTGGAATTACAGAGCAATTAGTGTCTCTTGGTTTTGAGTCGGGAAGAATGAAAACTGGCACTCCGCCCAGAGTTGATGGAAGATCTCTAGATTATTCAAAAATGATAGAACAACCCGGGGATGTTAACCCACAAAAATTTTCTTACTTAAATACTACAAAAACACTTACTAATCAGCTTTCTTGTCATATGACATACACAAGTCCCGAGGTCCATGATTTGCTCAGACAAGGATTTGACAGATCTCCAATGTTTAATGGCAGAATAAAAAGTGTAGGCCCAAGATATTGCCCATCAATTGAAGACAAAATACATCGTTTTGCAGAAAGAGAAAGACACCAGCTGTTCGTTGAGCCCGAAGGCTGGAATACCGTTGAAGTTTATGTAAACGGTTTTTCCACCTCTCTTCCTGAGGAGGTTCAATTTACTGCTTTACGAGCTGTTCCTGGCTTTGAAAATGTAAAGTTTTTCAGACCAGGCTATGCAATTGAGTATGACTATTTTTACCCAACCCAGCTTAAATATTCTTTAGAAACCAAAACCATTGAAAATCTTTTTTTCGCCGGCCAAATTAACGGAACAACCGGTTATGAAGAGGCGGGGTCTCAGGGGCTAATGGCTGGAATTAACGCTGTCTTAAAAATTAAAGAAAAACCCCCATTTGTCTTGAAAAGAGATGAAGCTTATATCGGAGTTTTAATTGACGACTTAATCACCAAAGGAACAGAAGAGCCTTATAGGATGTTTACATCAAGAGCAGAATACAGAATGCTCCTAAGACAAGATAATGCAGATCAAAGACTAACAGCGTTTAGCCATTCGTTAGGTCTTGCCAGTGATGAACGATTAGCCGCTTGTGAGTTAAAACATAAGCAATCTCACAAGCTAATAGGTTTTTTAAAATCTCAAAGTATTCTTCCTGCCGAAATCAACCCCATATTAACCGCTAAAGAATCAGCTCCAATAAAACAATCGGGCAAAGCAGACAAAATATTATCTAGACCTAATATATACCTTGACGACCTAAAAGAGTGTACTAGCGTAGAATCATATATTTCTACCAACCACTTTTCTACAGAGGTTCAAGATCAGGCAGAGATTCAAATAAAATATAGCGGCTACATTCAAAAAGAGAAAAATAATGCCGACAAGCTGAATCGACTAGAGTCTGTAAAAATCCCAAAAGATTTTGACTACAAAAAGCTTAAATCCATCAGTGCTGAGGCTTTGGAAAAATTAAACAAAATTAAACCAGAAACCATTTCACAAGCATCAAGAATTAGCGGCGTATCTCCTAATGATATCTCAGTTCTTCTTGTTTATATGGGGCGCTAAATGTTTCACGTGGAACAAAAAGAAATACATATTGAAGTTATAGATCATTTTATAACCAAAGAAACTTTTAAAATTCAAAGAACTTGGCTTCCAGGGATGCTACAAACCCACCCACCACCTTCTAAAAACGAAATTCAAAAATACTATAACTCAGACAAATATATTTCTCACGACTCAACTGGTTCTGGCGCTTTTCACTTTATATATAGGTTAATTAGAAGGATTAATTTTTGGTTTAAAATCCGACTTATAAGCAAAAAAGAATTGTTTAGCGAGCTACTTGACTTTGGTTCAGGAGACCAATATTTTAAACAAAAGCTACAACGAAGAAACTACAATGTTTTTGGAATAGATCCCTTAAAACCTAATCTGTCAAAACAGGTTTTTGACTCTATTTTTAATAACTCATTAGACAACAAAAAGTTTAGCTGTATCACTGCCTGGCATTCCCTTGAGCACGTACACGAACTAGAAAAGGTTATTAAACGGTTTTATCAAATACTAGATGATAATGGAATCGTGATTGTTGCCGTACCCAACTACCGTTCCTTTGACGCTAAGCATTATAAAAGCTTTTGGGCAGCTTATGATGCCCCAAGGCATTTGTGGCATTTTGACAAACAGTCAATAAAAAAAGTTTTTAATAATCACGGCTTTAGTTTTATGAAATCCACCCCATTATTATTCGATGCATATTATGTTTCTTTACTTTCAGAAAAATATAAAAAATCACGGTTTAAAATTTTTAATTCAATTATGGTTGGCACAATTTCAAACACTAAGGCTTTTTTTACAAAAGAATACTCATCCAATATTTTTGTGTTTAAAAAAACTAAGACAAATACCTAAGCCCTTTTTTAATAACAGAATATTCAATTTTACCTACGCCAAAAATTTCCCCATCGCCCTGGCACACCAAATCTCCGTTTTTAGCGTGTATTTTTAACGAAGAGTCTAATAGCGTCAAAACCTTACGTTCTTTAAAAATAGACCCATTAAAAAGATTAAAAAAATTTCGAATTATATCAAATTTGCTGAATTCTTGTGCTATTGTAATATTCAGCAACCCGTCATTGCCTTTAGGGTTTTTGATTAGCTGCATCCCTCCGCCTGTGTATTTGCAAATACCAACGCCAAGCAAAAAGACCTTAGTTTCTATTTCTGTTTTTGAAGTCACAACTTTTAACGCAACATTTTTATATTTTGTAAAATTCCTAATCGCACAAACCAAGTATGAAAGCTTTCCTAACCACTTATAATCCTCAATTTTTTTTAACATAAATGAGTCAAAACCAACACCTGAATAGGTTACAAAATATCTGGTTTTTACCCCTGAAGTATTGATTATTTTAGCCACCCCTACATCTTGTTCATTAATTGAGCCACTGATCAACACATCAACAGCCTTTATAACATTTGAAGGAATTTGTTTAGATTTTGCCCAATCGTTTCCTGTACCAGACGGGATTAAACCAAAGACTATTTTTTCTAAAGGAATATTTTTTTGGATAGTTATTCCAGCAACAACCTTTTGCACAGTGCCATCTCCACCAATTGCTAAAATTTTGTTATAACCAGCTAGCGTTGCTTCTTCTACGATTCTTATCTCATCTCCAGAACATTTCGTTGGCTTAACTCGATAATTTATTAGATTAGATTTAAGCTTCTCTAAAACTAAATGAATAACCCTTGCTGTTTTTCCTGAGTTTGAAATAGGATTAGCTACTATAAACCATCCATCAAACATTTTGAGTTGGCTTTACGTGGAGAAGCTTGGTTAGCTTTATTGACATATCAAGAAAAATAATTTTAGGGTTTCCGTTTCTTCCGATATCTGTAAAACCTTTTTGAATTTCACAGTAAAAGTCTTCTATATTTTCTTCATGAACAAATGGCGCAAATTTTTCTAATATTAGACCATTTAAATATCTTTCTGAATTATTCACAACTTTGTAACCGTACAGAAAAGAGTCTCTAAAAACAGCCGAGCAATAAGCCAAAAAATCTTTTTGGTCCTCCCGGGTTTTGTTGCTTATTTTTTCTGAAAACAGAATGAGGTCGTTAATGGCAGATTTATTGCCTTTTACTTTAAAAGCAGCCCTGACCCAATCTAAAAACAAAACCTCATATTCTGATATAACATTATGATTATCAGCGCTTTGAGAATTAATATAAACTTTTTGACACCTTGACGTTATTGTTGGCAGAAGCCTTCCTTCATTCTCACATATCAATATGAAAACTGTGTTTTTTGCCGGCTCCTCGAAAAGCTTTAGCAACTTATTTGATGCACTCAAATTCATTTTTTCAGCCATCCAAATTAGAAATATTTTCACCCCTCCTTCATAAGACTTCAACGAAGCTATTCTTGAAATTTCTTCAGCCTCATCCTTATTAATCGCCGCCTGCTTATTGCCAAGCCCTATTTTGTTATACCAATCAACTAAAGTTATTTTTGTTCCAGCGCCTACAAGTTCCCTCCAATTATTTATAAAGTCTTTTGAGCTTGCTTTTGTTTTTACCTTGGCGGTAGTATTAACCGGGTAAAAGTAATGTACATCCGGATTCGTTAAAGTTTTCAGTTTTTCCAAAGCAGCCTGCTGCGCGTGTGTTTCCATATCTGCAAAGGGGCTTTTTATAATGTCTTTTACCAGATCAAACCCCGACCCTAAAACATCTGAATCAGCTTTTCCAACTAATAAATAGGTGTTTGCAACCCTTCCTTTTTTTACAGACTCTTTTAATGTATTTAACTGAATTTGCTCCATCTAATTTGACTTAAAACAAAGATAAAGAATTATATTTGACACGTATCTTCTCACAATGAAATCAATTAACGAAATTTCTTTTAACGGCAAAAAAGTTTTTATTAGAGTTGACTTTAACGTACCCTTTAATGATTCTGGAGAAATAACAGATAGCTCGAGGATTGTTGCGGCACTCCCAACAATTGAATATGTTTTATCAAATGGAGGGTCCTGTATTTTGGCATCCCACCTAGGTAGACCTGTTGGAAAAGATACTGAGCTATCACTAAAGAAAATAATTCCAGAGCTAAAAAAATTATTACGTAAAGACGTAATGTTTTTAGAAGACTCAACAGGGCCTCAAACTAAAGAAACTTGTTCTAACTTACAAAATGGTGAGATAGTTCTTTTAGAAAACCTTAGGTTTTATAAAGAGGAAACAAAAGCTGACATTGGTTTTGCTAAAGAACTTTCCAGCTTAGCAGACATATATATCAATGATGCCTACGGAACAACCCATAGGGAACATGCTTCAACAGCAACAATTGCACAATTCTTTGATGAAAAAGCACCAGGCATGCTTTTAGAGAAAGAGATCGGGAGTTTAAAAAAACTAATGGAAAAACCTAACAAACCTGTTACTGCAATAATTGGCGGCGCTAAAGTTTCCTCTAAAATCTCTGTAATAGCAAACATACTGGGCTTTGTTGACAACTTGATCATTGGAGGAGGAATGGCATATACATTCATAAAAAATAATAGAGGTAGGATAGGGGACTCAATTTTTGAGGCCGACAGACTCAAAGATTGTAGCGAGATCTTATCTAAAGCAAAACACGAAAACGTTAATGTTTTTTTACCAGAAGACATATTGTGCTCAAATGAATTCTCAAATTCTGGATTACAAAAAGTGACAAACATATATGAAGTGCCTGAAGGATGGCAAGGCTTAGATATTGGACCAAAAACAATGGAAAAATTTGAACAAGTAATCCTGGGTAGTAGTACTATTTTATGGAACGGGCCTATGGGTGTTTTTGAAATACCTTCTTTTGAAAAAGGAACTCATGCTGTAGCAAAAGCTGTAGCAAAAGCCACACAAAGTGGAGCTTATTCATTGATAGGAGGGGGTGACTCTGTTGCGGCAATTACAAAGTTTGGCTTACAAAATCAAGTTAGCTTTATTAGTACTGGTGGAGGCGCAATGCTCGAAAGCCTAGAAGGAAAATTGCTGCCAGGTATTAACGCTCTTTCGCAATAATAATAATGCAAATTAAACGACTATTCTTAATTATTTTCTTCTTTATAATCGAGCACAATTATTGTCAGGTCAACAGCTTTGAAGGCGATATAATTGATTACAATTTTGATTCTGACACAATCAAAAATAGACTTGCAAGACTAGATGCTAAAACTCCTTTAGAGCTGTATTTTACCCCAGAGGTTGAAAAAATAATAAAAAGATATTTAAAAACAAGGGTAGATTTTTACAACGATAATATTGAAAAAATCAGATTTTATCTTCCTCTTTTCGAAGAACATTTGCAAAACAATCAAATTCCGATAGAAATAAAATATCTTCCGATAATTGAGTCTAGGCTAGACCCAACCGCCGTCTCAAAAGTTGGTGCTACAGGCCTCTGGCAATTTATGTTTTACACCGCACTTGAAAATGACCTGAAGATGAATAGTTATATTGATGAAAGAATGTCCCCTTTAAAGTCTACAATAGCAGCAGCAACGTATTTGAAAAAACTCTATAAAATACATTCCGACTGGAACCTTGTTCTTGCTTCTTATAACGCGGGTCCAAGAACAATATCTAGAGCAAAAAAACAGTCAGGGGGACATACAAATTACTGGAACATAAGACCGTTTTTACCAACAGAAACAGCCAACTATGTTCCCTCATTTATCGCCACGATGTATATATTAGAATATGCTGACGAGCACGGAATTAATTTGCATATTTCAAAAAGACCTATCTTAAAAACTGAAAAAGTCTTAATAAAAGAAAAATTTGCATTTGAACATTTTTCTAAATTTTTTAACTATTCAATAGATTCAATAAAAGCATTAAACCCTTCTTATATTCATGAAATTATTCCTGGGCAAAATGTTAATTCAGTTACTCTACCTATAAACTTAGCTGATAAACTAATTGAAAACGAAGATGAATTTTACATTTTTTCAAAAGCTGAATTTGATAAAAGGGAAAAACCTCTACCAGACCTATACTCAATAGATTCAAAACTTATATACAAAGTGAGGTATGGGGAATTTCTTGGAAAAATTGCAAGAAAATTTGGAGTTAAAATTGCGGATATTAAACGCTGGAATAATCTTAAAAATGACAACATAAAGGAAAACCAAAAACTAATTATATTTCCTAAAAGAATTCCCAAAAATTAATTATTGTAAATTGGTCTTATAGTTTTAAAAAATGAAGAAAAAAGCATTGATTTTGTTTTTTTTAGTCTTATTCTTATCATGTTCTGATAACAATGAAAAGCTTTTGCCGAATTCAAGCGGAAACATTAATAATATTTCGGTAGTCTCAAGTGATGAGATCTGGGAAGGGAAAGTTGGAGAAGCTATTAGACAAAATTTTGGTCGCCCAATCTATGGCCTACCACAAATCGAGCCTGTTTTTAACCTTAGTCATATTCCAAGTAAGATATTTACAGGTTTTGCAACAAAATCAAGAACAATTTTAAAGATTGATATTTCTGAAATAGAAGGAGTTTTTA
The DNA here is from genome assembly GCA_902517895.1 of uncultured Bacteroidota bacterium. Lineage (GTDB taxonomy): Bacteria > Bacteroidota > Bacteroidia > Flavobacteriales > Flavobacteriaceae > MED-G13. Next base: position 20,752 of record CABYEA010000001.1, read on the forward strand.
ATTTCAAAAACACTTACGCTTCACCTCAAAGAATAATTCAGGTAACCGGCGCAACACCAGAACAGATAATTACAATTATTAACAAAAACATCAACTCTATATACTCCGCCTTATATTTTAATGAGATTCAAGAGAAGCAAAGAAGAATTGCAAAAAACTTAAATCAAACACAAGCCATCAAAAAAAGTATAGGCTTGACACTACGATTTCCTTCTGCTTACAGAGTCGCAAAAGTTGACAGTAACTTTGTCTGGATAAGAAGAGATATAGAAACAGGTTCGGTTAATCTTTTTGTCTCAAGATATAGTGACAAAAACAACAGCTCTGTTGTGAAAATAAGAGACTCAATTTCTAAGCATCATATTCCTGGGCCTATTGAAAACACATTTATGTCAACAGACCCTATATATACACCAAGTTCACAGCAGATTAATATAAGAGGTAAACAAATATTAGAAACAAGGGGTTTATGGGAAATAAAGGGACAATTTATGGCTGGGCCGTTTTTAAACTATCAATTTGAATCTAACACGAAACAGGATGAATATATAATGTTGGACGGATTTGTTTATTCGCCCGGGTCAAGTAAAAGGGATTATGTCTTTGAGATAGAGGCTATTATGAGAAGTCTTAAAAATTAGCCTTCTTTTTCTTCATCATCCTCATCTTCTTCTTTTAAAGCCTTTTTAAACTCTCTTATGCCCTTACCAGTTCCCCTCATCAACTCACTGATTTTTCTTCCACCACCAAAAAGTATCAAAACAACAATTGCAATTAAAACTAATTGGCCAGGACCCAAAGCAAGAGGTATAATAAATAAATCCATTGCTAAATATTTTCAGCTAAGTTAATAATAATAGACGTAATAGTTACTATATGTTTAACTTGTATTAATGAGTAAGCTATTTTTAAGTATTTTTGAATACCGTGAAAAACAAAAAACAAAATAAAACCTTTTTAAAAAGAATATTTAACGACTATAAGGTTGTTGTTTCAAACGAAGACACATTCGAAGAGAAAATTTCCTTCAAGGCTAATAAAATAAATGCATTTATTATAATATTATTATACTCCATAATATTGATTGCATTTACAATTAGCATTGTTTTTTTTACCCAAATCAGAGAAATGGTGCCAGGATATTCTTCATCAGATCTTTTGAATAGAGCCATATATCTTACAAAAAAAACAGATTCATTAGAACAACAAATAACCCTTAATAATAAGTTTTATAAATCGATTGAAGATGTTCTTTCTGGAAATGTAGATGAGTTTATCTCTAGAGATGAGCTATCAATAGAAAGCAATTTAATTAACACAGATGTTTTTACAATTTTACCAAACCTTCAAGATTCTATTCTTAGAAAATATGTTGAAAACGAGGATAAGTTTAACTTGACTAACAATGAGCTTGTTATTGAAAATAAAATGTTTTTTTCTCCAATTAAAGGTGAAATAACACAAAGCTTTAACCTTAATGAAAATCATTTTGCTATTGATATAGCAGCTGATGTTGGCACACCAGTTAAGTCTGTACTTGATGGAAAAATTATTTTTTCAGAGTGGTCACTTGATACAGGCTATGTTGTTGTCATTGATCATGGAGAAAACATAATTTCAGTTTATAAGCATAATTCAAAAATATTAAAAGAACAAAATGATTTCGTTCAAGCTGGAGAAGTGATTGCTTATTCAGGTAATCAAGGAAATTTAAGCTCTGGACCACATTTACATTTTGAACTTTGGAAAAACGGCATCCCAATAGACCCAGAGCCCCTATTAAATTTTAAATAATAATGCTAAAGCATGTTCTTCTAAAAATAGTTTCAAGGCTTGCAAAGAGGCAAGTTTACAATTGGGCAAACAAGCCAATCGTAACCCAGGAAAACCAATTCAACTATTTAATCAAAAAAGCTCGAAACACTAAATTTGGGCAGGATCATGCGTTCTCGGAAATATCAAATTACCAAGAATTCAAGAAGAGAGTGCCGATAAGAGATTATGAGGGGCTTAGAGACTACTTTGAAAAAGTTAAATCTGGAAAAAAGGATATTTTATGGCCCGGAAAACCAATTTATCTTGCTTTAACTTCCGGGACGACTTCGGGTGCAAAATATATTCCCATCACGAGGGAAAGTTTACCAAACCATTTAAACGGAGCAAAAAATGCTTTGTTGATTTACGTTGCAGAAACTAATAAAACAAGCTTTGTCAATGGTAAATATATTTTTGTTCAAGGCAGCCCTATACTAAAAGATATTTCGGGTATATTGAGCGGCAGACTTTCAGGGATTTCTGCTCATCATGTGCCGTTTTACATGAGAAGTAACATGCTTCCATCTTGGAAGACAAACATCATTGAAGACTGGGAAAATAAGGTCGAAAATATAGTTAAAGAAACAACCAGAGAAGACATGACAATTATTAGCGGCATCCCATCATGGCTTCAGATGTATTTCGAAGCAATAGTCAGAAAAACCAATAAACAGATTTCAGAAGTATTCCCAAATTTTAGCCTTTTGATTTATGGAGGAGTAAATTTCAAACCATATAAAAAAAAGTTCCTTTCGTTAATTGGGAAGGAAGTTGACAGTATTGAGCTTTTTCCTGCAAGCGAGGGTTTTTTCGCCTTTCAAGATAAGCAAGACAACAACGACCTTCTTCTAATCCTGAATGCCGGAATTTTTTATGAGTTTATTAATGTTGAGGATTTTAGAGAGAATAGGCTAGAAAGAATATCACTTCAAAATGTAAAAAAGGATATAAATTATGTTATGGTTATTTCTAGCTCCGCAGGATTGTGGGGATATAATACTGGCGATACGGTAAAGTTTACAAGCATAAGCCCATACAGAATTATTATCACAGGAAGACTTAAGCAGAGCCTATCTGCTTTTGGAGAACACGTAATTGTTAAGGAGGCTGAACAAGCCATTGAACAAGCAATTTTAAAAACTGGAAATATGGTTGTTGAGTTTACAGTAGCCCCAAGATTTAAATCAGAGTCTTTACCAGCTTGTCACGAGTGGTTTATTGAATTTGACACACAGTCTGAAAAAATTAATTATTTTAAGGATATTTTAGACTATGAGCTTCAAAAACAAAATAAGTATTATAAAGATTTAATCAAAGGGAAAATTATAAGCAAACCTATGATAAGAAAAATAAAAAAAGACGGCTTCAAAAAATATATGAAAACCATTGGAAAACTTGGGGGACAAAATAAAATCCCCAAGATTTCTAATGATAGAAAAATTGCGAAAGAGTTAGAAAAGCTAAATCTAATTGAAGAACTCTAAAATATTTTATAAAAAAAATCGTTTAAAAAAAACCAAAAACAATAAAATGAAAAAAAATTTTAAAGAAAAAGATGAGCTTGAGATAATTGTTTTAATGCAGAAAATCAAGATAATCTTTCTAAACATTCTACTTCAAATTTTTAGAAAATCAAAACTATTTTTAACTGCTTGGAAGCAATTATTAGTAATAATTCTTTTAGGGGTCTTTTCAGGGTATTTAAGTACTGACGCAGAAACCCCTATCCCTAAAGAGGCGACAGTTCTTGTGAAAATCAACTTTGACGCAGGCAATTTTGTTTATGATGCCGTTGATTTAATCAATTTAAAAATCTCAAGTGGGGATACAGAGTTTTTTATTCAGGAAATGAAGCTAAATTTTGATGAGAAAATTGATAAAGTCTCTATCTCGCCTGTTATTGATATCAAGGATATAATGGCAAAGGACATAAAAGCAAATGAAATTAGAGTTTTGTTTGAAAACATTGAATATGAGGACGGCCTTGTAGTAGCTGATGGATTTAAATCTGACTATGACTATCATTTTATTAAGGCTAAAGTGTCAGATAATTCATCGATACTAACGATAAACAAAATAGTTGATTACTTTAATAATAACCCACTATTTAAAGAGCTAAAAGAAAGAAACATTCAAAGAATTTCAAGTATTATTTCGGACAATGAACAAACCATAAACCAAATTGACAAATTAATAGAATACTATACCTCACACGATAAAAGCAACAGCTCTCAGCTTTACATTGACAACAAAGATATTAGCCCAAATGACCTTATAGCTACAAAAATTCTGTTACAGAGTGAAAACCAAGAGCTAAAAAAGGAAAGTTTGATTAGTAAACAGACTGTAATGATGATTAATGAAGCAAACGTTATGATTGAAGACCACTCACTGCTTTCAAATAAAATGATTTTTTACCCAATAGTTTTTTTATTATTTTATGTTTTTATCATGTTTATTCGCAGCACCTATTCTTATTTAGACAAATTAGATACAGCCAGCTAAAATGCCAATAAAAGACCTTACAAAAAAAAGTTTATATGTCTTAATCATAAGGTCTATTGGAGTTTTACTTTTATTTGCTTTTACACTTTTCATTACCAATTATTTTAGCGCAGTAGATGTTGGCAGGTATGATTTTGTCAGGTCTGTTGTTATGGTTTTGGGCGGCATTGCACTAATGGGGACCAACCAATCAATTATTTATTATTCCGGGTTATTAAAAGCCAGAAACAGCATTGAGTCCATAAGAGCGGTGTATTTTAAAATGTTAAGAATAATAGCCTTAATAAGCCTTATTATTTTTTGTTCTTTTGTTCTCTTTTTTAGTGAGAGATCTATAAACGAACTATTTAATAATGAAGTGTCCTTCAGTCTTTTGCTAAAATCAATTTTAGTATTAATTTTTTTCTCTCTTACTATGCTGAACATTGACACAATAAGGGCGCTTCAAAAAACTATTTTATCAGAGATTTATAGAAGTATATTTAGATATCTTCCAGTGTTTTTATTTGCACTACTTTTGATTAAATTTAACAAAGACTCTTATTTAGTTGAGGCGTATCTTATGGGCTTTATTTTGCTGTCATTTTTTTCCAGTATCACTGTATATAGATTATTGAGGAAGCTTAAAAAGCCAATTGAAGATACTGAAAAAGTTTCCCTAGCTCAACTTATCAAAACTTCGGCGCCAATGGCGCTTAGCGCAATAGCATATTTCATTATGCAAAGTATAGATGTAATTATTCTTTCAATATATGAATCGTTTGAGCAAATTGCCTATTACTCGGTTTCCGTAAAATTGGCAACAACTACAGCTTTGGCCCTAATGTCAGTAAATATTGTAATTGCCCCTAAAATTGCAGAAATATATGAAAGGGGAAGCACACACGAAATGCAAGAAATAATAATACAATCAACAAGAATTATTTTCTTTATAAGCCTTTGTATTCTAAGCATTTTGTTTTTATTCTCAGACCAAATATTGAGCTTTTTTGGATCTAGCTATGTTGCAGCAAACAAAGCTCTTTTGTTTTTATTAGCGGCCCAGTTTTTCAGCGCAGCTTCAGGCCCTGGAGCTATATATTTAAACATGACAGGGCGTCAAATAGTATTGAACAAAATATTATTATTGGGCCTACTATTAAACATTGGCTTAAATTTTTATCTTATTCCGATTGAGGGAATTAACGGGGCAGCAAAGGCAACCTTAATTAGTTTGGTTTTATGGAATTCAATAACGATGATGTATATCTATTCAAATGATAAAATAAAAATATTTTTAAACTGACATGATCAAGCCCAATTTTATAATTGCTGGGTTTCCGAAATGTGGAACCACATCTCTTCATTATTATTTAGATGAACATCCGGAAATATTTATGCCCAAGAAAAAAGAGCTACACTTTTTTACCTATCAAAATCTATCTCAACTAAACTCAGGCCCCAAGGATAAAATTGTTATTCAAACTCATGTTGACAGCGCAGAAAGGTATTTAAGTTATTTCAAAGGTGTAAAAGACGAGACTGCTATTGGAGATACCTCACCATCTTACATTAACCACCCCAGTGTATTTCCAAAAATAAAAAAATATTTGAATGACCCAAAGGTTATAATCATGCTTAGAGACCCGGTAAATCGCGCATATTCAAATTATTTACACCTTAAGAGAGAGCAGAGAGAAAAGCTTACTTTCAAGCAAGCAATTAAAATCGAGAAAGAAAGAAAAAAATCAAAATATTCTGATTTTTGGTATTACAAATTTAACTCCATGTATTCTCAAAAAATCATTGGAGCAAATAAGGTGTTTAGTAAAATTTTAATTTTAACCTTAGAGGAGCTTAATAAAAACCCTACAGAAACAATGAAAAAAGTTTACCTTTTCTTAGATGTTGATGCCAATTTCAAACCGCAAGCTACTGAGAGCAGATATAACGTGGGTGGAAACTATGAAAACAACTTTTTTACAAAGATTATCTTCCAGCCCTCACTTTTCAAAAACTATATTAAAAGAATTGTCAAACCATCTCCTTTCATAAAAAAAATATTAATGTATGCCTCAAGGTTTTTTATTTCCAAAACTGAAAAAATTGACAAGAAATTACTTAATGAGCTAAAAATATTCTTTAAAAAGGATGTTGGTAAATTATCTGACCTTAATGTCGACATTTCCAATTGGAGAAAATATTAGAATTTAAGAGATGACTTTAAAAAAAATTATCTTACCCATATTGCTAATTGGAATTTTCTTTATTCCATTTAATTCATGGTCAGGTCTGGAGTTTTTAGGTGAATACCACAGGGATGCATGTTTTTTGTTTTTTATCATAGCTTTTGCTTTGACAATTTTTAAAAAGAGAATAAAAATCCCGGTGTATAATTTAACATTTCAACTCTTGATTCTCTTTATCATTTGGGCATTCTTTTCAATGATATTTAATTCTAATAACATAGCAGATTATTACTTCAAACAAACAAACGGATTTTATAGGTTTATCAGCCAATTTGGATCTTTAATTATTGCCGCAATGATTGTTCCACTGACGTTTTATAATGGGCTTTTTGGATCTAGCCTTAGGCAATCACTAACCATAATACGCAAAATAATTCTTTTTTCCCTTGTAGTAGTTACTATCTACGCCGCAATTGAAATAATGATAGTAAAGTTAAACATGCTATATTTAAAAAAACCAATTTTAAATTTATTTGACTACTTTCCTTTTACAGAAGCAAGAATTGATATTAGAACAAAGAGAATTTCTTCGGTTTCCTTTGAGTCTCCAGCTTTAGCTACATATCTAATATCTATATTTGGCTGGATGTTTAGCTACATATTTACCGAGGCAAAAAAAATTAAATATTTACCTGTTATAGTTGTATTGTTATTGTCTTTTATGTCGGGATCTAGAAGCGCGTTTTTCATCATAATTATTCAGCTTGTCTTTGCGGTTTTTATAACTTTTAATAGCCTAAAACTTAGAAGTGTCTTCTTGAGAACAGGACTTTTTTCTGCAGCTTTGTCAATATTTTTGATAATATATTTTTATAAGCCAATAAGCTCTTATTTAAAAAATGAAATAAACTCTTTTAGATTGGATGACTCCACACACGCGCTTTCAAATAAATCTAGATTTGGAATCCAACAAGCAATGTTCAAAGTTTTTTTAGAGCACCCAATTACAGGGACAGGATATGGGCTACAGGCATTTGAGTCTTGGAAAAAATATCCTGTTTGGGCAAAAAATAATAATTGGGAGTTTAGATTGCGATATTTAAATCCAAACTATAAATCATTCCCCCCTGGATACAACCTGTATTTAAGAGTTTTAAGTGAGACGGGTATAATTGGGTTTTTAATTTTTGTAACTTTTCTTGCACAAATCTTCTATGTATGCTTAAAAAACATTAACAAAAACAGGGTTTTAAATTTTATTATCCTGACTTCAATGTTAGGGTTCTATTTAAACTGGTTAAAATCAGATTCGTTTAGGGTTTATTTCTTTTGGATATGTATATCCTTGGTTTATTTATCAAGCACAAATAAATTAATTTATGAAAAATGATTTACTTATTATAATACCGTTTTTTAACGATTCCAGTCAGCTTGTCAAATCATTAAAAACAATAGAAGAGGATATTATGGTTGATGTATTGTTAATCGATGATGGAAGTGACAAAAACTTTGACATACCAACAGTCAAAGAACTTAACAGATGTATTTCAAAAATTAAATACATACGAAATGAAAGGAACCTAGGAATTTCAAAAACCCTGAATATTGGTCTGGAATATTCTAAAAAGAAACAATACAAATTTATTGCTAGACTAGATGCTGGCGACTTTTTTTATAAAAACAAACTTACTAAACAGTATAATTATCTAATTGAGAATAAAGAGACAAAATTACTTGGGACTTGGGCTAGGGTTATTGACACTAATGGTAAATTTTTATACCACCTTAAACATCCAACAGAATATAATAAAATTAAAAAAAAAATGTTCATAAATTCGATGTTTATTCACCCTTCGGTTATGTTCTCAAGCGACATACTCAAAAAAACTAACTTATACCCTACGAATTACAAAGCAGCTGAGGATTATGCATTTTTCTTTAAAGTTATAAATGAATTTAAATCAGAGAATTATCCAGAAATATTAATGGATTATACTATTTCAGAAGAATCTATATCATCCAAATTGAGGAATACCCAGGTTATTAATAGGCTTAGAATAATTATTGACAACTTTAAGCTTGGGTTTTACCCTCTTTATGGAATATTAAGAAACATCGCCTTGCTATTCCTTTCCAGAAGAGTAACAACAGCTCTAAAGCGATTAAAATAAAAGCAAATGAATAAAAAGCTTGATCAAATATATTTAGCACTCGGATGTTTTGTCTGCCTATTTATGCCCCTAACGTCCTATGCAAAGGCATTGCCAAACATAATCTCAATATGCATGTTTTTGATTTTATTAATAGCCAAAGAAACATCCTATAAAAACTTTATTAAAGAGTCTTTCATTAAGCCTCTAATACTATTTTTAGCATACATTATTTTACTGTCATTGTTTAACCTTTCTACTCTAAAGGATTATTCAGAAATATTAAATATAATACACTTAATTTCTTTGATTTTCATTTTTTATAACATCAAAAACAAGAAATATTTGATAAATTTTTTTGTTTTAGGTGTTGCAATAAGCAGTTTGATAACCATTTATAAAATACTATTACTAAATCAAAATTTACACAGTCTTGTTTTGGCTGGCGCCGTTGTTGAAGAAGTTTTCGTTACACAAAGATTATATCTTGGCCTATTTATTTTAATCTCTTTAATATTTTGTGTAGATAGATTGTTTAAATCCAACAAAAAAACTAACATAATATTCAATTTAACTCTGATAGTGTTTTTTAGTTCCCTAATCTTTATATTTTCGTCAAGAAGCTCAATTATAATATTCCTTGTAGTTTTTTTGACTTTATTGATATATAAACGGCGCTTCTTTTTAAAACAAAAAGTTTATTTGGCTACCTTTTGCTTTATATTGTCAGTTTCAATAATCGTCAGCTGGAACACATTAGAAAAAAGATTTTTATATTCAGACGACAGAGAATCAAAAGATTTAATTAGCAAGATAGTAAAGCACGAGCCACGTTTTTTAATTTGGAAGTTCTCTTTTGAAATTTTTTCTGAAAACAAAAATTATTTACTAGGTCTTGGCAATAAACAGACTCAAGACTTGTTAATAGGGAAGTATTCAAAGATGGAAAACAAGAAAAGAAGCAGCTGGTTTATTGAAAGAGAATTTAACACACATAATCAGTTTTTAGACTTTGCTTTAAACTATGGGTTAATTGGATTAATCTTATTTGCAAACCTCTTCATTAAACTGTTTTTTTCTTTTAAGAAAAATATCTTTGCGGTAAGCCTTATATTGACCCTTTTAATTTTTACCTCTTTGGAGAATGCTTTAAACCGTCAAATAGGAATTTATTTATTTGCCTTTTTAATAATTATTTCAGCAGACTTTATAAAACAAGAAGCAAATGAATAAGAAAAAAATTCTTCATGTAGCAAATTTAGTAGGTGGCGTTGAGGTCTGTATAAGGCAGATAATAAATAATATTGACCATAGTAAAATAATTAGCTTAGTTGCATCACAACCACTGAACGGGAAAGAGAAAATTTTAAATAGTGATCAAAAAGAAGTTAAAGTTTTAAAGATCCCAATTCAAAGAGAAATAAATTTATTCAGAGATATTGTATGCTTTTTTAAGCTTTTAAGAATAATAAAGACAGAGAACCCTGATTTAATTCACGCCCATAGCGCCAAGGCAGGAGTTTTGTGCAGAGTCGCCTCAAAATTCATTGATATTCAAGTCTTTTATACACCTCATGCTTTCTCGTTCCTAAGCGCTCAAAACAAGCTCTTAAAAAAACTCTATTTGAACATCGAGCGTTTAACAATTTCTAAGAGAACTTTAATTGTGGCAACTTCTGAATCAGAGATGAAACTTGCAATTAATGAGGTGGGATATAAAGCAAAAAATACTTTTGTTTTAAAGAATGCAATTAAAATAGAAACTATTTCAAAATCAAGATCAGAAATTACCAAAGGGATTGAAAACTATATTTGTACAGTAGCCAGGCCCTCTTTTCAAAAAAACTTAGAGATGTTGATAGATGTTTTTAAAATAGTTTCTAAAAATGATCAAAACCTACATTTGTTTATACTGGGCGCTGGAGAATACAGTCCACAAAAAGATCATATAAAAAAGCTTATTACAAAAGAAGGTTTAAACAAAAGAGCAACAATTACACCTTGGATTTCAAGGAATGAAGTGCAAAAAATTTTGATGCACTCAAAGCTTTATGTTTCAACTTCTAGATATGAAGGGTTGCCATACTCTGTGCTAGAGAGTATGCGTTTTCGGGTACCCGCTGTTCTTACAAACTGTTTCGGGAACAAAGATCTTATTGTTGAAAATAAAACAGGGTTTTTAGTTAAGCTTAATCAAACGAATATTATGGCAAAAAAAATCTTGGAATTAACATCTGATCAAGTAAAAAGGGAAAAATTTGGCCATTGTGCTTATGAGCTATTAAATAAAAGACATAATTTTGAAGAGTACATAGAAACACTAACAAACCTATATTCGAAGCTTTCGAAAAATTAACTTTTATTATCACAATTTTTAGAAATCCAATGCGTTCTAAAAAAACTAATTTAAATTATTGTTTTTTAGTTTTTTGTATGTATTATTCTTTACACTAAGTCTTGCAACAGTATTTAAAATGCCTACCAAAACAGAAATAAAATAAATAGTTATTTAATGGTAAAAAAACAAGCAGGAAGATATTCAAAGTACTTAAGACCGATTTCTATGGCTTTTGATTTACTTGTTATTAATTTTTTTATCTATTTATTTTTAGACAAAAGCTTATTTAAGTTAGCCCCCGTTCTTATATTTTCTTCCTTTTGGATAACTTCTTCTTTAATTACCAAATTTTATGAGGTATACAGATTTACCAAATTGATTAGCATTATTTCATATATTTTTTATCAATTATTATTATTCTCAATATTAGTCTTTGCTTTTTTTGGGATTGTTCAAAACGTAGCACCAGGCTTATCCCAAACTCTAAAATTTCTGTTAGTTGTATTTACTCTTATTTCTTTGTTTAAGCTCTCCTTATTTTATGCTTTACAAAGTTACAGGCTGGGGTTTGGGGGGAATTTCAGAAAAACTATTATTATCGGAAACAATGAAGCAGTTAATGAACTTAAAGAATTCTTTAAAACTCAAAAGGAGCTTGGATATGAAAACATTAAAACATTTAACTTTAATTCTGCGTCGGATTTAAACCTTCAAAATTGTTTTGAATTTATTATATCAAGACATATTGATGAGGTTTATTGTTCAGCTAATGAACTAGACGAAAATCAGATAAAACACTTAATTGAGTTTTGTGAAAATAATTTTAAAATTTTAAAATTTATCTCAAAAAGAGGGGGTCTTTTGTCAAAAAAACTTAAAACTGACATATACGGGCTTTCAACAGTTCAATCTCTGAGAGAAATGCCCCTATCAAATGATTTTAATACACTATTAAAGCGCTTATTTGATATTGTCTTTTCTCTGTTAGTAATCTTATTATTACTTTCCTGGCTCACACCAATATTTGCATTTCTTATAAAGATAGAAAGTAAAGGCCCTGTATTTTTTAAGCAAACTAGAAATGGCATTAAATATAAAGAGTTTATATGTTATAAGTTTAGATCGATGATTCAAAACAATGATGCGGATATACAACAGGCAACTAAAAATGACAAGAGGGTAACCAGATTTGGCAGAATTTTAAGAAAAACAAGTCTTGACGAGTTACCACAGTTTTTTAATGTACTAATTGGCAACATGTCTGTTGTTGGACCAAGGCCACACATGATTAAAGAAAATGAAAGATATTCAAAGTCAGTTAATAAGTTTATGGTTAGACACTTTGTAAAACCAGGCATTACAGGGTTGGCTCAGGTAAAAGGATTTAGAGGAGAAGTTGAAACAGATGAAGATATAATAAACAGGGTAAAACATGACATTTACTATTTAGAAAACTGGTCTTTAATCTTGGATTTAAATATTGTATTTTTGACAACAATTAATTTTTTAACTGGCCAAAAGAAGGCATATTAAATTTTAAAACCTAATGAACGTATTAATATTGGGCTCGGGAGGTAGGGAGCATGCCTTTGCTCACAAGATCAGACAAAGTTCATTGTGTAAAAATTTATATGTAGCACCTGGGAACTCTGGAACGGGTGAAATAGCATCCAATTTAGAAATCAAAGTGAATCAATTCGAACAAATAGTAGATGCTATTAAAAATTTAAATGTTTCATTAGTGGTTGTTGGGCCTGAAGTTCCTTTAGTAAATGGCCTAACAGATTTTATAAAAGGTGACAGCGATTTGAAGGACATAATCGTAATAGGCCCAAATAAGCATGCTGCTCAGCTTGAGGGGAGTAAAGATTTTGCCAAAGATTTTTTAAATAGACACAATATTCCGACAGCTTCACACAAGACCTTTACCGATGAAAATATTAAAGACGCTTTCTCATATATTGATGAAATGAAGTCTCCGTATGTTTTAAAGGCTGATGGATTAGCGGCAGGCAAAGGGGTATTAATAATTAAAGATCCTGATGAAGCTAAAAAAGAGCTTAAAGAAATGCTGATAAATTCAAAATTTGGAGAAGCAAGTAAAAGTGTTGTCATTGAAGAGTTCTTAGAAGGTATTGAAGTAAGCTGCTTTATTATTACTGATGGCAAACATTACAAGTTATTACCAAGTGCCAAGGATTATAAAAGGATAGGTGAAGGCGATACAGGCCTCAACACCGGAGGTATGGGTGCTGTTTCACCACCAACTTTTTTGACAAAAGAGTTTATGGAAAAAGTTGAAAATCAGGTTATCAAGCCAACCGTTGAGGGGTTAAAAAAAGATAATATAAATTATCAAGGGTTTATATTTTTTGGACTCATCAAGGTAAATGAAGAGCCTTATGTTATTGAATATAACGTAAGAATGGGTGATCCTGAATCAGAGGTAGTCTTACCAAGAATAAAATCTGATATTATGGAGATGTTTTTTGCAGTTGGCAAAGGGAATTTAAAAGATCATAAAATTACAATCGATAATAATAAAGCAGCAACTGTATTTTTAGTTTCCGGCGGATACCCTGAGAAATATGATAAAAATAAGGAAATCTTTGGCCTAGATTTAGTTCAAGATTCTATGGTTTTTCATGCTGGAGCTAAGTATGAAAATGGTAAACTCAAAACAAATGGAGGAAGAGTTATCGCTATTACTTCAAAAGCTAATACGATCAAAGAGGCACTAGAAATGTCTTACAAATCAATCAAAAATATCAGCTTTGAGAAAATGAATTATCGAAAAGACATAGGCTTTGACTTATAAATAACCATGGGCAGTAATGCTTGTGTCTTCCTCGTTATTGTCATCAAATTTTTTAAGCTGAACCATCCAATAACAAAAAGCAGCTGTTCCGATTGCGGTAAAAATCCAGCCCATGATATTTGCAAGCCACCAATTATAGTCGCCGACTTCCCTTAACACATCAAAGGGAATAAAAAAATAATTAACAAAAAGATTTTCAATACCGTAAAAGAACTCTTTCATTGTGAATCATATTTATTTACTTTGCAAATATACAAATCTTTAAATGATAATAAGGTTTTTTAAATTCACAAAATTACCGCAAGTAATTGTTGCGATAATCGCTTCATTTATAGTCATGATTTCTCTTGAAAATAAAAACATACTGATTGATGACTTATATTCTCAAATTTGTGTTTGCGTCATATTTCTTTTATCACTTTTTATCATTTCAAAAAACTCAATTTTAAAAAACAATCACTACATAACAATAGGGTTAATATTGTTTTCGGGAATCTATTTAAAAATGCCAAATGATTTAAAGATTACATTTTCGTATTTTTTCTTATTACTAGCAGTAAGAAAAGTATATAGTTTAAAGACAAACAAGAATCTTGATAAGAAGTTGTTTGATATTGGATTTTGGTTTTCTGCCTCAATATTTTTACACGAAATAAATATTCTTTTTCTTATAACCATCTTATCGGGATCTTACATGTTTCATAAATTAAACTTTGAAGATTTTTTAAAAATTTTAAGTGGATATCTTACAGCATCTTTAATCATTTTTGTGTTTCTAAACTCGACAACTGATATTGAATTTTCCTTCAATTCTTTAGTCGGATATTTAGATTTGATTTGGATCAAATTTGAATCAATTAAAATTTTACATGAGTTAAACCTTATACACTGGTCTTTTGCTATAATATGCATCTTAATATTTACTTTTTACGCGTTTAATTATTTTGGAAGTAATCTTTCTGAAAGAATAAAAAGTTTATTTCTTATGCTCTTTTTTATCAACTCTATGCTTTTGGTCTTCTTAATAAAAGAGTATTCTATTTTCTTATTTTTCCCATTTCTGGTAACTTTGATAAAAATAATTTCGGAATTAAAAGAGGATTTGTTTTTTGAAATAACAATTTTAACTATTATTTTAATTAACGCTTATCCTTTTAATTTTTAAAAATAAACTAACAATGAAAGTAGAGGTGTCTAATGGCGAGTTACTCGATAAATTAACAATTT
Source organism: uncultured Bacteroidota bacterium (assembly GCA_902517895.1). Taxonomy (GTDB): domain Bacteria; phylum Bacteroidota; class Bacteroidia; order Flavobacteriales; family Flavobacteriaceae; genus MED-G13. The sequence continues at coordinate 35,773 of CABYEA010000001.1, forward strand.
TAGAATTAAAACTAACCAATATAAGCGATGTTCAAAAACTGACTAATATTCAAAAAGAACATGATGAATTAAACCCCTTAGCAGGTCAATTATTTGACTCATATGGTGAAGAACTAAAAAACCTATATAAACAATTAGCTGAAATAAATTCAGAATTGTGGACAATTGAAGACGACATAAGAGAATTCGAGAGAAATAAAGATTTTGGATCTGATTTTGTAAGCCTGGCAAGAGCGGTTTATTTTACAAATGATAAAAGAAGTGAAATAAAAAAATTAATTAATTTACTTACAGGCTCTGGTTTTGTTGAAGAAAAGTCATATGAAGACTATGAATAATTACTTTAAAAAACCGATCTAATTTGAGTAGTCATATATTAATAATCAGACTATCGGCTTTTGGTGATGTTGCAATGACAGTACCGGCTATTAGTGTATTGAGAGACAACTATCCTGCGGTTAAAATTACCATTTTAACAACTGAGTTTTTCTCTGCTTTATATAATCAAATTCCAAATATTAATTTTCTCTTTTTTAAACCTAAACACAAAAGTATTTATGGCTTGTTTCGTCTTTCAAGAAAAATCAACAATATAAATCCAGACCTTATAATTGATTTACATGATGTTTTAAGAACTAAAATTCTAAGAATGTTTTTAGTATATAAATTCAACAGAATCTCAGTCATAGACAAAGGAAGAGAAGAAAAAAAATCTTTGATTAATGGGTCAATCTTTAGAAGGCTAAAACTTATGCATCAAAGATATGCTGATGTGTTTTCTTTAGAAAAAATGAAAATTAAACTAGAACTGTTTAAGACTTACAGCAAGATTGATATGAGGGATAAGACCTGCGAATTTGATTTAAATACTAAGTTAGTTGGTATTGCTCCTTTTGCCAGACACAAGTGTAAAGAATATTCTGAAGAAAATATTTTGAAGCTAATTGATTTGATTGACCCTAGCTGTCAAATTTTGATTTTTGGCGCACCCGGAGATGAAGAAAAAAAGATAAAAAAGATTTCCGAAAAAAAAACCAACACATATATAATTTCTTCTAACTATTCCCTTAATGATCAAATGGCAGTAATATCGAATCTTGATGTAATGATATCAATGGATTCTGCAAATGGCCATATTGCTTCTCTATTTGGCATAAATGTAATCACTATTTGGGGCGCAACTCACCCTTTTGCAGGCTACAAACCATTTAATCAGCCAGAAAAAAATTCAATTATGCCAGATTTAAAAAAATTTCCCAAAACTCCGGTGACAATATATGGTTCAGATTGCCCTAAAGATTATGTCAATGCGATTAACTCTATTCGTCCAGAAACAATATTTAAAAGACTTAACGAGTTAGTTTAAATATCGTCAGCATCAACATATATTCTCTCTGATGTTGGGTAAGCCTGACATGTAATTATTAAACCTTCATCGATTTCATTGTCTGTCAAAATATAATTTTGTTCTAAATTCACAGTTCCGTTTTTAAGCCTTCCAATGCAGGTAGCACAAGCGCCGCCTCTACAGGAATAAGGGGCGTCAACATCATTGTCAATCGCAGCGTCTAAAAGTGTTTTATTTTCATCACCTTCGACAGTGGTTTCTATTCCGTCAACCTTAAAAGTTATTTTAATTGAACCCATCATTATATTTATATACGAATTTATATATTTTAGATTTCATAATGAAAAGATGACTATTTTTGTCATAGACACAATATCATCATGTATATAAAGTTTTAATTTTACAAATATTAATAAATTGAAAAAATTATTTACAAATATTTTACTGTTTTTTTTGCTTTCTATTATCGTTGCAGGATGTTCAAGAAAAAAAGATAAATTTTTAAATAAAAATTTTCACTCACTAACTACTAAGTATAACTTCCTATTTAATGGAAACAATTTATATACTGAAGGCTTAACTGACTTAGAAAATGATGTCAAAGAAAATTTTTGGGGATTATTGCCGATTGAAAAATTTAAGTATTATGAGATAGACGATAAGGAGCGAGAAACAAATTTCACAAGATCTGAAGAGAAGGCAACTTTAGCAATTCAAAAGCACTCTATGAATGTTGATGGAAAAGAAAGAAACCCAATCATGGATCAGGCTTATTTTTTATTAGGAAAATCGAGGTATTTTGATAACAGATTTATACCTGCCATGGAGGCATTTAATTACATTTTATTCAAATACCCTTCTAGTAAATATATTAACTTGGTTAAGATATGGAAGGAAAAAATTAATATCAGGCTTGATCAAAATAAGTATGCAATAGACAATTTAAAAGAAATATTAGAAGAAAATAATCTTCTAATTGATGAAAGATCATTAGCAAACTCTTACTTGGCTCAAGCATTCATAAATATAGATCAAATTGATAGTGCAGCCTATTATTTAAATCGATCAAATATACAATATAACAACCTGAAGAATAACCCTAGAAAGACCTTTTTACTTGCTCAACTTTTTCAAGAAATGTCTATTAAAGACACGGCACATGATTTATACTCAGAAATAATTAAACTTCATAGAAAGACCCCCAGAAAATTTTATATTCAGTCGTTTATTAAAAGGTCTACTATTTCTGATTCAATTGACAATTCAATTTTAGAGTTAAAAGAATTAACAGAAAACTTTGAGAACAACAATTTCACAGATATTATTTATCACCAGATAGCCATGCTGAATCTTAAGAAAAATGATTTTGACCTTATTTTAACAGATTCACTTAAAATTTTAAATGATTCTTTAGCAGCCCTAAACTTTAATAAATCCTTAAGGTCAAATCCTAACGACCAAAGATTAATTGCAAAAAATTATAATGAATTAGCTGAATTAAATTTTAGAAATAAAGAATATTTACAGGCAGGGCTTTATTATGACAGTACACTTAGTGAATTAGACGGTAAATCCCGACAGTTCAGGAAAATAAAAAGAAAAAGGGACAACTTAAATGATCTAATTTTTTATGAATCCATCGCTAAGGAACTAGATAGCATAATTAATTTAATTAATATGTCGGATGAAAAGAGAAGAGTTTTCTTTGGAGTATACGTAGATCAATTAAAAGCAAGAGTGAGCAAGGCTAAAAAGAATAATGATAATTTTGGCTCATCAAACACTATTACTTCTACTATGGATTCGGAATCAGCTTTATTTTATTTTTACAATACAACTGCGGTTGCCTATGGAAAAAATGATTTTAAAAACAGATGGGGGAATAGAAGGCTTGAAGATAACTGGAGGTGGTCTAATTCAAATGTTAATATTGACAACAATAATACTGAAGGTCAAGAGAATATCTTAAATAAGGACAGTATTTTTTCTGCAGACTATTATATCAGCTTAATTCCCAATGACCCAATTATGATAGACAGCATCAATAACAGGCGGAATGATGCCTATTTTAGACTTGGCGCAATCTACAAAGATCAGTTTGATGAATATCAAATTTCAAACGAGAAATTATTTGGGCTTTTAAGCAATGATCCGTATGAAAATCTAGTCCCACCATCTAAGTATTTTATTTACAAGAATTTTATATCACTTGATTCTTTAATTAAGGCTGAAGAATTTAAAGAAGATATTATTGTTAATCATAGAGACTCAAAATATGCAGACATATTGCTTGACCCTAGCTCAATTTCATATGAAAAGCAGAACTCAAATGAAATTTATGAGCAATTATACCTTGACTTTACAAATCAAAAGTATATTCAAGTGATAAGCGAATGTGATAAGTATATTTTGGATTTTAGCACTGAGGCAATAGTCGCTAAATTTGAATTCCTTAAAGCTTTAGCAATTGCAAGGGTTTTTGGATTTAAAGAATATAAAAAAGCATTAACTTTTATTAAGCTAAATTATTCAAGTGCTGTTGAAGGAAAAGAAGCAGAATTAATATTAGATGAGGTGTTGCCACTAGTTGAAAACAACAAGTTTATAAGTAATGATGTCTCAGAAAATTTTAAAATTATTTATCAATTTGAAATAGCTTTGGATAATAAAATTTCAACTCAAATTAAAGAATTGAGTGAATATATCAATAACATCGATTATCTAGACCTTACAGTATCCAAAGATTTTTACAATAATATTGTTACATTTGTTGTTGTACATGGTCTAAAGAGTTACGACGGAAGCTTAGGCTTAGCGGAAAGACTTGAAAAAAACATTGATATTCAGGCAGACTCGTTCTTTGTAGTATCATCTGATAATTATAAAACGATTCAAATACACAAAAATTTAGACAAGTATGAAATTAAATAAATTATTATGAGCAATATAAACCAACAAAACATGATTACTCAAGGCACAAAATTAGTCGGTGACATATTTAGCGAAGGGGACTTTAGAATAGAGGGTGATATTAAAGGGAATATAAAAACATCTGGAAAAATTGTTGTCGGTAAAACAGGAGTAATAAACGGAAGTCTTAAGGGTGAAAACGCAGACATTGAGGGGAGTTTTTCAGGAAAATTAAAACTTTCTGGAATGCTAACTCTAAGATCATCTGCTTACATCGAAGGAGATGTAGAAATTGCTAAACTTTCGGTGGAGCCAGGAGCAACATTTAATGCCATATGCTCTATGAAGGGCGGTGTAAAAGAATTAAATAATAGTGACGAAAAAACAATCCCAGAAAAGAAAGAAAAATCAGCATAGTTTTATAATTTATTCTCAACTAGCTTTTCAAATGCTAGTTGTAATTGTAATTGGTGTATTTTTAGGGCTAAAGCTAGATGAAATTCATCCAAATGAATACTCCTTATTTACACTAATATTTGCAATTTCTTCAATTTTATTGTCAATATATTACACCATAATTCAGGTTACTAAAAATGAATAATTTTTCAATAGAAATCAAAGGTTTCTTGACTATTACCCTAATAACTCTAGCTCTTTTTTTTATTCATCAATATTTGATTTTAGAAATTTTTGAGAATCTAAAAACTCCTTTAATTTCAATATATTTTTTTAACTATTTTGCTGTTCTTCTTTTACTCTCTTTTTTTAAACTTAACCTATATTACAAACTGACAAATCCTTTAACTTCTTTTGTAATACTTACATTTATAAAAATGCTTGCAGCTGTTGTTTACTTTATTTATTTAAACAACTATGGAGATTTTGATATTACGACACTAGTGTATAATTTTTTTCCAGTGTATTTTTTATTGTTGACAATGGAAATTCTTAATCTCAAAAAATCATTAAACAATATTTAAAACTTCTTGATTTATTTTGTTTGAAATTTCCTTTAATGTGCTTACATTTGCAACCATATTAATATGAAGAAATTTTAGCAAAAATGCTTTCAAGATTTTCAAGAATTTCCACGATCGTTTTACTTTTACTTTTTACTGTAAATATTTTTGCTAGTCCTGTTTTAAAATCAGAGAATTCTAAAGAGTTTGATGTAAACGAAATGATCATGCACCACATAAAAGACTCTCATGAATTTCATATAATGGATATTAATGGCCATGCAGTTTCTTTCCCTCTGCCGATAATACTCTGGACTGAAAATGGACTAGTTACATTTCTCTCATCCGAATTTGATCATGATGATTCAGGTAAAACAATTGTAAATAGAAAAGGCCAAGCATTCATTAAATATCATGAAAAGATATTCTATGCTGATCAGACGGGTTATTCGGATAAATATGTAATTTACGATGATAATGGAGCTGTGCTAAACAAAAAGCCTATTGACCTTTCAATTACTAAGATGGTTTTTTCTATGTTTATTTCTATGGTTTTACTTGTGTTAATTTTTGTTGCAACGGCTAATACATATTCACAATCTACAAATGGGGAGCCTATTGGACTTGGAAAATTCACTGAGCCGTTAGTTCTTTTCATAAAGGATGAAGTTGCTCTTCCGATGATTGGTGAGAAAAGTTATCAGAAGTTTATGCCATTTTTATTGACTTTATTTTTCTTTATATGGATAAATAATGTAATGGGCCTTATACCTTTTTTCCCATTTAGTGCAAACCTTAGCGGAAACATAGCCTTTACACTCGTGCTTGCTGTAATAACTTTCATTATTACCACATTAGTTGCGAATAAAGATTATTGGAAACATATTTTTTGGATGCCAGGGCTACCAGTCCCTATGAAATTATTTCTTGCTCCAATAGAGTTTTTAGGGATTTTCATTAAACCAATCTCATTAATGATAAGGTTATTTGCAAATATTTCAGCAGGACATATTATAATATTAAGCCTAATATCACTGATTTTTATTTTTAAGAGCATATTGTTAGCTCCAGTATCCTTATTCTTTTCTGTATTTATCAGTCTTATAGAGGTTTTAGTTGTTGCCATTCAGGCATATATTTTTACAATTTTGTCTGCCATGTACATTGGCAGTGCAATTGAAGAACATGAACATTAATTTTAAATTTTAAAAACATGAGTTTAATTATTTTTTTACAAGACACAATGGTTGATTACGGAGCATTTGCTGCAATTGGGGCTGGTTTAGCTGCAATTGGCGCAGGTATAGGTATTGGCCAAATTGGAGGATCAGCCATGGAGGCTATGGCTAGACAGCCCGAAATGCAAGCAAAGCTTCAAACATCAGCAATTGTATTAATTGCTTTCGTTGAGGCAGTTGCACTATTTGCCGTTGTAGTATCCTTGATTAAATAGATATATAAATTTTTTTAATTAATTAATATGGATTTAGTTACCCCAGATGTTGGTCTTATTTTTTGGACAACTATTTCGTTTGCTATCTTATACTTTATTCTTGCAAAATTTGCTTGGAAACCAATTTTAGGAGCAGTGACGGAAAGAGAAAAGTCAATTAAAGATGCTCTTTCTGCAGCTGAAAAAGCAAAGGAGGAAATGACAAACTTAAAAGCTGATAATGAGAAGATTTTAAACGAGGCAAAGCTTCAAAGGGAATCTTTACTGAAGGAGGCTAGAGAGATTAAATCTAAAATTATTGCTGATGCTGAAACTGAGGCAACAGAAAAAGCCAACAAACTTATCGAATCGGCAAAAACTGCTATTGAAAATGAAAAATCTGCTGCGATGAAGGAGTTAAAAAATACTGTTGTTGATTTATCCTTAGATATTGCAGAAAAACTGCTTTCAAAAGAGCTTGATAACAAATCAAAACAAGCTGAGAATATTCAGGATATTTTAGATAAAACTAAACTTAATTAATGCAATCTAGAGCGGCCATAAGATATTCTAAGGCAATTTATGATATTGCCCATGAAGAAAATTCTATAAATGAAGTTTATAAAGACATGAGCTTTATCAATGAATTAGATTGCGGCTCGCTTGATTTCAAAAATTTATTATCTAACTCACAGATAAATAATCATGATAAGAAAAAATTTATTTTATCACTGATTAATGAAAGCAATTTCCTTACTGAAAAACTCATGGATTTATTAATTCAGAATAAAAGGGTTGAAATAATAGGTGATATTGCCAGAAGTTTTATACAATTATACAATAAACATAATAATATAAAAGAGGCTACAATAATAACAGCCTCACCCATTAATAATGAGTTCGAATCAAAAATATTATCTATTATTAATATTAAAGACGCAAATTCTGTTAATATAACGAACGTTGTTAATCCAAATATTATTGGTGGTTTTATAGTTAGGTTTGATGGTAATGAATATAATGCCAGTATAAAACAAAACTTAAATAACTTAAAAACAGAACTTACAAATTAAAGATTATGGCCGAAGTAAATCCAGCTGAGATTTCAGCTATATTAAAAAAACAATTAAAAGATTTTGACTCAACATCATCTCTTGATGAAATTGGAAGTGTATTGACTGTTGGTGATGGAATCGCCAGAGCCTATGGCCTTTCAAATGCTCAGTACGGAGAATTGGTAGAATTTTCCAATGGAACTCAAGGAATAGTTCTTAATCTAGAAGAAGATAATGTAGGTATCGTATTATTAGGATCCTCTACAGACATAAAAGAGGGAGACACCGTCAAAAGAACTTCAAGAATTGCATCTGTAAAAGTTGGTGAAGGTATTGTAGGGAGAGTTGTTGATACTCTTGGGAATCCAATTGATGGTAAAGGAGAGCTTAAAGGTGAATTATATGAAATGCCATTAGAAAGAAAAGCACCCGGAGTTATTTTTAGACAACCAGTTAATGAGCCATTGCAAACAGGTATAAAATCAGTTGATGCAATGATTCCTATAGGTAGAGGTCAAAGAGAGCTTGTAATCGGAGACAGACAAACTGGAAAAACCACGGTATGTATCGATACAATTTTAAATCAAAAAGAATTTTATGATGCGGGGGAGCCTGTATATTGTATTTATGTTGCCGTTGGCCAGAAAGCCTCAACAGTTGCAGGTATAGCAAAGATATTGGAAGATAAAGGCGCTTTGGCTTACACTACTATTGTTGCAGCAAATGCTTCTGATCCTGCTGCAATGCAGGTATATGCTCCATTTACAGGCGCATCAATTGGAGAATATTTTAGAGACACTGGTAGACCAGCATTAATTATATATGATGATCTTTCAAAACAAGCTGTAGCTTATCGTGAAATATCACTACTGTTAAGACGTCCACCAGGCAGAGAAGCCTATCCTGGAGATGTTTTTTACTTACATTCAAGGTTATTAGAAAGAGCAGCAAAAGTTATCAATGATGATGCTATAGCTAAAGAAATGAATGATTTACCAGAATCGTTAAAAGCAATTGTAAAAGGGGGAGGTTCTCTAACTGCACTTCCGATAATTGAAACTCAAGCAGGTGATGTTTCAGCATATATACCTACAAATGTAATTTCGATTACAGATGGTCAAATTTTCTTAGAATCAGATTTGTTTAATTCTGGTGTTAGGCCGGCAATTAATGTTGGTATTTCTGTTTCCAGAGTAGGTGGTTCGGCTCAAATCAAATCAATGAAAAAAGTATCAGGAACGTTGAAGTTAGATCAAGCTCAATTTAGAGAATTAGAGGCTTTTGCTAAGTTTGGTTCTGACCTAGATGCCGCAACATTAAATGTAATCGAAAAAGGAAAAAGAAATGTTGAGATATTAAAACAAGCACAAAATGATCCTTTTAAGGTTGAGGATCAAGTGGCAATTATTTATGCAGGTTCAAAGAATTTGTTAAGGGATATTCCCGTTAATAGAGTCAAGGAATTTGAGTCAGAATATTTAAGAGTTCTTAACGACAAGCACTCAAAAATTTTATCAACCATCAAGCAAGGAAAATTAACCGATGAAGTTACTGGTACACTTGAAAAAGTTTGTGCTGATTTGGTTTCAAAGTTTTAAAAAATGGCAAATTTAAAAGAAATCAGAAATAGGATATCGTCTGTTTCTTCAACCATGCAGATCACAAGTGCTATGAAGATGGTCTCTGCTGCAAAGCTAAAAAAAGCTCAAGATGCCATTACAGCAATGCGCCCCTATTCTGATAAGCTTACACAAATGTTAGTAGGCCTATCCGCTTCTGTTGACTTTGAGAATGTTTATTTAAATCCACGAAAGGTTAATAATAAATTGGTTATTTGCATTACCTCAAATAGAGGCTTGTGTGGCGCATTTAATTCAAACGTTATTAAGCAATGCTCTGAAATAGCTCAGTCTTCAAATGAGAAAGTTTCTTTCTTTTGTATAGGTAAAAAAGGAGCTGATATATTATCAAAAAACTTTAACGTAATAGAAAAAAATAATGATATTTTTGATGAGCTTACATTTGAAAATACTTCTTTAATTGGCGAGGTATTAATGAATAAATTTCTTGCTAAAGAGTTTGATAAGATAGAGATTGTATACAATAAATTTAAAAATGCTGCTACTCAAATAGTAACTACAGAGCAATTTCTTCCAATTGTAAACAATAATTCTGAGGATGATCAAAATGATTCTGCGGATTATATTTTTGAACCATCTCAAATCGAAATTATTTCTGAGCTAATTCCCAAGTCTTTGAAAACACAATTATATAAATCTGTTAGAGATTCTTATGCATCAGAACATGGTGCTAGAATGACAGCTATGCATAAGGCAACAGATAATGCAACTGAGTTAAGAGACCAGCTTAAACTGACTTATAACAAAGCTAGACAAGCATCCATTACCAATGAAATTCTTGAAATTGTTGGTGGAGCTGAAGCGCTAAATGGATAGTTGATTTATACTCTTTTTGTTTTCCAAGTATTATTCCTTTATTTTTAAGAAACAAACCTTCAGATTTTGGGAAAATTTCTGCAATTATTTAAGCAAACATTTATCTATGGAATAGCTACTGTTTTTCCTAGACTAATGAGTGTTATTCTGGTTAGAGTACACACTGATAAGAGTGTTATCAGCGAGGTTTCAGAATTTGGCACACTTTCTCTTATTTTCTCATATATTATACTTTTCAATGTTATTCTTTCTTATGGACTAGAAACCTCCTTTTTTAGATTCTATAATATTGAAAAAAATAAAAAAGATGTATTAAATACAGCTGCAATTTCTATTATTATTACATCTCTGATATTTGCTTCCTTATTTAGCATTTTTAAATTAAATATTTCTGACTTCACAGGAATCAGTACAAGCTACCTTAGTATTGTAGTATGGATATTAGTTATTGATGCACTTACGGTTATACCTTTTGCATATTTAAGATTACAAGGAGCGGCATTCAAATACTCAATAATCAAAATAGTAAATGTTATAATATATTTCTTATTGAATATTTTTCTTTTAATTTTCCTAAAGGACCTTTCAGGATCCTCTAATTTTTTACAGTATATATATTTCGAAAATTTTGAAGTTGCATATATTTTTATTGCCAACCTAATTGCAAGTTGTGTTTCTTTATTATTATTAATACCATTTTATTTTAGAATAAATTATCAAGCTAATTTTAAATTACTTAAAAAAATGCTTGTTTATGCATTTCCAATTTTAATTTCAGGTTTTGCGTTTACTATTAATGAAACTTTCGATAAAATTCTATTAGATTTTCTATTACCAAGTTCAATAGCAAAAACTGAAATTGGAATGTATGCAGCCTGTTATAAATTAGCAATTTTCATGACATTGTTTTCAACTGCTTACAAGCTGGCCATTGAACCCTTTTTCTTTAGTGAGGCTGATAATAAAAGGGCGAAACAAAGTTATGCTTTAGTTCTTGAGACGTTTGTAATAATAGGCTCCTCTATACTGGTTTTAGTAGTAGTTGCCCTTGATATTTTAAAGGTAATTTTTATTGGTGATCCTGAGTATTGGCAGGCCATGTATATTGTTCCTATTATTTTGCTTGCTAATTTCTACCTTGGTATATACCAAAATTTATCAGTTTGGTATAAAGTTACCGACATGACTAAATTTGCCGCATATATTTCTAGTGTAGGAGCTATAATAACTTTATTATTAAATATAATTTTAATACCTAACTACAGCTTCTTAGGATCTGCGGTTGCTACACTTATAGCATATTTTACCATGGCCTTATTATCTTACATTATCGGAAAAAAACATTATCCTATCCCATATAACACCTCAAAAATTTTATTTTACATATTATTATCTATTTGCTTATCATCTATTTCTTTTTACGGATTTAGAGATAATATATTAGTTGGAATCGTATGTATATTGGTCATGAATCTCGTAATTTTGGTAAAGGAAAAAAGACAAATAATTAAGTTATTTAATCTGATAAGATGATTATAGATATAGTAAATATTTCAAATAATGAATTCCCAAAATATCAAACTCTGCTTTCAGCTGGTATGGACCTAAGGGCATATTTAGAAGACTCAATAGTTCTTAAGCCGCTTCAAAGAGTATTGGTTAAAACAGGCTTATTTATTTCCTTAAACCCGGGTTATGAAGCACAGATAAGACCTAGAAGCGGACTAGCTTTAAAGAAAGGAATTTCTGTTCTAAATTCACCAGGCACAATTGATGCAGATTATCGTGGTGAAATAGGTGTGATATTAATTAATTTATCCGATTCAGATTTTATGATTAATTCTGGAGATAGAATAGCTCAGATGGTTATTGCAAAACATGAAACTATTTCTTGGAAAGTTGTAGATAAATTAGATGACTCTTTGAGAGGAGATAAAGGATTTGGAAGTACAGGCAAATAAAATTTGATTATGAAAAAAATTATTCTTTTACTTTCTGTTTTCTCTTTAAGCTCATGTTCTTTCCTTTATAATACATCAAAAGACAATAATGAAAGGAGTAGAAAGTTTACCCCAAAAAAATCTATACGTATAGCAAATAATAACTTTAATCGTATAGAGTATATTCAAGCTAAAGCTAAAGTTTCTTTTAGAGAGAATAATAAAATAAAATCTAACACAATAACCATGCGCATTTCCTCAGATGAAAAGATATGGATTAATGCTTCTTTGGGAGCTGCTAGGATATTAATCGATAATGATTCTGTGAAATATTATAATAAAATTGAAAAAAATTATTTTGTTTCTGATATTAATTATATAAACGAAAAAATTGGCTTTGAATCAAATTTCGAAATATTGCAAAACCTTGTATTAGGAATTTTAATTCATAAATTCGACCCTTCTTATTTTTATAAAAAAACAGAAAACAGTTATATCTATAAAGATGACAAATTCAATTTAAATTCAAAAGTTATTCAATCAACTGTTTCTATTAGCCCCTTTAATTCAAGAGTTCTTAAACATTCTTTTAAAGATCAAAATAATTTTTTTGAAGTTTCATATGATGATTATACTATTGTTGATCAACAGATTTTACCCACAAAAATTCGCTTTTCTAATAATGGTATAGAAACATTTTATATTGAGATAAAGTCTATTTCTTCTCTTGAAAAAATTAATATTCCCTTTAGAATCCCTAAAAATTATAATCGTATTAAATTATAATGAATCTTACTAGAATACTTTTATTTTTACTATTACTCACAGCCACTGATATAAGGTCACAATCAAAGCAAGACTTAGAAAAACAAAAAAAGGAAATTCAAAACGAGATAAAATTAATAGAATTAAAGTTTTCTAACTCTTCTAAAAAAAAGGGATTGATAATTTCTAATGCAGAAGATTTAAATTATAAAATTAAACTTCAACAAAGTTTAATTAGTAATATTAACAATCAGTTAAACCTAATATTAAATGAAATTGATTCAAATGAAATTCAACTTTCAAATTTAAAAAATAAAGAGCTTCTCTTAAAAGAGGAGCTTGCCAAGATGCTTTTAACAGGTTTTAAGAAAAAATCTAACTTAAATAAGTTGATGTTTATATTTTCATCATCATCATTCCGCCAAGCATATAAAAGAGTCCAATATTTTAAACAGTATATAAATTTTCAAAATAAAACATTGTCAAAAATTAAATCTACTCGATCTGAAATAGAAAATGTTATTCTTATTCTCGACTCACAAAAGACAAACAAACAGTTATTAATTAATGAAAATGAAAATATAAAAATTGAATTAAGTAATGAATATAATAATCTAAATAAGTTAATAGTTGAAATTAACAAAGATCAAAAGAAATATAAAAATGAGATTAAACAGAAACAAAAGTTGTCTAAGGATATAGATAAAAAAATTGAGAAATTAATAAGAGAAGCTTTAGCTAAATCAAAAAGAAACGATGGAGGGTTTAAATTAAGCGAGGAGGCTCAATTAATCTCAAAAAACTTTAATGCAAATAAAGGTAGATTACCCTCACCTGTTATCAGAGGAAATGTAGTTTTGGGCTTTGGAAAGCAACCTCATCCAATTGTAAAAACTGCTACCATACAAAGCAATGGAGTTAGAATTCGAACATCCAGTGATGTTGAGGCTAGAACTATTTTTGATGGCGAAGTTTATTCTGTCATTATTTCTAAAAATAATAGTCGAACTGTTCTTATACAGCATGGAAATTTCTTTACAGTATATAAAAATCTTTCACAAATTTATGTGTCAAAAGGTGATAAGTTAAAGACAAAGCAAGTAATTGGGAAAATTGCAACAGACCCATTAAATGGTCAGACAATTTTAAGCTTTAGCATTTTCTATAATGGGGCACCTCAAAACCCAAGGACTTGGATTTATAAATTATAGCCTATGAAAATAGTGCTTTTAATTCTGTTGCATCATTAGCTTTCATTTTTCCAGCTAATACAAGACTTAGCTGCCTTCTTCTTAGGGCAGCATCAAACCTTTTTTTTTCCTCTTCTGTTTCTGGGTAGATCTTTTCAATTTTTGTTGGTTTCCCAGACTTATCTACGGCAACAAAAGTATAGATTGCCTCATTAGCTTTTATTTTTTTACCAATATCATCATCAACCCACACATCAATAAAAACTTCCATTGATGTTGTAAACGCTCTTGAAACTTTAGCTTCGATTGTAACTGTAGTTCCTATAGCGATTGCTTTACCAAAAGAGACATTATTAACCGAAGATGTTACAACAATTTCTTCAGCATGACGTTTTGCGGCGATACTGGCTGCTCTGTCCATCCTGGCTAATAATTCACCACCAAACAGATTATTTAATGCATTTGTTTCACCAGGTAAAACGGAATCTGTAAGTATTGTAAGTGAATCTTTAGGAGTTTTTATGTCTCAGAGTTTTAATTTTTTATCAAAAGCCAAGCATTTATATCTTCATTAACCCTAATGTTAGAAAGGGCTAACCTGGCCTCGTCAACTGTATCATAACTGTTGTAAGCAACCTGTAATAATCCGAATTTATTTACACCTACTTTCCTAGCCTCTATAAATCCTTTTTCTTTAAGTTGAGATATCATTTTTAATGAATTTTCCTCTAGCCTAAATGAGCCTGCAATTATATGAAAGCCTCCATATTGTTTTCTAATTGACAATTTAACCACCGGTAATGATGTATTGATATTAAATGTTGCTTTTTGTATTTTTTTCTCAATCTCTAGGTTCGCTTTAGCATACGAAGCTTTATTAAATTCATTTACATTGTCAAAGTAGCTTTTTGTAAATAATCCAGTCAAAGACAAAAGGAATATAAATATTGCTGCATATTTTAAATAGGTATTATTAATATTTTTTTGACGTCTTAGTATGTGTGATGAGTCTATTGAGTTAAAGCCATAGGAGCTTTTAAGGAAAATTGAGTTTTGATTGGGAATAAAAATATATTTGGTGTTTTCTAAAGAAATTGAACCTATATTTTTTATTTCAATATATCTTTGTTTTTCAAGTTTCTTGTTTATTCTTGTAACCCAATTTGTGATTTTTTGTTCTGCAGTCTCATACCTAATATTTTCATTTGATGAAATTGAGTTAATCAATAATCCATCATTTTTAACTACATTTTTATTGAAGGAAAGTTCTTTGTTAGGAGGATAAATTTTAGATCCATCAGAACTAATTTTTGATGAAATATTTCTTGCAACGAAAGCACCAAAATTTGGAACAATAACGCAATCGTGGCTTTGTAACAATTCAAAAATATAAGTACTAATTTTCATCTAATGGGCTATTAAAATCTAAGATATAAAATTAAATGAAATTTTTATTTTAATATCCTAATTTTTTGCGTACTCTTCTTAAAACTTTATCTGCTGTAATGCTTGCTTTAGTAGCTCCTTCTATTAGAATTTCTTCCACTTCATTTGGATTTGAAATATAGTGATTAAATTTCTTTCTTTCCTCTGAATATTTTTCAATGATTAATTGAAGTAGGTCATTTTTAGCATGCCCATAACCATACCCTCCATTTTTATAATTACTTTTCATTTTCATTATTTGATTTTCATCAGCTATGAATTTATAAATATTATAGAGATTACAATTCTGCCATTCTTTAGGGTCTTCAAGTGCCGTTGAATCAGTTTTTATCGATTTAATTTGTTTTTTTAATTCACTTTCTGAAGCAAAAATGTTGATAATATTATTTTTACTTTTACTCATTTTTTCTCCGTCAGTCCCTGAGATGAGTTTTGACTCTTCTTGTAAATGTTCATTTGGCAGTGTAAATGTTTCCCCAAAAATATTGTGAAAACGATTAACTACATTTCTAGTAATCTCTAAATGTTGTAGCTGATCTTTCCCAACAGGAACAATCTCAGCATCGTAAAGTAAAATGTCAGCAGCCATTAGCATTGGATAGTTAAAAAGGCCTGAATTAATATCTTTTAATCTATCTTTTTTGTCCTTGAAGCTATGCGCTAGCATTAGTCTATTGTATGGGAAAAAGCAACTTAAATACCAAGATAACTCAGTTACTTGTGGTACATCACTTTGCCTATAAAAAATAGTCCGAGATGGATCAAGCCCACATGCTAACCATGCTGACGCGGTATATAGAGTGTTTTGTTTTAATTCTTCAGAGTCTTTAATTTGAGTAAGAGAGTGAAAATCGGCAATGAATAAATATGTTTCGACGTTATCGTTTTTGGAAAAGTTTATTGCAGGAATAATAGCCCCAAGAATATTACCTAAATGAGGTATTCCGGTGCTTTGAACCCCGGTCAGTATCCTTTTAAGTTTTCCACCCATAATGACAAAGTTAAATTTTTTATTAAAATAAATTAATTAGTTTTGAAACTTGTGAAAGCAGCAAAATACATTTTCTGGACATTCTACAATATATGGTTTTACTTGTTAGTATTCGTATTTACAATTATAATTATTTTACCTGCTTTTATATTTATCCTTATAAATAAAAATTGGTATAGAAAGTTTTATGGGATGGGGGTATTGTGGTCTGATTTAATTTTATTTTTTATGGGGATGTTTCCTTCTAAAAAAGGAGGCTTAAAAACTAAAAAAGGGGCTCCATACATATTTGTGGCAAATCATGTATCAATGATTGATGTAATGCTGCTTGTCTCAACTGTTAGAAAAAACCCACTTGTTTTTATAGGGAAAAAAGAATTGGAAAAAATTCCAATTTACGGATACATTTACAAAAGAACAATGATTTTGGTAGACAGATCAAGCAGTGAAAGTAAGAAGGAGGTCTTTAAACAGAGCAAAGAAAAATTAAACTCAGGAACTAGCATTGCAATTTTTCCAGAAGGTACGGTACCTGAATTAGATGTTGAATTAGCTCCTTTCAAGCACGGAGCTTTTACAATGGCTATTGAACATCAAGTGCCTATCGTTCCGATGACATTTTTGGATAATAAAAAGCGTTTTCCGTGGAGTTTTGGAGGATTAATTGGAGGATCAAAAGGTACACCCGGAAAATTAAGAGTCAAAATTCATGATCCGATTGATACTAAAGGTATGGTCAAAGATGACAGAATAAAATTGAGTCAAGATGTAAGGAAATTAATGCTTGAAGACTTGAGAGAATCTTAAATAATTTCTTTTAGTTTTGTTTCAAGAGTTTCCATTAAATCTGGATTATCTTTTAAAAGAGTTTTAACCGCATCTCTTCCTTGACCAAGTTTCGTTCCTTCATAACTAAACCATGATCCACTTTTATTTATTATCTCTGATTCAACAGCCAGGTCAATGATTTCCCCAACTTTTGAAATACCCTCTCCGTACATAATATCAAATTCGGCTAATTTAAAAGGAGGAGCAACTTTGTTTTTGACAATTTTGACTCTTGTTTTATTACCCATAACCACCCCATCACTACTTTTAATCTGTGTTGATCTTCTTATATCAAGTCGAATTGAGGCATAAAATTTTAGAGCATTTCCACCAGTTGTTGTCTCTGGATTTCCAAACATAATCCCAATTTTTTCCCTCAATTGATTTATAAAAATTACTGTGCAATTAGTTTTACTAATTGAGGCGGTAAGTTTTCTAAGAGCTTGTGACATTAGTCTAGCATGTAGTCCCATTTTTGAATCCCCCATTTCACCTTCAATTTCACTTTTAGGAGTAAGTGCAGCAACTGAGTCAATTATGACCATATCAATAGCTCCAGAACGGATTAAATTATCAGTAATTTCTAAAGCTTGTTCCCCGTGATCAGGCTGTGAAATTATTAAGTTCTCAATATCAATACCTAAATTTTCAGCGTAAAACCTATCAAATGCATGTTCTGCATCAATGAATGCGGCAATACCACCTTTTTTTTGACACTCAGCGATTGCATGTAAAGTTAAAGTTGTTTTTCCAGATGACTCAGGTCCATATATTTCAATAACTCTACCTTTTGGGTAACCACCGACACCTAAAGCAATATCCAAGCCTAATGAGCCTGATGAAATTGCTTCAACATTTTCGTCAGGTGAATCCCCCATTTTCATGACAGTACCCTTTCCGTATGTCTTGTCCAGTTTGTCGAGGGTTAATTTTAATGCTTTTAATTTATCTGCTTTGTCGTTGGGCATAATTCAAGTTTTTACATTACTAATTTAGGATATCTTTTTACACAATACAATATACTGATAGAGGATTTTTATCTTTTTTTCTACTTTTGTCATTAAATCAAAAAGTATAGCATGCAACTGTACAATAAATTAAGCGCTGATGAACGATCTAGAATTTTAGACGCATCTGGTCAAAAAAGAATTAATCTTTCATTCTATCAGTATGCAAAGATTAGTGATCCCAAAATTTTTAGAGACGAATTATATGTTTTTTGGGATTCTATTGATGTATTAGGCCGAATATATATAGCGAAGGAAGGTATAAATGCTCAATTATCACTTCCTGAAAAAAATATAAATACTTTTTCTGATCACCTAAAATCAATTTCGTTCTTAAAAAAAGTTAGACTTAACATTGCTTTAAAACATGCGACCAAATCTTTTCTTAAATTAAAAATCAAAGTAAGGAATAAAATAGTTGCGGATGGACTTAATGATGAGACCTTTGATGTTACAAAAAAGGGTATCCATTTAAACGCTGAAGGTTTTAATAAATTGATGAAAGAGAAAGACACAATTGTTCTAGACATGAGAAATCATTATGAAAGTGAGATAGGACATTTTAAAAATGCAATTTGCCCTGACGTAGATACATTTAGGGATTCACTGGATGTAATTGAAAATAAACTTAAGAATGATAAAGAGGATAAAAATTTACTTATGTATTGTACAGGTGGAATAAGATGTGAAAAAGCCAGCGCTTATTTTAAACATAAAGGGTTTAAAAAAGTTTATCAACTTGAAGGTGGAATTATCGAATATGTACGTCAGGTAAGAAATAATAAATTAGAAAATAACTTTATAGGTAAGAATTTTGTTTTTGACAACAGAAGGATCGAGAAAGTTAGTGATGAGATTATTGCAAATTGTCATCAATGTGGGGCATTATTCGATGTACATACAAATTGTGCCAATGATGCATGTCACTTATTATTTATTCAATGTGATGACTGTAAAATAAAAATGAAGAATTGTTGTTCCCAAAGATGTCTTGAAATCAGTGAAATGCCGTATGAGATTCAAAAAAAGATGAGAAAAGGCCAAAAAAATAGTAATGATATCTTTAAAAAGGGTAGAACAAATAATGTAACAACTTTTAAAAAAAATGTACCATAAAATAGTCTTAATCTCCATTTTTTTATTGGCATCTTGCAATCCAAATGCCGAGTATATTCAATACAATTCGGTCAATGGTATCTGGCATAAGGACTCTATTCAAAATTTCAGTTTTGAAATAAATTTCTCAAAAGGACAATTATATAAGTCATTTATTAATCTTAGAATAAATGAAAAATACCCATTTAATAATATTTTTTTAATTGTTTCACTTAGGGATTCCTTAAATATAATATCAATAGATACCTTGGAATATAAACTCGCAGATAAGTATGGAAATTTTACCGGTGAAAGGAGAATTAATATTGTAGAGAATTCACTATTACACAAAGAAAGTATTAGATTAGATGAGAAAACAAAATATTTTGTTTCAATCGAACATGCTATTAGAATTATTAACAGGGTGGCGGGATTAGAATCTTTAGACGGAGTTATCGATGTTGGATATAAAGTTGAAAAAATAAAATAGAATTGGAGAACAGGTACAAATTTTATTCATCCTTAATGTGGTTATTTTTTTTAACCCCAGTTACTATCATTATATCTATATTTTATTTTGCTTCGGTTGGGGGTTTTGGTGATATGCCAGATTTAGAGGTTTTAGAAAATCCAAAAACTAACCTGGCAAGCGAAGTAATCAGTTCAGACGGAAAGACACTTGGTAAATATTATTTTAATGATAATAGAACTCCTGTAAATTTTGATGAGCTTCCTGGTCATCTTGTTCATGCTTTAATAGCGACTGAAGATATTAGGTTTTACTCTCATTCTGGAATTGATTTTAAGAGGACAATTGGAGCTGTATTAAAGTTAGGAAAAGACGGTGGAGGAAGTACTATTACTCAGCAATTAGCAAAGTTGCTTTTTACTGGTGAGGGCTCAAGAGATATAATTGAAAGACTCACTCAGAAATTTAAAGAATATATAATAGCTGTTAGACTAGAGAGGCACTATACAAAAGACGAAATTATAACTCAATACTTAAATTTATATGATTTCGGAAATAACGGAGATGGGATTAGAAGCGCTGCAAGAATTTACTTTGGTAAAGAGCCAATTGACTTAGACATAAACGAATCAGCAATTTTAGTCGGAATGCTAAAAAACTCTTCTTTGTATAATCCAAGACCTCACAGAAATCCAGTTGGGGTTAAGAATAGAAGAAATGTTGTTTTAGGTCAAATGAAAAAATATGATTATTTAGATGAAGTTTTAGTTGACTCTCTTAGAATGCAACCATTGAACTTAAACTATACTCCTGAGTCACATCGTGAGGGCCTAGCAACATACTTTAGGGAATACCTAAGAGCTTATATGAAAATATGGGTAAATGATGAACAAAACAGAAAGCCTGATGGGTCTAAGTATAACTTAAATACTGATGGTTTAAAGATTTACACAACAATAAATTATTCAATGCAGGAAATGGCTGAAAATGCCGTATTAAAACATATGCCTAGGCTTCAGAAAGAATTTTTTGAACAAAATAAAACTTTAGATGACTCTATTGCCCCGTTTCGTGAATTAACCAGTGGTGCTGTAGACACCCTATTAAGAGTATCAATGAAAAGATCTGAAAGATGGAGGAAAATGAAATATGATTTGAAAAAAAATAATGAGGAAATCGAAGAATCATTTTATATACCAAAAGAGATGACCATTTTCTCCTGGAAAGGAGAAATTGACACAATGATGACTCCTTTAGATTCAATGAAATATTATAAGTCTTTTTTCAGGCCAGGAATGATGTCTATGGATCCAACAAATGGTTATATCAAGGCCTGGGTAGGGGGCATGAATTACAGACATTTCCAATATGACATGGTGAAAAAAGGCAAGCGTCAAATAGGATCAACTTTTAAGCCATTTGTTTATGCTGCAGCAATAGATCAGCTAAAATTATCACCATGTGACACATTTCCAGACAGCCAGTTTTGTATTGAAAAAAACAAATTTGGTAATGTTGAACAATGGTGCCCAAAGAACTCGGGTGATAAGTATGGAAGAACTAGAACCTTAAAAAATGCTTTGGCGAATTCGGTTAATACTATTACTGCCAGATTAATGGATAGAATTGGTCCGCGTACCGTTGCGAAATTAGCTAAAGATTTGGGCATAGAACAAAGAATACTGCCTGTTCCATCAATAGCTTTAGGAACACCAGATCTTAGTGTTTATGAAATGGTAGCGGCCTATTCAACATTTGCAAATAAAGGTGTATATACACAGCCGGTTTTCATTCAAAAGATTGAAGATAAAAATGGAACAACTTTATATGAAAACCAACCTGTTACCAGAGACGTATTAAGTGAGGAAGCTGCTTACGTTACTGTTAATTTGTTAGAGGGCGTTACCAAAGCAGGTTCTGGGACAAGGCTGAGAACAACCGGGGCTGATGAATTTAACAGGGCATATCAAAATGTTGTAACCGGTTATCCATATGAGTTTACTAACCCCATTGCTGGAAAGACTGGCACAACACAAAACCAAAGTGATGGTTGGTTTATTGGAATGGTACCAAATTTAGTCACAGGTGTTTGGGTAGGAGCTGAGGATAGAGCAATTCACTTTGAGGATATAGCATATGGCCAAGGTGCGTCAATGGCTTTACCAATTTGGGGGGTTTATATGAAAAGTGTTTATCAAGATTCAACCTTACTAATTTCTAATAAACCTTTTGACCAGCCAAAAAGATTGAGCATAGAATTAGATTGTAATAAGTTTATATTTGACAGTATCCAATCTGGAAAGACTACCCAACAGGAGATTTTAGATATTGATTTTTAATCTTTAAAAAATCATCAATACATTCTGGATTTCTCATTGCACCTTTAGAAACTACATCATTTATGCTTTGTCCCAAAAAAATTTTCTTTATAGGAATCTCCATTTTTTTACCGCTAATTGTATAAGGTATCTGAGATATTGAAAATATTAAATTTGGTGTGTGTCGAGGAGAGCATTTGTTTTTTATTACTCTATTAATTTTGCTTTTGAGATTTTGGTCCAATTCATGTTCTGATTCCACAAATAAAATAAGTTTACTGTTGCCATCCACATTTATATCAATTATCAATGAATCTTTGATTATTTTGATAGTGTCTAAAGAGGAATAAATTTCAGAGGTGCCAATTCTTATCCCGTTTCTGTTTAATGTTGCATCTGACCTTCCTTGCATTAATATTCCTTTCAAATCATCAACAAATATCCAATCTCCATGAGTCCACACCCCTGAATTTTTCACAAAATAAGATTCATGATATTTCTTAAAGTCATGATCACCCCAAAAGTATATTGGCATTGACGGCATGGGTTCTGTAATAACTAACTCACCAGTTTGGCCTTTAACGTTTTTGCCATTTTCATCCCAAGCTTGAATTGATGCACCTAACATATTACATTGTAAAAAACCAGCGTAAACGGGCAATTTAGCACAACCCCCAATAAAAGCTGAACACACATCGGTTCCACCACTTAATGAGATTATTTGAGTTTTTGGAAGTTTTTTTTGTAACCATTTAAAAGCCTCAATTGATAAGGGAGAGCCAGTTGCTCCAATTGTTTTAATAAACTTTAAATCTTTATCATTAACATCATTTATATTTTGCTTCATACTTGCAATAAAGAAAGGGGACCCATTTCCAAAATGATTAATTTTAGCCTCTTTTGCAAATCGCCATTGTACTCCGATTTCTGGAAAATTTGCTGAACCATCGTAAATACAAAGAATTGCCCCACAAAGAAACGAACCTATTGAATAGTTCCACATCATCCAACCTGTTGTGGTATTCCAAAAAAATCTATCACCATTCATTAAATTTTGGTGTAATGAAAGAGATTTATATTGCTCCAATAATATACCACCTGTACTATGAGTTATTGCTTTTGGTTTTCCAGTTGTCCCCGATGAAAAAAGAACCCATATAGGATGTTTAAAGTTTACCGATTCCAATTTAAAATCAATCCAGTAGTTAGAATTTAGGTTCCAATTGTCAAAGCTTGAGTCAAACACAATAGTTTTCTTTAATGATGGAAGATTGCGTTTAAGCTCATTAATTTTATCTTCTTGATTAAAGTTTTTTCCATTATAAGTGTATTTCTGATGCGCAAAAAGTAGAGAGGGTTTTAATTGACTAAATCTATTTACAATACTTTCTACCCCAAAATCCGGTGAACAGCATGACCACACAGCCCCCAGGGAATTAACCGCAATAAAAGCGGCAATGGTATCTGGATGATTTAACAAATAGCCAACAACTACATCACCTTTTTTAATATTATAATCGATTAAGCTAAACCTTATTTCTTTAACTTTTTCCAATAGGCTGTTCCATGAAATTTCAATTATATTACTTGATTCGCTTTTATATACAATGGCAGTTTTATTATTTTTTGCATTACGTAAAATGTGAGCTGAATAGCTAAGTTTTGAGCCCGCAAACCATTTGGTTTTATAAAAAGGGTTTTCTTTATTTAATATAGATTTATAAGGAGTATCAAAATGGATTTTATAAAAGTTACTTATTGATTCCCAAAAAAATTCCAGATTTTTTATTGACCAATTATGCAATTCAGCGTAATTTGAAAAATACAAATTATATTTCTTCTCCAAATATTTTTCAAATTGAAATAAATTTGATTTCTCATAATTTTTTGGAATCCAAATTTTATCCATTTCTATATTGATGCTTTAATTAGTTTTTTGGTATAATTATCTTTTGGCTTTTTGAAAAGCAAATCAGAATCTTCATATTCAACTATCTTTCCATTATGTAATACTATAATTTTATCAGACATGTGTTTAACCACAGAAAGATCATGGGATATAAAAATGTAAGTAAACCCATATTTTTCTTTTAATACATTTAAGAGGTTTAATACTGTCGCTTGAACCGAAACATCAAGAGCAGAAACAGATTCGTCACATATTAGAACTATAGGATTAACACTGATAGCCCTAGCTATACATACCCGCTGTCTTTGACCACCGGAAAGCTCATGAGGATAACGATTTAAAAATCTTTGATCAAGACCGACATCGTTTATTATTTCTTTACATTTTTCATGAACTTTTTCTTTGCTATAAATTCCGTGAAATTTTATTGGCTCTGATATTGCCTGAAGTATATTTTGAAGAGGGTTCAATGATGCATATGGATCTTGAAAAATAACCTGAACATTTTTTCTAAATTCCAGTAATTCTCTTCCATTAATTTTCGAGATATCTTTTCCTTTAAATAGTATTTGCCCAGCTTCATATGGTTGAACTTTAACAATTGCATTTGATAAAGTAGTTTTACCAGATCCTGACTCTCCAATTAAACCTAAAGTTTCCCCTTTATATAGTTTTAAATTAATATTTGATAATGCCCTAAATCCTTTATTTTTCTCAAATAATTTTTTTGAAGTATTATAAAACTTTGACAAATTTTTAATTTCCAAAATAGGTTCGCTTGAATATATATTTTTTAATCTTTTATTTCTTTTATTTTTAGTTTCAGCCTCACCTTTGAAACCCTCCTTAAAACTTTCAACCGTTGGCAACCTTTTTAATCTTTTTTTGTCATCAATTATTAAAGACAATAGAGCTTTCGTGTAATCTTCTTTTGGTGAATTAAAGATTTTTTTATTTGACCCTTGTTCTATTATTCTACCATTTTTCATTATTATGATTTTTTCTGAAATACTTGAGACAAGTTTTAAATCATGTGAGATAAACAATATTGATAAGTTTTCACTTTTTTTGAGATCTTTCAAAATCTCAATTACCTCCTTTTGTATTGATACATCTAATGCTGTTGTTGGCTCATCTGCTATAAGTAATTTTGGGTTGCATGATAGCGCCATAACAATCATTAATCTTTGTTTTTGGCCGCCAGATATCTGATGAGGATATTTATCTAGTAAATTTTCCACACCACTTAGTTTGACCTTTTTGATCAGCCTTTTAATTCTTTCACTTGTTTGTTCAAAGGGTAAATTTTCATGAGCTTTAAATACCTCATAGAGTTGTTTGCCAATTTTCATTGTTGGATTCAGTGCATTCATGGGCTCTTGAAAAATCATTGCAACACTAGAACCTCTGATTTCCTTGATCTCATTTTTATCAAGATTTAAGATGTTTTTTCCGTTAAATATGATTTTTCCAGAAATTTTAAACTTCTTTCTTTCAAGAAGACCAAGAATACATAAAGATGTCATAGATTTTCCACTACCTGATTCACCTACAAGCCCAATAATTTCATTTTTTTTGACTTTAAATGAAATGCCTTTAATTAAATTTTTACGATTTTCTTTTTCAACAGTTCTAACTCTGAGATTATTTATATTTAGCAGTATTTCTTTATCTAATTTCAAAGTTTATTCTATTGCAGTTGCTAGTTTATATCCTTCAGAAATATAGTTGTATAAATCACCAGACTGATTACTAACCCTTCCTTCAATATTATATTTACCTTGTCTTACGATAATTATATTTTCATCAGGGAAAGAGATAACAAATTGTCCTCTAAAGCCATTCATTGTAAAAACTCTTTTGCCATTATATTCGTATAGCCACCAGCCATATCCATAGAAGGGGCTATCATCAAAAACAGGTTCTAAAGAAAGCTCAACAAAGGACGAATCAAGAATTTCATTCTTACCCCATTTTCCTTTGTTTACATAAAGTTTACCAAACCTTGCAAAATCTCTCGCTGTAGCTGCAATACAACAGTATGCTTTTTCCATACCATATTCTTCACTGTCAATCTGCCAAAGTGCAGTGCTTTCTGCACCCATCGGTTGCCAGAATTTTTCGGTTAAATAATCTGAAAGATTTGTTCCTATGGCTTTTTCTAAAACCATGGCTAATAGTTGGGTGTCTCCACTAGAATACCTAAAGCTTTGACCAGGTTTATTTTCAATTTCTTGCCTTAAAATAACGGACCTTAAATCGTTTGTAAAATAGCTTTCAGATGTAATATTTATAACACTGTAATATTTCTCATTCCATTTCATTCCAGATGACATTGAAGCTAAATCCCCAACTGTTAATTCAGCTGCTAACCCGTCTTTATATTCTTCAAAAAAATCGCTAACCGGCTGATCTAAACTTTTTATTTTACCCTCCATAATTGCCTTTCCCAGCATGCTTGTAACAATACTTTTTGCAACAGAAAATGAGTTTGAAATATCGTATTGTTTATGACCATCATAATACTTTTCAAAAAGGATACTGTCATTCTTAATGACCAAGAATGATTTTGTTTTTCTTTCTTCATTTAAAAACTTAAGCTTGTCAGATTCTTGAATCTCATTATAATATTTATGTAGCGCCCAAGGCTGAGGCTCAGAGCTTGTTATTTCTTTGTTATCAAAATATTCGTAATCAGAAATAAAAGCAGTATTATTTCCAGTTAGATATATGGTTCGTATTCCTCTAAAGATGTAATCGATATTAAATACATAAATCAATAAAACTATAACCCCTAAAAAAACTATCATCCATTTTAAAATCTTTTTCATTTTCCCTTATTTTTTGCCAAAGATATGAATTTAATATTCTAATTATTTGTATATATATGTAATGAAAATTTCTAGATTTTTAAATTATTACTAAATTTATTTTAAACTAACAGCCCGTATATTCAAAATTATATAAATGCCAAATAACAATATTTCATTAAGCTCAAGAATTTTTTATTACATGATGGTTTTTATTGTAGTTGAATCTATAATGATCGGCGGGGTAACCTTATATCAATTCAATAAAAAAAACTCTGAATATCACGAGGGAAGATTAGAAAGAAAAGAAAATAATCTACTTGTTGATATAAAATATGAGTTAAAAAAAAATGGAATTGATTCTATTGGTTTACTAAATAATAGCACGGTTTTGCAAATGGCTGATGTACATAATTTGGAATTTGAACTCTATAATTTAGAAGGAGTATTAATAAAAAGCTCAACTGCCTTAACAGGTGTTAGAGGAACTACTTTATTAGATGGGAAAATTTTAGATTATTTTAAGGAGTTTAACGCTGGAAGATATGTCGTCAATGATAAAAACTCAAGCTACTTTAAATCATCTTATAATTTAGTTTCCAATTTTGAAAATCAACCATTAGGTATTATATACATCCCTTATTTTGCAGATGATTCAAGCAGTAAAGAAGAGTTAGGCGGATTTTTAATCAGCCTAGGTTTTGTTCATGGAAATATGATTTTGATAGCATTTATTATTGCATATTTTATATCAAATTTTGTTACTAAATCATTAGACTCTATTGGAGAAACTATAAAAAAAACTAATCTTCAAAATCAAAATGTTAAAATTAATGTGAAAAATACACCTCGAGAAGTGGTTGCATTAATTGACTCATATAATACAATGATAGATGAGCTAAAAAGTAGTGCTGTTAAACTTGCAAAAAGCGAAAGAGAAACTGCGTGGAGGGAGATGGCAAAACAGGTAGCTCATGAAATTAAAAACCCATTAACCCCCATGAGATTGAGTATTCAAACATTTGAGCGAGGCTTTAGCAAAGGTGAGGACTTTAGTAAACAAAGAATAAGAGAATTTAGCGAATCTTTAATTCAGCAGATTGATACTATGAGCTCTATTGCTACAGCATTTTCAGATTTTGCTGAAATGCCTGAGCCAAAAAAAGAAGAATTAAATGTTGTTGAGGTGGTTGAGCTTGCTATTGATATTTTTAACAGGGATCATATTAATTTTAAATATTCATCAAAAAAAATTCTTGCAAACTTTGACAGAACACAACTCATTAGAGTTATCACTAATCTTTTGAAAAATGCGTTTCAAGCAATTCCAGACAATAGAGATCCCAAAATCGAAGTAAATATTTGTGAAAAAGACAACAATGTTGAGATTTCAATTTCTGATAATGGATATGGTATATCAAAAACCGATATGAAAAAAATATTTGAGCCTAGCTTTACAACAAAATCTAGTGGAATGGGATTGGGCTTATCAATGATAAAAAGTATAGTAACAGCCTATAATGGTCAGATAACTTTTAAATCGAAGAGTAATGTAGGAACTACTTTTAATATTACCTTTCCAAAAAATTAATGAATATGTCGTACAAAAATCTAACATATGAAATTCAAAATCGCATTAATATTATAGCTATTAATAGACCGGAAAAACTTAATGCTTTGAATATGCAAACATTTTCTGAAATTGATCATGCTGTTAAATTATCTATAGCAAATTCAGATATCAGATTAATAATCATAACAGGAGTTGGAGAAAAAGCATTTATAGCAGGAGCTGATATTAAAGAGCTTGTGAGCTTTACAATGGAACAAGCCTTTGAGCTTTCAGAATCAGGTCATAAAATATTATCGGAAACTATTGAAAATTCTCCAAAACCAATAATAGCTGCAATAAATGGTTATGCGCTTGGAGGCGGTTTAGAAATAGCAATGGCATGTCACATAAGAATTGCCTCTGAAAATTCCAAAATGGGAATGCCTGAGGTATCGCTCGGTTTGATCCCTGGTTATGGTGGTACACAGAGATTACCTCAACTCATCGGAAAAGGAAGAGCCATGGATATGATTATGACCGGAAAAATGATTGATGCTAACGAAGCTTTAGCTTTTGGTTTAATAAACTATAAAACTTCGCAGGAGCAATTAATGATTTTTACAAAAGATTTAGCTAAAAGAATTTTATTAAACTCCTCAAATGGAATAAAAAACGCTATTAAAAGTGTAAATGCGAATTATATTGATGGTATAAATGGTTATGGGGTTGAAATTAATGAATTCAGTAAATGTTTTGAAACGAAAGAGTTTATTGAAGGAACCACCGCATTTTTAAATAAACGAGATCCAGACTTTAACTAAACATTATGTGTTTTTTAACACCGCTTACATAAAAATATAGGATATTCGCAAGAAAATAATCAAATTGAAAAGAATTGCTTTTTTACTTTTCCTTTGCATATTTCAGCTATCAATCTCCCAGCAGAAAGATCTTATAGAAGTTAACATAGAAGCAACAGTTTTAGATTATGAAACGAATATTGGAATTCCTTTTTCCGAGGTAAAATTTATTGCTAAAAATATTGGAGTATTGACCGATAAAAATGGCAATTTTTCATTAAACTATATTGATCAAGACATTAACAATGATGATATATTCATTATCACAGCTTATGGCTATGATACTATCAAAACAAAATCTAAAAACCTCTATAAATTTTTAAACAATACAAATAAATTTTTCTTAAAAAAATCACGAGAATCTAATCAATGGTTTGATGAAAAAGATACTAGTGATAATTATTTGTTTGGTAAAGTATTCACTGCAAAGGGGCCAATTCAAGGAGCTTCAATAAAAGTTAAAAATTCACTTATTGAGTCCAAATCAGATTTTGAAGGGTTTTTTAAAATTAAAGCAGATATTAACGATATTTTATCTGTTAATTATTTAGGAATGATCGAAAAGCAATTATTAGTGGAGAGCTTAGATGATAAATATATTTTATTAAAAACTAATGCTCAAATTTTAGATGAGGTAACTATTACCGGCAATAAGGACCCCTCTGATAATATTGATACTGGTTATGGTGAAAGAAATAAAAAATCTATTGGCTTCTCTACATCTACAATTACTTCCGAAAATATTTCAGTAGGAGCAACAACCATAATTGATGTTATACGTGGTAAGTTTGCAAACGTACAGGTTCAGGAGGCATTATCAACTGGAGCTAAAACTCAAATCTATGTTCGAGGAGGGTCACTTTCCATTAATAATGTTTCTGCAGCCATATTTGATGTGGATGGATTGATTTATGAGGAAGTTCCAGATTTTATCGACCCACAACAGATTGAAAGTATAACTCTGTTAAGATCTTTAGCCTCAACTAATCGATACGGTAGTCAGGGAAGAGGAGGAGTGTTTTTAGTTAAACTAAAGTCACAATCAAAAAAAGCTGAAAGGCTTTTAAACTCTCTAAGGGTCAAGGGAAATGACTACACAGAAAAAGTTTTTACTATTGATTTAGACTCATTAAAACCTTATTATATAACTGATTATATAAATTCACAATCACTTAGTCAAGCAAAAAGACTATTTAAAAATATGATAGATGAAGTTTATAAGTTTTCAATCCCCTTTCACATTGAGTCATTTGATTACTTTGTAAATTTTGATAAAGAATTTTCGATTAATATTTTGAGATCGATAGCTAAAAAAGCAAAGGATAATGCCAAGGCCTTAAAAACTATAGCTTACAAACTAGAGGAGATCGGAGATTTCCACAGCGCTAAAATTGTGTATCAAAGATTACTTAAGATTAGACCCTTGGATGAACAAACATACAGAGACTTGGCTCTTATATATATGAAGAATCGAGAATATGATTTATCAGCAAGCACATATGATATGATGTTAAATGACAAGCTTAGTTCGGTAAATATTCAGGGTTTACAAGAAACTGTCGTAAATGAGGCAGCACACTTATATTGGACCAAAGCTGATAAACTTGGCTCTTCAGACTTCCCCTTAAATAAACTTAAAACTTTTATACCCAAAAACGATTGGAAAAACTTTGGAAATGATTATCGTATTATTTTTGAATGGAATGATCCATTGGCTGAATTTAATATTCAATTTGTTGATCCAAAAAAGAAATACTATAATTGGTCACATACCATCTTAGATAATAGAGATTTATTAGAAGATGAGTTAAACTATGGGTATAATACCGAGGAATTTATAATTGAAAAATCCAATAAGGGCCAATGGATTATTAATTTAGAAAATTACTCAATTCAGGATATATCAAATCCAACCTTTTTGAAGTTCACGGTTTATAAAAACTATGGAAGGGAAAACGAAATTAAAAAAATTCAAGTTATTGATTTGAGCAAATTGAAGCAAAAAATCAATTTAGATGTTTTAAACTACTATAACTAGCAATGTTCGCTGTAGGCTGCTTTTAAGTTTTCAGAAATCATTTCTGCAGATCTTCCCTCAATGTGGTGTCTTTCTAGCATATGAACCAATTCACCATCTTTAAATAAAGCAATTGCTGGTGAACTGGGCGGAAAAGGAGCCAGATAATATCTTACTTTTTCAACGGCATCTTGGTCAACACCTGCAAAAGCGGTTGTAAGGTAATTAGGTTTTTTATCATGAGACAAACTTGTGATTGCACCTGGTCTTGCATTAGCTGCTGCACACCCACATACTGAGTTTACAACTACTAAGGTTGTGCCTTTATTAGAAATCATTTTATCAACATCTTGAACTGACTTTAGTTCACTAAAACCTTGATCGGTAAGTTGTTTTCTCATAGGAAAAACTAGTTCTTCTGGGTACATATCTAGAATAATTATAAATTACTGCAAATATAAAATGTTTTATTATAAAATTTGTTTTGTTTTCTTATTTTCGTCAAAATACAATTATGGAAACAATCAAGTTGAATTTGGAAGAGTTTTTTGTTAGCTTAAATAACCCTGTCCTTCAGGCTTTTTTTGCTGGGTTATTCACCTGGATAGTAACAGCCATAGGAGCTGCTCTAGTATTTTTCTTTAAGTCTGCGAACAGAAAGCTTTTAGATGCAGCTTTAGGCTTTACTGGAGGCGTGATGATTGCTGCAAGCTTTTGGTCACTTTTATCGCCTGCAATCTCTGCCGTTGAAAAACAGCACGAGCTGGGTCTAACAAATTTACCCTCCTTTTTACCGCCTGCAATAGGATTTTTCTTCGGTGCATTTTTCATATATTTTCTTGACAAAAAAATCCCACACCTACACTTGTTTAAAAAAATTGAGGAAGCAGAGGGTCCTAAAACGGATCTGAAAAAAACCGAATTGCTTGTGTTAGCGATTGCAATTCATAATATTCCAGAAGGTTTAGCTGTAGGAGTAGCTTTTGGTGCACTGGCATCAGGAATGGATATTGGATTAACTCTTGGTGGAGCTATAGCGCTTGCAATAGGAATGGGATTACAAAATGCTCCCGAAGGGTTTGCAGTTTCTATGCCTATGAGACGAGCTGGTTTCAGTAGATTTAAATCATGGCAGTGGGGTCAACTTTCTGCAATTGTTGAACCAATTTTTGCAGTAATTGGAGCTTCAATAGTAATATTAGTATATCCAATACTTCCATATGCTTTAGCCTTCGCTGCTGGTGCAATGATATTCATTGTTGTAGAAGAGGTAATTCCTGAAAGTCAAAGCGGCGGAAATGCTGATATTGCCACAATGGGACTAATTGCTGGATTTATAGTTATGATGTGTTTAGATGTAGCTCTGGGATAGGCTTATTTTCTTACAGCATTTGCTATTTCCTCAAAATTAACATCATGGTATGAAAAATATTGGCTAGACATAAGCTTATCACCATATAAATTCAACCAGTCTCTGTGAAATGAAAGTTCAATATTCGTTGGAGGCATTATATTAAACTCAACCTTATATAACTCGTTTTTTTCACCAGGCAGAGAGATATTCCTTGCATAATGATAATTATCAATAAGATTGATATGGGGGGTGAGATCAACGAACGTACTTAAACCCGTCTCTTGGTTCGTAATTCTAGAAGTAATATGCAGATAAGCAACAAAACCAGACGTAGGCGTACCCTCAGGTATATTTTTATTATCCCAATTTACTCTTGCTTCAATATGAATATTTGTATCCTTTTCCTTAAGGTGCATTCCGCTTGGCATCACATGATCCTTTATGGCGCCTTCGAATATAAAGACAATTCCCGGATCAACTATCTCTTTTCCGATTATCAATTCTTGTGAAGTAACTAGATTAAATTTTAAAAGAAAAATTGTAATTAATATATATTTCATTTTTTTATTTGTTATATGATTGCTTAAGAACATCTATATCTTTCAATAGCCGATTTATCTCCTCAGAATTTGTCCCATCATAAAAACCTCTAATTTGTTTTTCTTTATCGATCAGCATGAAATTTTCAGTGTGAATCATGTCAAATTCGTTAAAGTTACTGTCTTCAACGGCAAGATAGGATTTTCTTGCCAGATCATATATTTGTTTTTTATCTCCTGTAACTAGATTCCACTTAGAATCATCAACTTTGTTTTCGAGCGCATATTTTTTTAGCTGCTTAACGTTATCAATCTTTGGAATCACCGTGTGAGATAAAAGTAAAATTTCATTGTCATTTTTAAGTTCTTCTTGTAGTTGGTACATATTTTTAGTCATTACAGGACAGATGTCTTGACATGTTGTAAAAAAGAAATCAGCAACATAAATTTTATTATTATAAAATTCTTGTGTTATTTTTTGCCCATTTTGATTTGTTAATTCAAAATCAGATATTTTGTGGTATTTAGCAATATGAATTATTGAAGAGTCTACAAGTTTCTCGTTTACTTCAGCTGGTTGATATACAGGTAATACTTCAACAGGTTTTAGAATTACGTAAAATATATAAACAGCTGCTGCAGAAAAAATTAAAATGAATCCTACAGTTATAAAATCTCTTTTTCTAAATAGCTTCAAATTGAACCAAATTTTGCGGTATGCAAAAATACAACAGTTTTACATTAAATAATCAAAATAGATATTTTTAATTTACTATTAATCAATTACTTTTGTCAGCTAATTAAACAAGTCTATGGAAATCTTAATTAAAGTTTCACAATTTATTTTAAGTCTTTCTTTAATTATTGTTTTGCATGAGTTTGGTCATTATTGGCCTGCGAAATATTTTAAAATAAAAGTTGAAAAGTTTTACTTATTCTTTGATGTTAATTTTTCATTATTTAAGAAAAAAATTGGAGAAACTGAGTGGGGTATAGGTTGGTTACCTCTTGGCGGATATGTCAAGATTGCCGGAATGATTGATGAAAGTATGGATAAGGAGCAAATGGCAAAACCTCCAAAACCTTGGGAGTTTAGATCAAAACCCTCATGGCAAAGGCTTATTGTTATGTTAGGTGGGGTGACCATTAATTTTATTTTAGCAATTATTATCTATATCGGATTAGCTTATAGTTATGGTTCTTCATCAATTTCAACAGATTCAATCAAAGATGGATACTTAATCAGTAACCCTGTATTATTAGATTCTGGCTTTAAAACAGGTGATAAAATTTTGACTGTCGATGGAGAAAAAATAAGCACATATTCTGAGTTGAGAAAATCAATTATTGGATCAACAACGTATCAAGTTGACAGGGATGGAGATATAATCGAAATAAATTTGCCAGTTGATTTTCTTGGCAAATTATCCTCAATTGAAGATATGTCTTCATTTGAGTTTAGAATGCCATTTATTATTCAAAGTGTATCTGAAGAATCTTTAAACAAAGATTACGATATTAGACAAGGTGATATTGTACTATCACTAAATGGCCAAGAGATTAAATATGCTGATCAAATAACAACTCTATTGAAAGAAAACTCTAATAGAACAATAGAGGTTGAGCTCTTAAGAGATTCTTTTAGATTGAAAAAAACATTAAACGTTGATGAAAACGGAAACTTAGGAATTTTTCATGGCGCTACTGTGAAAGATATGGTAGATTTAGGATATATGGAAGTTGTTCAAAATTCATATTCTTTACTTGAAAGTATACCTGTTGGATTAAATAAATTTGTTTCTTTTACGGGCTTTTATCTTGAACAGTTTGTTGCTATTTTTAACCCAAGTACGGGAGCATATAAAGGCCTTGGAGGTTTTATTGCCATAGGAAACATTTTTCCATCTTCTTGGGATTGGCAATCATTTTGGAGTACTACTGCTTTTCTCTCGATTATGTTAGGAGTTTTAAATTTATTACCTATTCCTGCCTTAGATGGAGGTCATGCAATGTTTTTAGTTTATGAGATGGTCTCAGGAAGAAAACCATCGGATAAATTCATGGAAACTGTACAGGTAATAGGTTTCATAATTTTATTGGCATTGGTCATATTTGCAAACGGAAATGACATATATAAATTATTCAATTTTATAGTTTGACATGGGGTGGTTTTATAACTTACTATTCCTTTGGATATTTATTGGGCTATTTATATTTATATACTTAATCTACTCAAAAACTATTGCTCCTTACGGCAGGCATTCAAATTCAAAATGGGGAATTACTATCGATAATAAATGGGGCTGGTTTTGGATGGAATTACCTGCTCTGGTCTTAATGCCAGTAATAGTTCTAATTTCACCTGTTGAAAAAAATAAAATCATAATATTAATACTTTCATTATGGATTTTACATTATTTCTATAGAACCATATTATTTCCAATTAAGCTTAACACTAAAGGAAAAAAGATGCCTTTAGTGATTGTGATTAGTGCATTCATTTTTAATTTATTTAATGGATTTTTTGTCGGTTATGAGATAGGAAATATATCACAACTTGATTTTGGAATTAATACACTCATTGGACTAATCATATTTTTTACTGGAATGTATATTAATAGATCCTCTGATAATAAATTAATATCCTTACGTAAAGAAAATAAAGAGTATCAAATTCCTCAGGGAGGTATCTTTGAATATATTTCTTGTCCAAATCATTTTGGTGAAATTGTTGAGTGGATAGGATTTGCTATAATTGTTTTTAATTTCGGAGCTGCAAGCTTTGCATTATGGACTTCCTTTAACTTAATTCCAAGAGCTTTAAACCACCACAATTGGTACATTAATTCTTTTAAAGAATATCCTAATAAAAGAAGAGCAATAATACCTTTTATTCTTTAAATTTTCAGATGTAAAGATTTAATTAAAAAAAAATCAAATTTTAAAAATATTACATATATTTGCCCTCACAGAAAAGTAAATTCCTCCTTAGCTCAGTTGGTTAGAGCATCTGACTGTTAATCAGAGGGTCCTAAGTTCGAGTCTTAGAGGGGGAGCAAGCTTAACCGCTACACTACTCAGATAAAAGCCTTCGAGAAATCGGGGGCTTCTTTTTTTATATCAATTATTAATGAACTTGCTTAAAGTTAGTAAAAAAGTGGCAACTATATGGCAACTCATTTGGCACTCTTATCGCTAACCACAATCAGGATAGCAATTTGTAAAATTTGGTAAATTCCAAGTATCTAAACCGCCTTCCTCACATTCACACCAATCACTACAATCGGTTACATTTTCTACATCCCAAGAACTTAAATCTTGGTTAAATGCACAAGCGCTACTAAACATATTCTCCATATTCGTTTAGACATTCCGGTGCTATAGAAATATACAAGCGTACAGGATCATTAAGTAAGCTTCAAAAGGCTATGGGACACTCAAGTTTAAAAGTTAGTTTAACCTACTTAAGAGGCTTAGAAGTTGAGGATTTAAAAGAGGAAGATATGCCTATGATATGTTAATAAAAGTGGTTAAAAATTATTGATTTCACAATGCTTTAAAATTTGAAAGATTGATGTTAAGTTTTAAATTAGGCAAAAAATAATTCAGGATGAAAAAAATATTTACACTTTTAGCATTAACTATCTCATTTAGTATGAATTCACAAATGACCGACAATAGCAATGCGACGACAGCAACAGAGGCTGGCTCTGTAGCAATGGGAATAGGTACAACAGCAAGCGGATATGCTTCAATAGCTACGGGAAGAGAAACAACAGCAAGTGGATATGCTTCAACTGCTTTGGGAAGAGAAACAACAGCAAGTGGATATGCTGCTACAGCTATTGGACAGCTCACTACAGCAAGTGGAACTCGTTCTACAGCAATGGGAGGATACACAACAGCAAGTGGATATACTTCTACAGCTATGGGGCAGTTCACTACAGCAAGTGGAGATTATTCAACAGCAATGGGAAATGCCACTACAGCAAGTGACCATTCATCTATAGTAATTGGACAATATAATTCTTCGGGATCTTCAGTTACCAATAGTGCAAATGAATTTGATACAGCAAACACAGCTTTTGTAATCGGAAATGGTGTAGCCGCAAACAACAGAAGCGATGCACTAACTGTGCTATTTGATGGTACTACAAACGTTGCAGGTTCTGTAACAGCTACATCATTTATTGGAGATGGTTCACAGCTTACTAATCTAGCATCAAGCTCTCCATTTAGCTTTAATGACGTAAGTGGAACTGGCATACAATCAGGCATCAGTACAGCAAGTGGAGATTATTCAACAGCAATGGGAAATGCCACTACAGCAAGTGGAGGTTTTTCTACAGCAATGGGAAGAACCACAACAGCAAGTGGCGGTTATTCTACATCAATGGGAGGTTACACAATAGCAAGTGGAGGTTATTCTACAGCAATGGGATATGGCTCAATAGCAAGTGGAAGTTATTCTACAGCAATGGGATATGACACAAGAGCAAGTGGAAGTGATTCTACAGCAATGGGATTTCTAACAGAAGCAAGTGGAGATTTTTCTACAGCTATGGGTTATTATACAATAGCAAGTGGATATACTTCTACAGCTATGGGTGCTGATACAGTCGCAAGCGGAATGATGTCAACAGCAATGGGATTTTTGACAACGGCAAGTGACTATTCATCTTTGGTAATTGGACGCTTCAATTCATTAGGTTCAACTGTTACAAATAGCGCAGATCAATTTAATATAGAAAACACAGCTTTTGTAATAGGAAATGGTTTAGCCGCAGACAACAGAAGCGATGCATTTTCGGTTATGTTTAATGGTGATGCAACACTGGCAGGGAATTTAAGTGTGAATTCAGATGCAAAATTAAAATCAAATATTGTTTCACTTGGAAGTACTCTTGCCAAACTATTACAAATAGATGGTAAGACATACATTATGAAAAAAGATGAGAACAAGAAACAAAAGATAGGTGTACTTGCACAAGACATAGAGAAAGTATTTCCAGAACTTGTATCAGAAAGCAATGGAGTTAAGTCGGTAAACTATCAAGGTTTAGTACCAGTACTTATAAATGCATTGAAAGAGCAACAGACAGAAATAGATGAACTAAAAGAGCAAGAAACTAAGTATATGGAACAAGAACAGAGATTAGAAAGATTAGAAAGATTGGTTGCCAATATGGATTAAAGGTGAGGACTTGTCCCCTAAAAATTTACAATAATTACTTTATTCCGTCTAAGTAAACAAAACGATTAGTAATCTCTAAGTTTATTACTTTAAAGCCAATACTTTCCACTTGCTTTTTTAGTTCGTCTGTTCTATTGCTCCACTTATTTCTGGCTCCGCAATAAACGTCTCCGGGAAATGCCTCAGCTTAATCTACAGAATCAGAAAAAGAAGAAGATATGCCTATGGTTTAGGTTTTGTTGGATTCATCCAAAGAAGTATTGTTCCTGCTACAATACCTGCCCAAATAAACGGCTCAGCCAAACTAACATCATAAGCTCTCCAAATGATAAATGCAAGTATGCTTATTGATAATGATATGATACAAGCAATCTTATATGACTTTTTCATTTTTTATTTTTCTTAAACCTTAGGATTATTATGATTATTGCAACCGATAAAAGGCCAATTCCAAAGTATAGTATTGACCAAGCGTCAATTCCTGTATAATCAGAAATGAATTGAGCAGAAATAATAATTGTAGTACTTAATATGCACAGCCAATTTATGGTTTCATTCCAACTAAATTTCATAGTGTAAATAGTATTAGCTTTATCATATCGTACGTTGGTTTATTCGCAGCCTAAATCATCTGAACAGTAAGTAAAATTAGGCTACTTTTTAGATTTTAATAATTGATTTTGTTCCTCCAACAGAGTATTCATCTTTGTTAATAGTTCAATATTTTTTGGTGTAGAAACACTATTATCCTTTGGATCTTCTGCTTTTTTATTTAGCTTATTAATAAACTTTACAACTATAAAAATAGTAAACCCAACAATTAGAAAATCAACTAAAGTTTCTACAAAAAGTCCATAATTTATAGCCACTTCTTCAATAATTTGATTGCCAAGTGCATCATTTTCACTAGATCTAAGGACTAATTTTTGACTTTCTAAATTAACTCCACTTGATAATAAAGAAAAAGGAGGAAGAAGAATTTTTTTTACCAAAACGTCTATTACGGAATTGAAGGAAGCTCCTATTATAATCCCAATGGCCATATCAATCATATTTCCCTTAACTGCAAACTCTTTGAACTCTTGTAATAATTTCATTTTATAAGATTTTAAAAGTTAGTATTCTAAAGTTACTAAATCATAGGCATATCTTCTTCTTTTAAACCCTCAACTTCTAAGCCCCTTAGGTAGGTTAGACTAACTTTTAAACTTGAGTGTCCCATAGCCTTTTGAAGCTTACTTAATGAGCCTGTACGCTTGTATATTTCTATTGCTCCCGTGTGTCTAAAAGAGTATAGCGTTATTCCTTGTTCTACAGATGGAAAAGCCTTAGAGAAATCGGGGGCTTCTTTTTTAATAGTTACAAGTTAAAGGTACAATTTTTTGGCAGTTATATGGCAGTCCTTTTAAAAAGTGGCAACTATATGGCACTCTTTAGTTTTTTAATATCGTATGTTGTTTAATCTATATATATAGGATTAAATTCTCTTTTGCCGAATAACATATCAATTTGATTTTGATGTAGAAAAAACCCTCCTTTATCATTTTTTTATTTTTCTTTGAATCTGATTGCCCAAAAGAAAGCAGTGGAATAAATAGTAATAGTATTAGCTTTTTCATATCGTATGCTTTTATACTCCTATTATAGCAATAACAACAAAAATACCTGCTGCCGCTGCTACCCAAGCACCTCCTTTAGCAATATTTCCAAAAGTTTTGAGTATTGAAAACTTTACAACTTTAACCTCGTAAATATCCTTTACAAGTATTGTTTGTGTGCTTCCATTATTTTCTAAAGTCATTGTTTTATCGTCTTTAGAAACTAATTGACCGTTAAATTTTGTTCTATCAAGCATTTCAACTTGAATCTTTTGTTTTTTATTATCACTTGAGATATTATCGTAACTCACAGATTTATAACTAAAACAACTTTGAAATAAAATTAAAAATGATAATAAAATAAAAAGGTTTTTCATAATGTTATTTTAAGGGTAGCCCTTACAAGTTAGTGAAAAAGTTGTTTATGGTTTATCGTATGTTGCTCTATAAAAGTGAAAAGGTTCGAAAGAGAGCCAACCATAGCAATCAATCAAACCAATTCTTTTTGTGTGATGCGAATATATAAATTAAAGTGGAATAAATAGTAATAGTATTAGCTTTTTCATATCGTATGTTGGTTTATATCCAAAAGAAATAATAAAGTATTCCTATACATATTGCTGCTACAAAAAAAACAAATAAAACCCCTGCTAAATTGGATTCTTTTGTGTCTTTATTATAAATAAAATCTTTTAGTTTCATATCGTATGTTGC
Organism: uncultured Bacteroidota bacterium; assembly: GCA_902517895.1. Lineage (GTDB taxonomy): Bacteria > Bacteroidota > Bacteroidia > Flavobacteriales > Flavobacteriaceae > MED-G13. The sequence continues at coordinate 76,529 of CABYEA010000001.1, forward strand.
TAAAGCAAGTAAACTAATCTTTTATAATGAAAGGTTTCAGCACCCAACTTAAAGTGCATATGAATAAAATTACAATTGGAAGGCTTAATAGTATTCCAACTACCATTTCCTCTTCGTATATCACATCAATTGCACCCAATAAAAGAAAGGATGAAGCAATTATAATACAAAATATAACAGATAAAACTCTTGCAAGCCGTCTCCACTTTAGGGAGAGATAACCAAAAAAGAAATTGTCTAACATAATAATTAGTTGTTTAATGTATTTACAAGATAGTAAGTTGTTTAGGGCTTTACAAGTCGTATGTTGGTTTAGTTGAAGAATAAAAGATACGGAATCATTACAGCAAGAAAACCTGCGATAATAGCGAGAATTAATTTTTGATTTTTTTTCATAGCTTTTAGTTGTTTAATTGTTGTTATTTTTAAATGTAATGCTTGTGCTTGATTTAGATGAAGAGCTGAAAATTGGAAAAGATGCAAAACTTGCAAGAAGTGCTGACACATAGCTTCTACTTTTGCTTGATGATTTAGTATTTTGTTTTAAATATTCAAAACCATATTTACTAAAAAAGTTTAGGATATCAATCTCATCTTGCATTGTTATTAATTCACCCCCATCATAAACATTCCAATATTTTGATTGTGAACTTATTTTAATATTCTTATGTTTAGAAGTAGACAACAAATGATATTTTTTCCCTAATCGAACCTCAATGAACTCATCCTGAATTTCAGTAATATTAAACTTCTTTCTTATTTTTTTTACTTGTGTTTTGGTTGAGCCATCGTCAGCAATGTATTGTCTTGTTTCTTTTGTAGTTTCTTTATTAACAATAATTTGCCCAAAAGTGATAATTGGAATAAATAGTAATAGTATTAGCTTTTTCATTTTTTCTTTTTGATAAAGAAACTTTCTATAACCGCGGTTAATATAAAAAATACTACAAATAATATTAATTTTCTTTGGTTCCAATCTAATGGATTTAAATGCAATTCAAACCCTCCGATAAAATCAAAAGTACTTACCATATAAGCGACAAATGTAGATTTTAAACTTAATTCTAAAAGATTTTTCATTTCTTCTTATCAAATAAGGGTAAGAAAGATACAAATATAAAAATTAGACACATTATAATTATATCCTCTGCTTTATTTACAATTCCATATATCAGCCCTGCAGATTGAACAATTATTCCTAATAATGCAATTTTAGATAGCTTTTTCATATAGTTTTTAGTTTAGTCACAAGGCCCATCTGCATATGCAATCACACCATAATAATTAAAAGCCTCACAGCTATTGTTATAGGTATTGCCATCACATCCACATACAGGATCAATAACAAAAGGGCAAGGTGATTCTAAGTTGATCAATGTTTCATCAACACACATATTAGGAACATCCTCATCATCACTACTACAACCAAAGACAAGTGGAATAAATAGTAATAGTATTAGCTTTTTCATATCGTATGTTGGTTTAGTCTCATCCTAAATCTAAAGTTGTCTTTTAAAAATATAACGGGTAATAAAAATTCCAGCTTTATCATCACTTGAGCCTTTACTTTCAACGGCACTTGTAACGAATGCTAATTCCCAACCCTCAGAAATCATACTATTTATTTTTGAGCTAACAACAGCATCATTAGCAGCTATATTCTGGAACCTAATACCCCCAATATTATAAAAGTTTAATAATTTTGTTTCATCAAAAGACTTTACTCTAATATCAGCTCTGTCAGATTTATTTCTTTTGTTACTTTCCTCTGATTGAGATGATGTATATTGTCTGTAGTCTTTTGTCTCGTTTGCACTAATTAGTCTTGACCTTCCAGAACCACCAGGAACAATTGACTCAACACTTGTAATTATCTTGTATTCAATTTGAGCAATTGCATCGGCAAAGGCAAATAATATAATAATCGTAAAAATTATAGTTTTTTTCACAGTAAGTAGTTTTTAGTTGTTTAACGTATCTACAAGTTAGTGAAAAAGTTGTTTATAGTTTATCGTGCGTTGCTCTATACATTATTAACATATCATAGGTATAATTATTGTATATTTAGAGTGTGCAAGTCATTAGACTAAAAGATTATAAAAATGAAGAGTTGTGGAATGCATTAACACATTTCTTTGGTCTTATAATGTCAATTATAGGAATTCCTTTTTTATTTTATTTTGACACTAATATTACTTTTCTTAGCATACTATCAGTTATATTATTTTCCTTTGGCTTATTGCTTGTTTATTCGTCTTCATCAATTTATCATTTTGTTATAAACCCCAAGCTTAAAAAGAGATTTCAAGTACTTGACCATATAAGTATATACTATCTAATTTTAGGTTCATATGCCCCCGTTTGTTTAATCACTTTATATGACTATTCAGGCATTAGCATATTTATAGCTGTACTAACTTTATCCATTATAGGAACTTTAAAAAAATTGTTCTTTACAGGAAAGTATGAATTTATATCTCTTTCGCTATACTTAGTAATGGGATGGCTAATAATTTTTGACATTAATTCCTTATTTAGTTTGATTGATTTCAATGCTAAACTATTAATAATTCTTGGAGGAATTTCTTATACTTTTGGAATCATATTCTATATTCTTGATAAGGTAAAGTATTTTCATTCTATATGGCATTTGTTTGTATTAACAGGTTCGATATTGCATTATTTTACTGTTTTACTTTATATCATCTAAATCCTAGGCATATCTTCTTCTTTTAAGTCCTCTACCGCCTCTAATCTTGCCTCAATTTTTTCTATTTCATATTGATGCCTCTTTTCTGTAGTGTGATTAGAATACTCTAAAGCTAAAATTAAGATTAAGACAACTATAAATATTATAATAACCCCTCTTTTTTCATCCTTTTTCATATCTTATGTTGCCCTAAGATAATAGACTTTCTAAATAGTCAACAATCATCTCATAATAACCATTAACGTTAATATAAAAAACCATAAAAACTCCAATAATAATCCCCATTACAGCACCAATTCTTTCTCCTCTTTTAATGTTAATTTCTTTACTTTCAAGCATCATATATTTTGGAATGAATGGACGTATTATTAATACCAATAATGCAAAAATGCCTATTACACAGCAAATTATAAATATGTAATCAATGATTTCCATCTATCAATAAAATTAATATAAATCATCAGATTAATTATATAGTAATGGTATTATTTTTTTCATATCGTATGTTCGTTTAGTCTTTACTGTGAAACATCTAACATATAGGTCCATAAAACAGAATCAAACGAATATTCCATAGTATTAGAACCAGAATATGAAATATAAATATCCGAGCCTGATAAATCTTGACTTCCTCCAGCCTCATAAGTAAATTGATAGTATTCATCTTGGACAGAAAAAGTTCCAAAAAAAGCATGTTCTTCAGAACATATAGGGTCAGGGTTTTCTGAATAATCAGCAACAAAATAATCTACAAACGTTCCGTCAGGATTAAATTCCATATAAAGACTAGGACAATACCTGGAATTGTCATAATAGTATATATCACCATTTGGATACTCTGCTGAATAAAAAAACCATTGATTTATTATTGTAGACTCTTCATCTGTACTTGACCTTCCAGAGGTGTCGGAATTTTTTGAATGAATCTGATTATCAAATGAACCTGAGAATTGACCAGAACTTAAATTCCCAACAAATGTGCCTACGTCGGAAATCCGAGACGTTTCTATTAAAGTTACATTAGATTGTAAAAAACCATCTTCACTAACACTTCCAGTGACAGCATACATCTCATTAAATTCATAAGAAGTTATGCTTCCTTCAATATTTCCATCGTCATAAATACTAAATGTCCAAGTCCCTGAGTTATCCCCCTCAATTAGTCCAGACCAAAGTCCTTCAAATTCATTAATTTGATTCTCAATAATTTGAAAAGGTTCATCACTACAAGCTAAGACAAGTGGAATAAATAGTAATAGAATTAGCTTTTTCATTTCTTAAGTTTATTTCTGTATACTAATTCGAATAAGCCCCCTATTATGAGTGCTGAAATCACTCTTTCTATAAAGCCATATCCAAGATACCTGCCGCCTAATAAAACAAGTCCAACTAATATAAAGCTTAAGGTATAGTATGTGTTTTTTTTCATAGCTTATTTAGGTCAGTCAATTATTTTATTTCTCTGTCAGACATATCTCTTTGATACAAGTAAGCTTTTTTAATTTTACCGTTTATTATTTGTGCATCAAAAATTCTTTGGAAATTATTTGCATTATCACCCTCACCATAACTTGTGTTTAAGCAAGTGGTTACCCAATTTTCGGAAGGCTTATCTCTAAAATTTATATCTGAAGAAATAGACCATAATATTTCCCAATTTGCATTGGGGAACTGATCTAAAAATTGTTTAGACATTTCGATATGTTGTTTACTTCCTTCAACAACCTGACCTGTATGGGCAAAACCTAAAAAATCCTCGTGTTCTAAACTTTCAACAGTTTCAAGATCTTTATTGTTATATCCCTCAAAATAGTTTACAATTACTTTAAGAGAAGCTTGATCCCCAGTAGTTATATCTACTTTATTCCCATTCTCAGACTCATACCCAAATACATTTGATTTTTCTGAATTATTGCATCCAAGAAATACTAATGAAATAATTAATAGTGAGTAAAATTTAAAATAGTTTTTCATAATATTAAATTGTTTAATTTATCAATAAGGTAATGAGTTATTTAGGATTTAACAAGCAAGAAATTTAGATATTGATAGTTAGTATGTTGCTCTCTATACATTATATATACTATTTATTACGTGTTATATTACGTTATGCAACTTAAACAACCTTTTAGTATGGCATATCCTCTTCTTTTAAGTCCTCAACTATATAAATCTATTAAACAAACTGTAAAAAACTATATAAAAAATTATGAATATCGCAATGTCTTTTACTTTGAGTTATTATAAATGGCATTTAAATTGCAAAATATTTTTTTGCGAAAATGAAAGTGTCAATTATAGGTTCTGGTGTAAGCGGGATATGTGCCGCAATTCGATTAAAATCAAATGGCTTTGATGTTGACGTTTATGAAAAAAATAAAATGCCCGGAGGAAAACTAAGTACTTTTAGACTAGACGGATTTAGATTTGATGCTGGCCCTTCATTATTTACTATGCCATTTCTGGTTGATGAATTATTTGAACTTTTTGATCTAAATCCAAGAAAGTATTTTAACTACAAAAAAAAAGAAATTCATTGTAAATATTTTTGGGATGATAAAACAAAGTTTACGGCATACTCCAATAATAAAAAATTTCTAAAAGAAGTTAAAAATAAATTTAATGTTGACGAGTCAGTAGTAAATAAATATTTAAAAAAAGCTAAAATAAAATATGATTTAACAGAAAAGATTTTTTTAAAAAAATCACTTCATAAATTTTCTAGTTTTTTAAATTCCGACACAATTAAAGCCCTCTTTAATTTAAATATTTTCCAAATTAACAGAACATTAAATGAGGTAAATTCTGATGAATTAAAAAATAAATATTTAATACAAATATTTGATAGGTATGCAACATATAATGGCTCATCACCATATAAAACACCCGGGATGATGACATTAATTCAACATTTGGAAAATCATTTTGGGACATTTATACCCGAAGGAGGAATGTATGAAATAACAATTGCTTTATTCAATTTAGCTAAGGATATCGGCGTGAAATTTCACTTTGAATGTAATGTTGATCAAATTATTTTAGAAAAAAATGTTGCTAAAAAGATAAGAGTTAATAATATGTTGATTGAGTCTGATATTATTGTTTCAAATGTTGATGTCAATTTTACGTATAAAGAATTATTAAAACAAAAATTTAAGCATAGGTCTTTAAAAAATGAAAGCTCTAGCTCTGCCTTAATTTTTTATTGGGGAATTAAAGGAACTTATGATGAATTAGATCTTCACAACATATTTTTTTCTTCAAATTATGAGGAGGAGTTTAATGCAATTTTTGAAAAAAAACAAATTTTTGATGATCCTACTGTTTACGTTAATATTTCGTGTAAGGATGTTTCATCTGACGCCCCTAAAGACTCTGAAAATTGGTTTGTAATGATTAATTCACCATATAATATAAATCAAAATTGGGATAGACAAATTGAAATAACAAGAAAAAAAATAATTAGTAAGCTTGAAAAAATACTTGGATTAGAGATTGGAAAAAACATAGTAAAGGAAGAGGTTTACAGTCCGATTGATTTAGAAATAAATACAAATTCATTTAACGGTTCATTATATGGAAGCTCTAGTAACAATATTATGTCCTCTTTTATGAGACACCCTAATTTCACAAAAAAAATAAAAAATCTTTTCTTTTGTGGAGGAAGTGTACATCCAGGTGGTGGAATACCTTTAGCAATTTTATCATCAAAAATAGTTTCTGATTTAATTGAAAGCAGATAAAAAAAACATATCAATATTTATAATTTGGCTAGTACATATTTCTGGCTTTCTGGGTATGTTATTTTATGACTTAGGTTTTTTTGCAGGTTTTACCTCAGTAAATCTTTTTCTGATGTCAATCATTTTATTTTTAAATTTTAAGTTAAACTCAAAGCGCCAGATTTTATCTATTTTATCAATCTTCCTGATTGGAATGATTACAGAGTCTTTGGGAGTAAATTATGGATTAATTTTTGGTAATTATGAATATGGAAATAACCTTGGTTTTAAGTTTTTTGGTGTGCCTTTTTTAATCGGAATAAACTGGATCATACTCACGGTTATTTCCGCAAATACTGCTTCTTTTTTAACAAAAAATAAGAGTATTTTATTGACAGTTATAATTGGTGCATTATTAATGTTAGCTATGGATTTTGTAATGGAGCCAGTAGCACCAGAATTAGATATGTGGAGATTTGAAAATGTAATTGTTCCATCATCTAACTATATAGCATGGTTAATTATTGGATTAGTTACTCAAACAATATATAACTTGTTATTCCGAGAAAAAGAGATAATCGTTTCAGTAAATTTGTATGCTGCTTTTTTCTTGTTTTTTACTTCCCTTAATTTAATTTAAAATCTATCATCTAAACAATCACTTTCAACTAAAAATTAAGCAATTACGTTTAACTAAGCCATCTTTCAATGACCGAATCTTTCATTATTTTTTTCATTTTATTAGTTCTAATTGTTTAAATACATTATTAATTAATTAATTTTAGGATATGTTTAAAAGAATTACACAATGTCCAAACTTCCCAAACAGGATTAAAAACGTTACTTTAATAATAGCTGTTTTAATTCTTGCTTTAGGTTTTTATTTCGATGAAATGTATGTGGATAACCGAAGATTAGTATTTTGGGTAACTCCTTCAATCATCATATTTTTCTTTCTTTGGAAAACCAACTATTTCACACGTAATAAAAAATGATAAAAATACCACCCCCTCTATTAGTTCTGATTTTAGTTATTTCTAATTATTTTTCATCCAAAAAAATTGATTTGATTCTCCTACCAAATCAAAACTTAATTTCATTTCTTATATTTTTAATTGGGATACTTGTTTTAATTAATCCAATTTTTAAGTTTATAAAATCAAAAACTACAATTGATCCAATAAAGTTTAAAAAAGTTAACAAGCTTATAACTTCGGGGATCTACAAATATTCAAGAAACCCGATGTATTTAGGTTTGTTGATTATCGTTATAGCAACATCAATATTCTATTTGAATATTTTTTCAATTACAACACCTATCCTTTTTTATTGTTGGATAAATAGATTTCAAATTAAAAGAGAAGAGGTTTTTCTTAAAGAAAAATTTGGCAATGAATATGTGCTATATATTACTAAAACAAGAAGATGGATATAATAATGGTATTAACTTTTTCATTTATTCTTTTTTAAGTTTTTAACCCCTATGTATGTCATATAAAAAAATAAAATAGTTAACGGAGTCTCTAAATATTCATTAAGAAACTCGGTATCATTAATAAAATAACAATAGATGTCATACCCAATTAAGCCAACAGAACCAAAGTATAAAAGCGGGGGAAGGTACTTGTAAGAATATATAAGTTTTTCAAGCTTTTCCATTTTTTAGTTTTAGTTTTTTTATTTTCTATTTATTAAATAGTAACCCAAACAAATTGATAAGATTGCCAATCCAAAATATAATATATCAGATGGAGTGGTAAAATTTTCAGAAAACTTGAGAACTTTCTCAAAGAATTTTACAATAAGAACGATAATTATAACCTTGATTATCTTATTTTTTAATTGATCAAGGTCTCTGATTTTTAGAGTTGATTCAGTGAATTTTGCATTTGCAAAATCAATCTCACTAACAAACAACTCATAAATACCAAATCCAAAAATCAACAATACAATTCCGATTAAGAATAAATCAATGGCTGATATTATTTTAAACAACAAATCATTATTATTTGAAATTGCATCGTCAAAAAGTGGATTATAAAAAATTATTGCTTCGACTATGTTCCAGCTCCCAAGAAGAAGTAAAGCAAAAGCTGAAATTATTGATAAAACCACAGCTAATAGTGTTATATACCTCACGTTCCATAAAAGCTTTTCCAATTTATTACTCATAATATTTAATTATATACTCGACTAAGTTACTAAATCAAAAGAGATATGATATTAAAAAGTACGAAATTGATATTTCTTACATTGTACTGTATATTATATATTGTAAATTTAGATAATGAATCAGAAAAACAATGACCCTTTAGCTTTAGAAAACAAACTATATACTATTGAAGAGTTTGGTGCCTAAGGTAAGAAGTAAATTTGGAGGTGACGATTACATCTCTATTGTGATTTTGGGAGAATTATTTCTTGCTAAATATCCTCATTAAAGCTGTAAAATCAAAAAACTAAAAAACTATCATTCATAAAAACAACTTTGGATGTTGTTAAAATTTCGAAATTAAAAAAAATCTTCACACAAAATATATCTATACTATAGCATATTATAATAATTTTTAGTATAAATATATATCATCATTTTCAAAATTTAATAACAGTAAAAAAAATAGTAGTGGTATTAGCTTTTTTATTTGCTATCTGTGATTTTACTCTGTACATTATATTTTTGAAAGTTTACTGAATCTTTTTCATTTGCAAGCTTTAATCTCTCTTCGGCTTTTTGATCTTCAACTTCTAGCACTCTTTTGGTTCTGTAGTCAGAATACTTACTGGCCAAAACAATTATTATAATGAGAATTATCCATAATGTTAAAGCTATCTTTTTGTCTTTTTTCATACTTGAAGAAAATGAATCCTAATTTTTCTATATCGATTCTTACAAATCTTTATATCTAAATACACCCCATAAACAATTATATTTATGCAAAAATTAAGTATTTTAAATTTCATTTCTTTCATTTACTATTTAATTTATCAGTCATTTTATTTTTAAATATCTAAAAATAACACATATCAAGCAGAAAGCAAGAATTACTAATATAGACACAAAAAACACATCATTAATTGATGAATTTTGTAATGAATCAGTGTGCAATATTACTGCTTTTTTCATTTTTTCTTTTTATTTCCAAAAAAACCAATAACAAAAAAAAATGCTATTATACCCAAAGCATATAAAATTAGACTCTCAATTTCCCCCGGATAATTTTGTGATTGTAATACATCATTTACAACAGACTTATAATTATGGGACTTGCAACTCTTAACGATTAAAGCAACTATGATTAACATGGAAATTTTTTTGAAACCTAACATTACTTTATAAAGAACTTTGTAAGATTAATAACCCAAGTAAAAGATATGCTAATGCTGGTAGTATTTCAGAAATATTATCATTAATTTTTATTCTCACATATACTGCTACTACCATCATAATAACTAAAATTAATGAACTAGGAATCAGAACAAAACTAAATTTTAGCCCAGTTATTATTCCCAAACCGCATATTAATTGAACCCCCCCGATTAATTTCCTTTTATTCTCTAACCCCCATCTGTTATATTCTGATATCATTTTGGCAGAAACAAAAGAATTTATTCCATACAGAATAAAAGATAAACCAGAGAAAATTATTATTAAAGTATATACATCCATTAAATAAGACCACAATTAAAAGATGCAACGTATATGGACATAAGCAAAAATACTAAGGATGGTACAAACTTAATAAATGGGTTTTTGACTTTTAAATGTGAAATCTGTGCACAAAACATAAAAAATGCCATTGATAATGAGGCATAAATTGTAATTTCATTGAACCAAACACCCATTATTAATAGAGCTGATATGGATATTTTTGAGGCGCCAACAAAATTTCTAAATAAATCTGAATATCCAAATTGTTTGAATTCAATAATTACATTTTCATATCTAAATATCCAGACTACTAGCACAGAAATTGCAATAATTAATTGAAATGCTATTGATATATTTTCCATAATTTCTTAAATTTTATTTATTAAATGGATTAATCTTTAACTTAAATTTACAATATTCTTATTAATTGTGTGTTTAAGAAATTTCAATTTTATTTATTCTTTGCCACTTACTATTCTTTATATAAAAATAATTGTATGTGATTTAATTTTTAGAATCCCAGTAATATACAGTGAGAATATTGAATATTAATGTTAATGCAGTTAGAATAATTGTTAGTAGGTGCAATGTAGACCAAAGCTGCTCATTTAAGGAGTCTTTTGCATTATTAATGACAGGCGTTATCAAGTAGCATGTGGTCATTAATAAAAAACTTAAAAATGATAAATATTTAAATAAATTTCGATTTGAATTAATTATAATTATTATTAATGATATTAATGAGATAATAGCAATAATTAGAAAAAATTTAGGCCATATGTCTCTCAAAAATACACTTGCATCTCCGCTGTTAACCAGTTTATTTATAGCGGGAGCAACTACTATACACTGAAATAAAATAATTCCAATAGAGATACTAGTAAAAAAATATGGTAGATTTTTCATAATATTTTATTAATTAATGGCTTTAATATATTCAATTTCCAAAATAAACTCACCTTCTTGCTTGTCCGAAATATGTAAGCTTAAAGAACTTATTTTATCAATATCAATATCCGGATAATCTGAGTAGTAATAACCCCTCCAAGTTGGTCTAAAATCTTCTAATGGTAAATTAACTTCAATCCATTTATTTTTTTTTGAGTTAAAATTATGAGAATATGAAACACGCCTATCATTTTGCCTTAAGCGCAACTTATAGGTGTTTCCATCTCCTTTTAATTTAATCTTAAATGACTTTAAACCTGATAAATTTTTTTCGCTAATATCTAATCTTGATGATGCAAATCCACCATTATTTTCTAATGATAGATTACCTCTAAAGATCAATTTGTTATCATCATTAACAGAAATATCGGAATTTGATACACCTCCCATAACATCATCATTGACAATATTCCAATCATTGATGCCAATACTTTTTGACGGGTTAACCAAATCAATTCCTTGAGCATTCATATAAGTTAAAATAAAAAAAAATGAAATAAATAGTAGACGTATTTGCTTTTTCATACTTGATTTATTTAAAAGGTAAGTTTTCTTACGATCTTATTTAACTCTAAATTTATAAATTTTTCTGATTTTAGTTTTAAGAATTTACTTTTACTCTTAAGCTTTAAGCATTTTTATGACTAGTGAATTACTAAAATTATTTATGTTAATTATTGTAAATTGCCAAAAACAAAGTGTTAATATGCAAAAAAATCTAAATAGATATGTCAAATATCCAGTAATGGTTATTTGTGTTGTGATTTGTATTTCAGGTTTAAGATGGCTAATTAGCCCTGAGCCTTGGATGCTCGATCAGGTAGCAAACGAAGAACGTTTAGCTATGACCTTCAATGATTTATTTTTAATTGATGGTAACGAAACACTAGGTGAATACTTAAAGCAGATATACAGATTTCTTGGTTTATTTGTTTTTGCAGTAGGATTCTCTATGCTGGTATTTACATCAAATGAATTTTTTAACATCAAAAGATTTCGTGATAAATATCTTTTAGTTTTAGGGGCTCTGTTAGCTTCAAATATTACTTTAGCATATTCTTGGATTCCTTCGTCCCACTTTATTTATATAATGTGGGGTGCAATTTCATTATACATTGTAAGTCTATTTAATCATATTAAATCAAAGTAGCAAAGCTTCAGAATCCAAATTCAAATTTTTAGTTATTCTGCTGCAATTAAACTTATTCAAGTGAGGATAGTGAAGATGTCCAGTCACAATACCATTGTATATAAATTGCTTTTCCATCATCATTAAAGTCAAATGATTCATAAATCGGAATTACAACAGACTTACCATTTGAAGAGTTCGTTACTTGCATATCATAATAAAATCTAACAGAACCATCAGCTTCTCCAGTATCTGGATTTACACCTTGTAAAAAATTAAAGGGAGCCATATGCTTAACGTCATACTTAGCAAAAAAATCTTTATGAATTGCTTTTATTTGATCTAATCTTAATGTATCAGGAGAACCTAAAACAGTCCCCTTAAATACGGCATCATCAGAAAAATTTGAGTAATCAACATCCTCCTCTGCAAAGCTTTCCAATAAGGCTTTCATTGTTTTTGAATTTTCTTCAAACTTGCCGTTAACTGAAGAATTATCAGATTCAACGGCAGAATTACATGAAAAAATAAATATTGTGATTAAAAATGAGTTTAGAATTTTTTTCATTAAACAAAATTTTGATTACTCATAAATTTAACCAAAATTATTTATCGTCCGCACCATTTGAACTTATTTTTTTTGCTAGTAATTGCATATCGTCAACTTTGTCCGTCTCGTCAACAATTTCATAGCCTAAAATTGTCTCAATTATATCCTCTAGTGTTACTATGCCAATAGTATTTTTTAAATTATCAACTACAAGAGAAATATGTTCCCTTTTTTTCAGAAGTTTGTCAAATAATTTAGGAATTTTTGTGTTTTCATTTGAAATTATAATCGGCCTTTTAATTTCTGTTAATTTAAAATTACCTTTATTATTTATGAGCCCTTCAAGAATTGTATCTTTTAGAACATAAGCCTCTATTTTATTTTCACTTAAAATTGGAATTCTAGAAAAAATTAACTCAGAATTATTTTTGTAAAAATCAGTAATGGTCATGTTTTCATCTGCTGTAACCATAACCGAGTAGGGGGTCATAATTTCTTTCACTGATACATTTCTAAGTTTAACAATATTTTTGATAAATTTAGAATCTTTTTCTTCTATAATTCCCTCTTCTTTTGCAATTTCTGCAATTGTAGATATATCTTCCCTTTTAAAAAATAACTCCTTTTTTGAAGCTCCAATAGATTTAGTAAAAGATTGTAAAATCCATAAAATTCCTGAGTATTTAAACAGTGGAATTATAGATGAAAGAAATATAGTTGTAAATTTTGCAAGACTATTCCAATATTTGGCACCTATGGTTTTAGGTATAATTTCTGAAAAAAGCAAAATCATAATTGTCATAACTGTTGAAACAAATCCAACAAGAACTTCATCTGAAATCCCGCCAGCAAAAAATGTGTTCTCAAGATTAAGCTCCGAGTAAGCTACTTTAGCTTGTACTCCAACAAGTATAGCGCCAACAGTGTGAGCTATAGTATTAAGAGTTAAAATAATTATTAATGGCTCGTCGATTGAATTTTTTAATTTCGATAAAGTTTTTGCATAATTCTTACCTTCTTTAATTTCTATTTTTATGAAAGTGGTATTGATACTTAGGAGAACGGCCTCTAAAATTGAGCACAAAAATGAAAGGCTAATTGTAATAAAAATATAAAATATTAATAGTTCCAAAAAGAATATATAATTATATCAAAAGTAATAAATCAAATTAAGAAATATTCTTGTTTTTAAATTATTGTAAATTGCGTTTATGAAAAGGTATCTACTTGCCCTTATAGGTTTAATATTATTTTCATCTGGATTATGTATTTTTGGAGAAGCTATAATTTCAAAATACCAAAACACAAATTGGTTTTTTTTGGGAACAATTTCATTAATATTAATAAATGCAGGCATGGGTTTAATGATTAAAAATAAGTGGGGAAAATTCTAAATCTTATAGACACCTATTATTTTATGAAAAAAAAATATCTTAATTTAAAAACACTTTCTATGGTTACTATTCTTATCGGAATCATGATGCTGATATTTGATAATAATCAGAAAATTGATACCGAAATGAATAAAAAAGTTTATAAGATTTTGACCTATGATGAGTGGCAACTTTCAAAAGAAAAAGGCTTTATAAAGACTGATCTTGATATCAAAGATGGATTTGTTCATTTATCAACAGCAACCCAACTTACAGGAACACTTTACTACTATTTCACAGATTTAGATTCCTTGATGCTAATTCAATTCAGTGCTGAAGAACTTGGAAAAGATTTAATATTTGAGGAACCGTTTCCTGAAGGTAATAGAAATGGTAAATTCCCTCATTATTATTCAAAATTAACCATGGATAAGATTTTAAACTACTGGGACATTCAAAGAGGAGCTTTTAATCTTCCAGAAGAGGTAATTCTAGAGCAAGAAAATTTTAATCAATAACGACTGCAGGATTAATTTCAGAATTACTTTTTATTACCAGGTATGTTGAAATAGCATAAAATGCATTTCCACCATTTCCGTCACTTGTCCAATCTTCAAAATCATATTCAAAGGAAACTGTTGATCCGTTGTAGCTGGTCCCTAGGTTATCCAATCTTACTGGCACTGCCATACCTGGGCACCACCCCGCTCTATTACCTGACCAATTTGCAGGATCTTGCTCATCATTAATAGGATTTGAGGGACACCCAATAGGCCCCATGTAATGTTGAAAAGTTGAAGCGTTATTTATCATAATATCATGTTCTCTGAAACACCATTCCGCACAAGGTCGGTTACCAGGATCTGTTGGTGTAGCATGTCCCCAACCTGTGATTATTGTTCTAAAATGTGAGTGTTCAGCTTCGGCTGGAACTTGAATAGACTTTTCAAGGTCAATATTGTGAGAAACGCCATACGGTACACAATCAATTGAGTTAGAGTGAAGATTTAAAACTTCAGAAACCGCATAGTATTGATAATCTGGGGTTCCAACTAAATAATCAAAATCAATAGAAATAATATCTGCTTTAGTAGTCCAGTTTTCAATATAAATCCTAAGTTCTGTTGGCCCTGAAAGAAGAGATTTAAAATCGGTGACATCAAACTCTAATCCTCTTTCCAGCACCTGAGTTCCTGTCCAATAAGGAGTTATATACCTGCCAATCTCAAACCAATTTCCAGATGAGTTATCTTTAACCTTAATATTTGCAAACCTATCCCAATCATCACATCCAGTGGATGGACAATCAATTTGCAAATACATTTTTATTTGTTGAATATTTGATAAGTCGTCGTGTAAGTTAAATATATTAGCTGCCGATTGACTGAATCCGCCTTGAAAACCTAAGGGTTGGTTATTGAAAGCTTGATAATTATATATTAAAGGCGTGCCCAAACCAATAAGGTAAACGTTAACATCATTATTTACTTCACTAGAGGATATTACAAGAGTTGAATAATAGCTGACAGCTTCAGAAGGAACAAATCTCACGTATATTTCATTTGAAATATCAGGGGATATATTAATACTTTGTGAAAATGAATTATTGTCAGATGAAATTTCAAAACCATCAGGTGCGGCCAAAGCTAATTCAGATGAAATATTTTCTGTTTCTAAAATCAGAACTTGAGATTCAGAAAACTCTGAAACCATAGTATTTTCAAAATTAAGTGAACTTACATTTGCAGTGATATTTGCAGGTAAATTAATAACATTGCTATTACCAGAATCCTTGTCTGAACTACAGTTCATTAAAATTATAGAAAATAAAAGTTTAAATAAATTTTTCATAGACAATTCAAATTTATGATTTATTAGTTAATTACTAGATTTTTATCTTTGATATTATTAATTCTCAGCATTTTATAATCCAAAAAATAATTTTGGTAAAGTTTCCACGGCAACTTGGACCCCTGCTTCGGGAAGAGGTGAGAAGACCTATGAATATATCCTGAATTTAGATTTAGTAGAGGGCTAAAACTCATTTTTTTATCCTCAACTTTGGGCATAAAGAATTTATATTTTTTTTCATCCATTAGTTTAAAAAGTCTACTGGCATATTCGCTGGTTAGGTCACTTTTTAATGTCCAAGAAGCGTTGGTGTATCCAGCAAAAAAGATACAATTTGGCAATCCGCTAAGCATTAGCCCTTTATAAGTAATTGCATCCGAAGGATTATATGGAACATTATCAATGCTAATCTTTGATCCTCCAAAAGCTAGAAGCTTTAATCCAGTTGCACTTATAACTATATCGGCCTCTAAATTTTTTCCTGAGGACAGCTTAATTCCTTTTTCATTAAATGAATCAATTTTATCGGTAATAACATTTGCCTTACCATTTTTAATTACTCTAAATAAATCTCCATCTGGAGCTACACAAAACCTTTGATCCCATGGATTATAATTTGGCTCAAAATGAGGCTTAGCCGGAAAATCACCCAATTTTTTTTGAGCAGCATTCACGAGTAATTTTTTCATATATCCAGGCCAGATTTTACATGCCTGAAAAAATAAAATTTGAATAAAAATATTTTTGAATCTAATAAGCTTATGTGCAATTTTTTTTGAAAAATATCTTTTAAATAATTGAGCATATTTATCATTATTGGGGAAAGCCCCTACATAAGTTGGTGATCTTTGAAGCATTGTTATCTCAGATGTTTGCTCAGCCATTTCAGGTACAATTGTTACTGCTGTAGCTCCGCTTCCAATTACAACAACCCGCTTATTTTTATAATCCAAATTTTCAGGCCAATGCTGCGGATGTATAATTTTTCCTTTAAATTTCTCTAAACCTTTGTAATTTGGTGTATAGCCTTCATCGTAATTATAGTATCCAGTGCATGAAAACATAAATTGAGAATAATATGTTTCATTATTTCCGTCTTTATTAATTGTTGTTATTGACCATAGCTTTTCGTGAGTATCGAAATTTGCTTTGACTACTTTGGTCTGGTATATAATTTTATCTTTTAATTTATATTCATTGGCTGCTTCATTTAGATATTTTAAAATGTTGGGTGCATCTGCAAAAGATTTTGGATTATCCCAAGTTTTAAATGAAAATCCAAAAGTGTACATGTCAGAATCTGACCTTATACCAGGATATTTAAATAGACTCCAAGTACCACCCAATTCTTCTCTTGCTTCGAAAATCACATATGATTTTTCAGGATTTTTTCTCTCCAAATGACATGCTGCACCTACACCCGAAAGCCCTGCACCAACAATAATAATATCTGTATAATTCTTCACTTTATAAATTTTCTTACAGTTGGCGAAGATACAAACCATAAAGAAAACCCACTAAACACAGTTATAAGACCCAATAGTGAGAATATCCTTAAAACCGTATTATTAAAGTCATCTCTTCCTTCATAGTCCATGGTGTGGGTCATCCATAAGAAATCAAACCACCTCCAATCTCTATGTCTTACAGTTTGGAATTTGGCATTCTCTATCGAAATATATGCTTTTAAATTTTCATCTGATCTATAATTAATAATATAAGCTGGAAGAAGTTTTTCTCTATACTCATGATGTTTTCCAACCTTATATATTGTTTCAATACTGGATATTTCCAACCCTTCTTTCATGTGATTGTTTGCGATATAGATGGCATCCTCCTTAGAAATTGTTTTTTTATGTTTACCAGTTCTTGCGTTATATAGATTAGACTCATTTATTAAGAAAAAAGGCTCTCTTTTTATATCGCGGATTTCAATGGTTTTAATCGCTTTGGAATGATTAATATCTGAAGGGCTAATCAAATTTTCAAAAGCTATTGGTTGATAATCAAGATTTTTAAATTGATCCCCGTGAATTTCGTCAAGATTAGTCCAACTAAAATACAATCCACTTATTGTCCACATTAAAAATTGTATACCTAAAAAAAGCCCTAAATACCTATGAGCTCTTCTAATTTTATGTGAAATTTTTCTATTCATTTTATTAGGAATTGAAATATAAAAAAATCCAAAATCATTTTTTTAAATACTTTTTATAAAAAGTATAAAGAATTGCATAAATAATAAGTATAATCCATAGATATATAATAACATCATTTTTATAGCCCATTATTGTTTTTTTATTAAATAATTAGTCACAACAATTTAACAAAAAATAAATAATTAAGTTTTTATATAAAATTGATTATTTTGCACAATAATCAAAAATTGCACTGCGTGCATTATTTATAATTTATAATATTAATATGCGGGATACATCAACATTAAAGCTAAATTATCTAGGATCAATGTTTTCGATAGGTATTATTTATTTTATAATAAGACTGCAATATGATGGAGAGATCCAAATATTAGATTATATTGAATTTTCATTGCCAATATTATTTATATTAATAAATCTAATTTTATTTAGGGTAATAGTAAATTCACATGGTATTTCAAAGTCTTTATTCTTTCCAAATGTCAAATACAATGTAAAATCCTGGAGTGATATTAAACATTTCATAAATGTAACTGAAGTTACTAAAGATAAAAATGGTAAAGAGGAAAGACAGGAAACAATTTGGTTTGTTGATTTTAATGATAAAGTATGCTTAAGGATTCAGAAAAATAATCTGCTCAGTTCAAAGAATATGAAAAAAATAATATCAATTATTAAACAAAGAGAAGTTGAGTATCCAGATAAATTAGTTTTCAGAAGTCCTTTTTGGTATAGAATAGGTCTTTGGAAAGTAGACTATTCAAAAAAAGAAAACACCAAATTGTAAATTATTTTTTATCTTTCAATATGCATCGTTTAGTAGCCTTTTTATTATTATTTAGTTTAACTTCATTTTCAAATAACAACGCTCAATTTGTTGAATTTAAAAACATATCATTTGATGAATTTAAAAATCAAAATAATTTTCAATTTCAATTGAATGGTATTTTTCATAAGCCAGAAAAAAAAAGTTTATTGCCAAGTGGGCCGTTAAATGATCTAATAAATAAATTTGCAAATACTAACCACCTATCACTTAAAATTAAGAGTTCCAGAGAAAAGCAAAATGAACTTAAGATTTCATTTTCGAAAAGTTCATTGGCCATCAGGTATATGCTAGACTAAACTAGTACATCATTGCTGTAATCACTCTGTATAGAAACCAGCAGATTACTATTGCGTAGAAATATTTTCTATTTTTTTTATACCATTCCATATTTATTCACTTATGGTTTTTAAATATTTATAATGAGAACCGTCCCTTCTTTTAGCAAATTTATGAATCTTGTTTTTGGTGTCTAATAAAAGACTTTTAATAGTTGGATTTAATTTTTCCTCATCCATAAGCTCGTCAATTCTTTCTACAAAATGAATTTGTAATCTTTGCTCAGACAGATCAGGACTTTCAGGTTTTTTTATAATTGTTTCAAATAAATTATCGATTAATTCTTCAGCAGAAAGTGCGTCTCCTTCTAAAGATTCTCCTGCGGACAATATTCTATTAAGTTTACTTTCACTTAATAACCTGTTAAATGCACTTAGCTGTAATCCTTGAAGAGAGCCTAAAACACCTTCGCCTTTTATTTGAGATATTAAGCTTTTATCCATTAGCCAATTTTGAGTATTCCAAAGGTTTTTTTCCATGAATTTTAGTGCCTCCATTTGTTTATCTACATCAACATTTACATACCTTATAACTCCTTTTTGATTTTCATTATGAGGGGTGTCATAAATACCGCCTACAAGGTTAAGGACATGATAGATATACCTTCTGTAAACTCCGATTAATTCGCCATAAAGCTCTTCAAGTTCATTATAATTTTCTTTGGGTGCTACTGTCCATTCTTTTAAGTTTTTTGCAACTATTTTTAAATTATTGATGCCATACATACTAGCTTTAACAGGATCATCACCAATATTTTCTGTTTGAGAATTTGGATCGTTTCCATATCCGCCAAACATGTATATTGGATTTAACGATTTTTCATCAACAAAGTTTTTAAGAATTTCTTTTTCTTCTTCTGGACTCTTACCAAAATATCTGTATCCCCATTCTATCGAGTAATTGTCATAGGGTCCAAGCTGTCTAACAAACCTGATGTTCTCATCACTAGGCTGAGCAACATAATTATATCTCGCATAATCCATTATGGTAGTTGCAATACCAAATTTTTGTGTAAAATTTCCTGATCTTAATGAATCAACCGGGTAAGCACTACTGGCTTTCATATTGTGAGGCAATCCTAAAGCATGTCCAATTTCATGTGCAATGACTTGTCTCATCATTTCACCAATTTCTTTTTCGGGCGTGAATAATGTTCTTGCACTAGGATTAGCAGCTCCTGTTTCCAATAGGTATCTATTTCTGTATGATCGTAAATGGTTGTGGTACCATACAATATCACTTTCGATAATCTCACCTGTTCTAGGATCAGAAACACTTGGCCCCATAGCATTCCTTGTTGTAGAAGCTACGTATCTAACAGTCGAGTATCTTATATCTTCAGGGCTAAAATCTGGGTCTTCATCTTTGCTAGGTGGGTCCTTGGCTAAAATTGCATTTTTGAATCCTGCTTTTTCAAAAGCACTATTCCAGTCCTCAATTCCCATTTTAAAATATTTTCTCCATTTCATTGGGGTGCCAGGGTCAAGGTAGTAAACTATCGGCTTCACGGGCTCAACTAATTCACCTCTATTATAAGCATCTATATCTGTTGGTTCAAGCCTCCATCTTCTAATTATATTATAACTGTCAGACTTTAATTTTTCAGAACTGTAATTTATTTTATTAATTGTGAACCATCCAACTCTCTCATCCTCATATCTCACATGCATTGGCTGTTCCGGTAAGGCAATAATAGAATGATTTATTTGAAAACTAAATGTTTTGGTTCTATTTCCACTTGGTGGTTTACTTGAGCTAAAAGTTAGTGTATGCAATATTTCGGTATTTTTGGGGAAACTTCTAGCAGAATCAATAAAACTCCTTTTTTTATCAACCCCGCCGATTTTATAATTATCCTTTTCGTATGATCTAATAATATTAAACCCAGGAGAGTCAGACATAAAATAGTTAGTTACGTCGACAAGAAATTTATCTTGCTCAGAGTTTTTTATTTCAAATGCAGCTAATATTGGTTTAAAATTATTAACCGAAACACTTGAAGAAATTGGATCTTCTTCATCAGAAATATTAGTAAAACTAACTTCTTTAAGTAGAATTTTTTTTGTATGCTTTTCAAATTGAACAACATGCTCAGCTGTTTTAGATCCGGCGTTAAGATATCCAGCATAATTTCCCGGAAGTTGAGCAAGTCTAGTTACAATTAGTAGTTCTTTGCCCAATAAATTTTTAGAAATTTCAAAGTATAATTTATTTTCTTCATTAGTATAGGTGTTAATCAAGCCTTCGCTAATTTTCATATCAACTGTTAACGAATCGATTATCTTTTTTTGATTTTTTGTTTCGGCCAGAAGATTAGGAATGAACCCTAAGAATAATATAAATATTAATATTTTTCTCATAATTATGAATTTACAACAAGTTACAAAACTGTTATAAAACATAAATATGATTAGGAATTCTTTCATTTTTTTTCTTAATTGCAGCAGAAATTTAAATATTAATAAGCGTGGACATAATTTTTGCAAATAATCAAGACATAGCCGATCTTATCACGATACTACTATTAAATATTTTTGTTGTTTTTTTAATTTCTAAGTTTATATATTTAAAATTTAACAACAGAAATAAAAAGTCCCTTAATGAGTTTTTCTTTACCTATAATTCTGCTGCGCTTATTACATTTTTGCTTTGTTTTTTACTTAGTAATGTAAAATTAGATTTGGGTTTTGCATTAGGGCTATTTGCAATTTTTGCAATATTAAGATTTAGAACCGAAACAATAAAGGTCAAAGAAATGACATATTTCTTTGTTGTAATTGGTGTTTCTGCAATTAATGCTCTTTCTAATAATAATGCAAGCTTTTTAGAGTTAGCTATAGCAAATTTTTCAATAATATTGCTTCTTTTTGTTCTTGAGTATACCATTAGTAGGTCTTCATCTGAATAGTTTAACCGTCATTCACAATAAACCTTTCTTTTTTCAGTTATAATGTTTCAATTAAATATTATAAACATGAAAAAAATTATTTTTTTACTTTCAATTTTGGTAACCTTTTCTTGTTCTAATCCAACAGAAACTGCACCAGCTGTTGATGCTGATCAACTTTTTGCAGATATAACAGCTATGTCAAATGATTTTCAATCAGCATATATTGCGCGCGATTGGGACACGGCAAGTGAGTGGGTTTCATCTGAGCTTGGAACAACAATATATAATTCAAACGGATCGGTTTTGACTGTTCAAAGTAAAGAAGAGGTAAACACTGTTAGAGGTTGGGATTTTGACACATTTGAAATGTCTAATCATCAGGTTTTCATGTCTTCTGACATGAACACAGCGGTTATAACTTTTGATGCAGATGGGCTTATTAATTTTGATGATGGAGAGCAAAATGTTGCTTATGCAACAAGGGCTTCTCAAACATGGGTTAATGAAAATGGCAAATGGAAGGTAATGCATTCTCATTGGTCCCCAAGAACAAATTCACAAGGAATTCCACAAGCAAATTAGATTTTAATTTTTGTAGATTGAAAAAACTCCGTTCGTCGGGGTTTTTTTTATTTACTAACTTTACAATATGAAAACAAAGAAAGAAATAGTTAAGGATTGGATTTCTAGGTATACCGGTGTAGAAATTACCAATTTTGGAGAATATATATTATTGACTAATTTTCAGAAATACGTTGATGAATTTGCCTCTCTTAATAACGTTGAGGTTAATGGATCTGATAAGAACATGCCATCTTCTACTCATAATAATATTACTATAATAAATTTTGGTATGGGTAGTCCAAATGCAGCAACTGTAATGGATTTATTGACTGCATTAACGCCTAAGGCAGTATTGTTTCTTGGTAAATGTGGAGGATTAAAAAATAGAATTAAAATTGGTGATTATATTTTACCAATTGGCGCAATAAGAGGAGAGGGGACATCAAATGACTACTTCCCAATTGAAGTCCCAGCTATGCCTTCATTTTCTTTACAAAGAGCAATTTCTTCAGCTTTAAAATATAAGAAAACCGACTATTGGACAGGAACAATCTTTACAACAAATAGAAGGGTTTGGGAGTTTGATTTAAAATTTAAAAAATATTTAAAGAAGGTAAGAGCCTATTCAATAGATATGGAGACAGCGACGCTTTTTACGGTAGGCTTCCACAATAGAATTCCTACCGGTGCTTTACTTTTGGTAACAGACCAGCCTATGGTTCCTGATGGAATCAAAACCAAAATTGAAGACGATAAGAATTCAAAATTATATGATAAAAACCATCTTGAACTAGGTATAGCATCTCTTAATGAGATTATTAAATACGACGGCACAAATACGGTAAGACACCTAAAATTTTAATCAGCTAAAAAAGATGAAGATTTTTTATTTTTTAATACTTATAGTTTCAACCTCTTTTTCACAGAATGAGATTAAACACTCTGACATTATAGGAGAATGGGAAATTAAAATTAAAGTTAAGCAATTATTAAAGGAGGAAATTAAAGAGTTAGACATGTTTGAGAAAATGGCTGCACAGTTAGCATCGGGTTTTGCAGAGGATATTCTTAATTCAGCAGATATGTATATAGAATTTAAAAAAGATGATGTTGCAGTATTAACATTTGATTTTTTAGATTATCAGGAAGAGGAGGAAATCAAATGGAAACTAATTAATGATGAAATTTTAATTGATGATTCATTAAATAAAAAAATAAATATTGGTTCAGAAAATAATGTATGGGTATTGGAAAATGGTATGATATTTCTTAAGGAAAAAAATCAAGTATTAAATAAAGCTGTTTTTCTAAGAAAAATTCCTTAAATATTAATTTCAAAAGTTAACCCTGCATTTTCTTGCAGTCTTATTAAAAGAGAATCTCCTAATCCTACAGAAGGAGTTAGTATACCGTAAGTTTCTGGAGTATTATCTAAAGCTAAACAAACTGCACTTTCAGCTAACATTTTTGAAGTAGAGCCATACCCAGGATCCATATCCCCAACTACTTTGCTTAAATAAGTTCTATTTCCAACAGTTAGATAAAATCGAAGATTATAAAATCCGTTTATTCTCTTTGTTTCAGAGGGTCCTTCGCCTGACTTTGGTAAAATATAGTCAACCAAATTTTTTATTGCACTTCCTTTTTTTCTTGTTGCTAAAAAGATTGGTATCAAACTAATGTAGCCTTTTATTTGACCCGAAACTCCTCTGCCAGTAAGTGTTGCTTCATCATAAGAAAAGTCTGAGCCATATTTAAAGTCTATTAATGCATGACTTCTTCTTACAATTTTTGTATTTATTCCTGCCATGACAAACGGAGCAATCCATGACTTAGATATTTTATCAAAAATTACTTTTTGTAAATCTTGCTTGTCAGGACCAAATTGTTTGCCAACTGGATTTAGGCCATAAGGGTTTGTCAAGGTTTTTCGTACATCTTTATCTACACGTGCTTCTTCCAAAACATTAGACAGGCTATTGTAAGTGCCACCACTTATTCCACCTTTAGCCCCTGCCACTCGCATATTTATTATGCTAGCATACTGTCCTGTTTTTTCAAAAATTCTTTTTTGAGAATAATAAACACCCATATCAGAAGGAATAGAGTCGAAGCCACAAGAATTAATTATTTTAATATTCTTTTCCTCCGCCAATTTATGGTACTTATCAATAATTCTTCTTATCCATTGGGTTTCACCTGTAATATCACAATAATCTGTTTTCGAGCTAATACAAGCCTCAATAAGATTAGTTCCCAATTTTGCATAGGGCCCAACTGTTGTACAAATTACTTTTGCTTTTGAAGTAAGTTTAATAAGGCTTTCAATATTATTGCTATCAGCGATAAAAATTCTTTCATCATTTATATTTAATTTATTGGCAATGGACAATATTTTTTCTTTATTTCTCCCTGCAATTCCCCATTTAAGATCCGTGCTTGAGTAGGTTTTATTTATATATTGACTAACAAGTTGACCTGTAAAGCCTGATGCTCCCCAAATAATTAAGTCTAGCTTTTTTGTATTTGACATATTTAAAATTTATTGATCTATTTTTTCAGGTTGAATTAAAATAACCTCATTGTTTTCGATAGAAATCTGAAAATCAATAGGATTACAGCAAACTTCACAGTCCTCAATAAAATTTTGATTTCTTATTGACGGATCTACCATTTTTAATTGATTTTCCCAGCAGTATGGACAATCGAAATATTCTTCCAACATAAAACCGAATTTTATATTACAATATTATGACAAAGAATGGGATGATTCATTAAATTCACAAATAATTATTAATTAAACACTATGAAAAAATTATTTTTAGTCCTTTGTATTCTTGGTGTAGTTTTACCCTATTATCAGCTATACCATTTTTTGCTTGAAAACAATTGGTCGATGAGTGGATTTTGGAGTAATATATATTCCAACCATGCAATATCAATGATTACTATGGATATCACAGTTGCAGCAACAGCATATATGTCTTTTATTATTTATCAGTTTTCAAATAAGAAAATTCAACTTAAATATTTTATTAAATATATGCTTTCATTGTTTTTAGTCGGCTTTTCATTATCAATGCCTCTATACCTATATGATAACTACAAAAAATAAAATTTTTAAGCGAAAAGGTTTTTTTTTTAATAATATAGATTACATTTGCTGAAATTTATAATTTACAATGAAAGGAACAGTAAAATTTTTCAATGAATCTAAAGGTTATGGGTTCATTACAAACGACGAAACAGGAGAAGACCTTTTTGTTCATTATTCAGCACTTGGTAACCAAACTATTAAAGAAGGCGATCAAGTTGAATATGAAGAAGGAGAAGGTAGAAAAGGAAAAGCTGCTACAAACGTAACACTTGCATAGGTCTCCCTACTGCATTTAATTCAATTAATATTTCCTAATTAAAACCAAAAAAGTGATTTTATTACTTTTTTATATAATTACTATGCACGCATAGCTTATTTCGTATCTGTTAAAATCTCTTTCCAATCGAAATACCCCCTTTGAAAGTTGCTTCAGGCCTGTAGTCACTTACACTACCTCCGTCAGGAATGTCATCATTTTTGCTACTGGCAAAAAGATATCTTCCAAATCCTAACATATACTCAAAAGTCCATCCCTTTTTGTTAACCCATTTTCTTCCAACTCCAACTCCAGGAGCAATGTCCCAGCCTTTTATTTCTTCAGTAGTTGAATATGGCTCATTCGGCATTGGATCATAAAAGTAGGTGTTTCTGTCATATTCAATATTTGCAAATTTTATAAATACTTCGGCAAAATATCCCTCCCCACCAAAATCTGTTTTATTTAAAAAATAAAATCTGTAAAAAGGATTCAACGAAAATTTTTCAGACCATGACCTTGATAAGTTATTATCATTAAAGTTTAAAAAAACTTCAGCTCCATAAGATGAATAAGAATCATTTATTATTTCATATCCAATATTCAGAGCAGGCTGAGTTAAAAAATCAATTACATCAAGTTTTATTTCTGAATCTCCAATTTCATCAAATAACTCTGTGACTTGTTTATCATTTTTTAAAACTTCAACTTGTTGAACATCTTGACCGAACGCCTGGCTGAAAAAAAAGATATATATTAAAACTAAAGAATGTCTCATTATTATTTTTTTTACAAATCTAGTTTCTAATCTCTGGTTTTGAGCATGATTATTGTTAATTTAATATTAAAGTTAATCTGTATTTATTATTTAAATTTGCAGAGCCAAAATATTTGTTTTGAAACCAAATCAAAAATCACAAAGTCCTAAAAAAAATCAAGTTCAAAAAATGTTTGATTCAATATCTTTTGAATATGATTTACTCAATGCAATTATGACTTTTAACAGTCACAAAAGATGGAAGAAAAATATTTTAAATATTGCTAAAAAACTTAAACCACAAACTGCTCTTGATATTGCAACTGGAACCGCTGACATTGCAATTAATCTTGGGGCTATTTCAAATTGTGAAGTCATTGGTGTGGATATTTCTGAGCAAATGTTAAATGTTGGTCGTGAAAAAATTATAAAAATGAAATTAGGCAAATCAGTTAGGTTAGAATCAGGAGATGCTGAAAACTTAAATTTCAAAGACAATTATTTTGACCTTGTAACTATTGGGTTTGGTGTTAGAAATTTTCAAGATTTAGAGAAGGGACTAAGTGAGAGCTTTAGAGTCTTAAATGCAAAAGGAACTCTTATTATACTTGAAACTTCTGTTCCAGAAAATAGAATTATTAAATTATTTTACTCCATTTTCACAAGAACTTATATACCAACTATGGCAATGATTTTTTCAAAAGATAAATCAGCATATAACTATTTGCTAAACTCTGCTGAATTATTTCCATCAGGCACTAAGTTTAAAGATATTTTAAAATCTGTTGGGTTTAGACAAGTTCAAATTAAGCCAAAGTTATTTGGATCTTCAACTATATATATTGCTACAAAATGATTTCTAAATTTAAGTTTTTTAACGAGTTGAATTTTTTTTTAAAAAACAATGAATCATTTGTTGTTTTTAAAAAGCCGAGTCATAACAAGATAGTTTGTCAACAGGGCGATGTTATTGATGGTCAAATTTCTGACATGCTTGGTAAAAGAGGATTTATATTTATGCCTTTTAATTCAAATTTAAATGGATATCTATTAACGCCAAAAATAACAATAGAAACCCAATTTCAATTAAAGTTAAATAAAAATCAAAACACTCATTATGATGTAAAGGATTTTAAATCAAAAAAAAACTTGCACATTAAATTAATTAAAAATGCAATTGCTGAAATAAAAAATTCAAGTTTAGAAAAAGTTGTTTGTTCATCATCATTCAATCTAAAATTAAAATCTAAATCACCAATTAAATACTTTGAACGTTTACTACAACAAAATCATGGTGCCTTTTGCTATTTATTTTATCATCCAAAAATTGGAACTTGGGTTGGTGCTTCGCCGGAAAAACTGATAAACTTAAATAACGGAACAGTTACAACTTTTGCTTTGGCTGCAACTAAAAAAAAGCTGAATCAAAGCTGGACAGATAAGGAATTCAGAGAACAGAAAATTGTTGAAGATAAAATAGTTAAGGATTTAAATAAAGATTGTAAAAATATTGAAGCAGGTGCTTTACAAACTGTAAAGGCCGGAAATATTTATCATCTAAAATCCGTTATTAAGGCAAAGACAAATAAGTCTTCAACAGATTTAATCAAGTTATTACATCCAACTCCTGCAGTTGCCGGTATGCCAAAAAAAATGGCAATATCATATATTATCAGAAAAGAGGATTATGACAGATCATTCTACACGGGATTCCTAGGATTGCTAGAAAGTAAATCATGTGATATTTATGTCAATATTAGGTGTGCTAAAATAGTTGATGATGAGTTAACTATTTATGTTGGTGGTGGAATTACTAATGATAGTAATGCAGTTGATGAGTGGCATGAAATTTTAAATAAGTCTCAAACAATGCTTGGTATATTTCATAAGGGTTAAAATATATATTTAGTAACTTTGTGTAAGATGAAATATCCTATAATTCCTGTAGCTCAATCATTAATTTTATCATGTATAAATTTTAGACTTTTTGATGTCGTAATTTCACCAGGATCTAGAAATGTACCTTTAGCAATTGGGTTTGCATCAAACGAAAAATTTAATTGCTACAGTATAGTTGATGAAAGATCAGCCGCTTTCTTTGCTCTTGGTTTATCACAAAAATCTAAAAAACCTACAATATTAATATGCACATCTGGATCAGCCCTTTTAAATTATTATCCCGCTGTTGCTGAGGGCTTCTATAGCGAAATCCCATTAATAATTTTATCAGCTGATAGACCAAAATATAAAATCAATATTGGTGATGGTCAAACTATAAATCAATCAGAGGTATTTAAAAAAAATATACTTTACTCAGAAACATTAAGTCAGGATTGTATTCATGCTACCGAAGAGATAATTAAAAGTAATTCTCAAAAAATAATTGACCAGAAATATGATTCTTCAAAGCTCGAAAAACTACAAAAATCAATACAGGCCAGTAATGAAAAAATGATAGAGAAAGCATTTGATCTTTCAATCAATAAAATGCAGCCAGTTCATTTAAATGTTCCAATGGAAGAGCCTTTGTACGATTTTGTAAATACTCCGTCAATTAAAATTAAGACTGTAAGAAAACAAAATAAAGCTAAAGCTCTAGAAAATTCTAATAGCTACTACAGCCAAATTTATAAATCAAAAAAAATATTAATACTAATTGGCGTTTCAGATTATGATATTTTTTCTGATAAATCTATCGCTAAAATTAATTCATTCCCTTCAATTGTAGTATTGAAAGAACATACATCTAATGTGTTTGATGATAATTTTATTTCTAATATTGATAGATTAATTGGGCCGATTGAAATTCAATCAAACTCTGACTTTTTGTTTGAAGATTTGAGTCCAGACTTAATAATATCCATAGGGGGTATGGTTATCTCTAAAAAGATAAAATCATTCTTAAGAAATTATAAATCCAGAAAACATTTTCATATAGGAAATAATATATCAAAAGATTCATTTTACTCAGGAGTTGATCATTTAGAGCTTCATCCAAACCAATTTTTTGAAAATATTGATTTTAAAAAAATTGATTCAAATTACCATAATTTCTGGCAAGATATAAATCGCTCTAAACTAGAGCTTCATAACAAATACATGAGGGTTGCCAACTTCTCAGATTTAAAGGTTTTTGAAATGTTATCAAATTTGATTCCTAAAAAATATGATATTCAAGTAGCTAATAGTACGCCTGTAAGATATTTTCAATTATTTGATTTGAAGAATAAAAATCACATGTTTGCCAATCGTGGAACTAGCGGGATAGATGGTAGCACATCAACAGCAATTGGCAGCTCAGTCAATAGCGATTTACCTGTAGTTTTAATTACTGGAGATCTTAGTTTTTTTTATGACATTAATGCTTTGTGGAATAAGTATATACCAGCAAGTTTTAGGATTATTATTATAAATAATGGTGGAGGTGGAATTTTTAAAATTTTACCTGGTTTTAAAGAAGATAATCTTTTCTCAGAATTTATTGAAACTAAACACAATTTATCAGCCAGGTCGATAGCCAAAATGTTTAAGCTTAAATATACAAGGGTTTCCACCAAGTTTGGACTCAATTTAGTTTTAAGAACATTTTTTAAAAATTCTAAAAAACCCAAGATTTTAGAAATAAAAACATCTGGTATAAAAAGTGCAAAAATATTAAAGGATTATTTTAGATATTTGTCAAAGCCTTAACATAAAAATATTACGATGAAAGTAGTTTGGAAAGAAATAAAGAAATACAATGATATAAACTTTGAAATTTATAATGGTGTTGCAAAAGTAACAATCAATAGACCAAAAGTTTACAATGCCTTTAGACCTGAAACCAATACAGAAATGCTAGATGCGTTTGAAATTTGTAGAGAAAAAAATGACATTGATATTGTTGTTATTACCGGAACAGGTGAAAAAGCTTTTTGCAGTGGAGGCGATCAAAATGTTAAGGGGACAGGTGGATACATTGGTGATGATGGAGTGCCAAGATTAAATGTGTTAGATCTTCACAAAAAAATCAGAGAGCTACCAAAACCAGTAATTGCAATGGTTAATGGATATGCAATAGGAGGCGGACATGTTTTACATGTAATTTGTGATTTGACAATTGCTAGTGATAATGCAATTTTTGGTCAAACTGGTCCTAAAGTTGGTAGTTTCGACGGAGGATTTGGGTCATCTTATTTAGCAAGACATGTTGGTCAGAAGAAAGCAAGAGAAATATGGTTTTTATGCAAACAATATTCAGCTCATGAAGCTTTAGAAATGGGAATGGTAAATAAAGTTGTTCCATTTGAAAAGCTAGAGGAAACTGTTTTAGAATGGTCTGCATTAATGCAAAAGAGAAGTCCTTTGGCATTAAGAATGATTAAGAGAAGCTTAAATGCAGAGCTTGATGGCCAGCACGGCTTAATGCAACTTGCAGGTGATGCAACGTTATTATATTATTTAACCGAAGAAGCACAGGAAGGTAAGGAGGCTTTTTTAGAAAAAAGAGACCCTAATTTCAGAAAATACCCTAAATTCCCCTAAAACAGTAAATTAAATTTTTTGAAATTTTACTATCTAAAAAAAGTTAAATATTGGATTCAAGCTGCAAGAATTGAAACTCTCCCATTATCAATCTCTGGAATTTTATTAGGATCATTTTATGCATTCTACAGTTATAGTTTCGATAATACAATTTTTACCCTTTCTATATTAACGGCAATCTCTTTTCAGATATTGTCAAATTTCGCAAACGACTATGGAGATGGAATTCTTGGAACTGATATGCAAAGAATTGGTCCTAAGAGAGTTATAGCCTCTGGTAATCTTTCGATTAAGGAACTTAGGAGAGGTATTTTTTTAAATGTATTTATATCCATCACATTATCATATTCACTTATTAAGTATTCATTTGAAAATGATTATCTATTAATTGTAATTTTTCTTTTTCTATCTATTTCCTCAATACTTGCCGCTATTAGGTATACAATGGGAAGAAATCCTTACGGTTATTATGGATTTGGAGATATTTTTGTTTTTATTTTTTTTGGGCTGCTTAGTGTATTTGGGTCATACTTTTTGCAGACAAAACTTTTCAACTATGAAGTATTTATTTTAGGATCTATTGTAGGATTATTATGTGTTGGGGTATTAAATCTAAATAATATAAGAGATATTGAAAATGATTCTAAAATGAATAAAAAAACAATTCCAACCAGAATTGGATTTCGTAATGCTAGATTTTATCATAATTTTTTAATAGTATTTTCCATAATCTTAATTATATTATTTACTTTAAATTTTAAAACCTCTAATAACTATATTTTTATTATTATTGGCATTATTCCGTTGGTATTTCATTTGTTTAAAGTGAGCCAGGCAAAAAATCCAATTGAGTTTAAACCTTTGTTAAAACAACTTGCTATTTCAACCTTTATCTTCTCAATATTTATGTCAATTTTTTTGATCTATGAAAGCATATTTTTTTAAACATAATTTAGAATTTAATGTTCCAAGCAAAACATCAAGAGATATTTTATATCAAAAACCTAGTTGGTATTTGGTTATAAAAGATCAAAATAAAATAGGGGTTGGTGAATGTAGTATTATTCCAGGCTTGAGTTTAGATAAACTCAATAATATAGAGTCAAAGCTAAACTACGCTTGTCAAATAATTTCATCAGATCAAAGTTTAGTAATAGAAGAATTTGACGAATATCCAGCCGTAAAATTTGCATTAGAAACTGCACAAAAAGATTTTTTATCATTTGACAAATCTTTCAAATTATTTGATTCAGATTTTTCGAACTCTAAGGATAGTATTAAAATCAACGGCTTAGTTTGGATGGGGGACATTAAGCACATGCAATCTCAAATCACACAAAAAATTAAAGATGGCTTTTCCTGTATAAAAATCAAAGTAGGCGCATTGGAGTTTGACACTGAAATAGAATTAATAAAAAGGATTAGGGACGATTTTTCTGATCGGGATTTAGAAATCAGATTGGATGCAAATGGCGCATTTGAGACGAAAGATGCCCTTATTAAATTAAACAAGCTTAGTGAATTCTCAATTCATTCTATCGAACAGCCAATTAAAAGAAATCAGTGGCAAGAGATCGCAAATTTATGTGAATTATCTCCTATTCCTATTGCTTTGGACGAAGAGCTAATTGGCATTAACTCTGCTGACAGAAATAATCTAATAGAAACTATTAATCCGGATTATTTGATATTAAAACCAAGTTTAATTGGTGGTTTTAAGGAGTGTGAAAAATGGATTGAGCTAATTAAAGAAAAAAATATAAAATGGTGGGCAACGAGTGCACTTGAAAGCGATGTTGGGTTAAATGCTATAGCTCAATGGGTATACACAAAAAATAATGACCTAAGGCAAGGGCTTGGTACCGGAATGCTATTTAAAAACAATGTAGAATCACAGCTAGAAATGTCTGGTGAGACCATTTTTTTGAATCAAAACAAATCTTGGGATTTAAACTTTTTTAAAAAAATTGGTAAATAATCTCATACATAAAGATTTTAAGTTTTCTGGAGAATTGTATTCTTCAAATGACCTCATTGAAAGTTTAAAAGATAACATAGATTATTACAATTTTTTGACTTCCTGGTTTAATGAAAAGGACTATATTTTAGCTAAAACGTCAGGAACGACAGGGAACCCCAAAGAAATCAAATTACATAAGATTGATCTAATTTCCTCGTCTAAGTTAACTGGGCAATATTTTAACCTAAAACCTGGAGATAGAGTTATTAATTGCTTACCGGTTAAATATATTGCAGGTAAGATGATGTTGGTAAGAGCATTAGTTTTAGGTCTTGATCTATATCTATTTCCGGAGATTAGCTCACCCATTAAAAAAATTAAAAAAAAATATGATTTGATCGCTTTAACTCCAATGCAGTTAAACAATTCAATCTCTGACATAAATTATATCAAAACAGTTTTGGTTGGCGGTAGTTCTGTTAATGATAATTTGAAACAGAAAATTTTAAATATGAACGCAAATGTTTTCGAAACATATGGGATGACAGAAACTGTAACTCATATCGCTATTCGAAATCTTTCCAAAGGTCATAATGAATTTACTGCATTGCCTGGGGTATCAATCAGCCAAAGGGAAAGTTGTTTATTTATTGAGCCAAATCACTTATCTGTTGATTTCATCCAAACCAATGATATTGTTAAGCTAAAAGAAAAAAATAAATTTATTCTTATTGGCAGAAAAGATTTTATAATTAATTCTGGTGGAGTTAAAATTAATCCTGAATTAGTAGAAAAAAAATTGTCAAAGTATTTCAAGAGTGATTTTGTAATAAGTTCTATTGATGATGATAGACTTGGTGAGCGGGTCGTTTTAGTTTTCAAAAGAAATATTCCTTCCAATTATCCAAACGCATTTAATTGTTTGGAAAAATATGAGGTTCCAAAAGAAGTTCTGGCAATTAAGAATTTTCCTAAAAAAAACGGTAAAATAAATAGAGCTCAAGTTAGATCAATAATTAAAAATTAATCATCAATATCAAATTTATTTTTCATTTTGGCATGGGATTTGAAAATCATTGAATTCTAAATCATATTATGAAAATTTATTTTAAGATTTTACTACTTTTTTCTTTATCTATAACCATAACCTCATGTGATGATGATAATGAAATTGACCTTTGCTGTGCAGGATCATCAGTAGTTGATCTATCATCTCAGAACGAAAACCTTAGCACACTTGTTTCTGCATTACAGCTTACAGGTCTAGAAGATGTTTTAAGCTCACCTGGAGCTTTCACAGTTTTAGCACCAAGCAATGAAGCATTTGACAGCTTTTTAAATAGTATTGATGCAACAAGCTTGGACGATATACCACTAGATATTCTATCAAATGTTTTGCTTAATCACGTAATTATAGGAAGATTTGAATCTAATATGCTAAGTAATGGTTATGCCTCATCACTTGCAGTAAGTTCAGCATCAGATTCAAATATGTCAATTTATGTCAACGTAGATAATGGTGTTAAGTTTAATGGAACTTCAACCGTTACATCAGCTGATATTATCGCGAGTAATGGAGTTGTTCACATAGTAGATCAGGTGATAGGGCTACCTTCTGTAGTGACTTTTGCACTTGCTGACCCCAATTTTGAAAACCTTGTTCAGGCATTAACCCGTGAGGACTTGACTCAATCTTTTGTCGAGCTCCTAAGTACGCCAATGGGATTTGTCCCTGCTCCTCTAACAGTTTTCGCACCTGTAAACAATGCATTCCAAAATTTAATTGAAGAACTTGAAGTAACAAGTTTAAATGATATTGATGAGCCAACATTGTCAGCTATTTTAACATATCATGTTTTGGGTAACTTAAACCAACGCTCATCAAATCTATTCAATGGCACAATATTAATAACACTTCTGGACCAATATGCCCCTGGCGAAGGAAATTTAACTTTTAATTTTGCAGATAATGGACAAGGGATGCTAATTGATAATAATGGACGCACTAGCAACATTGTTGCAGTTGATATTCAGGCAGACAATGGAATTATACACGCAATTGATGCAGTCGTATTACCCTAAACTATTTAATATTTCCACTTTACGAAACACCCCTTAATGGGGTGTTTTTTTTGAAAAAGATTTAATATTAAATTTTAAATGAATTTATTATATTGTAAACTCAACTTAAAACTATGAATATGAAAAGATTAACCTTAATATGTTTCTTGATTTCATCATTGTGTTTCAGTCAGGAACAAGAAAAAAAAGAAGCTCCTTGGAATGTAATGTATCCAGAATTTATGGCTGAAGAGGCTGCTGAATACTTTGAGGAGTTTAATATGCTGTGGTCTGATGAAAGCCCAATTAATGTTAAAGAAGGAAGATTAGTTGCTATTGCTGTCTCCGCTGCAATTAGATGCGAGTATTGTATTGCTGCACAAATTGAATTTGCTAAAAAGGCTGGAGCAAATGATGAGGAAATCAAAGCTGCAATTCAAATTGCTGCAGAGATTCAAAGATTCTCTACATTGCTTTATGGAAATGAATTTGATGCTGATACTTTCTACAAAATAATTGGAAGAGACAATAAAGAATAAATCAAATACTAATTAAATACTTAAAACATGAAAAAACTATTTATTTTAATAATGGCTGTAATATTTACAGCTTGTAATTCACCTGTGGAACAGGTGGGGGCGGGGTTTTTCGCAGCTCAACCTGGTGAAAAATATATAACTGGATCAGATGATGTGACCGATGTATGGGTCAATTATATTGATGCACACAATAATAGGGATTTAGAGGCAATTATGTCTTTAAACTCCGATTCCATTTCGATAACCGGTCCAGATGGGGCAAAGACTGTGGGCAAACAAGCTCATAATGATTTCTTGAAAGTATGGTTTGAAGCAAGTGAACCTAAGTGGGAAATATATTGGGCTATGCCATACAAGGCGGTAAGTAAAGACGAGTCTTGGGTAATCGCTGGACATTGGGTTGATCTTATTGAAGAAGGCAAAGAAGTAAGAAAAGCACAAATGATTGATGCAAGAATAGTTGATGGTCTAGTTGATCTATTTTATGTATATCAATTGGATGTACCAAATACAGAGGATACGGAATAATTTGTAAAATTTCTTTAAAAAAAGCACCCAATGGGTGCTTTTTTTTATACATTCTTTTTAGATTTATAATATGAAAAAATATATTACTTTGTTACTTCTTATTCTGTTTACATCGTGTAAGAATCAAACAGAAATTACTATTACAAAGGTTTCAGGTTCACCTGAATATGTAAATGCAAAACTTAGTTTAGAAGAACCAATTATTACTGAGGATGGATACGAGTTTTCATTTAATGTGGATCAGTATCAACTTGGCCTTCAGACTTTAAAAGATTTTGAATATAGTCTAGCCAATTCTGCAAAAGGTCAGCATATACATTTCATTGTAAACAATGATCCTTATTCGGCTCATTATAATGAAACATTTTCCAAAAAACTTGAAGGTGACAGTAACGTTATTCTAGCGTTTTTATCTAGATCATATCATGAATCCGTAAAAAATAAAAATGCATTTATACTAACTCAATTGGGTGAACAAAAGATTGATTTAAATAATGAGTTTTTATTTTATAGTAGGCCTAAAGGAACTTACAAGGGATCAGATACTGAAAAATTATTACTTGATTTTTACTTAATAAACACTGAAATCTCAGCTTATGGAAATAAGGTAAGAGCAACAATTCAAGGCAAAGAATTTATAATTGATGAATGGGTTCCTTATTATATTGAGGGCTTATCAAAAGGTGAAGTAAAAATTAAACTTGAATTGATTGATGCATCAGGAAATTTAATTGACAACCCTTTTAACCCATCTGAAAGAACTGTAATTTTAGAGTAGTCTTTACATTGATTTTAGTAACCCCCCGTCTATAGGTATATTTGCGCCGTTAATATAACTTGAATATTCTGAGGATAAAAAGGCTATTAAATATGCGAATTCTTCAGGCTCACCAATCCTTTTTAAGGGAACCATTTCTGACATTTTTTTAAATACCTCACTTGTCTCTACATTAAATTTTTTTGCTTTTTCTTCGTTTAACTGATTCAACCTTTCAGTATTAAAGAAACCAGTGAGAACGTTATTGACAGTTATATTGTATTTACCCGACTCTATTGATAATGTTTTACCCCAACTCGTTACAGCAGATCTTATAGTATTTGAAAGAGCAAGGTATGATAAAGGCTCTTTTACAGAAACGGAAGTCATATTAATAATTCTACCCCAACCATTTTTTTTCATTCCTTTTAATGCCGCCATTGATGTATTGATAGTATTTTGAAATAGTAAATTAAATGTATTTTCATAATCTAATTCAGAAACACTAAGTACGTCACCTGCAGGAGGGCCTTGAGTGTTATTTATTAATATGTCAACAGAGTTAGTTTTAAAAAAATCATTAATTATTTCTTTATATTTTTTTGTGTTATTGTAATCAACTAGAATATAATTATGATCATTTCCTGTCAGTTTTTTTAACTCAATAATTTTCTTTTTTAATAAAGGTTCATTTCTTGAAACCATTGTAACTATAGCCCCACAATCAGCTAATTGCTTTGCAACGGCATAACCCAATCCTTTACTGCTTCCACCAATAAGCGCTTTTTTGTCTTTTAAATTTATTTTCATTTATATTCTTCTCTTTTTGGACTAAAAACATCCATAATTTTACAATTTGTTAAAGCTTTTCCTCTGTGCGGTATATTAGAGGGAATAACAATAGTATCACCTTCTGAAAATACACTAGTTAATCCATTAATGGTAAATTCAAAATCCCCACTTATTACATGCATGATTTGCTCATGAATATGAAAATGGTCAGGGATTGATGAGTCTTTCTTTATTTCCCAAAATGCCCATGTTATATTCTCACCATTTACAAATCTACCGAGAAAGCCAGGCACTACTTCACGCTGTTTTATATTTTTTACATTTAACTTTTTATTCATAACATATAATTTATATTTGCCAAATCGGGATGTGGCGTAGTCCGGTTAGCGCACACGGCTGGGGGCCGTGGGGTCGCAGGTTCAAATCCTGTCATCCCGACAAATTATTCATTTGACATTGAATAGGGGATACTACTTTTAGAAGAACCCCAATCAAAGTTTGGTGTATTTTTCATATTAAAAATTAGTTTCCCACCCCTTGTTAGATCATCGTGATGTAACCAGTTTTTATTATAATATTTTTCATTAAGTTTTACATTATTAACATAAATATTTTCATTACTATTTTCAGCTGAATCAATAATAAACTTTTTACCATTAGGTAATGAAATTTCTACATACTTAAATAGTGGACTACCAATTATATATTCCATTGTTACTGGCGCAACTGGATAAAATCCTAGTGATGAAAATAAAAACCATGCTGAGGTCTGACCGTTATCCTCGTCTCCGCAATATCCATCTGCTTTGGCACCGTACAAATTGTCCAGAACATATCTTATTTTTTCTTGGGTTTTCCATGGCTCCTGAGCATAATTGTAAAAATAAATTGCATGTTGAATAGGTTGGTTGCCATGTGCATACTGCCCCATATTTAGTAATTCCATTTCTAAAATTTCGTGAATTTTAAATCCATAATAAGAAAAATCAGACGTGGGTTCAGATGTAAATACTTCATCGAGTTTTTTAACAAAATCCTTTCTACCCCCCATTAAATTAATTAGACCTTGAGGGTCATGCAAAACAGACCATGTGTAATGCCATGAACTTCCCTCGGTAAATGCTCCACCCCATGCATCAGGAATGAATGGAGACTGAAAATTACCGTTTTTCAATTTGCCTCTCATAAAATTTGTAGATGAATCAAAAACATTTTTATAATTATTTGCTCTATTTTCAAATAACTCAATTTCACTTTTTGGGCGACCTAATTCAACTGCCAATTTCCATATCGAAAAATCATTATATGCATATTCTAATGTCCTAGCCACATTTTCATTTATTGAAGAGTCAAATGGGATATAGCCTAAATTATTATATTCAAAAGCTCCTTTTCTACCAACTGAGCTTACTGGCCCTTCATTCTCTGAGCTATTTATAATCCCATCATAAGCCGTGTCAATATCAAAATTTTTTATTCCTTTTAGAAAAGCTTCTGCAATGATAGACGCTGAATTTGATCCAATCATACAATCTCTGTGTCCTGGACTAGACCACTCTGGAAGCCATCCGCTTTCCTTATATGGATTTACCATTATGCCCTGCATGATTTCCCCAAGCTTTTCAGGGTATAAAATTGTATAAAATGGAAAAACTGCCCTGAAGGTATCCCAAAACCCATTATCAGTATAAAGTGGGCCTTTTAAGATTTCTCCATTATATGGACTGTAGTGAATTTGTTCTCCATCAATGTTGTACTCATGAAATTGTCTTGGGAATAATATTGTTCTGTAAAAGCAGGAGTAAAATTTAATTTTATTAGATAAACCATATTTCGTGTTTTCAGCCTTAACTTTAATTTTTGATAATTCATTATTCCATGATTTACGTCCTTCAGCTAAAATCTCATGGAATTTTTTTGATTGTGGGAGTTCTCTATAGAGGTTTATCCAAGCTTGTTCATGACTTATAAATGAAGATGAAACTTTTGCCTCAACTAATCCATTATTGGAAGTGTCAAAAGAAACATATGCACCTACGTGTTTCCCACTCAATTTATTTTTTGAAATAATATTTCCTTTCCCATCCCAAACTCCTGATTTTTGAAAAGGACGATTGAATTCAATTACAAAATAATTAGCAAAATTTTCTGGTACTCCACCAGAATTATTTTTTGCAACTCCAATAATTTTATTTTCATCTGATATAACTTTTATTTCAGAATTTTTAAAAAATGCATCAATTATGATATTTGAATTTTCTGATTTTGGAAAATTGAATTTAAAAAACGACGACCTTTCAGTTACTGTAAACTCAACTTTGGTATTTATCTCATCAAGAATAACTGAGTAGTAGTGAGGCTCAACTATTTCGTTATCATGATTAAATTTTAATTTTCTATCATTTTCCAGTACTGATAATTTTCCAACTGACGGCATTAATGAAAAAGCACCATAATCATTAATCCATGGACTTGGTTGATGAGTTTGCTTAAAACCAACAAGTTGATTAGACTTATAAGTATATGCCCATCCATCTCCCATTTTACCAGTTTGTGGTGTCCAAAAATTCATACCCCATGGTCTAGCGATAGCTGGGTAGGTATTTCCATTTGAAAGCTCAAAAGAGGTATCAGTGCCAATTAAAGGGTTCACATATTTTACATAGTCTTCATTTGTTTGCGTGTAAATAAAACCACAAAAAACAAAAGTTAGATAATATAATATCAGATTTTTTATCATTTCAATAGACTATAGATTCAGGTCTATATTTTTTTTCTTTACCAAAATCTTTATTTGGTTTTGGTCCCATTGTAAATTCAAGTTCACCGCCCTTTAAAATTTCTTTATGAGTAATATAAGAATATTTATGTTCCTCCCCATTAAGTGAAATAGATTGAATATAAATATTTTTATCACTATTGTTTATAGCAGAAATTTTAAATTGTTTTTGTCCAGGAATATCCAAAACTACTTCATCAAAAAGGGGTGATCCGAAAACATATGCTCCGTTGGATGGATTTACTGGATAGAACCCCATTGAAGATAATATATACCACGCTGACATTTGCCCGCAATCCTCATTTCCAGAAAGTCCGTTGGGTTGATCGGTATATAATTCATTATTTATAAATCTAACTTTATCAGCAATTTTATAATGTTCACCGGAATATGCATACATGTAAGTAGTGTGGTGACTTGGTTCATTCCCATGAGCATACTGACCAATTAATCCCGTTATGTCCATTGAAGCTTCCTCTCCTAATTCTGAAGACATACTAAATAACTCATCTAATTTTTTATTGAACTCTTCATCTCCACCTAATAATTCAATTAAGCCTTCCGGATCTTGAGGCACAAGCCAAAGGTATTGCCATGCATTACCTTCACAATAATCATTCACTCGATGCTCAGCTGAAATAGGGTCAAATGGTGTTCTCCAAGAACCGTCGGAAAGCTTACCTCTCATGAATCTAGTTTCTGGATCAAAGTACTGTTTATAAGCTTTAGATCGATTTATAAAATATTCATAATCTTCCTCCTTGCCTAGCTTCTTAGCTAATTGTGCAATTCCCCAGTCACCTATAGCGTATTCCATACTACTTGCCACCGACTCAACCATATAGTCAGCAGGAATATATCCTCTTTCCATCAAATCTTTAACTCCAGGCTCAAAATCTCCTGTAGCACTCACTTTAGCTGCTTCAAAAACTTTTTCTAAATCTATATTATCAAAACCTTTTAATGCTGCATCAATTACTACAGGTATACCGCTATAGCCGGGCATTGTATTTGTTTCATTACCACGAAGATGCCATACCGGAAGTTTGCCTTGGTGTTCATAAATTTTAATCATTGAATTAACAAAATCACTGACCCTTTCAGGATGTGTTATGGTATAAAGTGGATGAGCAGCCCTATATGTATCCCAAAGTGAAAATAATGTGTAATTTGTAAATGATGAATCCTTATATACAACCTTGTCTGTACCTCTGTATTCACCATTCAAATCGTGATAAAGATTTGGGGCAATCATGGTGTGATACATTGCTGTATAGAATACCCTTTTCTTCTTTTTATCTTTGGTTTTAATTTTAATTTTAGCCAATTCATTTTCCCATTTCCACTCAGCATTTTTCTTAACTCTGTCAAAATCCCAATGCGGTAATTCAATCATCATATTTTCCAAAGCATTTTTTGAGCTTACAGTAGAAATACCCATTTTAACCATAATCTTCTCATCTTTATCTGTGGAAAATTCTAAAAATCCTTTTACATAATCTCCTTTTCTTTCAATGCCTTTAAATTTTTTATGCCTGTCATAAATAATAAAATCGGAAACAGGTTTAGAAATTATAAGACTAAAATACTCTCTTTGATCTCTTGCCCATCCGGAGGAGAATCTGTGTCCTTGAAAAAGAGTGTCGTTAATTTTTTTTAAATATGTTTCGGTTGGCCTATCTGCACTACCTTCCCCTAGATCTATAATTATTCTAGATTTTTCAGCGTCTGGAAAAATATAATTATGCAGACCTACTCTTTCAGTTGCCGTTAATTCAACATCAATATCATATCTTTCTAAATGAACCTTATAGTATCCTGCAGTGGCAAATTCTTTATTTTTTCTATACAGGGATGAGTAGCCGGCCATATGATTTTCCTGTGTTCCTGCACCAGTTTTTAATTCTCCTGTTGCTGGCATTATAGTTAATTCTCCAAGATCTGACATACCAGTTCCACTAACATTTATATGACAAAAGCCTTTTACGATACTGTCGGTATGGTGATATGATGATGACCAATCCCAACCTTTATTAAAATTTGTTGGTCCAACTTGCACTCCACCAAATGGAACGTTTGCCCCAACAAATACATGTCCATGCCCTCCAGATCCAATAAATGGATCAACATAATTGATTAGTTTCTCATCACTTTTGAAAAATGCTGCACATGAGATAAAAATAATTGCAAATATTATATAGGTAATTTTCTTCATTTTCTTCATTTTTAGTTGTAACTAGGTGGTTTGATCAAATTTAAGTTAGATGAATAATTTTCTGAAATACTAAAATCTAAAACCCCACCATTTTTAATTTTATCCCACGAAATCCAAGTTGAATTTTGTTGAATTCTGTCAAATTTTAATGAATTTATGAAATAATTTTCTGATTCGTTTTTTCTAATTTTTAAGGTTTTTTCATTTGGGAGACTAATATCAATAGAGTTAAATTGAGGGATATTTACAGAGAAACCCCCAACGCCTGGAATCATAGGGTAAAGTCCTACAGATGCAAAAACATACCAAGCTCCCATCGTACCTAAATCGTCATTTCCTGGAAGTCCATCTTCTTCACTACTGTACATTTCATTTAATATTCTTTCAATTGTTTTTGAGGTCTTTTCAGGCTTGTCTATCCAGTTATAAATCCATGGTACCTGAAAATCTGGTTCATTTCCAGCTGCAAACCAATCTTCTTCGTATTCAGCATCAAGTTTAACAAATAGAGAATCAAGCCTTTTCTCTGCAAACCTTGCTCCTCCAATGGTATCAATTAGTTTATTTAAATTATGGGGAACCATCCAAAAATAATTTTTATAAGTACCCTCTCGCCAGTCGTGTGTTTTATCTTTCCAGACCCCGTTTGGAAATTTAGAATTCAACCACTTTGTTCTTACATTATAGTTGTTTTTCCAATTTTGAGATCTGTTTTTAAAATACCTATAATCTTCTTTATTTGATAATGCGTTTAATGCAAACTGTGCAATTGCAAAGTCTGATGATGCATATTCAAGCGACATGGAAGCA
This sequence comes from uncultured Bacteroidota bacterium, assembly GCA_902517895.1. Classification (GTDB taxonomy): domain Bacteria; phylum Bacteroidota; class Bacteroidia; order Flavobacteriales; family Flavobacteriaceae; genus MED-G13. The sequence continues at coordinate 120,314 of CABYEA010000001.1, forward strand.
AAAGTATGGCCATTATTAATGTATTCTTCAAGATAAGGTCGAATTTCCTGCTTTTGAGAATATTGCCTTGGAATTAGCGCCCCCTTTTTCATGTATCGATAAGCAGATTTAATATCAAAGTTATCCCCGCCAAATGCAAATGAATTAGATATCAAAATTGGAGTAGGGTCACCTTGCATTATCCCTGTTTCAATATTTGCTAAAATCCATCTTCCATAACCTCCTGCTTGTTCGGCAAAATCTACAAGAGATTGCATCATATCGCTGCTTTTTTTGGGAAATAGTATAGCAATTAATTGCCCCTGAGTTCTATATGTATCCCATACACTGAATGAACTATACTGTTCTCGACTTTCTTTGGTTTTATGAATTTTTAAATCAGCCCCTACATACTCACCATTAATATCGCTGACTATATTTGGATGAATTAGCGAATGATAAAAATGTGTATAAAATTGTTTTATTCTATCTTCATTTTTTGATTTGATTTTTATTTTTGAAAGGTATTTATCCCATTCAGCTGAAGTTTCTTTTTGATAACCTTCAAATGTTAAATGTTTTTCTTCATTTTTTAAATTTTCTTTAGCATTCTCAATTGAAACAAATGATATTGCTATTCTGTAGTCTATCTTACCAATTTCATTTGTTTCAAAAGTGAAGTAAGCTCCACTATTTTTCCCATAACTACTTTTTTTATTGGACAGTTTTTTCCCCTTCCAAGTCCCATTAAATTTTGAAGGCCTATCAAATTCAGCAGCAAAATAAATTTTATAATCTGATTCAGTTCCACAAAAATCCCCACCCCTTGTATAACCTTCACAGCTGTAGGGGGAAGTTATTTTTACAAATGCTTCTTTTATACTTTCAGGAGGAGAAGAGTTTATGCCCGTTCCAATTATAAGGGTCCCATATTCTGAATTGTTAAAATTAAATTTTCCAATTCCTGATCTTTTAGTTACAGTCAAATCTACATCGATATCTTCATTCATTTTTAATGATAGGTGACCTGCTTTTGCTATTTCAACTTTTTCATATTTTTCAAAAGAATTCATGTCATTTGGTGATTTTTCGACAATACCACTAATGGGTAATATTGGAAAATTTCCCAAATTTGAACATCCCGCACCATTAAGCTGAGTAATTACAAAGCCTTTATGTGGTGAGAAAAAAGTTGGGGTAAATTGTACCATTCCAAAAGGATAAGTTGCTCCCACAAAATTATATCCACAAGCTAAACCTTCACCCTTAGAACCAATTTTGGTATCTACAAATGAAGAATATTGTTGTGCGCTTGTAAAATTGAATTGGGCTATAAATACAATAAGGATAATAAATTTAGCACGCATAAGTTAGCTTTAATCAATTGGGAAAACTCCAAATCCTGAAAACCCGATTTCAATAAATTGGCATGCACTGCCTCCAACGGTATCTACATATCTTAATCTAATGAATCTGGATTTTACTAGATTATCAATTTCAAATTCAATATTATTTATATTTTGACCATCCATCTCCTGTGTATGAATTAAGGTCCATCCTGCTTCAGTTAAAGATTCACTAGAAACTGGGGCAGATGTTACATAATTATCGGAACTTTCAAAGACAGGACTTGTTTCAGCATTTTCAAGGTTTTCACGACCCCATATTTGAACTAAATTTGGATTGTTGCCAGAAAAAACAAATGTTGGTCTAAAGTCCATTATAGCTTTTGCTAAATAAGTTGATACTCCTAAATCAATCGTAAAATGACCAGGAATGGAATTTTCACCAGAATGATAACCATAAGTGTCACCATAATAAAAGGAATTATTATCAAATAAATAATTCTCAGGTTGAGCTCCGTAAAAAGTGCCAGGGTTATCACTAGGCATGTTAACCATTGAGAATTGTGACTTGTCTAAATTTACTGGCTCAATATTTTCCCCATAAAAAGTTAACTCTGTATATTTTACTCCTTGATTGCCTACACTAGAAATCGTTCTGATTCTGATAAATCTTTTAGGGGATGAGCCACTGGGCATAATAATGCTCGTACTATTTGATTCGCCCCAAATAATTTGCTCTTCTTCTAATAGCACCCATCCTGAGTTTATAAAATCATTTTCACTACTCGTATTAGTTTCAGCAAAATTGATATTTTCTCTTCCCCATACCTGAACCAATGTTGGATTATAATCGTTGTCAATTTCAGGAGATATAGAGCTAATATCAACTCTTCTTAAGTCTGTTAACACACCAAGGTCAACTGTAAAATGACTTGGTAGACTATTGGGACCAGAGTAGTATGTGTAAGTATTATCACCCTCAATATTGGTGTTATTGTCAAACAAGTATTCATCAGGATTAGCATTATCATATGTACCAGGATTATCACTTGGCATCCCAACAAGCCTAATAAAGTTTTTATTCAAAATATTGTAAGGTAGTTCTGGCATGATATAATTTAGAGGGCTGAGATTAATTGAGTCTATTCCCTGTAAACCAGATTGGATAACGGATGTTGTTGTTAAATTACCGTTAGGTTTAAAAAGATTAAGTTTTTTTCTATTTTCCTCAAAAAACACAGTATCTCTAACGATTTGATCTAATTCGTTTTCATAATCAATTAAAGTAAAAATTACATTTTCTGATTGTGCATTTCCAAAGAAGTTAGCATAAGTACCATCATCTTCAAATGTAAAATCAATTAATTCTCTTGGGTCTTGGTCAGAAACAAATATATCACCAACCGCACTACCTGCTACAGTTTGTGTAACTGAAAGATTTCCTAAATCATCTTGTGTAGTGACATCAAACTCATAAGACCCTTCATCTAGCCCAGGTAAAATCACACTGTAAATACCATCACTGATATTTCCTTCATTTATATCATAAATATCTAACTCATCATCATACTCAATTATAATTTGTGTTGAGTTTCCAAGGAATTGGGTTTGACCTTCTAGTTGAGCCCTGTAATATCCAGGTCTTATTTTTAGAGTGTCAAGTTTTCCAGCATACACTTGTTCCCCTTGTAAATACTCTTCATGAATAGAATCTATATCTCCACAGGAGTGAATAATCACAAAAAGTATTGCTAAAAATAATAACGAATTAGAATAAAATTTCCTCATAATTTAATTTATTACACTGCCCCAGAATGAGAGTTCACCAATCACTGTTACCATTTGGTTATTCCATGACTCAACATTAACTAGTCTGATATATCTAATATCGTGCTGTCTAGCATCGTAATCAAAAACAAAATCTTCTCCATTGTCCTGAAATTCATAATCCTCAGCTGTATTTGACCCTGGGGGTAAGCCAGAAGGCTTAAAAGATTCAAAATCTCCCAAATAAATCCACCCGCCTCCAGGATTATCAGGATCATATATTGGAAGCCCATTAAGATCTTCCCTTCCATACATTTTAAATCTTTTGGGATTACCGTGTTTATATAACTCTGAGCCACCCCTTTGATATAATTTAAACCTATTTAGTTTAGCTGTTTGCCCTAAATCTAGGGTTAATTGATGGGGTAACGGTAAAAAATTTGTATGACCACAATTCCACTGATTACTCCAGTATCCATCCCAAATTTGATTTGCACTAAATCCATACTCACTAAAACTTTCATCGCCTGGCATTGATTGAATCGCCCAATATTCTTTAGCTAAAAAAACATCCTCCAAAGGAGTGACCTCAAAGCTTCTAGTAGCTGTTTGATTACCCCACCTATCCTCCACATAAATAACAAACGTTATAGGCTCAGGGTCATAACCTCTAAAACTGTATGAGTTATTCGCTTGACTTGTATAAAAAGATTCTCTGAACACAAGATTCCCATTTTCATCTAATGTTGACATATTTAAGGATACATCAGCACGGGATGGATTTAAATAAGAAATATTGATACCGCCGAAATCTTGACTTCCCTCCATTGAATTCAAAATGGCATGTATTGGAGCTTCAAGTGGAGAAATATTAATAACTGTTGGGATGGATTCATTTTCACCTCTATCAACAGCAATAACATCAACTGGGTAAGTGCCCTGCTGAGCAAATCCAACAATATTTAATGAGTCAATAACCGCTGAAACAATAACCTCTCTGTCAATTTGATTTTCATCATTATAAGTTGCTTTTACATATAAAAGATCTTCGTCTGCTGGAGGAGTGAAATAAATTACTGCCCCACCAGCTGTATTAATAATCTCATTCACTATCACTTTCCCGGGGGCAATATTATCACTTCCATACGGGCCGTGATCAGAGTCATCTACACAGCTAAAAGCAAATATAATAAGCAGTACAATTAAATAATTTTTGTTTAACATCATCTTCATAATTTAGGTTTTACCAGCCTGGGTTTTGGATTAAATTTGGATTTCTAAGCAACTCATTTTGACTAATAGGCCATAAATAGTCTTTTTTCAAAAAGTTTCTGTAATAGATATTTTCAATTTCATAAAAACCCTCCACATCTGAACGAAAAATATTCCAACCTCTGATGGGCCTACTGAAATAGTCTTCAGCTAACTTCCATCTTCTTATATCCCAATATCTATAACCCTCTAAAGCCAATTCAATCATTCTTTCTTGCCTTATAATTTCTCTCATTCCTTCTTTTGAGCTTGGCTTATTAGGATTATTTGAATACTGAGACCACGTATTTATAATATCACTACCAATGTCTAGTCCTGCGTTGTGTCGCACTGCCTGTAGGTATTCGTAAACCTCTAAGTCAGGTGCATCTTTTATTTCATTTAAAGCTTCAGCATAGTTTAAATATAGATCTGCTAGTCTTATTATGGGGAAGGAATATCCCTTAATAGTAGATCCCTGCAACGAAATAATATTTTCAAAGTGTACAAGTTTTTTTGCAAAATATCCGGTTATTGAATAAATCTCAAAACCATTTTTCCCTGATGGTGCCCCAGCCTTTGCGTTTAAGTGTGGAATTTCCTCAATATTAGGCGTTTCAAGAGAAAACCATTTCCCTCCGTCAAAACCTATGGTTGCATAAAATCTTGGTTCCCTGTTTAAATGAATCTGAGCAGTGCTATAATTACTTTCAATATAATATCTATGAAAATCATCATCATTATTTGTGGATGTTACATTAAATCTATTGTCATAATCCCAGGTTATATCTTCATTAATCGGAACACCATTTTTTGTATAAAATGATTCAACCATATTTAAAGTTGGTGCATGAGATTTTTTAGTGTAGTTAAATAGTGCCTGATGGTCAGCAGTCCATCTTGGTTGGCTCCATTGCTGTAAATCACCGGTCCATGCTGGTTCAAAAGCCCAAACAATTCCCGTATTGAAAGGTTCAGTTATTCCTGCTCTGTGGTTTAGCTCTTGCCTTACAACATCATTTATATCTCCGTTTATAGGAACCTGATCTTCAAATTCATATAATGAATGACCATTATTATGAGCTTCACTTATTGCATCAAATAAGGCATCTTTCGCCAAAACCCATTTATCAGGGTCATAAGTTTGGCTAACCAATGGGTTACCTTCTAAATCTACGAGTTCACTAAAATCAGAGTTTCCGTTAAATAAAGGGCTAGCGGCAAGAACTAAAGCTTTAGCTTTTATTGCCTTAGCAACAGGCAATGTAATTCTTCCTTGTTCGGTATATATATAATTAATAATTCCGGGAAGAGCCTCGCTAGCGATTACTTCATCGATCAGTTCAACAATATAATCTACAACCTCATCAACCGACTCTCTGTAAACTTGAGACTCATCTAAAGATGCTCCAACGTATAGATTATCTCTAATAATAGGTATTGGCCCATACATTCTTAATAGCCAAAAATGATAAAATGCTTTTAGCACTTTTACTTCTGCCAACCATCTTTGCCTTTCCTCTTCTTCAAGACCAGGTACTGCTACAAGATTATCCAAAAATATATTACAATCTCTTAGTCCTACAAAAAGACTATGGGGGGCACCTCTTCCGCCTTCCCAATAGTTTAAATATGGGGAAGAGGAGTTTTGTAATCCTTTGGCTACTCTAAAACTTGTCTCATTATTCATATAAAAATCATTTTCTGCATAATACCAAATTTCATCTCCGGCAAGAAGAGAGAAGTTTTGTTCCACATGTGCATGCTCGGGGATATATGTGTAGCAGGTAGATAGAAATCTTTCAGCAGTTGCTCTATTATTGAATGCTAAGTCAATAGTTGCTATATTGTCAGGAACTACATTTAGAAAATCTTTTTCACATGATGAAATGCAAAAGATTAAAATTATCAAAAAATAGTTTTTATATTTCATCTTAAAAATTCATATTTAAACCTAAATTAATACCTTTTTGTATTGGGTATCCTAATCCATCTCCCCCCATCTCTACATCCCAAATTTTAAATTTGCTAAATGTCAATAAATTTGTTCCACTTAAATAAATTCTTAAGGCTTCAATTTTAAATTTTTCAAAATTATCGGGGTTTATTGAATATCCAATTTCTAATGACTTTAATCTCAAAAATCCTCCGTCCCTTAACCACCAAGTACTATTTCGATTGTTATTGTCAATCAACTGGTCAGATAATCTGGGCCATGCAGCATACAGATCTCTGTCATTTTCAGACCAATGGTCATTAGCCCATGCAGTTAGTAAAGCATTATTTCCGATTGCTCCTCCGGCAGTGTCAATGAATGGGGATGTTCTGTATGCATCGATAAAAAACGATGATCTTGCAGAACCTTGAAAGAAAAATGAAAAATCAAAATTTTTATAAGTGCTAGAAATTCCAAAACCGTAAATAATTTCTGGGGTGGTTGGATATCCAATAGGGACTTCATCGTTAATATCAATCACCCCATCGTTATTAATGTCTTTGTATTTAATATCTCCTGGCATATACTCTCCAAAGGTTTGAAGTGGAGAGTTAGCAATATCAGCTTCATCGATAAATAACCTTTCAGCTATATATCCAAATGGCTGGGATAGATTTAACCCGATTCTAGACCTCCAGGGAAGTCCAGCAGATGCAAAGTCTAGTTCATCATAAACTTCGAACTTGCTGGTAGCATAAGAAAAATTGACTCTAGCTGAGATAAAAAAATCATTTTTGAAATCTTCTTTATAATCGATCGTAAATTCAAAACCTTTTGAAGATGCTTCACCAACATTTGCCCTAATTGGCGCTTGTAGACCCATAGTTGCTGGTGTCTGCGCTCTATCCATTAAAATATTTGACCTGTACTCCGTAAAATAATCTGCCTGAAAATCAATTTTCCCAAATAAACCTAATTCAAAACCAAGATTCATCATCTTCGCTTTCTCCCATGTTATTTGGTCATTTGCGTATCTGTCAATACTTACTCCATTAATCCAATTACTAAATTCTTGACCAAACATTGACCCCATAGATCCGTCATTTAGATTTACTTGAGAAATATAAAAAAATCTGTCAGACGCGCTTCCAATTTGATCATTTCCGACCAATCCATATGTACCTTTTAATTTAAGTTTTGTTATACTATCATCAAATTTCTTCATAAAACTCTCATTTGACAAGTACCAACCAAAACCGAAAGATGGGAAAAACCCAAACCTTTCACTTTTTGCAAATCTTTCAGAACCGTTTAAACCAAAATTAAATTCTGCAAAATATTTACTGTCTAATGCATATGTAAATCTTCCAGATAAACCAAGGTTTCTATATGGAAGAGATGTTTGTAAATTTCCATTATTTGCATATTTTAATTCTCTAATAATACCAACTAACATCCCGCTGACATTATGCTTTTCTTTAAATGTTCTATTATAATTTAAAGAACCTTCAAAGTAAACAGAGTTTGAAATAATTTTTGCCCCTTCGTTATATGCTAAATATTCTGTTCCTTGATTTGGATTTAATGCTATTAAAGAATATGAGTCACTTTGAAAATCATAGTTTGCCAATGTGTAATAAAATGGATTATAGCTTCTTTCTAAATTGTAAAAAGAGTATCTAGAGGTGTTGATTAATGCTCTAGCTTTAAGACCCTTAGTAAGAAAATCTAAATTTTGTTTTATTTCAACAGTTGCCAAAACATTATTATAGCTTTCATCTTTATAGCCTTTTACCATATTTGCATAAGGATTTAAATAATCACCGAATTGGCCATAATTTCCAAATAAAATGTGCGTAGAATTTAGGTAGTTAGCGTCAGGATAATAAAATTTTGGATACAAAACCGGATTCGTTTGCATGGCTTGCTTATAAATTTCCTCCCCCCCATTTAAAGGGCCGTTGTAGTCATCAAAATTACCGTTAAATCTAACCGCAACTTCTGTGGTTGGAGTGAGGTTTATATTTACATTCGATCTTAAAGAAATTCTATTAAAATTTATATTATTGTTGAAGTTATTTTGAGGTTCAATTTTTAGATTACCATTGTCAGTGTTTACTGTTGCAGCCAAGTAATACCTAGCAATTTTACCACCACCACTAACATTAAAGTTAAATCTGCTATTTAGAGTATAATCTTCTAACAATTCATCAAACCAATCAATTGTTGGGTAGGCCATTTGATTCCTATTTGGGTCTTGAGAAATTAGTATTCTTTCAAGTGAATAAATTCTACCCCCAAGAGGATCTCTTGTTGCTAATGCCTCATTGTGTAAGTTCATATAAGTTATTGGGTCAGCAATTGAAACTTTTCTTGTTGCAGTTGAATATGCTTTTTCATATCTAACATTCAGTTTCACCTTACCTTGCTTTCCCTCTTTTGTTGTGACCATTATAACTCCATTAGCCCCTCTAGCTCCATAAAGAGCCGTAGCAGTCGCATCTTTCATAATTGAAAAACTAGCAATGTCGTCAGGCTGAAGTCTAGCAAGATCAGTTGATGTTGTTTCAATACCGTCTATTAATATTAATGGAGACCTTGCATATCCAAACGTACTTACACCCCTAATAAAAAACTCAGCATTATCTCTTCCTGGCTCTCCACTTCTTTGGTATGAAATCAGCCCTGCCACCCTTCCAGCGAGTGAGGTAGTAAGATTGCTTGAAGGTATTCTTAACTCCGTTGGGTCAACTGATGTGACAGCAGCTATTACACTTTCCTTTTTCTGTTCACCATAAGCAACGACGGTTACTTCTTCAAGACCAAATAAATCTTCTTCAAGTACAATATTTAAATTTGTTTTACCTTCTAATTTTATTTCTTGTGTGATAAATCCAACATATGACACCAATAGTGTTGTATAAGAGCTTGCCTTAATTATAAAATTACCGTCAAAATCAGTCACAGCGCCATTGTAAGCATCTGTATCCTCAATAATATTAACTCCTGGGATTGGAGCCCCATTTTTATCTACTATCGTTCCGGTTATGATTTCAATTTGGCTAAAGATATTTTGAGAGAATATAAAAAAAACTATTAGGGATATCTTAATTGAAATTTTTGCCATTGATTTTATAAAAGTTTTTTGGTGGATTGAAAACCTGTAATGTAAAATATAAAATATTAATAAGCTTTTTTAGAAAAACTAATTATTTTATTAGACATTACAATTACTTACTAAAACGATTTCGTTATCCAATTTATTTTACTAAATTAAACAAGCAAACTAATAAAAACCAAAATTATGAACAAAATTACAATTATGTTTCTCTTTGTTTTTTTCTTTTCTTTTTCTTCTTATGGGCAAGTCTATGTTGGAGAAAGTGGAAGCATTGAAGTTAAGGGAGGAGCAACATTAGATGTACAAGGTTTGGAGATAACACCTATTAGTGATTATAATATTGCTAGTGGTGTAACTATTATAAAATCTAATACATCTATCGTTTTGCCAAATGGTGATAGCATGGCAAGGTCATATTATATCGATCAAATCCTTGGAGATTTGAGTGCCACACTGGTTTACAACTACGAGGATGCTGATATGAATGGAATAACACATAATGCAAAAATGGTAGTTGTTGACGATTCTGGGAATTCTATGGAATACGCTGATGAAGATGAATCAGATTACCAAGTAACATCTGAGTTTACAGATCCTACTAATTTTACAATTGTCACGGCAGGAGATGCAACTTTAAGTATTGAAACAGTTGACGGAGAAATGTCAATATCCGTTTTTCCAAACCCAACATCGTCCATTTTAAATATTAATTTTGATGGAGAACTAAAACTCTCCATTTTTAATATGTTGGGTCAACAACTATTAGAAACAAATGACAAACAAATAGATATTTCCGGATTTGAACATGGAACCTATATTTTAATTGTTCAAAATCTTGAATCAAATAATATCACAAATTTCAAAATAATAAAAGAATAAACTAAAATTAAAAATTATGAAAAAAATAACTTTACTTTTTTT
>CABYEA010000002.1 GCA_902517895.1 uncultured Bacteroidota bacterium
TCCCAACAGGAATACCTCAAGAGCGGATATCAAACTTTTCCGAATTTTATGTAAATGAAGGAATTAATATGATAAGTTTGATTAAAAATAATATAGATCCGTTAAATCATAAATTCTCTGTTATTGAAATTTAATAATTATACAATTCTATTCTTTTTATTTAAGAAATCAATTTCTATTTTTACACATGCAAAATAACGTACTAATTCTCGATTTTGGGTCACAGTATACTCAATTAATTGCTCGAAGGGTTAGGGAGTTAAATGTTTATTGTGAAATTCATCCTTTTAACAAGATTCCAAAAAATTTAGATTCTTTCAAAGCCTTGATTTTATCCGGAAGTCCTTACTCGGTTAGAGAAACTGATTCACCCAGGATAAATTTAGATATATTATTGTCTAAATTTCCAACTCTAGCCGTATGTTATGGTGCTCAATTAATTGCCCAAGAAATGGGCGGGATTGTATCGTCGTCAAATATCAGGGAATATGGAAGAGCTAATCTAGTTATAAAAAAAAATGATTCCATTTTATTTGATGGAGTAGAAAACAACAATCAGGTTTGGATGAGTCACAGTGATACAATAAAGCAGTTGCCAAAAAATTCTTTATTGCTTGCAAGCAGCGATGATGTTGAAAATGCTGCCTATAAGTATATGGATAATACATATTGTTTACAGTTTCACCCTGAAGTTTATCACACAATACAGGGGAAAAAGATATTAGAGAATTTTTTGACTAAAATTAGTAATTTAAAACAGACATGGACACCAGACTCTTTCATAGATTCAACCATAGAAGAACTTAAAACAAAAATAGGCAATGACAAGGTAATTCTCGGACTCTCTGGTGGTGTTGATTCATCTGTTGCTGCTATTCTTTTGCAAAGAGCAATAGGCAGGAATCTTCACTGCATATTTGTTAATAATGGTTTGTTAAGAAAAAACGAATTTCGGGATGTTTTAGATCAGTATAAGGAATTGGATCTAAACATTAGAGGGGTAGATTACTCAGAGGAATTCTATAATGAGTTAGCAGATATTTCTGATCCTGAAATAAAGAGAAAAATAATTGGTCGAGTTTTTATCGAAGCTTTTGATAAAGAATCAAGTAGAATAAAAAATGTTAAATGGTTGGCTCAAGGAACTATCTATCCTGATGTCATCGAAAGTATTTCTGCTACAGGCGGCCCTTCTGCGACAATAAAAAGTCATCACAATGTGGGAGGGCTTCCAGATTTTATGAAACTTGAAGTTATTGAGCCTTTAAAACTTCTATTTAAGGACGAGGTAAGAAGAGTTGGTAAGTCATTGAACATAGATAAAAATATTTTAGGAAGGCACCCCTTTCCTGGCCCAGGATTAGCCATTAGAATATTAGGGTATATAAACAAAGAGAATGTTGAAATGCTTCAGGAAGTTGATCACATATTCATAACCGCATTAAAAGAAGCAAATTTGTATGAAAAAATTTGGCAAGCTGGCGCAATGCTTCTTCCTGTAAAAAGTGTAGGTGTAATGGGAGATGAGAGGACATATGAAAAGTGTGTTGCCTTAAGAGCTGTTGAAAGCACAGATGGAATGACTGCTGATTGGGTTGATTTACCTTATAAATTTCTTCAAGATGTTTCTAATAAGATTATAAATAGGGTTAAAGGTGTAAACAGAGTTGTTTATGATATTAGTTCAAAACCACCAGCAACAATTGAATGGGAATAATAAATGTTTAGAAATTATATTTTCATACTATCCTCTCTTTTCTGTTTTAATACAGTCTCACAGACCATAGAGTCTATTAAAATTGATGAAGACCAAAAAATTTCAGACTTTTTAATAAATTATGATATTTCACCAAATGATTTTTTTATTCTAAATCCAGATTTTACAAGCTCCAGATTCGACTATTCAAAATTAGATTTGGAGAAAAAATTAAAAGTTGGTGATTTTATTAGAATATTCAAATTAATTGAAAACAATAAATCTGAGCAAATAAGTTTTATTATTCATAAGATAAAAAGAAAACAAACTCTTTCTGAAATCTCATCTATTTATGAGGTCAGCGAAAATTTAATTTTAAAATATAATATTGAAATTGAGATAAAGAGAAATAATATTCTAAAGATTCCTATAGATAAAGTCAGAGTCAATAAATCTAACGTTGTAGATAAATTAAAAGCTTATATGGTTAAACCAAAAGAGGGGAAGTGGCGTATTGCATATAAATACGGAATTTCGATTAATACTCTTGAGAATATAAACCCAGAAATTGGATCAATACTTAAATTAGGTCAAAAGATAGCGGTTCCAAATAAAGATGAGATTAAACTCAATAACGTTGAAGAGAAGAACGATTATTTTGAAATTCAAAAAGATATTCAAATTAGTGTTCTTGAACAAAAATTAGGCTTAAATAATAATTCGATTATAAAGCTAAATCCCGGAATATTAGATAGTTTAGAAAAGGGTGTTATAATTAAAGTTCCAATTTCAACGAAGACTAATGAAGATGTTATAAATCTTTCAAAAAAATCACTTAAGGATAATATAATTGAATTTGATAAAAAAAAGTTTGCAATAATCTTACCATTCAGATTGGATAATTTTGATTATGACTCAATACAAAAATCTCCACCAATCTTAAAAAATGATAAACTTCTAAACATATCTTTAGATTTTCTTTTCGGGGTTGAAATGGCTGTTAATTCTTATTCAGAACTTGGTATAGATATCCAAATGGATGTATTTGATAGTGCCTTAGATAAGAGGAGAATTGATAAGATTTTAGATGATAATAATTTTGAAATTTATGACTTTATAGTAGGTCCACTAACAAACAATCTTTTCAATTATTTTGTGGGTTCTACCAAAGACTTGGATATAAAAATTGTCAAACCTTTATCAAAAAAACAAAATACCGACAGCAGAATAATTAATACAATCCCTAATGATACATTATTATTTAATGAAATTATTTCTCATGTTAAGAGTGACACCACCCAATCTAAAAAATATATTATATCTGATTCAAAGAGTATTGAGATTAGTAATAAAATCAAGAAAATTTTTCCAGAATCAAAACAATTTTTTTCTAAAATAAACGAATTTGGAGACGACACTAAAACCTTAGTATACGATGATTTAGATTCAACTTTTGTCAAGGGCAAGAATATTGTTTTTTTAGAAACTAAAGAACAGGGTTTTGTTTCTAATGTGACAAGTATATTAAATTCATTTATTAATGATACAATTAAAATAGAGCTGTACACTACAAATAAAAATAATGCCTTTGAGGGGATTAATGTTTCAAATAATTATTTATCAAATTTGAAATTTCAATATGCATCAACCAATAAAAAAATTGACATTATAGAAGATAAATCATTCATTGATAAATTTATTTCAAATTATAATTACTTTCCAAGCAAGTATTCTATTAGAGCCTATGATATTACATATGATCTATTATTACGAATCAGTAATGGGGATTTGAATGATGATAATATATTTGAAATTGAAAGTCAATATTTTGAAAATAAGTTTAGATATAAGAGAAGTTTAAGTGGCTCAATTGATAATATTGCTATCTACTTAATTAAGCATGAAGATTTAAAAATAGAGGAGATGACTGATTAATATTAAAATCAACAGTATTTTCTTACTCCATTGTATTTTATTTCATTAAATTTGTTTGCGTTTATAACGCATTATGTCTTCACAAACTAAATATATTTTTGTTACTGGGGGTGTTAGTTCTTCTCTTGGAAAAGGGATAGTGGCTGCCTCATTAGCTAAGCTTTTACAGGCACAGGGTTATAAAACAACAATTCAAAAGCTCGACCCGTATATTAATGTTGACCCGGGAACTTTAAATCCTTACGAACATGGAGAATGTTATGTTACCAATGATGGCGCAGAAACTGATTTAGACCTTGGCCATTATGAAAGATTTTTAAATGTCCCTACATCACAGGCAAATAATATAACTACCGGTAGGATATATCAGAGTGTAATAAGTAAGGAAAGGCAGGGGATGTATTTAGGTAAAACAGTGCAAGTAATCCCACATATAACTGATGAGATAAAAGAGAATATAAAATTTTTAGGCAGCAATGGTGAGTTTGATATTATAATAACTGAAATAGGAGGTACAGTAGGAGATATAGAATCATTGCCTTACATTGAGGCATTACGACAATTAAAATGGGAAATGGGAGAGGATAATCTTATTGTTATTCATTTAACTCTAATACCATATCTATCTGCTGCTAAAGAATTAAAAACAAAACCAACTCAACATAGCGTAAAAACTTTAATGGAAAGTGGAGTACAGGCTGATATTCTTGTTTGCAGAACAGAGCATGAATTGAATGATGAAATAAAAGAAAAATTAGCAAGATTTTGTAATGTAAATGTTGATTGTGTTATTGAATCAGTTGATGTTAATACCATCTATGATGTCCCCAATCACATGTATCGTGAATATTTAGATAAAGTGGCGCTAAAAAAGCTAAAACTAAAGTATAATGAACCTGACCTGGATTCTTGGAATAATTTTCTTGATAAATATAAAAACCCAAAAGATAAAATTAAAATTGCTCTGATTGGTAAATATGTTGAGCTTCAGGATTCCTACAAATCCATATTGGAATCATTTATTCATGCTGGTGCTGTAAACGAAGTGGATGTAGACATAATTCCTTTACATTCTGAATTCATAAATTCTGAAAATGTACATGATAAACTTAGATCCTTTAATGGAATTTTAGTAGCTCCTGGTTTTGGTGAAAGAGGTGTAGAGGGAAAAATTGAAGCAATTAAATATGTTAGATTAAATAATATCCCATTTTTTGGAATATGTTATGGAATGCAAATGGCTGTCATAGAGTATGCTAGAAATATATTGAAGCTAGAGGATGCAAATTCTACTGAGGTTAACCCTAATGCCAAAAACCCAGTAATTGATTTGATGGAAGAACAAAAAAACATAACTGAAAAAGGGGGTACTATGAGGTTAGGTGCTTGGAAATGTGATATAACTAAAGAAACTTTATGTCATTCTGTTTATAAAACCGAAAATATTGAGGAAAGACATAGACACAGATATGAGTTAAATAACAAATATTTAAATCAATTAGAGAAAAATGGATTAGTAGCATCAGGTAAAAATAAGGATACTAATCTTGTTGAAGTTGTTGAAATTAAAGATCATCCATGGTTCATTGGAGTTCAATTTCATCCTGAATATAAAAGTACAGTTTTATCACCTCACCCTTTATTTGTATCTTTTGTTAGCGCAGCGATTTTAAATAAGAATAAATAGATGGAAGATAATAAAATAGACATTAACTCATTAATAGCTTTTTTTCTGATAGGTTTAATTTTTATTGGCTGGTTATACATGACTCCTCCACCTCCTACTCAAGAAATTATTCAAACAATAGATGAAGACGAAATATTAGAAGAAAAGTCAGTTGAACAGGATTTATCAGATATTCTTTCTGAATCGAAAATTGATGATTATAAAGAGAGTGCTTTAAACTTTGAAAACTCTTTAACTCAAAATGATGAGTTTGTTTTGGTAGACGCTGATAAATTTATTGTTAAGTTTTCAACACTTGGGGGTCAAATCTCATCATTGCAGCTAAAAGGTCACTTAAATTATTTAGGTAATCCAATCAATTTAATTGAATCCAATAATTCATCTTTCAATTTAGATTTTACAACTAAAAATGGCAGAATATTTAATACAAAAGATCAAAGATTTGTACCATCGTTGATTGATCAGGGTTCAGTCAAAAAAGTATCTATGAAGCTAGTTGTTTCTGAAGATGTTTTTATTGAATATATATACACCGTTAATTTGAATGATTATATAATTGATCTGGATATAAATTCTAGAGGATTCTATAACATAATTGACACAAGTCAAAGCTATAATTTAAATTGGGAGCTTAATGCATTTAGAAATTCTAAGAGCATTTCATACGAAAATAGATATTCTTATTTAACTTACTATCATGACGAAGATAATATCGATTATTTGTCAATCAGTGGAGACGATGAAGACGATGAAGAGGATGTAAATTGGATATCTTTTAAACAACATTTTTTTAGTTCTGTTTTGATTTCTGACAAGGAAAAACCTTTTAGAAATGTTGAGTTTAAATCTGAAGATTTAGTTCAAGATAATAGTACAGATACTTTATTTACCAAAAAGTTTATTTCAAAAATACCTTTTGATTATGTTAATAGTGAGTTTGATAATTCTTTAAAATTTTATTTTGGACCAAATCAGTATTCTCAGTTAAAAACCTATGAAATTGGGCTGGAAGAAAGCGTTGATTTTGGATGGGGGATTTTCGGGTTTATTAATAAAAATATTTTTGTCCCACTTTACAGATCATTAAGTGGTTTATTTCCATATGGAATTGCAATTATATTTATGACTATTATTGTTAGGATTGTTCTTGCCCCAGTTTTATATAGTTCATATGTGTCTCAGGCTAAAATGAAAATATTAAGGCCGGAATTGGATGAGATTAATAAGAAGTTTAAAGATAATGCTATGAAAAAGCAGCAAGAAATGATGTCTTTATATAGAAAAGCCGGAGCTAACCCTATGAGTGGATGTTTGCCTGGATTATTACAAATCCCTGTTTTTTATGCTTTATTTATGTTTTTTCCCTCTGCTTTTGACTTAAGACAAAAGAGTTTTTTATGGGCAGATGATTTATCAGCATATGATAGTATTCTTGATTTTGGTTTTTATATACCACTTTATGGTGATCATGTTAGTTTATTTCCTATACTAGCTTCTGTATCAATATTTTTCTACATGAAAATGACTACTGGCCAGCAAATGGCCTCCCAACCCCAACCTCAAGAAGGAATGCCTGATATGACAAAAATGATGAAGTATATGATATATTTTGCTCCAATAATGATGATGGTATTTTTTAACAACTATTCAAGTGGATTAAGCTTATACTACTTTGTTTCAAATCTTTTATCAATTGCTATTATGTTTACAATCAAGAATTATATTCTGGATGAGCGTAAAATAAGACAGCAAATCCAATTTAATAAGTCTCAACCTGTAAAGCCTCCCAGTAGATTTCAAAGAAGAATGCAAGCTGTAATGGAAGAAGCTGAAAGGCAAAAAAAGAACAAATAATTTATTAGTCAGGCTTAAGTTAATTTATATTTAGTGGCATAAACTTTGATTATTTAAAATAAACAAGCTAGGGATAAATCTAAATGCGGATGCGGGAGTACATAAAATCCAAACGGTTATTGTGATGGTTCACATGTAAACAAGAATTAAAGTTGAAAAGAATAGTTGTAATTGGTGCAAGTAGTTCATCGAAGTCAATCAATAGGCAATTAGCTAATTATGCCGCTAAATCAATTTCAGTTGATACTGAAATTATCGATTTAAATTTGAATGATTTTGAAATGCCTATATATGGTGAAGATTTACAAAATTCCTTGGGAATTCCTCAAAAAGCCCTTGATTTTAAAAGTGAAATTTCTGTATCGGATGCTTTGGTTATATCCTTAGCTGAACATAACGGCTCATATACAGCAGCTTTTAAGAATATATATGACTGGATTTCTGTAATTGAGACTGATGTATGGTGTAGTAAACCAATTCTTTTACTGTCTACTTCAAATGGAATAAGGGGAGGTAAAACAGTTCTTGAAACTGCCCACAAAAGATTTTCTAGAGACTACAAGTATGAAATACCTTCCTTTTCGCTACCTAGTTTTAATAAAAATTTTGATATAAATGAGGGTATTTTAGATGTGAGATTAAATCAAGATTTTCAAGCTGTAATTATAGATTTTGAAAATATTTTAAATGGAAATTAATTTTTATCCACTAATATAATCATCACACAAAACATATTTTAATTAATATCTTAATCATTAACTTTACACTGTGGGAAAAGTTATTATAGGTCTTTCTGGTGGAGTTGACTCTAGTGTAAGTGCTTTGTTATTAAAGCAGCAAGGATACGAGGTTATTGGACTATTTATGAAGAATTGGCATGATGAAACTGTAACCATTTCTGATGATTGTCCTTGGCTAGATGATAGTAACGATGCAATGCTAATCGCTGAGAAATTAGAAATTCCTTTTCAAACGGTTGATTTAAGTGAACAATATCATTCTAGGATTATTGATTATATGTTTAATGAATATGAGAATGGTAGAACTCCAAATCCAGATGTTTTATGTAATCGCGAGATTAAATTTGATATTTTTCTTAAAATAGCACTTAATCTTGGTGCAGACTATATTGCCACTGGGCATTATTGTCAAGTAAATAAAATTAATAAGGATAATAAAGAGATATACAGATTAATAATAGGTGCTGATGAAAAAAAAGATCAATCATATTTTCTATGTCAACTAAATCAAAAACAGCTTTCAAAGGCAATCTTTCCTATTGGCCATTTAACAAAGTCTGATGTTAGGGATATCGCAAAAAAGAATGATTTAATTACTGCTGATAAAAAAGATTCTCAAGGATTATGTTTTGTGGGAAAGGTAAAATTGCCTGATTTTTTAAAACAAAGACTTACTCCGAAAAAAGGTAAAGTAATCAAGATTGATTCTGAATCAGTAAAACATGAAATAGATTTAAATGAAGTTAAATCAAAAGAAAAGGAATTAGAATTATTAAGTTCGCCTTTTTTATTTTCATCTGATGATGGTGTGGAGATTGGTGAACACCATGGGGCTTACTATTATACAGTTGGACAAAGAAAAGGTTTAAATATTGGGGGTTTTAGTGAACCTCTTTTTGTTCTTGAAACGGATGTTTCTAAAAATATAATTTATGTAGGAATGGGAGAGTCGCACCCTGCATTATATAAAAAGGCACTTTTTGTAAATTCAAATGAAATTCATTGGATTAGAGAAGATTTAAAAATAAGTGAAAATGATACAATGAATGTTGAATTTAGAATCAGATATAGACAACCATTGCAATCCGGAACTATTTATAGATTCAAAAAGGGTTTATATATTCTTTTTGACAAACCAATTTCATCCGTTACCAGTGGTCAATTTGTAAGTTGGTATGTTGATGATGAACTAATAGGTTCAGGAACAATAAATTAGTTATTCCATACACTCCAGGATTCATTTGCTTGAATTTCAAGCATCTCTAATCCGTTTTTTGTTTTGCATCCTAGTTTTCTTCCTCTTTTTAAAAATAGTGATTCAATTGGGTTATAAACTAAGTCATATAAAATATGATCTTTAGTCAAAAATTTATATGGGATATTTGGACTGTTATTTATATTTGGAAAAGTTCCAACTGGAGAACAATTTATTATCATTTTAAATTTGTTTAGTATTACTTCATTAAGATTTTCATAAACAAATTCAGATTTACCTTCTTTTCTTGAAACAGTACTATAGTTAATTTTTAATTTTTTTAGGACATATTTGATTGCTTTGGAAGCACCACCACTACCGAGAATTAATGCATTTTTATGTATTTTATTTTCAATCAATGGAAGTAATGACTTTTCAAAACCAATACCATCAGTATTGAACCCTATATTTTTATTATCAATTTTTTTTATAGTATTAACAGCGCCAATATCTTTCGCTACTTCATCAATTTCATCAAGAAACTTTATAATTTCTTCTTTATATGGAATAGTGACATTATAACCAGAAATTGAATTATTTTGTAAAATTGATTCAATTTCTGAAATATTTACAATATCAAAGTTTGAATAAGTATAATCTAGATTTTCTTTTTTAAATTTTTCCGAAAAATATTTCTTTGAAAAACTATAATCTATATTTTTTCCTATTAGGCCAAATTTTTTACTTTTTTTCATAACTACTTAAAAACACTACTATAGCTATACCAGTAAATATAAATATAATAGCATAAAATGTTTCATAATTGAACTCGGGTAAATATCTAACTATTTTATATTCGTTCTCTAAACTTAACGTAGATTTCCATGGCCAAATTACTCCCAAAGAACCAATAATGAAACCAAATATAATAGAATTACAAAGTTGGTTGAATTTACTTATTAAATAATCTAGAATTTTAGATAATGAAATTAGTCCAGTTATTGAACCAAGAGTAAATACCGATAGCACCTTTAAATAATTGATACGGACATCACTATATATATTTGAAAAGTCTCCTCTTAATATTTCACTAAAGCTGTCATAAATAGCATTAACCGAATCAACCAGTAGTAATACATAGTTACCCATTAACATAAGTAAAAAGGATCCCGAGAGACCCGGTAAAATCATTCCACTAACACTTATTATTCCACAAATAAAAACAAAATACAAGTTGTCATTTTCTTGTGATGGATTTGCAAAACTTAAAAAAACACCTATTGAAGTTCCGATTATAATGAAATAAATATTTTTGAAGTTTTTTAAGTCGATAATTGTTCTAAGATGAAAAATAGTTCCTATCACTAATCCAAAAAAAAGACTCCATACATATATTTCAAAATTATTTAATAATACGTCTAATATCTTTGATGTTGAAAAGTAACTAATTACTATTCCTAAGGAGATAAGCACCAAAAATTTACCATTAATATGAGTAAAAAAATCTTTGAATTTACCCTTAAATAGATATTTTAAAGCTATTTTATCTAATCTTTTTAAGCTAAAGATTAATTCCTCATAAAAACCAATTGCTATTGCAACTAAGCCTCCTGAAACACCTGGAATCTTATTGGCAGTTCCCATAAGTATCCCATTAATTAGAATTTTTAAATAATTAGATCTTGGTTTTTTTTCTTTCATTTAATCTTTTTTTATTTTTTCTAATAGTATAACTATTACAAAACCTAAAATAACAAGAGATATTGATAAGAATAAATTAAGATTTGATAATTCTGTAGAAAAACTTTTATTCCATGGCCATACGTTTTCAATTGATCCAATTACTAATCCCAACATAATAGTGTAGGTAGCATTTCTGTGATTATTAAATAGATACTTTAGAATTCTGCTGAAACCTAATAATCCGATTATAGCACCTGAAATAAATGTAAATATTACAATCAGTTCTAAATTATCAAGAGCCTTAATCAAATATGCATAAACCCCTAAAATTACAAGTATTAATGAGCCTGATATACCTGGTAAAATCATAGCGGATGAAGCAATTATGCCAGAAAATAAAATATACAATAAACTTATCTCATCAGTATCATAAGCAGAAAATGACGAAAGGAAAACAGAAAAGATTATAGATATGATTAAAAAAAAGAAGTTTATATTATGCCATTGGTTAATCAGTTTATAAATAACATGCACTGTTGCAAATATTAATCCTAAAAAAAATGACCAAATAAATAGAGGAAAGCTTTCTAGAAAATTGGCTGAAATTTTTACAAAAGAAATTAAGCTAATTCCAATTCCTGAAACAAGTACTAATAAAAAGTTTCCATTCAATTTTTTCCAAAAAGATTTGAAACCCTTATTTATTAATTTGGAAAAAAGACTGATTTTTAATTTGCTAATTGACTCAATTAATTCTTCATAAATCCCAAATAATAAAGCGATTGTTCCACCAGATATGCCTGGCATTGCATCTGCAATACCCATAAAAATACCTTTAAAAAACAAGGTAATATAATCTGATGTATTTCTGCTTCGCATATTAAAATTCTAGTGTTAAACTAGTAATTTTTTGTTGAAGTTTTGGATAAGCAGTTTAAATATATTTTCCAGTATTTAGATTTTTCTTGATTTAGTTTGATTGCTTTTTCAATATATTCAATCGCTCTTTTGAATTTTTTTTCTCTGTAGTAAAACATTGATAGCCTAAAAAAAGCTTTATCCATATTTGGATCATTGTTAATACATTTAAAATAATAGTCTAGAGAATTTTCAAAATCATATTTTTTCTCAAAGCAAAATGCTATCCTAAATAGGGCATAGGATGAGTTGGGATTAATAGAAATTATTTCTTTGTAGTTGTCAATAGCTTCATCGTATTTTTTCATCTTCTCTAATAATTTACCTTTATCTATATATGGACTTGTAAATGAATCATCAGAAAAAATCGCATAATCAAATGCAGCAATTGCTTCATTATACATTTTAATTTTCACATAGCTTTTTCCAAGATTATGCCATCCAATTTCGCTGTAGGGATTTCTAGATAAATATTCTTTCAAGAATATGATTAGTCCTTTGGTATCTCTGATCATTTCATAACAATAAAGAATATTATATAAAGCACTGTGGTCAAGATAATCATAGTTTAGGCTTTTCTTAAAATAATAACTAGATTTTGAAAAATTTTCAATGAATAAGTATTCTATTCCAATCTGATAAAATAATTCACTTTTATTTTTATAATTATTAATTATGCTTTTTAGTAAAGAGATTGATTTATTGTGTTTTTTTTGCTTTGAAAGAATACTAGATTTTAAAATTATTGCTTCATAATTATTATTTTCTATCATAAGTATAGAATTTGCTAAATCTAAAGCATTGTCTAATTTATCTTCTTGGATAAAAATTTCAATTTCAAATAAGCTTAAATTAGTATTTGATGGGTGTTGACTTAATGATAGTTTTAGAGCTCTTTTTGCGTAAGCTAATTTTCCAGAATCTAAATAATATGAAATAATATTTTCAAATTCTAAAGAGTCAAAGAAAAGAACTTTATTTTCCTTAACCATTTTTTCGAATTTGCTAACCGAAAAGTTTATGTCATTCACATTATCCATATCAAATCATCTTATATTAAAAATAAATATGATTTGTTTTAAAATGAATCAGTGGATTTTAAACTTCTTAACAAACTAATTAACACCTGTTAAATTGTGTCAAGAATATTTAGGACAATATCACACCCTTCTTCAATTTCCTTTTCTGAAATAGTAAGAGGTGGAGTTATTCTAACAGCTCTTTTTTCAATTAGAAGCCAAAAAAGAATTAAACCTCTATTCTTTGCTTCTAAAACTAATTTATTTGCGACTTCAGCATCATTCATAATCAGACAAAGCATTAATCCAACGCCCCTTATTTCCTTAATTAGCTTGTGATTTAATTTTTGTCTGAAAAGTTTTTCTTTTGACAAAGTGTTTTGCATTATTTTAGAATTTAATACAATCTCTAAGGTTTGAAGTGCTGCAGCAGTAATAACTGGGTTTCCTCCAAATGTTGTAATATGACCAAGGATTGGATTAACATGAAGTACATCCATTAATAGCTTAGAGCTTGTAAAGGCTCCTATTGGAATTCCACCACCCAGACCCTTTCCGTATACAATTATATCAGGCAGGCAATCAAAATTTTCAAAACCAAATAATTTGCCTGTCCTTCCAATTCCAGTTTGAATCTCATCTAATATTAATAATGCACCAACCTCTTCACATCTTTTTTTTACAGATCTTAGGTATCCTTTTTCGGGCAAAATGAACCCTGCGCTACCTTGAATAGTTTCTAATATAACACATGAGGTTTTTTTGTCAATTTTATAAATATCTTCAAACGAATTATAGTTTATAAATTCAACATTAGGAATTAGTGGCTCAAATGGTTTTTTTCTTTCATCTAAACCCATTAAAGTGAGTGCTCCCATTGTGCTCCCATGATATGCATTTTTTGCAGCAATTATTTTCTTTCTTCCGGTATGCCTTCTGGCTAATTTCATAGAACCCTCTAATGCCTCTGTACCAGAATTTGTAAAGTATGTACAATTTAGACTTTCAGGTAAATTTTCGGCCAATAATCTCGCTAAATCTAGAGATGGTTTGGTAATAAACTCACCATAAACCATTACATGCATGTATTTTTCAGATTGATTTTTAATTGCATTTATAACTTCTTCATTGCAGTGTCCAAGACTGCAAGCAGATACTCCTGCAACAAAATCTAAATATCTATTATTTTCGTTATCATAAATATAACTACCCTTGGCTTTAGAAACTTCTATCATTAGTGGATAGGGGGTTGTTTGGGCTTGATATTTTTTAAAATCTGAGTTAATAATTTTTTATTCTAGGTTTTTAATTTTTATGAATTGGAATTCATTATCCTCGCTGAATAGATCATCTATAGTTTTTATAATTTCATCTTCCCTAAAAAAGAATCCTTTCAATAATTTATCATTTTCATTAAATTCATCCTCAGGATATACATTTCCATCAATTTGATTGATTTTTGTGAATGTGTCTATATTTTGATCAGAAATTAAGATTTTTATTTTTGCTGATTTCGATTTATCGATACCAATTAGTTCATTTTCAGAATTTCTCAAATAGTAAACAGATTCAGCATTTTTAATAATATCAACTTCTTTCAATTTGCCATCAATAAAATTTCCGTTTAATTTTTTTCCAGAAATCTGATTAAAACCTATTTCAAGTGTATCCTTCTCAATGATAAATGCATTACTAAAGACAAAAAGAGAATCAATTATATTCTTGTCGGTATCAAATTTGATATGAATAGAATCTCCAGTTATTTGACTTTTATTATTCCAAAGAATTGGCTTTTTAATTTTCCTAGATCTTTCATTAAAGCTATTTCGTTTATTTATCAATTGAGCAATGCCTGTTAATTGACTAAAATGAATCGAGTCGCATTTACCACTTAGATTATTTCTCAAAATTTTACCATTCGTGAAAGCCCTAATAATTTGTTCATTTTCTTTTCCAGTTATAATTATGGATTCACCGTGAATGTATGTAGTATCCTTTTCCTTGAATGAGGCAATAAGTGCTCTTTTTTTTACGAACATCGAATCAATACTTCTATGAATTTCTGCATAATGACCTGTTGTTAAAGTTTCATTTATTGTATCTAGAATTTTAACATTATTTGATGCAGATGCATAATTTCTAGACTGGTCAAAATATATACTATCACCATTAATTTTATATTCTTCAAAATCAATTTTGGAATTCTTTATAAAATATCCATTATCGTTTTCAGTATCATAGTATCCGATTTCACAATAAATTTTTGAATCGTCTGTGATAATATCAGTTGGCCCAAAGAAATAAGACTTCCCCGATTCGGTAAAATAGTTTAAGACATCTGAATATATATTATATTTTGGAGTTCTCAAATCGACTTCTTTTTCAAAACGATATTTTTTTTCTTTAGCAAAAAAAGTTCCTCTTAAGCTATATATTGTATCTGTAAAGTTTCTGATTAGTTTACCCTTATTTGTGTAAAATCCTTCTTGTGAGTTTCTGTCAAAATAAATTGATTCAGTATATAGATCAGATTCGGACTCATTTAAAATAACATCACCTTTAGCAAAAACTAATCTGGTATCTCCATTATATTCTAGATAATTAGCTTTTAAATTAAGTGTGTCACCTTGTTTTAGTGAAACCTCACCATAGGCTTCAATAAAATTTCTGTCCTCATAAAAAAAAGCCTGATTACAAGTCATCAAAACCCCATCATGAGATATAAGTACTTTCTGATTTTTATCTCTTGTTAAAACAGATGCATCTGGGTACTTGTTCTTATCCTTTTCAAAGAAACCAGCTCTTTCAATTTTTATTTTTGTTTTTTCTTGCGCGTTTATATTTATACAAATTGATGAGCTAAAAAAAATACCAATGATTAAGAAGAAAGATTTTTTCACCAATTTATCTAAATAGTGTTTCTTTTCTGTCAGGTCCTACCGAAACAATAACAATAGGAATATTTAACTGCGTCTCAAGAAAATTAATATAGTTATTTAAGTTATTAGGTAAATCATCAGCAGATTTAAGCTTTCTTAAATCTTCAGACCAACCTTGAAATTCTTCATAGATTGGTTCAAGTGAACTATCTGAAAGATCATATGGAAGGTTTTCGATAACCTGACCTCTATATTTGTATTTCGTACAAACGAGCACTTTATCAAAACCACTCAACACATCAGTCTTCATCATCATCAACTTGGTGACTCCATTAATTTTACAGGCATATTTAAGCGCCACTAAATCTAACCATCCGCATCTTCTTGGTCTTCCTGTTGTTGCTCCAAATTCATTTCCAATTTTACTCATTCTTTTTCCGTATTCATCAAATAATTCGCTGGGAAATGGTCCAGATCCAACTCTGGTGGTATAGGCTTTAAAAATTCCAAAAACATCATTGATAGAATTTGGAGATATTCCAAGGCCAGTACAAGCACCAGCAGCAGTTGTATTTGATGATGTAACATATGGGTAGGTGCCAAAATCAATGTCCAATAAAGATCCCTGTGCGCCTTCAGCTAAAATGGATTTGTCCATTTCTTGAGATTTAAACAATAAATTTTCTGAATCAACAAAGTTGATTTTTCTTAGTTTTTCGATAGCATTAAAAAATTCAGACTCTAAATCCTCAAGACTAAAATCAAGCTCAACATTATAAAAATTGATTAATTGTTGATGTTTTTTTGAAAGCTCATAATACTTTGTTTTCCAATTTTCATTTTCTAAATCTCCAACTCTAAACCCGTTTCTTCCTGTTTTATCCATATAGGTTGGGCCAATTCCTTTTAAAGTTGAACCAATTTTATTTTTTCCCTTAGATTTTTCACTTGCTGCATCAAGAAGTCTATGAGTTGGTAATATTAAGTGAGCCTTTCTTGAAATAAATAAAGTTTTACTTATATCAACATTTTCAGCTTTAATATTTTCAATTTCTTTGTTTAAAATAACAGGATCAATTACAACACCATTACCTATAAGGTTTATTTTTTCTTTATGAAATATTCCAGATGGAATGGTATGTAAAACATATTTTTTATCATTAAATACAAGAGTGTGACCAGCATTTGGACCACCTTGAAATCTAGCTATTATGTCATACTTAGATGTTAAAACATCAACAATTTTACCTTTACCTTCGTCACCCCACTGGAGTCCTAATAATAAGTCAACCGCCATTTATTTTTTATTTTTTTTTTTCCCATAGAAGTACAATGAATGACTTTCAATTGTCACGTCAAATACTTCTTCTATTGTATCTTTAATTGTATTTATTCTTGGATCACAAAATTCAATTACTTCATCGGAATTACTTAAAATTAAATGATCATGCTGCTTATTAAAATAGCATTTTTCATATGAGGCTTGGTGGTCGTTTGAAAATTGATGTTTTCTAACCAATGAACACTCAAGTAAAAGTTCAATAGTATTGTAGAGAGTAGCTCTGGAAACTCTATATTTTTTATTTTTCATTTTGACATACAAAGATTCAATATCAAAATGAAACTTAGTTTCATAAACCTCTTTAAGAATTGCATATCTTTCGGGTGTTTTTCGATAACCTTCTTTTTCTAAAAATTCTGTAAAAACATCCTTTACTTTTTTTTGATCATTAATAATATTTGACATAATTAACTTATTTTATTTATGTTCTTTTGATTTTATCAATTCCTTTTAAAACTTTCAGCTTTTTTATGAGATTATTAACCTCTAAATTTGATTTTACTGAAATAATTATATTTCCAACAAATGTATTTCCTGCGGTTTCAAAATTAAGCCTTTTCATATTAATATTCATATTTTCAGAAATGACTTTTGTTATATTGTTTAAAAGACCTAGTTTGTCAATTCCTGTTATATTAATCTGAACTGTGAATTTTTCTTGTGAGGAATCAATCCACTTAGCTTTTATTATTCTGTAGTCATAATTTGATTGAAGACTAACAGCATTTGGACAATCTTTTTTATGAATCTTAATTCCATCGTTAATAGTTATAAATCCAAAGACTTTATCTCCGGGGATAGCATTACAACATGGAGCATTTTTATAATCAAGTTTTTCTTCATCGTTTCCAAAAACAAGGAGATCATACTTTGAAGTAATCTCATCCTGATTAATGTCTTCAATTTTTAAATCATTGTTTCTAGAAATCTTTTTTCTAATGTAACTGATAAATTTATTACTTCTTGAAGCTGCAAATTTCTTTAATTTTTCATTATCAATGGTGTTAATTCCTACTCTGTAGAACAAGTCTTGACTAGTGTTGAGTTTAAAATATTTTTGAAGTTCAGTAACTATGCTATCATTAAAATTAATTTTAAGAGATTTAAGTTTTCTACTGAGAATTTGTTTGCCATCGTCAGCTAAAAGTTTCTTTTCCTCATTTAAAGTGGCTTTAATTTTAGATTTCGCCCTTGCAGTAGTAGCATAATCTAACCAGTTAGCACTAGGTTTTATTTTTTCTGAAGTTAAAATCTCAACCCTATCACCACTACACAATTCTTTGTTTAATGGCACTAACTTTCCGTTTACTTTTGCTCCTCTTGTTTTTATTCCAACTTCAGTGTGAATAGCAAATGCAAAATCTAAAGGGGTAGCTCCTTTGGGAAGAGATTTTAGATCACCGGTTGGAGTAAATACAAAAATTTCTTTAGAGTATAAATTTAGCTTAAACTGTTCTACAAAATCAACAGCATTAGTTTCTGAATTTTCTAATGCCTCCTGTAATTTATTGATCCAGGAATCCAAATTATCATTAGAATCATCCTCTTGCTTGTATTTATAATGTGCAGCATAACCCTTTTCTGCAATTTCATCCATTCTTTCACTTCTAATTTGAACTTCTACCCATCTACTCTTAGGGCCTACGACTGTTATGTGTAAAGCTTCGTAACCTGTGGACTTTGGAGCAGAAATCCAGTCTCTTAATCTTGTGGGATTAGGGGTAAAATGATCAGTGACAATCGAGTAAATTTTCCATGCAACAAACTTTTCTTTTTCAGGTTTTGATTTATAGATAATTCTAACCGCAAATTTATCATACACTTCTTCAAAAGAAATCCCCTGTCTTATCATTTTATTATTAATTGAAAAAATAGATTTTGTTCTTCCCTTTATGCTATATTTAAGTTTTTCTTTTGTTAACGTTGAGCTAATAATTGAGTTAAACTTTTTAATGTATTTATCCTGATCTTTTTTGCTTTCAATAAGTTTTTCTGAAATTTCATCATAAGTATCAGGGTCAGTATATTTTAGTCCAAGATCTTCTAATTCAGTTTTAATGTTGTATAATCCAATTCGATGAGCAAGTGGGGCATAAATGTATAATGTTTCAGATGCTTTTTGAATTTGTTTTTCATAGGGCATACTTGAGAGAGTTTGCATGTTGTGAAGCCTATCAGCAATTTTAATTATAATAACTCTAACGTCCTCATTGAGCGTGAGTAGCATTTTTCTATAATTTTCAGCTTGAATTGAAACATCAGAGTATCCTTTAGTATTGAGTTTCCCTATTTTGGTTAGACCGTCAACAATTTTTGTGATATTTTCTCCAAATTCATTTTTAATTTTTTCGAGAGTATGATCAGAATTATCTTCAACTACATCATGAATTAGTGCCGCGGCTATTGAAATTGCATCTAGTCCAATTTCAGAGGAAACAATTTTAGCAACTGCAATTGGATGAAAAATATAAGCTTCTCCAGATTTTCTTCTTTGGTGTTGATGAGCATCAACAGCATAATCAAAGGCTTTTCTGATTAGTTTTTTGTCTTCTTTACTTAAAGATTGGTAACTAATTCTTAAAAGTTCTTTGTACTCCTTTGCCAGAGCTTTCTTTTCTATTTCTATATCCTGAGTTGGCATATCTTAAAATTAGCATAAAGAAGATTAATAGACAATTTCTTTATATAATATTTAAGAACTTATCTTTTAAAGTTATTTTGCCTGTTTACTTCATATAATGTAATTGCTGCTGAAACAGAAACATTAAGTGAATCAACTAGCCCTAGCATAGGAATTTTGATCAATTTATCAGATTTATCTAACCAAAATTTTGATATGCCCGAACTTTCAGAACCTAAAACTATGGCTGATGAATTACTGAATTTAATTTTTTCTATACTATTTTTCGAACTTAGAGATGTTGCATAAATTTTAAATTTATTACCCTTTAAAAAATCAAGGGTGTCATCTGATTTCATACTTACAATTTTTAGAGAAAATATTGAGCCTAAACTTGATCTTATCAAATTTGGGTTATATAAATCACATTTTTCATTATTTAGTATAATCAAATCAACATCAGCTGAATCACAACTTCTTAAAATGGCACCAATATTTCCAGGTTTTTCTATTCCGTCAAGAACAAGTGCTAAATTAATTTTACTCTTGTCTAATTTAAAATTTTGATCCTTTTGGAATACAATTCCTACTATACCTTCAGTAGAGTTTCTGAAGCTAATTTTTGAGTAAATATTATTATTTACCTCAATGATTTCGCTGTTATTATCAGATTTAATGGTTTTTGGATCAATTATACTGGGGTTACAATAGATTTTTTTTATTAGATAACCGTTTGAATATGCCATTTCAAGCTCTCTTTTACCCTCTACAACAAAAGACTTAGATTCTTTTCTTAATCTTGGTTTATTAGCGAGCTTTATAAGATGTTTTATCTCCTTATTATCTGAACTGGTTATTCTTTTGTTCATTTATCTGAAATTTATATTTTAAAATTAACGAAATACTTTCATTATAATTTTTAATACCTGATTGAATATTATTTTGTTTTAAATACAAGTCATAGCTTTTTTTTGAAACTTCCTCTATTTTTCCCTCATAATTTTTCCAAAATTTGTTTATTTCTACATAGTCCTTTATAATACCTTTATTTACTCTTTTTAATAAATATTGATATTTATCATTATCTAATTTTGATAGTTCATTTAAACATAATCTCAATGCATAAGATAGTCCGCAATATTTAAGATATTCATCATCACTACTAATTAACATTAGATACGAAATAAAATTTGCATCTTTCTCACTTGCTATTCCTAATTGATGAGCTATTTCATGATTAATAACAAATATTAAACTGGTTGAAGGAATTTTATAGTTAATATTTGCTTCATTAGTAAAAGGATTAATATATCCACTAAAGCCCATGTAAGTTAGCGGTAAACTAAATAATGACTTTTTCACAGAAACATTTTTATAATCAGATTTGATAATTGGCTTTTTTAATTTTTCTTTAAGTTTATCAATGTTGTTTTTTGAAATTTCAATGCTTTCTATAAAACTATATTCATTTATCGGCCTAACACTGTCATTTTTAAATAGAAAAATATGTTTCTTATTAATTTTATCGATTAAAGTTTCTGTAAAATCTATTAATTCTTTTTTTTCGAAATTACCATTAACATTTAGATGGTCTTTGATCGGAACTCTTTTGTAATTTAAACCCCAAAGGACATAAAAAAGAAATATAAAAATAAAGGCTGACGAGCCAAGATTTAAAAGAATATTTTTGCTCTTTTTTATTCTAAAGAATACAAAATAAATCAAGCTAAAAATTATAAATAAGTATAACAAATCCCCAATAGGGATACTAATCCATCCAGTTATAAATCTTAATTTTTCAGATATATATAAATAAAAAAAATCAGAGTAATATTTTT
The DNA here is from genome assembly GCA_902517895.1 of uncultured Bacteroidota bacterium. GTDB lineage: Bacteria > Bacteroidota > Bacteroidia > Flavobacteriales > Flavobacteriaceae > MED-G13. Next base: position 21,407 of record CABYEA010000002.1, read on the forward strand.
CGACTACTGAATTACCAACTTCAATATTTTTAATAATTAAAAACATTGGAAATAATCCAAGTGTAACAACAACCTTTAGTTTTTTCATATTTAAATATTACAAACGAAATTATAAATTTATTATTCGTTAATTTTGTAAAAATTAGATTAATTATGTTTCAAAAAGTTTCAAATGTAGAACCGGTAGAGGTGTGGAAAAATTTTGTTTTATTAAACCAAGTTCCTCGCCCATCTAAGAAAGAGGAAAGAGTTATTGAATTTTTAATATCCTTCGCTAAAAAAAACAATCTAGAATATAAGCAGGATGAAATAGGCAATTTAGTAATTCAAAAAGAAGCAACTTTTGATATGACTGCTTGCGAAACTGTTGTGCTACAATCACACGTTGATATGGTTCATGAAAAAAATAATGAAGTTGAATTCGATTTTTTAAATTCAGGGATTAAGATGTATGTTGAGGGAGATTGGGTTAAGGCTAGAGGCACTACTTTGGGGGCAGATAATGGCTTAGGAGTGGCAGCAATTATGGCTGTTTTGGAAAGTAAAGAAATTTCACATCCAAAAATCGAGGCTTTATTTACTATTGATGAGGAGACCGGAATGACAGGTGCTTTAAATCTATCTGACTCAATTTTATCTGGAAAAATATTATTAAATCTAGACACTGAGGAGGATGATGAAATTTGTATAGGATGTGCTGGAGGTATTGATATAACTATGAATAGAAGTTATATTTTAAATGATTTATCTAGAGATCAAGTATGTGTGCAAATTTCATTGAATGGATTAACAGGTGGCCACTCAGGTGCAGAAATACATAAAGGTTTAGGTAATTCAAATAAAATTCTATTCGAAATATTAAATGAAACAAATAAACACTTTAAAATTAGTATATGTTCAATAAATGGAGGTGGTCTTAGAAATGCTATTCCTAGGGAAAGCAGCGTAGTAATCTCATTTCTAAAAGATAATATTAATTTATTTGAGCAAATAATTAAAAAAAATTTACAAAAATATACAACAAAATTTCATTTTACTGATCCTAATTTAAATCTAGAATTTCAAATATTAAATGACAAAATTAAACAACTTAACAATAAAGAGACTGTTGAATTAATTGATGCAATCAACAATTGTCCAAATGGAGTTTTTGAAATGAGTAAAAGTATAGATGGGCTAGTTGAAACTTCAAATAACTTGGCTAATATAAAATTGATTGAAGGAGAATTAAAAATTATGTGTTTAACTAGATCTTCTTCAGAAGATTCAAAAGCCCAGCTATCAAACCTTATTTCTAAAATTTTTGAAGATATTTCATGTGATTGTACATTTTCTGGAGGATACCCTGGCTGGGAGCCAAACATAAATTCTAATACTTTAAAAGAAGTCAAGAATTCGTACATCAAGCTGTTCTCAACTGAGCCGAAAGTAAATGTTATTCATGCCGGTTTAGAGTGTGGTATTATCGGTTCTCATTATCCAGAGATGGATATGATCAGTTTTGGGCCTACAATATTAGGGGCACATTCCCCTGATGAGAAGGCATCTATATCTTCAACTCAGAAATTTTGGAGGTTTTTTAACGAAGTTCTTTCTAATATTCCTCAAAAAAGTTAGTTAATTGGAAATATCTATGAGTTCAATTATAAATTCTAAGTCTGAATTTGCTGGTATTCTATCACCCATGGCTCTATCTTTATAGCCTAATTCTGAAGGAATAAATGCATACACTTTATCTCCAACATTCATCATCATTATCACCTCATTAAATCCTTCAATCAGCTGCATATTTTCTGAATAAGTAATTTTTGATGGCTCATACCATCCCTTATTTTCTTCATCTTCAGAATACATGTCATAATTAATCATTATTTCTTTTCTATTTGTTCCAAACAGTGCTCCATTTAATGCTATATATCCCTCATAATAGAAAAAAATCTGATCTCCTTCAACCGGTTTAATACCATCACCATTATTGATGAAATGAACTTCAACTCCAGAAATTAATTTTTTTGCTTTATTTCTATATCTACTATTTTTTTCTTTTTCAATTTTGGCAAGGGATTCCATTTTTTCAATTTTTGCTCTCTTCTTTTCCTCTTGCATTGAAAAAAGTTTAGGTTCCATTTCATTCCAGGTAATAACAGCATCAAATTTTTTAGCTTTTTTGCCAACTCTAATTATATTTACTTCATTAATAACTACATCATTCACGGGTCTATTAGCTAGAGCTGTTTCAACATTTGAAATAGCATCCTGAATCTCGATACCTTTTACAACGTGTCCGAAGACAGTGTGTTTACCATCTAGATGAGGGGTTGGTACTTCTGTAATAAAAAATTGACTTCCATTAGATCCAGGACCAGAATTTGCCATCGAAAGTACTCCTGGCTTATCGTGTCTCAAGTTTGAATCAATTTCATCCAAAAATCTGTAGCCTGGACCACCTGTACCATCACCTTTAGGGTCTCCACTTTGAATCATAAACTTGTCAATAATTCTATGAAAAACTATTCCATTATAAAACTTTTTACCCTTAAAATCATTATCAACTTTTGGATGATTTCCCTCTGCAAGTGCTACAAAATTTGCCACTGTCACTGGGGTTTTTTCATAAGTTAATTTTATTAGCATTGTGCCCATACTGGTCTTAAATTCAGCATAAAGTCCATCCTCCAGATCTATATTTTTATTGTCGCATGCAAATATAATTGAGCATGCCAGAAAAAATGTTATAAACTTTGTTTTCATAAATGTTAGATTAATAATTTTTTATAATTTTTTAATGAATCCAAGAAGTAATTTATCGTATCATCAAGTGATTTTTTACTTATTGCACCCGCTGCATTTTTGTGGCCTCCACCACCAAAGGTTTTTTTAGAAAATTGATTAACATCAAATTCCCCCCTTGATCTTAATGAAATCCTAACAACATTATCATTAGAATTTTGCATAAAAATAACAGCAAACTTAATATTTTTTATTGACAGGCCGTAATTAACAATTCCTTCAGTATCACCTTTTTCATAATTAAACTTATTTAGTTCTTTTTGAGATAGTGAAATATAGCAGGTGTTAAAATTTTCAATAATTTTTATTTTTCCTAACGCAAAGCTTAATAATTGTACTCTTTCAAACTTATTACTATCATATATCTGATCATGAATATCAGAATGAGAAATCCCTGTTTTTAATAAATTAGAAATTACCTGATGGGTTAATTCTGTGGTAGAGGGAAATTTAAAGGAGCCTGTATCAGTCATGATTCCTGCGTATAATGATCTGGAAATATTTTTGTCAATTTTATCAGAATCTCCCATTTTATCAATAAAATGATATATCATCTCACAGGTAGAGCTCATATTTGGTTCCGAATACATAAAATCGGCATAATCAGATGGTTCTTCATGATGATCAATCATTATAATCTTTGCATTTGACTTTTCTACATAACCTTTCATAAAAGCAATTCTAACTAAATTGTTAAAATCTAGAGTAAAAATCAATTCAGCATCGATAATTTTTTGTGCGTATTTTTCATCTTCATCAAATATCTTTATTATATCACATGGATCCATCCATTTAAGAAATTCTGGGAATTGATTAGGACTGATAATATCAACTTTATGATTAAAATTATCTAAATAGTATTTTAAAGCCGTACTAGAACCAATTGCATCCCCATCCGGGTTTTTGTGTGGGATAATTACAATTTTTCTTTTTTTAGAAAGAAATCTTTTGATTTTATCTATTTCTGGTCCATTCATATTCAACGAAGATAATCATTAAAAGTAAAACCTAATAAATTAATAAAAAGTGTTATTTTTGCAAACTAAAATATCAAATTAATGAGCAATATTACTTTTACAATGCTAAAGCCGGATTCTGTCAGTAATGGAAATATGGGTGCTATTTTAGATAAAATAGTCAAATCTGGGTTTAAGATTAAGGCAATGAAATTGACAAAAATGACCTACGAAAAGGCCAGTAAATTTTATGCTATTCATAATGAACGACCTTTTTTTAAAGATTTAGTTATTTATATGACAAGTGGACCTATAGTTGCTGCTATTTTAGAAAAGGATAATGCCGTTAATGATTTCAGAGAGTTAATAGGTTCAACAAATCCAGAGGAGGCTAGAGAGGGAACAATAAGAAATATGTTCGCTAAGTCAATTAGTGAAAACGCTATTCACGGAAGTGATAGTGACGAAAATGCTAAAATTGAATGTGAATTTCATTTTTCCCAAGATGAAATTTTTTAATTGAGTACAATTTTTTGAATAATAGTTTTTTTAAATCTTTCATTAACTAACTTAATCAGTTTTTCTTTTCCATAACTAAGTTCCTCTTTAAGAGCTGGAGAGCTGAGCTTAATGAAAAGAGTTTTATTTTTTAAGCTCACATCTGTGGTATAATTGCTAACACCGTTTTCCATTAGTTCATGCCAAACTTTTTTTACCTCTAAATCAAGTAAACCCTTTTCAAGCTTATTTTTTTTAAGGAATATATTAATTAGATTTTTTATTTCGTTATTATTCATATAGAAAATTGTTAGGTAAAAATCTTTTATACTCGTAAAGAAATCCATCCACATTTTTTAATATCATTTTAGTTGAGTCAAGTTTAACAAGTGATTCAACAAAATTTTTTCCTTTTCCGTACACTAAATATATGTTGTTTTTTTTCGATTGAATCTTAAATTCAATTTCATGCATGGTGATATTGAAGCTACCATCAATATTTGGTTTAACTTTTTTTCTAAAGCCATTATTTTTTTCGTCTAAGATAAAGTAATCTATTTTACCGCTAAACGGATAATTTTTAACCTCTTTACCCTCAATTGAAACAGAACTAATCTCCCAATAGCCGTTTAAATATTCCAGATTTTTTCCTTCCTTACATGAGTAAAACAATAATCCACAAAGGAAAATTATTATAAAATTGATCTTCTTCATCAAATTTCAAATATTTTATAAGATTTATTTGCTTTCTTGATTATATTTTCAGATCTAATTTTGTTAGTATCAGAAATGAAAATTTGATTGAACTTTTCTTCATTTACCAAGTTTATGATTTGTTTTACTCTGTTGTCATCTAGTTTATCAAAAATATCGTCTAATAATAATATTGGATTTGAATTAAGTTTGGACAAGTAATCAAACTGAGCAAGTTTTAGCGCAATTAAAAATGTTTTCTGCTGGCCTTGACTACCATATTTCTTGACAGAAAAGCTATTTATAATAAATGTAAGATCGTCTTTATGAATACCCTTTGTTGTAAACTGAAATCTTAAATCTTTTTCAAGACTATTTTTAAGTAATTTATAAAGACTTTGGTTTTCAGAAATATCAGTTTTATGAATAATTTCTACATTTTCCTTATCATCGCTTAGTTGCTTGTATCTTGTTTTAAAAATTGGAATGAAATCTGAAAGAAACTCTGTTCTTCTTTCACATATCTTTCTAGCATTTGACGATAAGTGATTGTCGTAAATATCTATGGTTTTCTTAATATTTTCAGAGTCGCTATAAAACATCTTTAGTAATGCATTTCTTTGTTTAAGAGTTTTATTATAATCTATTAATGTATTCAAATATTCCTTATTTGTGTGACAAATTATCCCATCAATAAATTTTCTCCTAATTTCACTTCCTTCAATAATTAAATTTCTATCGTCAGGAGAAATAATTACAAGTGGAATAGCCCCAATATGATCACTAAATTTTTTGTAAAGCTTATTATTTCTTTTCATTATTTTTTTCTCTCCTTTTTTTAAGGAAACCAAAATTTTTTCTTTCTTATTTTCTGTTCGATAGGTGCCAGAAATAAAAAAAAATGTTTCTCCGTGTTTTATATTTTGAGATGGGATAGGATTAAAATAGCTTTTGGTATATGAAAGATGGTAAATTGAATCTAAAATATTTGTCTTTCCAACTCCATTTAAACCTACAAAACAAACAATTTTTGTATCAAAATTAAACTTGATACTTTCAAAATTTTTATAGTTAGTTAACGATAACTCTTCAAGAAACATAAAGATTTAATAATAAATGATAAAATGATCGGTATTCCACTTAATCCAAAAATAACAAATAAATTTTCCATTTTTTAATAATAAAAATTTTATTTTTACTCCCAAATATTATATTATGGCCACATATAAAAAGAGGGGTTTTAAAAATAAATTATCATCTAGAAAGGCTGAGGCCCTAGAAAAAAAGTCAACAACTGCTAATGTTTTTAACACTTTAGATGAAGGTTCATCGCAAACTCAACAATGGATAGAAAGGAATCAGAATAAAATTCTTGGACTAGTTGTCATAATATCAATTGTTGTTATTAGTGTTTTTGCTTATTCAAAACTTATAAAAGAACCTACAGAAAACGATGCTTTTAATAAAATGTATTTTGCTCAGAAGAAATTTGATGAGGCTGTTTTAATTAATAATGATTCAGTATACAACATTGCGTTAAATGGGGACGTTTTAAATATGGGTATGCTGCAAATAATTGATGAATTTAGCGGAACTGATGCAGCAAACCTAGCTCACTATTACTCTGGAATGATGTATTTAAAGATGAATGATTACCCAAACTCAATCAAATATTTATCTGGGTTTGTTTCTGATGACATTCTTTTGGGCTCTTTAGCAACTGGTTCAATCGGTGATGCATTTGCAGAATTAAATCAGTTTGATGATGCTTTTGATTATTATGTAAGAGCATCAAAAAGTAATAATAATTATTCTTCTCCTATTTACCTCTTTAAAGCTGGACTTATTGCGATGAGATTAAATAAATTTAACAAAGCTGAAGAATATTTTTCCATTATTAAGCAAGATTATCCAAACAGTACTGAAGCTAAAAATATCGATGCTTTTATTTCTAAAGCTGTTGCATCTTATCAATAAATGAATTCCAAAGAACAAGATATTACAAAAGTTGACATAAAAAATTACCCAAATTTGGTGAATTTAAAAATTGGTTTAGTTGTTTCTGAGTGGAATATTGACATTACCACAAATTTACTTAAAGGTGCTAAGGATAAATTAATTGAATTAGGAGTTAATAAAAAAAATATTATCATCTCTTGGGTTCCAGGCAGTTTTGAACTTGCATATGGATCCAAAGAGTTGTCAAAAAAAAATCTTGATGCAGTTATCGCTATAGGATGTGTTATCAAGGGTGAAACTGACCACTACGATTTTATCTGTAATTCTGTTTCTAATGGCCTAATGCAACTAAATATTTCAGGTTCAACTCCTATAATTTTTTGTGTTTTAACTGATCATAAAAAATCACAATCCATTGCCAGGTCTGGTGGAGAACATGGAAATAAAGGTGCTGAAGCAGCTATTGCAGCAATAAAAATGGCATCCATTAAGTAAGATATTTTACTATATTGAGCTAAATTCATAATTTTATAAAGTGGGTCTTTTTAAATTGAAAAAAAATAAACGTTATAGCTATTCAGGAAGATTTTCTGAAGACACTTCATATATTGGTAAACATTCTGTTCCGAAGAAAATTAAATCAAAATTTGATGAATTTAGGACAACAGTTGGAGATGATAATAGCTTTAGGAAAAAATTTAGAAATGCTGTTGAGGACTATAAGAGAGGGTCCGAAAAGCCGGTAAGAACTCGACTAATCATTATAACTTTAATTTTATTCTCTTTAATACTCGTATTTTTTTTGATTTAATAATGTTAGTGAATGAAAGATATAATTAATATTCTTCCTGAAAATGTTGCTAATCAGATTGCGGCTGGTGAGGTTGTTCAAAGACCAGCTTCAGTAGTCAAAGAATTACTTGAAAACTCTATTGATGCAAAGTCTACCGAGATAAAAGTTCTTGTTAAAGACGCCGGAAAAACAATCATTCAAATTATTGATAACGGAATAGGTATGTCCAAAAGAGATGCTTTAATATCTTTTGATAGACACACAACCTCCAAAATATCAAATGCAAAGGATTTATTTAATATTAGAACTAAAGGATTTAGGGGTGAGGCATTAGCTAGTATTGCGGCGATTTCTCATGTAAATTTAATATCAAAACAGCATGGAATTGAACTAGCAACAGAAATTGCAGTACATGGAAGTGAAGTTAAAAGCAATAAGTCGACGGTAAGCGAAGCAGGTACTAAAATTTCAGTAAAAAATATTTTTTTTAACATACCTGCTAGAAGAAATTTTCTAAAGTCAAATAATGTTGAATTTAGACATGTTATTAACGAATTTATTAGGGTATCCCTAGCGCACCCTGAAATTAAATTCATTTTTTACAATGATGATGAAGAAATATATAATTTACCTATTTCAAATTTCAAAAAAAGAATCATTAATTTATTTGGATCAAAAACTTCAGAAAAATTAGTTCCAGTTTTTGAAAATACCGAAATTTTAAAAATTGATGGATTTATATTTAAACCCAAATACTCGAAAAAAACTAGAGGAGAACAGTTTTTCTTTGTTAACAATAGATTTGTAAAAAGTGCATATTTAAATCATGCAATTAATTCAGCATTCGAAGGATTAATTGATCCAAAATATAATCCTTCTTATTTTTTAAATTTAGAGGTTGATCCAACTACAATTGATATAAATATCCATCCGACTAAAACCGAAATCAAATTTGAGGATGAACACTCAATTTATGCAATTTTAAGGGCGTCTGTAAAACATAGTCTAGGTCAATATAGTATTACTCCAGTGTTGGATTTTGAAAGGAATAAATCATTGGATATTCCATACGATTTTGAAAATAAAAGTAAATCTGCTTCAGTTGGAATTGATATTAATACCAATTATAACCCTTTTGAAAAAAGTGAAGCAGGTCAAAAATTTGTTAAGATTGATTCATTTAACAAAAAAATGGAATCTTTAGAGTTTTCTTCAGAAACTAATCAAATAAAGGAATTTAATTTTGATGAATTGAGCTCAATTTCTAGCCCAAACAATTCTATTCAGATAAATAAAAAATTTATTGTTAATAAGATTAAATCAGGTTTAATAATTATTAATCAAGAAAGAGCACATCAAAGAATCTTATATGAGAAATTTTTAAAGTCACTAACTTTAAACAAAATTAATTCTCAAAAATTACTTCATCCAATTGAAATTGAGTTTTCAAAAGTTGATATTCAAATTTTAAGGTCTAAAAAAGATATTCTCAATCAGTTTGGCTTAGACTTTGATTTAAAACAAGATAAAATAATTATTAAAGCAATACCTTCATTTATAGACTCTAAGGATTTGAGTAAGTCTTTTAGTAACCTAATATATAATGTTCAGAATGATGTTCCAGACGAAAGTTTTAGTGAATCCGATTTTATTTCTAAGATTATTTCAAAGTCTATGTCTATAAAAAATGGTAAATATTTAAAAATAAAAGAACAGCAATATATCATAAATTCACTTTTTGCTTGTAAAGAAACCATGATATGTCCATTTAATAAGAGAACTTTTATCAAAATAAATTTTTCCGAAATTGAAAATATGTTTTAGTAGATGAATAGGATTTCACCAACAGTTAAACAACTTCTAATAATCAATATAATATTTTATTTTGGTTCTAGTTTTTCCTTGAACACAGATTTCATTTATACATTATTTAGCTTACATTTCCCTGAAAACCCTGAATTTAAGTTTTGGCAACTAATCACACACATGTTTATGCATGGAAGTATTATGCATCTTGCGTTCAATATGTTTGCGCTATGGATGTTTGGGTCTGCAATTGAGTCAATTTTCGGAACCAGAAGATTTTTGTTTTTTTATTTAACATGTGGTTTAGGCGCTGCTATTGCTCAAATAAGTTTTCTTTACTATTCATTCTATTCTAATTTAGATTTGTTACTTAGTTCGGGATATGATCAACAAACTGTTTTGAATCTTCTAATGGAAGGGAAGTATAATACAGGTTGGGGAAATATATTAGGGCCAGAAGGTCTTATGAGTTTTAACACTTCATTCTTATCAAATATGGTTGGTGCATCAGGAGCAATAATGGGTGTTCTTGTAGCTTTTGGAATGTTTTATCCAGAAAGTAAGCTAATGTTAATTTTCTTTCCAGTGCCTGTTAAAGCAAAATATTTTATTCCTGGTATAATTCTTTTAGATTTATTTTCGGCTATTACCGGTCAGGCTATTTTTAGCCCAAGTAATACAGCTTTCATAGCTCACTTAGGAGGAGCATTTACGGGATTTTTAATCATGTATTATTGGAAAAAGAATCAGTTTAACCAAAACAGATGGTTTTGATAAATTTTTTAGAAAAGTTTAATTCAGATATAAGTAAACTTGATTTTTTTAAAAAAATAATAGTAGTTAATATCTTTGTTTTTATAATATACAGGCTTACATTCTTATTTAAGTTTCAGAATGATTTTATTTCTTATTTTTCTTTAGAATCAGATTTTCTGACAAAACCATGGTCAATTTTAACATATGCTTTTATTCACCAGGGTCTTTTTGAGTTGATTTTTATGATAATTTTATTGGTATTTTCGACTAATTCTATTTCCAATTTATTAGGAAATAAAATAACAATTAATTTATTTTTTTTAGGAATATTTTTTGGTGGTGTAGCTTACTTATTTTCAGGATCACAAGGCTCATTAATAGGAGCATCTGCTGGAATTTCATCATTACTAATTTTCCTGCTTTTACTATCACCAAATTTGGGAGTTAGAATTTTTAGATTTACAATAGAATATAAATATATTATGGCTTTTATATTATTTACTGATTTTTTAAAATTAATATCTCCTGGTCAGCTCGGAGTTTATTCACATATTGGAGGATATCTTGTTGGGATTTATTATTACTATTCTTTGTATGGTTTCCCAAAAAAAATAAATGTTAAAAATCAAAAAAAAAGAAAAACGAATCTTAAAAATAAGCAGAATAAAATTGACATGATTTTAGATAAGATAAGTAATAGTGGTTATGACAGCTTGAGTGATGAAGAAAAGGAATATCTTTTTAAACAAGGAGGTAATAAATGAAAAAACTTAGTTTTTTTGAGAAATTTCTTTTTTTAATTAATACACTGGTAGCTTTTGCATTCTTAATCTCTTTAAGTTTGTCCTATATAAAGCCAACATTTTTTTCATATTTGTCGGTATTTAGTTTAATAACTCCCTTAATAATTACTTTAAATATTCTTTTTCTGTTTTTATGGATAGCAAAGCTAAAGAAACAATTTATTTTATCACTTCTCGTCCTTATTCTAGGAAATGATAGCTTAAAAAGTTTTGTTAATTTTTCAAATAACTCAAAATTTATTTCTGATAATAAATTTTCAATAATGAGTTACAATGTTAGGCTATTTAATGTCTATAATTGGATTGAGAAAGATAATATAACAACAAAAATCAAAGACTTTCTCAAAAATAAAAATGCTGATATTATTTGTCTTCAGGAGTATCAAAATACTAAATTTAAACTTGAAAATTATCCCTATGTGTATGAAAAATTGAGGGGCGAGAATTTTAAATATGGTCAAGCAATATTTTCAAAATTTCCTATTGTTAATAAAGGAACTGTTGATTTTAATAGCCCTTCCAATAATGCTATTTTTTCTGATATAAAAATTAGTAACGATACCGTCAGAATTTACAACATTCATCTTGAATCTTTTTCTTTTGAAAAAGAAATAGAATTAACGGATTTAAATAAAAACAATGAAAAAATAATTAACGATGTTTCTAAAACCTTTATTATTCAACAGAAACAAGTAGAATTAATCAAAAAGAGTATCAATCAAAGTCCATACAGGGTGATTGTTTCAGGAGACTTTAACAATACAGCATTCTCATATATATACAAAGAACTTTCTGTTGATTTAAATGATAGTTTTAAAGAAAAGGGAAACGGCTTTGGAATTACATTTAATTATAGTCTAATCCCTTTAAGAATTGATTTCATACTAAGTGATAAGTTTTTCAAAATAAACCACTTTATAACATATAATATTAGCTTGTCAGATCATGAGCCAATTTTTTCCCATTTTACTTATTAGTTTTATTAAAATAATTTAAACTGTTTAGACCTTCATTAAAGACTAAATCAATGATACTTAAATTAGAAATAAATCCATGTTCAGTTTCAAAGACTTGAGTATATTTTTGTATTAAATTTCCTCTGTCTATACTTTTTCTGATACTCAAATTTCTAAAATCAAAACCTGAATTATAGTCATCCCGAAAGCTGGAGGTGAAATTAAATTTTAAATCTTTTTCAAGTAAATTAAATATAATCGCTATTGATTTTATGGTTATATCAATCAAGAATTCTTCTTTTTTTTCAAAAAATTCAATAAAATGTTCTTCAAAAAATTCAAAATAAGGAGAACTTCTATAAGCAATTTGAATTGACTTAAGATGATTTTTTTGCCAATTACTATTATTACATATTCTAATATCTTTAAGTTTTTCTTTTTTTGAGCTTGAAAATTTAACTGGAATCGTCAAATTTAATTTTCCGTTAGAACTATAAATTGAAGTTCTATTTCTAAATGTCTGCTTTTGATAAAAATCATTTATTTCAAAAATTAAATTTTTAGATTTTAATAGAAATGAAAAGAATTCAATATTAGGAAAGTAGGTGGGATGTATTATGGTTTTCATTGTAATTTCTTTCTTCTGAAATAAGAAATTATATTCCATAACAAAATTATTACTATAAAATGAATCAGATAAGATGTGGGTTGACCATCCCCATGAACAGTAGTAAACATTCTATTCCATCTTATTTTATTAAAACCTTTTCCATTGTAGTCAATACTAAGCCATTTAAATACTGGCTTTCCTACAACATGATCAAATGGAACAAAACCCCAAGATCTAGAGTCTTGAGAATTACCTCTATTATCACCCATTAGCCAATAATAGTCTTGTTTAAATGTATATTGATTAGCTATAGAACCATTGATATAAATATTATCTCCATCTATATATAGGTCATTGTTTTCATAAACTCTAATTGCCCTTTCGTAAATTGGTAGATTATCCATAGTTATTTCAATTGTTTCACTTTTTTTTGGAATATAAATAGGGCCAAAGAAGTCGTTATTCCAATTAAATGATGGTTTTTGAGGAAATACCGATAGGTCTTTAACTCCACGAGGTAATGTGTCTTTTTTAATCCATTCGACGTTAGTGTCTTTTTTTAGTTTTTCAAGAGATGCATCACTGATACCCATAAATTTATATGTGTAATTATTATTTATTGGCCCAAACCTGTCTGTTATATCATAATTCTTGATCATTATTTTTTGATTAAACTTATTCTTTTTAGGTTGAACTAGATATGAAAATTGGAGCTTAGCTCTTTCAGGTAATTGATTTTTTTTCCCGTTAATATAAACATAGCCATTTATGATTTCTAATGTGTCTCCTGCAATTCCGACAGCTCTCTTCACGTAATTAGTTTTTTTATCTATGGGCTTATAATAATTTTTATCTGTGTAGAACATATTAACCATTGTGTCGACAGGCCAATTAAAACATACAATCTCATTTCTTTTAATTTTTTGAAATCCTGGTAGTCTCATATATGGAAGTTCTGCTAGAAAAGGTAATTGTTCTTTGTTTAGATAGGATCTTATTTTAATTACAGGAATTGTGTCATGTACCATTGGGGCTGCTATTGATGTCATGGGAACTCTTGCTCCGTAGTGAAATTTGCTAACAAATAAGAAATCACCAACTAATAATGATTTCTCCAATGATGATGTGGGAATGGTATAAGGCTGTATAAAGTATGTATGAACAAATGTTGCCGCAATTACAGCGAATATGATAGAGCTAGTCCACTCGCCATTTGAGCTTTTAGGGTTAATGTCTCTGTTTTCAAGATATTGTGCTTTTGTAAAATAATTGATATAATAATTATAAAAACCTAATGAGCATATTGAAAAAAAAGTATCAGCATATGAGTTTTTCTTAAAACTTCTTGAAAGTTCTACCCAAATAACTGGAATTATTATTGTGTTAATTACAGGAAAAATTATGATTAAAATCCACCACCATGGTCTATTTATAATTTTTAGTAATATAAAAACATTGTAAATAGGAAAGAATGAATAGAATGGTTTATGCCCTGAAATCTTATATAATTTCCAGGTGCCTATTCCATGAATAAAGTTTAAAACTAATAAAATAATCAGTATTTCACTCATAATTCTATATTTAGAGAGATTCCAAAATTAGATTTATTATTTACTTTGTTAAATTCAATATTAGGTCTTAAAGTTAAGTTGTCATCCAGGTTGTATTGCAATAAATGTGCATCTACGTTTGCATCAACAATGTTTAATATGTATAAACCAACTGTAACTAAAATAGATAGCTCTTTATTTCTTTTTAATGTACTCTGGGCTCTTATTAAACCATCGTTTGAAATAGCAGGGTATTGACCATTTCCATAAAACTCATCATCTGTGAAGCCCGCTAATCTTCTCTTATATGCATTCCTATATCTGTTATAATCTTTATCATTTTGATTATAGAAATATAAACCTGTTGCTAGTGCACCATAAACAATAGGTATTTTCCAATATTTTTTATTATATGCTTGACCTAATCCTGGAAGTACAGCAGAATAAAATGTAGCTTTAGAGGGTCTTAAGGCCGTTTCTAATTCTTTTTCGTAATCTTCATTTTGACCATAACTAAAAATAGAAACAAAAAATAGAATGATATATAATAAAAATTTATTCATTGATTTTTTTAATTAATCTTAAAAAATCAGATTTTGATTTAAAATTTAAAATAATTTTGCCAGTTTTATTTTTATTAAAAATAAAATTAACTTTAGTTTGAAGTTTTTTTTCAGCTTTAATTTTTTGTTTTGAAAAATCATGGCCAAGATTATCCTTTATATCTTTTTTAATAGGATTTTTTAAGGTGCTAACTAGTTTTTCAGTATTTCTAACTGATAAATTCTTTGAAATTATTCTTTCATAAATAGAAAGCTGTAATTTTTCGTCATCAATATTTATCATTGCCCTTCCATGTCCCATTGATATGAAACCATCTTTTATGCCACTCTGTATTATTGGATTAAGCTTGAGTAATCTTAAATAATTAGTTATTGTTGATCTTTTTTTTCCAATTTTTTCACTCAATTCCTCTTGTGTAAGGTTGATTTCTTCAATTAGTCTTTTGTAAGAAATAGCAATTTCAATAGAATCCAAGTCTTGCCTGTGTATATTTTCAACTAGTGCCATTTCGAGTGATTGTTGATCGTCAGCCTTTCTTATGTAACATGGTATTTTATCAATCTTTAACTTTTTAAATGCTCTTAATCTTCTCTCTCCAGAAATTAATTGAAACTTATTTTTAGATATTTTTTTTATTGTTATGGGTTGGATTAGTCCAATATTTTTAATGGAAATGGCCAATTCTTCTATTTTTTCTTTGTCGAAAGCTGATCTAGGTTGAAATGGATTTAAGGCGATTTTTGAAATATTTATCTCTGTGCCATAATTCGTGTTGACGTTAGAAATTGAGCCAGGATTATTTTTTGAATCTTCTAAAATAGATATTAATCCTCTACCTAAAACTTGTTTCTTTATTGCTTTAGCCATTATGAGTTTTTGAAATAAGTTCTTTTGCCAAATTTAAGTAATTATCAGCTCCTTTGCTGCTAACATCATAATCAATTATGCTTTTGCCGTAACTTGTTGCCTCACCTAGTCTTACATTTCTATGAATGACTGTTTTAAATACCATTTCATTGAAATGAGTTTTTACTTCTTTTTTAACCTGGTTTGAAAGATTTAAGCGAGTATCATACATAGTTAAAAGAAGTCCTTCTATTAATAGGCTTTCATTGTGAATTTTTTGAATACTTTTTATAGTGTTTAGTAGTTTACCCAAACCTTCTAGTGCTAAGTATTCGCATTGTATTGGAATCAACACTGAATCAGATGCAGACAATGCATTAATTGTTAATAGCCCTAGGGAAGGAGGGCAGTCAATAATTATAAAATCATAATTTGTTGCTACTTCCATGATCGCATTCTTTAATAAGTACTCCCTTTGAATCATGTTAACTGATTCAATCTCTATTCCTACTAAATCAATGTGGGCGGGAATTACATCAAGGAATTCGAGTTTAGTCTTATAAATGCAATCATTAGTTGAACACTCATTTTCCAATAAATTATATATTGTTTTACTTCCAATATTTACCTCGACTCCTATAGATGAGCTGGCATTTGCTTGTGGATCAAAATCAATTAGTAAGACTTTTTTTTCTAAAGCTGCAAGTGCAGATGATAAATTGACTGAAGTTGTTGTTTTTCCAACTCCACCTTTTTGATTAGAAATAGCAATAATCTTGCTCATTTTTAAAAAATAATGAATTTTAAATTTACAATTAATAAAACTTAATAAGAACAATTTCTTGTTAAAGAAATTTTAAAATGTTAACAGTAAAATTAAACGTGGCCATTGATAAGTGATTCAAGAATAGCGCAAGCTGATTCACCTATATTAGAACCAGGACCAAATATACATTTAACTCCTTTATCAAATAAAAAGTCATAATCTTTTTTTGGTATTACACCACCAACCACAATCATTTTATCATTACAATCATACTTTTTTAATTCTTTTATCAGATTTGGAACTAAGGTTTTATGACCACCCGCAAGAGATGATACTCCAATAATATGCACGTCATTTTCAACTGCCTGTTTGGCAACCTCCTCTGGAGTTTGAAACAATGGCCCTATATCAACATCAAATCCAATATCTGCGAAACTAGTTGCAATAACTTTAGCTCCTCTATCATGTCCATCTTGTCCAATTTTTGCTATTAAAATTCTAGGTCTTCGCCCATCAATCTCAGCAAATTTATCTGAAAGATTTACTGCATTTAAATAAGAACTATTATCCTTCATATTTGATTTATATACACCCGAAAAACTTTTAATTTCAGACTTATAACGTCCAAATTCTTTTTCCAAAGCAGTGCTTATTTCCCCTAGTGTAGCTCTAGCTTTGGCAGCTTTTATTGATAAAGCTAATAAATTTTTATTTTTTTCCTTTGCGGCTAAACTTAGCTCATTCAATATTTCAACTACTTCAGCTTCATTTCGTGTATTTTTTACTTTTTTTAATTTCTTTAGCTGATTATTTTTTACTTTTTGATTATCTATTTCTAGAAAATTCATTATTTCCTCTTTCTTCAATTTAAATTTATTGACCCCTACAATTATAAAGTCCTTATTATCAATTTTAGCCTGTTTTCTTGTTGCGGCCTGTTCAATCCTCATTTTTGGTATTCCTTTTTCAATTGCTTTTGTCATCCCTCCAGCATCATTGATTTCATTAATATGAACCATAGCCCTTTCTATAAGTTGATCGGTCAAACTTTCAACATAATAACTTCCTCCCCATGGGTCAACTGTATTACAAACATCAATTTCATCTTGAATTATAAGTTGAGTATCTCTGGCAATTTTTGATGAAAATTTTGTTGGTAATCCAATAGCTTCATCTAATGAATTTGTATGAAGGCTTTGTGTTCCCCCGAAAACCGCTGATAATGCTTCGATTGTTGTTCTAGTAATATTATTAAATGGCTCCTGTTCAGACAGACTCCAACCACTGGTTTGACAGTGAGCACGAAGACAATATGATTTATCATTTTCAGGATTAAATTGCTCCATTAATTTTGCCCACAGAAAACGAGCTGCTCTCATTTTAGCTATTTCCATAAAGTGATTCATCCCAATTCCCCAAAAAAACGAGAATCTGTTGGCAAATTCGTCAACTTTAAGACCAGCATTAATTCCTGTTTTAACATATTCAATTCCATTTGCTAAGGTGTAAGCAAGTTCCAGATCAGCACTTGCACCAGCTTCTTGCATATGATAACCGGAAATACTTATGCTATTAAATTTTGGCATATTTTTACTAGTAAATTCAAAAATATCCGCTATAATTCTTATTGATTCTTCTGGGGGATATATAAAGGTATTTCTTACCATATATTCCTTTAAGATATCATTTTGTATTGTACCTGAAAGTTTAGAAATATCCACTCCTTGCTCTTCAGCTGCAACAATATAAAATGCCATAATGGGCAAGACAGCCCCATTCATGGTCATTGATACACTCATTTTATCAAGAGGTATGCCTTCAAATAAAATTTTCATATCCTCAACACTGTCAATCGCAACTCCAGCTTTACCAATATCCCCAATGACCCTAGGATTATCGGAGTCATACCCCCTGTGAGTCGGTAAATCAAATGCAACAGAAAGACCTTTTTGACCTGCCTTTAAATTTTGTCTGTAAAATTGATTACTTTCTTTGGCAGTTGAAAAGCCAGCATATTGTCTGATAGTCCAGGGCCTATTGGTATACATGGATGAATATGGTCCTCTTACAAATGGTGGTAAGCCAGCAATTGAATGAATATGATTATGATTTGATAAATCATTTAAGTTGTAATAATTCTTAACAGTGATTTTTTCATCAGTTTCAATTTTTTTTTGTTCATCATTAACCCCTTTTACGGGATTAAAGTCAGCTAAATCAAGTTTATTTAGATCTTCTCTAATCATTTATAAATTTATTTTGTCCAACTAAAACTTTATCTCCTGACTCATATTGTTCTTTTTCCTTTTTGTCGTTCAACAAAATCTCTTGAAAAATAATTTGATTTTTTTGATCATTGAAGTATCCGCCATTATTTTCAATTTTCTTTATTAAATTAAGAGATTTTTCAGCCAATTTTTCAATTAAATATGTAATATAATAACTACCACCTATTGCATTATTAACTGATTCAATTGATGTTTCATGTTTTAGAATTAAAAGTTGATTATTAGTAATTCTTTGAGAAAACTCGTTTTCATGATTAAATTTTATGTCATAAGGAATAGATTTTATAAAATTACAACCGCCTAATATTCCTGACATACACTCAGATGTAGTTCTAATTATATTATTATTATAATTTTTAGTTGTTTTATTTTTAGTTGTTGGCTTTGCAGTGATAATACAATCATCTATTTGATTCCCATATTTCTTTGAAATAATACTCCACAAAATCCTTAAGGCTTGAATTTTAGCAATTTCAAAAAAATAATTATTTCCCTGAATTAACTCAAATGATATTTTGCCAAATAGAGCTTTTCCAAATTTATTAACATAATCAATTGCAACTGAGAGGGTAAATGCGATTTCTTGAACGATATTTGCTCCAGAGTTTTTAAAAAATTCTGAAGATAAATTTAATCTGAGGTTTTCTCGATCAAATTTATTTAAGTCTATTGGTTTATTGCTGTCTAAGTTAGGTTCAATTAATAGTTTAAATTCAGAATTATATTTTACAGGCCTTTCCGATTTAAAATATATATTTCCTTGAGATAAAAAAGAATTATCAATCAATTGATCTTCATAATTACTTATAATTAAATTTTTTATTTCGTTTTCATATAATCGCTTTATCTCTTCATTTAGGTCAGTAGTTTTATTGCATTTTATCTCGTTGATAATATTCCATTCTTTAGGAAAGAATAACGTTTCAGGATTAACTAAAGACTTTCTGTTGTAGGAGTAATGAGGAGAAATAGTGATGCCCTCGTTGGTTATAGAAAATAATTTTTTATAACGATCCTCCCCAAGATCTAAAATTATTTTATCTCTCCATTCTTTTTCTAGATTTTTTGATTCTTTCATTTAATCAGAAATTGTATCATATTCAATCAGAAAAATTTCTTCATTATCTTTTTTCATGAATAATTTTTCTCTCGCATATTTTTCAAGACCTGAGTCTGATTGTATCAATTGTAACTCTATATTATCTTTCTTTATTTCCTTTTTATAGTAAGATTTTTGATTATCTAATTCATTTATATCATTATTTAACTCATTGTGTATAATAAATGAATTACTGTCAAAAAAAATCATCCAAATAATGAATAAAATTATAATGATTCCATAAGTGCTCTTAATCAATTTTAAAAGTCTATTTTTCATTTGATATTCTTTTTAATAATGTCAATGAGAAGATCAATTTTAGTATTATTTTCTGTGTCTAAAACTAAATCACATTCTTTTTTCATTGGTTCTACATGAGTTTGATGCATCTTATCCAGACGATTTTCAAATAATTTAATCACATCTTCATAACTTCTTCCCCTTTCACTTATATCTCTCTCAAGTCTTCTTTTAAATCTTGTATCTCTAGAACAATTAAGGAAAACATTGTAATCAATTTGATCTCTTAAAGTTCTATTACTAAGAATTAATATACCTTCAATTATTAAAATTTTTTTTGACTTAAATAATGTTGAGGTACTAAGCCTAAGGTGTGTGTTAAAACAGTAATGGGGTACATCAATATCTTGGTCATTTTTTAGAAGTTTAATATGATTATTAAGTAAATCAAAGTCTATTGCATCAGGTGTGTCATAATTTAACTTATCTCTCTCACTAAAGTTTAAATTGCTGTTGTCTTTATAATATGAATCCGAAGATAATAAGCCAATATTTGATTGATTAAACAATTTATTTATTTTATTAATAACCGTAGTTTTACCACTCCCTGTACCACCTGTGATTCCGATAATGAACATGCTATTCAATTATTTTAATAATACCCAAATTTTCAACTCCGACATATATGTTTTTATCACTATCTAATTCAATAGATCTAACCCTTCCAATTTGATCCAATAATCTATTTTCCTTAATGATTTCCCCGTTTTCAATTACACATTGATGAAGATATTGAAATTTTAAAGATCCTATTAGTATACTTTTATTCAATGTTGGATAATTTGGATTATCAATATATACCATTCCACTAGGTGCAATAGAAGGAACCCAATAATGAATTGGGTCAATCATTCCTCTAATAGAAGTTTTATCGGTAAATTTTGTTCCAATATAATTTATTCCGTAACTAGCCAATGGCCATCCATAATTATTCCCAGACTTAATTATATTTATTTCATCGCCTCCTCTTGGACCGTGTTCATTTATCCATATCTTATCCTCATTTTTATCATAGAACATCCCTTGAGGATTCCTATGTCCATAGCTGAATATTGCTTTTTTTGAATTTTTTTCATTTACGAAGGGGTTATCAACAGGAATTCTTCCATCATCATGTAATCTGTAAATTTTACCACCATCTCTTGTAACATCTTGAGGATTAAGATCTCTATTTCCTCGATCACCAATACTAAAGAAAATATAATTTTCTTTATCAAAAACTATTCTACTTCCATAATGTAAAGTTCTTTTACTATTCGGGGTTGCTTTATATATAATTTCTTGATTTTCTGCTGAGTCATCATTTAATTTGAATCTTAAAATAGTTGTATTTGTTCCAGGACTTTTGTCATTAGAAGAGGAATAAGATATATAAACCCAGTTATTTTCTGAGTAATTTGGGTGCAGCTCAATATCTAAAAGTCCTCCTTGATTTTTTGAGATGATTTCAGGAAGATTTTTGATTTTATTTCTGACACCATTTTTAAAATGGATTAATTCACCCTTTCTTTCAGTTATTAAAATTGAATTATCAGGCAAAAAAACAAATGCCCATGGAACCTCAAGCTCATCAACAACTAATTCATATTTTAACTCATTTGAATATAAATTATTTAGAAAACAAAAAATAACTAATAATTGAACAAATTTCTTCATATAATGAAATTACAAAAAACTAGTTATTAAATGCTAAAACGAATGCCTCAAATAAACAATAATTACATATTTTTGTTAATCAAATAAAATGATGATGAGTGAAAAAATAAATTGTCTTATTATCGGATCAGGTCCTGCTGGATATACTGCTGCAATATATGCAGCTAGAGCAAATATGAATCCTGTTTTGTATCAAGGAATACAACCAGGAGGTCAGTTGACCACAACTACTGATGTTGAAAATTTTCCAGGTTATCCAGACGGAATTTCTGGCCCTGACATGATGATTGAATTACAAAAGCAAGCTAAAAGATTTGGTACCGATATAAGAAATGGTTGGATAACTAAGGTTGATTTTAGCAATCAATTAAAATTGTGGGTTAATGATGAGCATGAGTTAGATTGTAAAAGTGTAATTATTTCCACAGGTGCCTCTGCAAAATATTTAGGTTTGGAATCAGAAAAAAAATATTTGGATTGTGGAGGGGGAGTGTCAGCCTGCGCTGTATGTGATGGGTTTTTTTATAAGAACCAAGAAGTAGTGATTGTTGGTGGTGGTGATTCTGCATGTGAGGAGGCTCATTATCTCTCAAAATTATGTAGTAAGGTAACAATGCTTGTAAGAAGAGATGAATTTAGAGCTTCAAAAATTATGCAAGAAAGGGTAAAGAAAACAGAAAATATCGAGATTCTTTTTAACACATCGACAGTGGAGGTAAAGGGTGATGGTCAAGTTGTCACATCGATACTAACCAAAAATAATATTACCGAGGAGTTAAAAGATATTCCGGCAACTGGATTTTTTGTTGCAATAGGGCACAATCCTAACACTGATATTTTCAAGCCCTTTTTAAATATGGATTCAACAGGTTATATTATAAATGAACTAGGTTCAACTAAAACTAATGTTGAGGGAGTTTTTGTTTCCGGTGATGCAGCAGATCATACTTATAGGCAAGCTATAACTGCAGCTGGAACAGGCTGTATGGCAGCACTAGATGCTGAAAGATACTTAGCAGCACTTTAAATTTTAAATCAGATTAAGGTATGCAATTTTTTAAAAGAAACCCTTTTGGACACGTACTCTTTTTAAAAAAGTGGCTTATAAGAATACTTGGCGCTTATAGTCACCGTAGGTATCGAGGCTTTAATGAATTAAAAATTGAGGGATCTGAAATTATTAGAAATTTAAATGATTCTAACGTACTATTTATTTCAAACCATCAAACATATTTCGCTGATGTTGTAGCTATGCTTCATGTATTTAATGCTAGTTTGAAAGGAAGAGTTGATTCTATCAAAAACATTAGTTATTTATGGAATCCAAAACTTAATATATATTTTATAGCTGCAAAAGAAACTATGAATGCAGGTTTAATACCAAAGATCTTAGCTTATGCAGGTTCAGTTAGCATTGAAAGAACTTGGAGAAGTAATGGTGAAGACGTAAATAGAAAAGTGAAATTTAGTGATATTTCAAATATAGGAAAAGCATTAAATGATGGTTGGGTCATCACCTTTCCTCAAGGTACTATTACTCCTTTCAAGCCAGTAAGGAAAGGTACAGCATTTCTGATTAAGCAATATAAACCAGTGGTGGTTCCAATTGTTATTGATGGTTTTAGGAGGTCCTTTGATAAAAAAGGTCTTAGAGTAAAGAAAAAAAATATTCTTCAGACGATGATCATAAAGGAGCCTCTTAAAATTGATTATGAAAACGAATCCACAGATGATATCATCGATAAAATAGCTTACTCTATTGAGCAACATGAAACATTTCTAAAGGTGATTTCGCAAAATGAATTAAATAGTGAATCTGAGCTTAATAAAGAAAGGGAATTTTAATTTTGAAAATAAGCACCTTCTTCAATAATTTCATTCACTTGTGTTGAGACTCTTAGAAAAGTATCTAAATCCGATTGGTCAATTCTAGATCTTAATAAATTTTTAAATTGTCTTATTTTTTGTATAACAATTTCTCTTTTGCTAAGTCCAAGCTTGGTTAGAGATATTATAACGCCCCTTCCGTCATTTGGGTTTGGCCTTCTGTTAATTAGATGTTTATTTTCCATTGAATTTAATATCCTTGAAATACTATTTGATTCTAATCCCATAATTGGACCTATTGAAGTAGATGGGCTACCGTTTTCTGGGTCAATACTAATTAAAGTAAAGCCAATTGAAAATGTTAAATCATATTTTAATGCTTCGTTGTTATACATTTTTTCAATCTTTTTCCAACCTTGCCTCAAAACAAAATCAACTCTACTTTTAAAATCTTTATTGACAATCATAGTTTAAAATAAATCAACATATTATGCATGCATAGTAAATTTAAGAAATTATTTTACTTTTTTATAATTCTCTTAACTTCAATCATTTCTCTAGAAAATATTTTGACTAGGTAAATACCAGAACTTAATTGAGATAGTTTTACTCTTTTTATATTTTCTTTTTCTTGTACCAAGAGTTTTTTACCAAATAAATCATAAATTTCGATTTTAGATATTTCATTATTTGAGTAAATATTTATATAATTAGTTAATGGGTTGGGGTATATTTTAAATATAGTTTGATCAACTTCATCAGCATTTAAGTTTTCCGAGAGACCCTTTATTTTAAAGTTGTCAAAATAGAATCCATCTCTGCGCAATCCCCCATCTGTATATAGTTTAAATCTGACTAAAATTTCTTCACCTATAAAATCTGTTAATGATATGCTTTCATTAATCCAATCGGATTGATTTCCATCGTATAGAGGTTCACCTAATGCATAATCATGTGTTTCAATACCTTTGGCTGTATATTTTCCACATTGGGGGATCCATGAATTTCCATTATCATTAGAAATTTCCAGTTGAACATAATCATATCCTGATTCAATATTCCACTTAGCATCAAAATTGATTTCGGCATAAATTAAGCCAGAAAGATTGACTGGCTGAACTAGTTGAATAATTTCCTCCGCGTTGTTTCTGTAATTGGAGTACGGTGAGTCAGTAATGCTTGTTTGTGGAGAAAAATAGTCTTCATATGTGTTAGACCATTCAGATGTGTTAGTCCAATAATTAGTATAATTATCACTATCATCTTCTAATATTAATAAGGGCTGCCCGTAAATTTTACTTACTAATATTTCCTCTTCAAAAACCCCATTATTTATAATATACTTATAAATTATGTTTTCTCCAATTTCAATTGATTCATTTAAATTAATTTGAATAGTACTGTAAATTATATCACCTAATGGCAAAGAATTAAAATTAATATTTGATGAAACTGAAGAAATATTTGATGAAACTGGTATTATAGAAACTAAAAAATCTCCTTCGTCAATTCCTAATCTTTGAATACTAAAACTTGACTCAAAGTTTAAGCCTGAAATAAAGTTCGGTGTATTATCTTCTATTTTCGCATAATTTCCGGTAATTTTTGCAGAAGTTAAGTTCAAATGAATCATTCCTTTACAAAGATCCTCTATGGTTGAGGTTTGTGGCCAAAATGAGCTACCAATTTCAGGTGTCATTGCAAATATTTTTTCTCTAATTTGGTTATTTTCAGTGATTAGCATACCGTACATATAATCGTCACTGTCACCCGAAGCTGGATATAGGTCTGCACTGATAATATTATTAAAATTATTTTCGCTGACAAGTTGTGAGGAAATGAATTCAAAAATATCATTATCTTCTGTAGGCTGATTGTAATCATATCCATATGGGTAAAGAAGTAAATTACCATAAGTATGATTATTAAGTGCTAATTTGAAGTTATTAGTTTCAACTAAATATCTAATTGCCCTATTTTCAGCTTCTGAAAAAGGTTCATCACCAGCATAGGTTTGGCCGTCAAATTCAGATGAGGTTCCAGTTGTATTCCAAAGTTCATTACCATTTTCATCAATGTATGAGTAATTTCTATTATTATCAACCCCATATTCGTTACGTCTATTTTTTCTCCACATACCACCTCCACTGGGTTGTGATATTTCATTAAATATATAACCATCTGGATTAACACATGGCACAAAATATAGCTCTGTGTTGTTTATAATTTGCCTTACTGTATTATTTGTGTCGTAGTTTTCAAGAAGATACCACATGAAGTATATAAGTTGTTGCATAGAGGCTGGTTCTCTTGCATGATGAAGAGCAGTATATAATATTTGGGGCTCTTCGTCATTTACGTTTGGATTATCAGATATTTTGACATATTGCAGAAATCTCCCTTCGAATGTTTCATGCGTATGAGGGGTTTCAAAATAATTTTCATCTTTAATATCTTCCCTAGCTGTTATTAAATCTGGATACTGTGTATACATATCGTCAAGTTCACTTAACATTTCATCATAAGTGTAGAAGCCTCCAAAATCATCACCATCTTTAAAATCATAGTTTTGCGGAGTATCATAATCATTATTTTGAAAATCGCAGTATTCATCATTTTTATTTACAGATGATCTATCTTTCATATTTCTATTTTGATAAAAACTGGTAACATCTTCGATTAATATTTCGTATGAGTAGCCCAATGAGTTGATTTTTCTAAGTTCTTTTCCAGAAAAATCAGAGATAAAAAAATGATTTTTTTTATGAATACCATGATCTGTACAAACACCATTATTAGCAAGTTTGATCAATTCATCTGAATTTGAGTAGTTAATTTTAATCTTGTAGAAAATGTCCGGATTTTGTGAAAACAGAATATTCGTTATTAAAAAAAATATGATGTAATTAATATACTTTTTCATGACTTACAATGAAAATGGCAAATATTATTCCGAAATGGATTAATTTTTTAAAATCCAATCTTTAGCATTAATAAAGGCTAATATCCATGGACTGACGACATCTTCCCTTTCGTCCATGTAATAAGCCCAATTCCATTTAAATATTGATCTCTCAATATGAGGCATTGTAACAAGGTGCCTTCCATCTTCACTACATAGCATCGCCGTATTATAATCTGAGCCATTCGGGTTGGCCGGATAATCTGCATATCCGTATTCCGCAACTATATTATAACTTTCTTTAGGGTAGGGAAGCTCAAATTTACCCTCACCATGACTTATCCATACGCCTAAATTTAATTGTTCAAGCGAACCTAACATAATTGAATTATTAGTGTTTATTCTCACCGACGTGAAATTACTTTCATGTTTTCTTGAATCATTAAAAGCCATCTTTCCATGATTTTCATGTCTGGGATATATTAAATCAAGTTCCATAAATAATTGACATCCATTACATATACCTATTGATAAAGTATCCTTTCTCGAAAAAAAGTTTTCAAGTGCGTTTCTTGCGCTATAATTATACTTAAATGATCCTGCCCATCCTTTAGCTGATCCAAGAACATCAGAGTTAGAAAAACCTCCAACCGCACCTAAAAATTGAATATCTTGTAGTGTTTCTTTTCCTGAAATTAGGTCGGTCATATGAATGTCTTTAACATCAAACCCAGCAAGGTGCAGAGCATTAGCTAATTCTCTTTCACTATTACTACCTTTTTCTCTTAATATTGCTGCTTTTGGTTTTTTTCCAGTGGGTAATTTTATTAAGCTACCAATAAAATTTTTAGGAAACTTAAATTTGAGTGGTTGATTCTTATAATTTTTAAATCTAACATTAGCTAAGTTGTTGGAAGTTTGCATTCTGTCAAGTAGAGTAGATGTGTGAAACCAGTAATCTCTGTATTTTTCCAAATCAAATAAAAATTCATTGTCTTGATTTTTTATTTCCAACATATTTTTATTGATAACTTTACCAATTTTGTAGGCAGTTATTTCATTATCGATTAATTCTTTTTCTATTTTGTCATCATAACCCTGAATAATTATTCCACAATTTTCAGAAAATAGAATTTTCACTGTATCATTTTCATTTAATGATGACAAATCAATGTTTGCACCAATATTTTTAGTTGAAAAGCACATTTCCATTAAAGATGTAATAAACCCGCCTGAACCAATATCATGACCTGCTACAATAAGATTATTTTTTATCATTTTTTGGATTGTTTCAAAAACATTGACAAAATATTTTGAATCGTTTATTGTTGGCGTGTTATTTCCGACACTACCAATTATCTGTGAGAAGGCGGAGCCACCTAATTTAAAATTATCCGACGATAAATTAATATAAAAAATAGATCCCTTGTCAGGTTTAAATACGGGTTCAATAATATTAGAAATATTATTACAATGAGCAGTTGCTGAGATAATTACAGTTCCTGGGGACTTGACCTCTATATTTTCATACTTTTGATTCATTGATAGAGAATCTTTTCCTGTTGGAATATTAATACCTAATTCAATTGCAAATTTTGAAACTGATTCAACTGCTTCATAAAGTCTTGCGTCTTCTCCATTATTCTTGCATGGCCACATCCAATTAGCTGAAAGGGAGACTCCTTTTAAACCATTTTCAATCGGAGCCCAAATTATATTGGTTAATGCTTCTGCTATACTATTTTTACTTCCCGCATTTGGATCAATTAATGCCGATACCGGAGAGTGTCCAATGGATGTTGCTACACCATGTTTAGTTGAGTAGTCTAGTGCCATTACTCCACAATTATTAAGTGGCAATTGAAGTTCACCAACACATTGTTGTTTTGCAACTTTACCCCCCACACATCTGTCAACTTTATTTGTTAACCAATCTTTACATCCTACAGATTCTAAGCTAAATAGTTGCTTGATATAATTATTAATAAGTCCATTAGAATATTTAATATCATTATATTTTTTGGATATTCTTTGATCTTTCAAAATGGTTTGGGGAGAACTTCCAAAAAAATGATCCAAATCAAGGTCAACGCAGCTAATATTTGATTTTTCAGAGTATATAGTAAATCTATTGTCATCTGTAACTCTACCAACAATATACACTGGGGCTTTTTCTCTCTGACATATACTTATAAATTCATCGATATTTTCTTTTTTTATAATTAATCCCATTCTCTCTTGAGATTCATTTCCAATTATCTCTTTGTTTGAAAGTGTTGGGTCTCCGATGGGTAAATTATCCAATTCGATAAATCCTCCTGTTTCCTCAACAAGCTCGGTCAAGCAATTTAAATGACCGCCAGCCCCATGATCATGAATTGATACTATACAATTTTTGTCATTTTCTAAAGTGCCTCTAATAGCATTAGCTACCCTTTTTTGCATTTCAGGGTTAGACCTTTGAATAGCATTTAATTCAATTCCTGTAGAAAACTGACCGGTATCTGCCGACGAAACAGCTGCTCCGCCCATACCAATTCTGTAATTATCACCACCCATAATTACAATCAAATCATCTTTTTGAGGCTTGTTTTTGATTGAGTGTTCTTTGTTGGCAAAACCAATTCCGCCAGCTAACATTATGACTTTATCATAAGATTGTATTTCCCCGTCATTATCATTTTCAAAAGTAAGTACAGACCCAGAAATTAGCGGTTGTCCAAATTTATTTCCAAAGTCTGAAGCGCCATTCGAGGCTTTTATTAATATTTCAACCGGAGTTTGATATAACCATTTTCTTTCTTTGATATTATTTTCCCATTCTTTATTATTGATTCTGGAATATGGTGTCATGTAAACGGCAGTTCCAGCTAAGGGGATTGAGCCTCTTCCTCCAGCTAATCTATCTCGAATTTCACCACCAGAGCCTGTTGCTGCTCCGTTAAATGGTTCAACCGTTGTTGGAAAATTATGAGTTTCTGCTTTTAAGGAGATTACCGTTTCAATTTCTTTAGTGATGTAGAGGTTTGATTCATCAGATTTGGAGGGTGCAAATTGAATAACTTTGGGACCCTTTATAAATGCTACGTTATCTTTATATGCAGAAATTATATTATCTGGATTTGTTTTAGATGTTTTTTTAATCAATGAAAATAAGCTTTCTTCTTTCTCTTGTTCATCAATAACAAATTTTCCGTTGAATATTTTATGTCTACAATGTTCAGAATTAACTTGTGAAAACCCAAATATCTCAGAGTCGGTTAATTCCCGGTTTATCCTTTTAGAAACATTATTAAGATAGGAAATTTCATCTGGACTTAATGATAAACCTTCTTTTTGATTATATTTTTCAATATTATTAATATATGTGATTTTTTCTGGGATGATATTTATCCTGTAGAGATCCTGATTAAGATAACTGAACTTTTCGTTTAACATAGGGTCAAATTCAATTGAATCATCAATGTTTAAATTATATTTTTCAATTCTAACTACAGAATTTAATCCCATATTATGACAAATTTCTACTGCATTTGTACTCCATGGAGAAACCATGGCTGCTCTAGGTCCAACTAGATCGCGCTTGACTTTAGCATTTGAAATGAAAGAGGCGTTACCGAATAACCATTCAAGCTTTTTTATTTCGTTTTTAGATAAAGATTCTTTTGTTTGAACTGCAAAAACGGATTGATCTTTAGATTCAAAAAAGGAGATCATTTGATATAAATATGAATGCTAAATTTAATTGAAATTAATTTATTAACTAACAAAATAAATTGACTAAAATAAATAGTTATTCACCTCTTTTAAACAGGTTATTTAAATGGATTGCATTTTAACTAAATTGCTGTAAATTCCATTCTTTTTCATTAAATCTTTGTGAACTCCTGATTCAATTATTTTTCCTTTATTTAAAACAATTATATTATTAGCATTTTGTATGGTTGACAATCTGTGAGCAATTATGATTGAAGTCTTATTTTTCATAAGATTATCTAATGCATTTTGAACAAGTTTTTCGCTTTCACTATCAAGGGATGAGGTAGCTTCATCTAAAACTAAAATAGGAGGATTTTTTAAAACTGCACGAGCTATACTTAATCTTTGTTTTTGACCTCCAGATAACTTGTTTCCAGAGTCCCCAATATTACTATCAATACCGTCAGGTAATTTATTTACAAACTCCCAAGCATTAGCAATTTTTAAACAATCAATTAATTCATCATCCGAAGCATTTGGTTTGGCAATTAAAAGATTATTTTTTATTGAATCATTAAATAAAATTGAGTCTTGTGTTACCAATCCAATTAACTCTCTAAGTGATTCCTTTTTTAATTTTTTAATGTTTTTTCCGTCAATATTAATTGACCCAGAGTCAACGTCGTAAAATCTACATATAAGGTTGGCAATAGTTGATTTTCCGCTACCAGACTGACCAACTAATGCAATGTTTTTTCCTTTTGCTATAGACAAATTGAAATTATTCAATACATTTTCATCATCATATGAAAATGACATATTTTTGATTTCAATTTTATCATTAAAAGAATTAATATTTATAGCATTTGGCTGCTCCTTTACTAGCATTTCATTGTCAATTATATGAAATATTCTTTCAGCAGCAGCCTCCGCCTTTTTTACCTTATAAGTTGCTCTGCTTAAAGATTTTGCAGGAGTTAGAATATTATATGCAAGTCCAAGGTATACGATGAATGCGCTGGCATCCAGTGAATTTTCATTAAGTACCATAATTCCACCAAACCACAACACGCCAGCTATTGATGAAATTCCTAAAAATTCACTTAATGGACTAGCAAGATTTTTTCTATTTAAAACACTATTTGAAAATTTATAAAATCTTTTCGTTGAATTTGTAAATTTTTCTAAAAACCTGCTTTCTGCATTAAAAATCTTAAGGATTTTCATTCCTGAAAGAGTTTCATCTACTAGCGAAATAAATTGACCTTGTTCTTTTTGAACCTTAAGTGATTTTCTTCTAAGTGATTTTCCAACAACGGAAATTACAAACCCACATATTGGTATAAAAATAATTACAAATATGCTTAGTTTTGGACTAATCAAAAACATTGAAACAAGTGTAAATAAAACCATAAGTGGATCTTTTACAATTAATTCAAAGATTGAAAGAAATGAATTATCCAACTCTTGAACATCAGATGAAATTCTAGCCACGATATCTCCTCTTTTTTTCTCTGAATAGAATGAAAGTGATAATTTGATGATTTGAGCATATATATCATTTCTAATGTTTCTAACCACACCATTTCTGAGAAATGTAATAAAGTACATTGACAAATAATTAAATATATTTTTCAGAAGAAAAGTTATTATAATTATTGAAACCATGAAGATTAGCACATCATCACTACCAGCAGCTTTTTTAGTGGTAACAAAATAGTTTAGATAATTTTCGACAAAATTTGCAATATCAGAAATACCTTCCCAAACAGGAGGTTGATTTAGTTGTTCGGTTTGATTAAAGAGAACTTTTAACATGGGGAATAATGAAATCATTGAAAGGGTTCCAAAGAAGGCATAAAAAACATTAGATATGATATTTAGTATGAAGTATTTTTTATACACCCATGCATATCCAAAAATTCTATTAAAGTAGTTTGTATTCATAAACCAATACTTTTAATTATTCTATCAATCTTATCATTCAAGATTTTATCAACTTTTTCAAATTCATTAACATTGTTTAAAGCTTCATTTACAGAAATATACATTTTAATTTTTGGCTCAGTACCGCTTGGTCTTAAAATTATTTTGCAACCATCATCTGATTCAAATTCAATAACATTTGATTTAGGTAAAATAATATTTTCACAAACACCACTGATTAAATTTTTCTTTAACGAAATTGAATAATCACAAAAATACTTAACCTTAGAGTCTAAAATATAATCAAGAGGTTTTTTTCTAAAACCATTAATTATTTTTTTTATTTCATCTTGTCCCTTTTCTCCGCCTTTAACTATTGAAACTAATTTTTCTTTGTAAAAACCGTGAAGGCAATAAAGTTTTATTAACTCTTTGAAAACTGAAGAATTTTTTTGTTTGTAGTAAGAAATCATTTCACAAGCTGCTAAGCTAGCGCTTAAAGCATCTTTGTCTCTGACAACATCACCAATCATTAAACCAAAACTTTCTTCTCCGCCAATCAAAAATTTTTGATCAGGAAAATCTTCTATCATTTTAGCAATCCATTTAAATCCAGTTAGGCTTAATTTATAATCAACATTATAATATTTTGCGATATTTTTAATCATTGGAGTGGAGACTATTGTTGATGCTATAAAATGATTTTTATTTAATGTTTTTTCTGATTTCTTTTTATCAAGAATATAGTTAAACATTAAAACCATCAGTTGATTTCCATTAATCAATGTTAAATTATTTTTTAAGTCTCTTATTGCTATACCCAGTCTGTCAGCATCCGGATCAGTACCAATCACTATATCAGCTTTTTCTTTATTACCAAGTTTTAAGGCAAGATTTAATGACTCAATTTCTTCAGGATTTGGAGATTTAACTGTACTAAAATTACCATCAGCAATCATTTGAGATTTTACATAATTTACATTTTTATATCCTGCTTTCTTTAGCAATGTCGGAATTATGGTGGATGAGGTGCCGTGCAAAGCAGTAAATACAATTTTGATGTCATTTCTGCTTTTTACATCTTTATTGATTGCATTTTTTAAGCAGTTATTAATAAACGCCTTATCGATTTCTTTATCTATTATTTCGATTAATTCTGGTCTGAAATTAAAATTTACTTCTTTGAATTTTAATTTCTCAATTTCGGATATTAATAAGTCATCGATTGGAGGGACTATTTGTCCTCCATCTTTCCAATATACTTTAAATCCATTATACTCAGGAGGATTGTGGGACGCCGTTAAAACGATTCCACATAAACAATTTAATTTTCTAACTGCATACGAAAGCTCTGGAGTTGGTCTCATAGCTGAAAATAGGTAGACCTTGATTTTATTAGCAGAAAAAACCTCAGCAACAATTTTTGCTAATTCACTGCTATTATTCCTGCAATCATAAGCAATAACAACTGATTTATTAACATGGTAATTGCTATTTATAAAGTTTGAAATTCCCTGAGTATTTTTTCCAATTGTATATTTATTTATTCTGTTTGTTCCAACTCCTATTAATCCTCTCATTCCTCCTGTTCCAAACTCTAAATTTTTATAGAAAGCATCATTTAATTTTACTATATCATTTTTTAAATGATTTAGTTTGTTGCGGGTTTCTTCACAAAATGGGTGATTTGACCACTCTTCAATATTTTTTTTTACAGAATTATTCATTGAACAAATTGACTTCAAAATTATACTTATAGAAGAGAATATTTTGTAGATAAGTTGTTAAATTAATCACAAATTTGTTTGCTTCTGGATTATGTACTGAGGCTTTTGATTGATGCTTTTCAGCATTAGTTCTCCAATAAAACCCATTGAGAAGAACTGACTCCCAATAATCATAGTAACCAAACTGATATAAAATTCTGGTCTTTCAGTGATAAGTCTTCCGCCAGGATTTAGGATTATTTTATCATAGCCAAGATAAGCCGCAAATAAAAATCCTGTAGTAATTAAAATAAGTCCTAGTGAACCAAACAAATGCATTGGTCGTTTACTGAAACTTGAAATAAACCATATGGTTAATAGATCAAGAAAACCGTATAAAAACCTACTAGGTCCAAATTTTGTTTTTCCATATTTTCTAGCTCTATGATTGACAATTTTTTCCCCAATTTTTTTATAACCTTCATTTTTTGCTAGAATGGGGATATACCTGTGCATCTCACCGTAAACATTTATACTTTTAATAACATCTTTTTTAAAAGCTTTTAATCCGCAGTTAAAATCATTTAGCTTAATTCCTGACGTAGTTCTTGCTGCAAAATTGAAAATTTTTGATGGGATATTTTTAAATATCACAGAATCAAATCTTTTTTTCTTCCAACCTGAAACAAGATCAAAATTGTCATTCATAATCATATCATACATGGCAGGGATTTCCTTAGGATCATCCTGAAGGTCAGCATCCATTGTAAAAACCACTTTCCCTTGAGACTTTATAAACCCAGCATGAAGTGCCTGGGATTTTCCATAATTTCTATGAAATTTTATCCCTTTTATTGTATCTGATTTGGATGAAAGTTCTTCTATAATATCCCATGAATTATCACTACTTCCATCATCAATGAAAATGACTTCATAAGAAAAGTTATAACTTTTCATAATATCTATTAGAGAATCAGTTAATTCTCTTAGTGATTCTTTTTCATTTAAAAGAGGTATGACTACAGAAATATTCATTCAATATTATGATTTTTTAAATATTGCGGCTATAATTAGACCAAAAATAGCATTTCTCAATAGTGCATTAGCATAATTTTGGAAAATAGCTGCATAAGAAAAGGAATGATTATTTTGCATTTCATCCATAGTAGCAGAAATGATATCAGATGGGGTGCCAAAATTTTCAAGCATTTCTTTTGATGCTATCATTATTTCTTCATGGATAAGATCTGCTGCCCCTGGGTCAATAAACTTAAAAAGTGCGATATTACCCATTGTCACAATTAAATACCCAATTGCGATGCATAAAAAATATGCTATAAATGCCTCTTTAAAAGATATTATTTGATTTTGAAGCTTTCTTGCACTAAAAACAGAGTATATGCTAAATGCTAGTGCTGGTATCATGTAGGCTAGCATTGTAGTGAAATTGGTAAATAATTTTATATCTATAATATAAATTACAGCCGTAACTACAAAGAGAATTATTCCCAGTTTAACGCCTAGATCAATCGTATTTTTCTTTAGGTTAGTTTCCATGTTTATTCAAATTTGTTTCAAATATACAAAACGATACTCCATAAAAATTAAATTAATTTTCTTCAATTATTGTTTAATATTAAAAAATCAATAAATTTGCACCTCAAAATCACTGAAATGAAAAAAGGTATACATCCTGAAAATTATAGACTTGTTGCATTTAAAGACATGTCTAATAATGATATTTTTTTAGCTAAATCAACTGCACAAACAAGTGAAACTGTTTCTGTTGATGGAGTAGAGTATCCACTTGTAAAGTTAGAAATTTCGAGAACCTCTCACCCTTATTATACAGGAAAAGCTAAGTTGGTTGATACTGCAGGTAGAATTGATAAGTTCAAAACTAAGTATGCTAAATTCAACAAAAAATAACATTATTTAAATAAATTATTAGGCCTCTTAAATATATTTGAGAGGCTTTTTTTTTACATTTATCTTAAATCATGAATTTTTCAAATGTCAGAAGTTATATTTAGAAATATTAAAAAAAAGGATTTAGATCAGCTTTTTGTTCTACTAAATCAGTTGAAACAAATGGATATTGATACTATAGATAAAGATAGCGCTTGGAACGATTTTATAAAAAATACTAGTTCAAACTCAATTGTTGGCTTATATAATGGTAAAATCGTTGCATATGGAAGTGTTGTTGTTGAAAATAAGGTAAGGGGAGAGGTAGCTGGACATATTGAGGATATTGTTGTTGATTCAGAAGTTAGAGGAAAGATGATAGGTGTATCTCTGATAAAAGAGTTAATTAAAGTTGCTGAAAATAAAGGATGTTACAGAATTACACTTTTTTGTAAAGAAACTTTGGTTAATTTCTACGCAAGAAATGGTTTTGAGGTAAATAACGTGGTAATGAAAAAATATCTCTAATTATTTTTTTTCACCCTTCTTAAATCTAATAAATTTGTTGCATTTATTTCCATTCCAACTACATTTTTGGAAACAAACCTTATCACCTCATCATAAAACAATGGAACTATAATAGATTTAGATGAAATTATTGAATCTAGCTTAGAGTAAATCAATTTAGATTTTTCTGGTTCAGTTTCTCTTAACGAATTTTCATAAATCTTATCATACTCATAATCGCTGAAATGAGTATAATTTGGCCCATTTGGTGCAAAATTTTTGCTGTAGAACAGAGATAGGTAGTTTTCTGCATCAGGGTAATCAGCAATCCAACTGGCTCTAAAGAAATCCAATTTTCCGTTAGCTTTAGCTTGTTTTAATGCAGATCCTGGAATAACGTCTATAATAATTTCAATACCCAGCTTTTCAAGTTCTTTTTGAATAAATTCACAAAAATCCAGATAATTACTGGATGTTGTAAGCTTGAGAGAAGGTGACATATTAAATTGTTCCTTAAATTTCTTAACATAACTTTTTGCGAGTTCTGGATTATATTTATTTATATTATTTTCTTTGTAACCAGGTAATCCAACTGGAATAAAACCAGCATTCGCAGGAATACCAACACCATTCCTCAAAAATTTTATCATCTTTCTTTTGTCGAATCCAATATTTATGGCTTTTCTTATCAAATCTGATTTAATTTCATTTTTTTCAGATTCCATAAAAAATGCTAAATATTCAGTGTTTAAGTATGGGCCACGTAACATGTTAATTTTATTTCCATAATTTTCATTTAACTCACCATAACTGCTCATTATTTCGTCTTTATAAGAATTGTCAAGTCCAGAAATAAAATCAACTTTACCTTTTACCAACTGTAAAAATTCACTTTGTTTTTCTGGAAGAAAGGTAACCGAAACAGCTTCTAGGTAAGGTAATTGTGATCCATTAAGATCCTTCTGAAAATAATCATTGTTTTTTCTCAAAACTAGCTTGATATTTTCTTCCCATCTTTTGAATTTAAAAGGTCCTGTACCTATTGGATTTGATCTAAAGTCTTCTTTGTAATACTCCACAATATCTTTAGGTACAACAGAGCAGTACTTCATAGTTAGTATTCCTAAAAAAGCATTAAAGGGAAATTTTAGTTCGATTTCAAATATTGAATCATTTTTAGCTTTGAAATTGTTTACTTTATCAAATACCCATCTGCCAGGAGATGCGTTTTTAGGGTCTAATAATCTGTTAAAACTATATTCAAAATCATAAGCGGTAACATTTCTTTTCTTAAGTCTTGGGTGAGAATGAAATTTAACTGTTGTATCAATTTTAAAAGAATAAATTTTACCATTTTCTGAAATTTTCCAACTTTTTGCTATAGATGGGGCAACATTTAATTGATTATCCATTTCTACAAGCCCATTAAATAGTTGGTTTACCGCTTGAATGTTTGCAATATCTTTGGCAAAAATCGGATCTAATGAATTAATATTTTTATGCTCATTATATCTAAACACAGTACTTTCATTTATTAAATTTCTGTCTTCACAAGAGCAAATGGAGATAACTATTATTAATATTATCGTAAATATGTTTTGTTTAAATATCAAGCTTTATTTTTTTGAGAAACATAATTAGTTGTAAATTTACAATCCTTTTAGAAGATTTATATGTCAACAAGGAAAAAAGTCGCTTTTCACACCCTAGGTTGTAAGTTAAATTTCACAGAAACTTCAACCATTGCAAGATCATTTGTAGAAAATGGTTTCGAATTAACTGATTTTTCGAAAAAAGCAGATTTTTATGTTATTAATACATGCTCTGTTACAGATAATGCAGATAAAAAGTTTAAAAATATTTTAAACAGAGCAAAAAAAAGAAATCCAAATGCATTTAATATTATTTTAGGATGTTATGCCCAGCTAAAGCCTAAATACATTTCTGAGATTCCTGGTGTTGATTTAGTGTTAGGAGCAAATGAAAAATTTAATGTGATCGATTATATTGGGAAACTTGATAAAGCAGATACTTTTGTTTACTCCTGTGATATTAATGATGTTAATAAATATGAAAGTAGCTACTCTGTTGATGATAGAACAAGATCATTTTTAAAAGTTCAAGACGGGTGTGACTATAAATGTACATATTGTACTATTCCGAATGCAAGGGGTATTTCAAGAAGTGATAGTCTTGAAAACATCAAAATGAATGTTTCTGAAATTGCGTCAAAAGATATAAAAGAAATTATTTTAACCGGCGTAAATATTGGAGATTATGGTAAAGGTGAATTTGGTAATAAGAAGCATGAAACAACCTTTCTTGAGTTGATAAAAGAATTAGATTTAATACAAAACATTAATAGATTTAGAATTTCATCAATTGAGCCTAATCTACTAAAAAACGATATCATTGATTTTATTGCAACTAGCAATTTATTTGTTCCTCATTTTCATATTCCATTGCAAAGCGGTTCAAATAAGATATTAGGACTAATGAAGAGGCGATACAGAAAAGAGCTTTATGAAGACAGGATTAGATATATTCACTCGAAGATTAACGATGTTTGCATCGGAGTAGATGTGATTGTCGGCTTTCCTGGTGAAACAGATTCGGACTTTCAAGAAACATATAATTTTTTATTAAATCTAGATATATCATATTTGCATGTTTTTTCATATTCAGAAAGAGATAATACCGAAGCTTCAAATATGCTTAATTCTGTACCTAAAAATGTTAGATTTCAAAGAAGTAAAATGTTGAGATCTCTTTCCGAAAAAAAGCGTAGAATATTTTTTAATTCTCAAATTAATAGGATTAGACCTGTTTTATTTGAGTCTGAAAATAAACTTGGATATATTTACGGTTACACGGACAATTATGTAAAGGTTAGACATCCATGGAATCCTAAGCTATCAAACAAGATTATCCAGGCTAAGCTTATAGTAATCGATAATGATGGCTTTGTACGAATTAAATTAAGTGAAAAAAAACTGAAGAAGAAAAAGCAATATTTATATTCTTATTCCAACTGGTAGTAGGGACTTGTACTTTCTGTTTTTTCTGATAAACTTGGTAATAATTGCAGCTGTTGGAACAACACTTATATTCCTGTCTCGGATAATTTCTAAAACTTCTGAAATAAATTTTTCTGAAAACTCATCTTTAGACTTTATTTCAGGAACGAAAATTTTAGTTAAGAAAATCTTTCTTTCTTGTATAGAATACTCGATAATTGCTAATCCACCACCAACTTTGGTTTCAAATTGTCTTAAAAAGTTGTTGTCTACTATTTCCATTTAACAAAACTTTATCAAAAAGTTAAGTGCAAAAATAATAAATTTATACTAAACCATTAATTGTCAACTTGATTACACACAAAAAAACACATATATATATGATGCCGGGGTTAGCAGCTAGTTCAAAGGTTTTTGAAAATATAAAACTTGATAGTAAAAAATATTCTTTACACAGAATTGATTGGATTCAACCAAAAAAAAGTGAAAGTTTAAATTCTTATTGTGTCAGATTGTCTAAAAAAATAAAACACAAAAATCCAATTTTATTAGGCGTATCTTTTGGTGGAATTATTGTTCAAGAGCTTGAAAAAATTATAAATGTGAAAAAGCTGATTATTGTTTCAAGTGTAAAAAGTCATAAAGAATATCCAATTCTTTACAAAATTGCAAGAGATTATCAGCTTAACAACGCTCTTCCATTCGGTATGTTTGATAACTTCATCAAGTTTTCACTTAAACTCAACATAAATAAATTGTACAAGAGAATTGATCTTGCCGAAAGATATTTAACGGAAAGAAATGAAATTTATCTTGAATGGGCAGTTCGGAGTCTTTTAAACTGGAAACAAGAAAAATATAGAACAGATTTAATACACATTCATGGAGATAAAGACAAAGTATTCCCAATTGAAAACATTTCAAATTGTATAAAAATTTTGGAAGGAAGACATGAAATGATAATATTAAAAGCAAAGTGGTTTAATGAAAACTTACCTTTATTAATTGAAAATTAAAAATTTACCTTCTCCTCATATTATTTCTACCGAAATGCTGATTTGGAATATTTGTTTTTCTCATTTGATTCTTCATCATTTTGATTTGATCAGTTAACATTCCGTTTTTATCTAGATCTTGAGCTTCTTTTAGTAGTTTTTGTGCTTCAATTTTTCTTCTTTTAGTAAAAAGTATTCCAGCTAAATTTAATTTGGCCATTGCTAAATCATGATCCATATTTAATCCAAATGATATTGCTGTACGAAAATATTTTTCAGCCTGATTCATATTTTCTTGAGATATTATCAGTCCTTTTAAATAATTATAATAACCCTGCTGTTTTGTTGTAAGTGCTGATTTTGGATTTTTAATTCTGTTTAACCATCTGTTAGCTCCATCCAAATTTTGCTTTCTTAATTGAAAAAATGCGAATATTAAAAATTCATTTTTAAAAAATAAAAAAACAAAAACTAATGAAAGTAAAATCAATATAATTCCATTTCCAGTAGATCCTACTGCACCATCAATAAATTGCTGAATTGATAGAGCAAAAATTAATAATGATAATACTATTTTAATATACTTGTTAAACATATTTTTTTACAATTTAAGTCAATAAAATTAATAAAAAACAAATTGATAATTATTAAATAAATTGATTTGTTTAAGTAAAAACTCTTTGTATATTTGCCCGCAGTTTTAGTTTTAAAACACTTAAATAATTTAAGATGCCAAAAAGAACCTTTCAGCCTTCAAAGCGTAAGAGAAAAAATAAACACGGTTTCAGAGAGAGAATGTCTACTCCAGCCGGAAGAAAAGTGCTTTCTAGAAGAAGAGCAAAGGGTAGAAAGAAGCTTTCGGTTTCATCTGAAAACAGCCCGAAATAAAAATGATTAACAATTGTTAATATATTATATGGTGTTACTAATAGTAACATCTTTTTTTTTATTTTTTGATTAGTACATTTAAAAAACTTTAATTCAATGCCGAAAGATACTAGCCTGAAATCTCTCCTTATAATAGGTTCTGGTCCAATCGTTATTGGTCAAGCATGTGAGTTTGATTACTCTGGATCTCAAGCTCTAAGATCTTTAAAGGAAGATGGGATAGAAACCATATTGATTAACTCAAATCCCGCAACAATTATGACAGATCCTGTTATGGCTGATCATATATATTTACTCCCCTTAAACACATCCTCAATAGTTCAAATTTTAAAGGAGCACCCTCAAATTGACGCAGTATTGCCAACAATGGGAGGTCAAACGGCATTAAATCTTTGTATAGAAGCTGATGATAAAGGAATATGGGATGATTATAATGTAAAAATAATAGGAGTTGATATTAACGCTATTAATATTACTGAGGATAGAGAGCAGTTCAGAAATCTAATGTTAGATATTGGGATCCCCATGGCACCTCAAGCTACAGCTACATCATATCTAAAAGGAAAGGAAATTGCCCAAAAGTTTGGATTTCCACTTGTAATTAGAGCCTCATTTACATTGGGTGGGACTGGTGCTTCTTTTGTATATGAAGAAAAAGATTTTGATGAATTATTGACAAGAGGATTAGAAACTTCACCTATACATGAGGTTATGATTGACAAAGCGTTAATTGGGTGGAAGGAGTATGAGCTAGAATTACTAAGAGATGCTAATGATAATGTAGTTATCATTTGCTCAATCGAAAATATGGATCCAATGGGGATACATACTGGAGATTCTATCACAGTTGCACCCGCCATGACTTTGAGTGACACAACTTATCAAAAAATGAGGGATATGGCGATCAAAATGATGAGAAGTATTGGAGATTTTGCTGGTGGATGCAATGTTCAGTTTGCAGTAAGTCCTGATGATAAAGAAGATATTATTGCAATTGAGATTAATCCTCGAGTTTCTAGATCTTCAGCTCTGGCAAGCAAGGCAACAGGATATCCTATAGCAAAAATTGCTGCAAAATTAGCTATAGGTTATAATTTAGATGAGTTGCAGAATCAAATTACAAAATCTACTTCTGCTCTCTTTGAACCTACACTAGATTATGTTATTGTTAAAATTCCAAGATGGAATTTTGATAAGTTTGAAGGAAGTGATAGAAGGTTAGGACTTCAGATGAAGGCGGTTGGCGAAGTTATGGGAATAGGTAGGTCTTTTCAGGAAGCACTTCATAAAGCAACTCAGTCTCTTGAAATTAAAAGAAATGGACTAGGTGCTGATGGTAAAGAAATTACTGACTATGAGACTATAATTTCTAAATTATCCATTGCATCATGGGATAGAGTATTTGTTATTTATGATGCAATTCAAATGGGTATTCCGCTAAGTAGAATATACGAGCTTACTAAAATTGACATGTGGTTCCTAAAACAATATGAGGAACTCCATATTTTAAGAAATGAAATTTCCAATTACAAGATTGATTCAATTCCTAGAGGTTTACTATTAGAAGCAAAACAAAAAGGCTACGGTGATAGACAAATTGCTCATATACTTGGTTGTTTAGAAAGTCAAGTATATTCAAAAAGGGAAGAGATGAATATCAAAAGAGTTTATAAGTTGGTTGACACTTGTGCTGCTGAATTCAAGGCCTTTACGCCATATTATTATTCAACTTTTGAAAATGAAATTGAAACAACAGACGGATCAAAATATTCAGAAAATGAAAGTTTAGTTTCTGATAAAAAGAAAATTATAGTTCTTGGATCTGGGCCTAATAGGATTGGCCAAGGTATTGAGTTCGATTATTGCTGTGTACATGGAATTTTGGCAAGCTCTGAATGTGGTTATGAAACAATTATGATTAATTGTAATCCAGAAACAGTTTCTACCGATTTTGATATTGCTGATAAGCTATATTTTGAACCAGTTTTTTGGGAGCATATTTATGATATAATTAGACATGAAAAACCTGAAGGTGTTATTGTACAATTAGGTGGTCAGACCGCATTAAAATTAGCTGAAAAGCTTGAAAGATATGGTGTTAAAATAATTGGCACCAATTTCAAATCTCTTGATTTAGCCGAAGATAGAGGCTCTTTCTCAACTTTATTAAAGGAAAATGATATTCCATATCCAATGTTTGATACTGCATCAACGGCTGATGAAGCACTTGCTGTTGCTGAAAAATTAGATTTTCCAATCTTGGTTAGACCCTCATATGTTCTTGGCGGCCAGGGAATGAAAATTGTAATTAATAAAGAAGAGTTAGAGGAGCATGTAGTTAATCTTTTAAGAAGAATTCCTGACAATAAACTTTTATTAGACCATTATTTAGATGGTGCAATAGAAGCTGAAGCTGATGCAATTTGTGATGGAAAAGATGTATATATAATTGGAATAATGGAGCATATTGAACCTTGTGGTATTCATTCGGGAGATAGTAATGCTTGTTTGCCTCCTTTTAATTTAGGGGATTTAGTTATTCAACAGATTAAAGACCATACTAAGAAAATAGCAAAAGCATTAAATACAGTGGGATTGATTAATGTTCAGTTTGCAATTGTCAATGATAAGGTTTATATCATTGAAGCTAATCCGCGTGCCTCAAGAACTGTTCCTTTTATCTCAAAAGCCTATAAAGAGCCCTATGTGAATTATGCTACTAAAGTAATGCTAGGTGAAAATAAAGTAAAGGATTTTGATTTTAAGCCAACTTATAAGGGATATGCAATCAAAGAACCAGTTTTCTCGTTCAGTAAATTCCCTAATGTAAACAAAAAACTAGGGCCTGAAATGAAAAGTACTGGTGAGAGTATTTTATTTATAGATAATCTTCAGGATGATAAATTCTATGAGTTATACTCAAGACGTAAAATGTATTTAAGTAAATAGAACAATCTTCTTTTTTATTATTCTGTAAATTAATTGTAAATTGTTTTTACATGGATTCAATCATATTAATATTACTGGTTTTTGTTTCAATAGTTCTAGTTTATTTGATTTATAAATCAAGTTCTTCCGCTGGTTCAATTGAATCCACTGATTTAATGAATTTTTCTAATACTCTAAATTCTCAAATTCAAGATATAAGAAAAGAAATTAGTAGTAACTCAAAGGAAAGTAGAAGTGACATAGAAGCAAAATTGAATATTATTAACAAACAAATTAATGATTTTCAGAAATCATCTACTGATTCGATTACTCAGCAGTTTAGAGAGTCTAATAAGGTAATAAAAGATGTTACGACTGAGTTAGAAAAAATTAAGGGTACAAACGAGCAAGTTCTAAGTTTTGCAAACCAAATGAAAACCTTAGAAAAAATTCTTGGTAATCAGAAACAAAGGGGTGTTTTAGGTGAAATTCAATTGGAGAATCTACTTGCAAATGTATTACCTCCAGAACTTTTTAAAATGCAGCATTCATTCTCTAACAAAGAAACAGTTGATGCAATAGTTAGAGTTGGTGAATATGTTATTCCTATTGATGCTAAATTCTCTCTTGATAATTATAATAAAATGATTGAGTCAGAAAACAAAGATGAATTAGTTGATTTAGAAAAAAAATTCAAATCAGATATCAAGAATAGAATAGATGAAACAGCTAAATATATAAGACCAAATGAAAAAACAACAGACTATGCCTATATGTTTATTCCCGCAGATGGATTATATCAAGACTTACTAAATAGTAGAGTAGGATCTTTAAAAATTAATCAGAGAGATTTAGTCAATTATGCTTACGAAAAAAAAGTAATGATAGTATCACCAATGAGTCTTTTCCCTATGTTACAGATAACAGTTAAAGCACTGCATAATATGAAAGTAGAAGGTTCTATTAACGA
This sequence comes from uncultured Bacteroidota bacterium, assembly GCA_902517895.1. GTDB lineage: Bacteria > Bacteroidota > Bacteroidia > Flavobacteriales > Flavobacteriaceae > MED-G13. The sequence continues at coordinate 66,369 of CABYEA010000002.1, forward strand.
TATAATTAAAAATGTTGAAAAGCTATCTAATCATCTAAATGCTTATAAAACATATCATGACAAGTTAGGAAACACCTTAGGTACCGCTGTAAATCATTATAATGATAGCACGAAAGAGTTTAAAAAAATTGATAAAGATATTATTAGGATTTCAGGAACTTCAAAATTAGAAATTAATTCAGAATCCATTGAAAAACCACAATTAGATGATTAGTTTAATCTACTGTGTAAAATTGAAGTGATTTTGCCAAATGAGAATTTAAATAAATATCCAAAAAACAAATCTCCAGCAATTGAATAGCCAAAGAATGGTATCGCCATTGTATAACATAGGATTAACCCTTCAATATTTTTTGGATAACCAATTATCCATGCACCAAAATTTGATATTAAAAAGAAAATAAAACTGCTTAAAATTATATTTCCAAATTTTATTGTTTTAATCTTTGTGCCTAAAAAAACTATTGTTAAAAAGCCAGTGTAAACAAATAAATTTATCATGGAGATCCCAAGTATTAAATCAGACAGAAATAAGATAATTAGAGGGATTGAAAAAGCGATTCTTTTATCTGAAAAATTAAGCCCACCAAATAACGCAATTGCAGCAACAGGTGAAAAATTTGGGGGATGAGGTATCAGCCGACAAATAACCCCAAAAATTATGATTATGAGGACAATTTTTTGAATTCTGTCAAATTTATTTTTCATAATTTTTAACTATTTCTTTATTATCAATATACATTTCCCTTTCAAGAAAGTCAAATTTAAAATTATCATCAATATATCCAAATAATTCAGGTTTTATATCCAAAGAAATTCTAGAGTCTATTATGCCAAATGTAAAATTAAGCATAGGTTCATTTATATTTCCAACTTGTCCCATATCAAAAGCCCTTTCTTCATATTCATAATCTGGACTAATTCCATTATAATAGTCTGTTACACCGTTTGCATTTAAAGTTTTTAACACAAGTGGTTGTAAAGCATAGTTGTGAGATCGATTTACATTTTGATTAGAAAAATTTTCTGAGTCGTACAATGTAACAGATGCTTGATATTTACCATATGTAGTAGTTCCAATCTGGATAACATTTATGTATGGCTTTAAACAATTAATAATTAATTCACTTGCCGATGCGGAGGATCTTGTTGTAAGAATAAAAATTCTATTTAGGTTCAAACTACTCTGAAAACTCATAAATCTGTTTATCAGATATTCGGGATTATTATTAAGCCAATAATTTTGAATATCGTTGTTCCATTGTTCAGAATTAAAAATTTCATTTTCAAATTGCCCTGTGATGAGGCTTGCTAATACTATTGCAGAATTTATACTTCCCCCAGGATTATATCTAAGATCTAATATTAATTCATCTATAGAGTTAGATTTAAACTCAGAAAAAATAGTTTTCAAATAATCATCATAATTTGATACAAATTGGTTGTACATTAAATAACCAATTTTTCCACCAGAATAATTTAAAGTAGAATAATGATGTACGGGATTTTTAATTAAAGGAACTTTTTGTAATTCAATATTAATATCATTCAACTCTAATGTATCATCAGCTATATCCTCTGTGTTATTATTAAAATAATTAGCAAAATTAACTGTATATACTTCTTGTGATAATAAATCACTATAATTATCAATTGAAAGAGGTATATCATCAATTCTTCTAAAAATGTCACCTCTATTGATATTGGCTAAATCAGCTTCTGATCCATTGTCTACATATCTGACATAGCCAAAAATTTCATTAGTTGAATTTGGCAAATAAACAAGTCCGAAATTAAGGCCATTTGATAGACTTACTCCACTTAAATATTGCTCTAATTCAATATAGTTATCTACAATTAAGCTGAATTTATCGATATTATCTCTTTCATAAATAAGAGATTCAAATAAATTTTCAGGTGAATTATAACTATTTAAATAGCTTGCGTATTCTTCTGAATCATTAAACCTATTATTATCTAGATCAGAAATTTCCTGTTTATACAAATATGAAGCATTCATACCTTTCCATACAAAATCGTTTATTTCACTTGCTAATGCACCATTGTCATCATTATCTTCAAAGCAACTGGTAAAAAACAATGAAAAAAGAAACAGATATAAAAAAAAACATCTAGAATTCATTTATTAAATTTAGTAAATTCCTGTAAAATTTTCTGGAGTTATATTTTTTAATTCTGATTTTATATCTTCTGAAATATCTAAAGAATCAATGAATTTTTCGATATTATTTTTATCGATTTTTGCATTTGTTCGTGTTAATTCTTTTAATGCCTCGTATGGTTTTGGGTAATTAATCCTTCTAAGAATTGTCTGAATTGCTTCAGCTACTACTGCCCAATTGCAATTGAGATCTTCTTTGATCTTTATTTCATTGACGATTAATTTATTAATTCCCTTAATTGTTGATTTAAATGCTATCAATGTATGAGAAATTGGAACACCTATATTTCTTAAAACAGTACTGTCGGTTAAATCTCTTTGAAGTCTTGAAACAGGTAGTTTTTCAGAAAGATGCTGAAAAATACTATTAGCATATCCTAGGTTACCTTCACTATTTTCAAAATCAATAGGGTTTACTTTATGAGGCATTGCAGAGCTGCCAATTTCGCCTTTTTTAATTTTTTGCTTAAAGTAATCCATAGAAATATAGAGCCATATATCCCTGTTAAAGTCGATTAATATAGTATTAATTCTTTTCAAATTATCAAAAATTGCAGCCAAATGATCATAGTGCTCAATTTGTGTTGTTGGATATGAATGTTTCAATCCAAGTTTGTTTTCAATCAAATTCTTTGAAAATTGAAGCCAATTATGGTTTTTATATGCAATATGGTGGGCATTAAAATTTCCTGTGGCACCACCAAACTTAGCAGCAATTGGAATATTTCTTAGAAGTTTTAATTGTTCGTCAATTCGGGTTATGAAAACTTTTATTTCTTTTCCTAGTTTAGTAGGTGATGCAGGCTGTCCATGAGTTCTTGCGATCATGGTTATGTCTTTACATTCGTTTGAAATCTTTTCTAAGGAAGACAAAAGTAATTCAATTGAATTATAATATACCTGCTCAAACATTTCTTTTAAACTCAGAGGAATAGCTGTATTATTAATATCCTGTGATGTAAGTCCAAAATGAATAAATTCAACAAATTTTGATAGATTCAATCCTTGAAATTTTTCTTTAAGGAAATATTCTATGGCTTTTACATCGTGATTTGTTGTTTTTTCAATTTCTTTAATAATTACTGCATCATCGTTAGAAAAATCAATATATATTTTTCTCAATAATTCAAACTTTGACTGGTCAAAGTTTTGTAGTTCGGGGATATCAAATTCACATAAACTGATAAAATATTCAATTTCAATTATTATTCTATACTTCATTAAAGCTTTCTCAGAGAAAAATTTATTTAGCTCAGATGTTTTTGAAGAGTATCTTCCGTCAATAGGAGAAATTGCATTTAAACTACTGTTGTTCATCAATCAAATGTTAAAGATTTGCAAAGTTAGTCAAATAATTACATTTTATGGTTAATTTTACTTCCTATAAGGATAAATATATTAGGTTAATGATTAAATTAAGACACCTTCTTTCTGAGTCTTTAGTATTAATGAAAGGACATTGGCTGCAAGCCATAGCTGTTTTTTTTGTATTTAATTTGATTATTGGTTTGGTTCAAGCACTTCCTGGAATAGGGGGTTTTTTAAGTTTGCTTATTACAGGACCATTTTCTGTAGGTATAAGTTTATATTGTGTTAAAATAATCAATGATAATTTTCCAAAATTTGAAGATTTATTATTTGGATTTCAATACAATCTAGGCAATAATATTTTAGCTTACTTTATAATTATCCCGATTGTAGCGGTAGTTGGTATAATTTTAATGATATTGTTTTTAGTAATAAATTTTGCTATTTTTTTACTAATCATCTCTATTGTTTATAGCCAATCTTATGAGGCCTTTGTTAGTACTATGGAATGGGAAGCCCTATTGACTCCCTTCAGGTCGCTTTCTATTGACCTAGCTGCAGAATCAATAATGTTGTTGATGTTTTGTGTTTTGAGTTTTTGCTTTTCGTTTATTCTTCCTTGGATAATTGCTTACATTCCTTTTGCTATGACCTTTTTTATAATGGCAGAAGATACTTCGATTGATGCTTGGGATGCTGTACAAAAAAGTTGGAAAATGATGAAGGGTTATAAATTTAACTTTTTTGTTCTCAATCTAATTTTATTACTCTTACTAGCTTTAACCCCTTTTACTTTATTTATTGGTCTGTTTTGGTATATCCCTTTTTCTTATGTGGTGACGGCTAATTACTATGAAAAAATCAAATAAATTTTTCAGAAAATATTTATTTATTTTTTGATGGTTTTATTTAGAACTTTGTATTCTTCATAACATTCACTTATTGCATCAAGAACCTGTAAATCATTAGCTTTTGAAATAAACTCATCAGAATAATTGCACTGAGTGATTAAAAAGTCAAGATCAATCTTATCAATATTTAATAATTCAATTAGCATTTCTCTGTCAAATCTATTTGACAGAGCATTTCTGATCAGATCGTCGCTTTTCATTTTTTTTAGTTTTCTTAATTGATTGGGTTCTCTGCCAAAAATCTGATAAAGAAAATCAACTGGGTTAAAAATTGCATTTAGCGCTTTTGTTACAGCTTTTGTGGGTCTAACACTTGATTCATAGCCAACATTAGAAAGACCAGAAATACTATATCTAAAATTATTATTTATTGGAACTTGCTTAATGTCTAATTCTAAATAACCTGTTAGTTTCATCTCGTAAACAACTACTTCTTCAAGAGCTAATGCAAGCTCAGTTAATTCTATTGTAGTGTTCGTTCCAAACTTGATCCAGTCATTCGTGACTCTGACCTTGATGGATTTATATCCTAAATATGAAAAATGTAAGGTGTCATTAACTTGAGCATTAATTTCAAATTTCCCATCCTTATTGGTGGCGGTTCCGATAACTTTATTAAGGTTGACAATATTTACATTTTCTAATGGAAGATTTGTTTTAGAATTTAAAATTATTCCACTAACATCAGTAAACTCCTGAGCAAAAAACGGAGTTGAAATAAAAAAAAATAAAATAAATGCTACTAACTTATTCATCAGCTAAATATATGCACTAATTAGGCCAATTTTTATTTAATATTAATAAAGATTTGTTAAATAGTCAACCAGTTTATTTATAGCCTTTGCACGATGAGCTATTAAATTTTTCTCACTTAAGCTCATTTGCCCAAAGGATATATTTCTGTTTTTTGGGATAAATACTGGATCATATCCAAAGCCTAAGTTACCCATTCTTTCATATGCAATATTTCCCTCGCAAACACCCTCAAATGTTATGATTTCACCGTTTTTTGACAATGATATGATAGTTTTAAAGCGAGCCGCTCTATTTGTGTTATTTTCTAGCATTTCTAATAATTTATTAATGTTGTCATCAGAGCTAGCATTTGGACCTGCAAATCTTTTAGAAAATACTCCGGGCTGACCGTTTAATGCATCAACTTCAAGTCCGGTATCATCTGCAATACAATCATAACCAGTCTTAATTTTAACGAATTCAGCTTTTGTGATTGAATTTTCAGTTATTGTATGTTTGTCTTCGATGATATCCTCGCTAAAGCCAATGTCATCAAGACCCAAAATTTCAAATGAATCTGAAATCAGATCTCTAACTTCTTTTAATTTGTTTGGATTATGTGTTGCAAAAATTAATTTATTCATTGATTGTGATATGGAATATTATTAATAATTGTTAAGGACCTGTAAAGTTGCTCACTAAAAAACAATCTTGCCATATCATGAGAAAATGTCAATTTTGATAATGAAATTTTTAATTTAAACTTTTCTTTTAGTTCTATTGAAAAACCGTAAGCTCCGCCAATTACAAAAACTATATTTTTTGTTCTGTTCATCATTTTATTAGAAATAAATTTAGAAAAATCCATAGTCGAAAATTCTTTTCCATTTTCGTCCAGTAAAATTACTAAATCATCGCTTTTGATGTTTTTTAAAATAAGATCTGATTCAGATTTTTGATTTTTATTTTTTAATCCTACTGAGATGTAACTTATGAAATGATTTATTTTTTTTTCATAATCTTCAACTAATAATTCAATATTATTACTTTTATTCTTACTTATGTAAATAAGTTTAATATTCATAATCTATTTTATGAGTAAATTTATTACTTAACTCTTTCAAAAATATCATATTATAATTAAATATTTTAATGGGCTATTATGTTGATGTAATATTACCGATTCCAGTTAATCAAAAATTCACTTATTTGATAAGTAAAGAGGAGTATGAATTTTTAAAACCTGGAATGAGAGTTATAGTTCCCTTTGGAAGGTCAAAGCTATATACCTCAATTTCTGTAAAAATTCATAATTTTTTTGAAAGTGATTTTGAATTGAAATCAATAATTCAAATTATTGATAAGACCCCAATAGTAAATTTTCATCAATTAAAGTTTTGGGACTGGGTTTCAAGGTATTACTTCACATCGGTTGGTGAGGTAATGAGAGCATCTATTCCTAGTAATTTAATTCTGCAGAGTGAAACAATTATCACTCTAAATAATCAAAATGAAGTTGATAATAACAAGTTAGATGATACCGAGTATTTAATTATTGAGGCATTAAATATTAATAAAGAATTATCCATAAAAAATGTATCCGAAATTCTAAGCAAAAAAGATATTTTTTCTATAATAAATAAAATGAATGAAAAGGATTTGATAATAGTGGATGAAAAAATATATTCAAAATATCGACCAAAATTCATAAAATGTGTTCGGATTTTCAAAGATTTTGACAGTAATTCTGTATTATCAATAATCAAAAATGCAAAAAATCAGATTCAGTTTTTCGAACATTACAATAAACTAAAAAATCAATTGATAGAAGACGTAAGGATTTCAGAGTTTAAAAAATTAAACTCTGGTTACTCTAGTATTATTAAAAGGATGGTTGAAAAGGAAATATTTGAATATTATGATGTTGAAGTAAAAAGAAACATAATTGATCATGATTTTAATTTTAAACAATTCAAACTAACGGATGTTCAAAAAACAGCTTTTGACGAAATCAAAATAAAGTTTAGTCAAAATCAAAATATTCTTTTCAAGGGGATTACATCATCTGGAAAAACTGAAATTTATATAAGTCTAATTAATGAACTGCTGAATTCAAAAAATCAGATTTTATATCTAGTTCCAGAAATTGCTTTAACAACACAGCTTGTTGAAAGATTAAAGGTTTATTTTGCTGAAAATTTGGTGGTTTATCACTCTGGTCTGAATATAAATCAAAGAGCTGAGCTTTGGAATGAAGTAATTAAAAATGAGAAGCCTCAGGTTATCATTGGTGCAAGATCAGCTGTACTACTTCCATTTAACAAACTAAAGTTAATTATTGTTGATGAGGAGCATGAGCAATCATATAAACAATATGAACCTTCTCCGAGATACCATGCTAGAGATGGAGCTTTAATGTTAGGAAATATTCATAATTCAAATGTAATATTAGGTTCAGCTACTCCGTCATTAGAGAGTTTTTATAACTCCAAAACCTCAAAAAAATTATCATTGGTTAAGTTAACCAGTAGATATGGAAACATTCCTCTTCCTAAAATTGAATTAATCAGCTTGTCAGACAAAGTTAAAAACGGAAAAATGTACGGTCTTTTTTCTGATAGCCTATTAAAAAGAATTAAGGACGTTGTTGACAATAAAAAACAAGTTATTCTTTTTCAAAATAGGAGAGGATATTCACCGGTTTTAGAGTGTAATTCATGTGGCCATTCTCCAAAGTGCATTAATTGCGATGTTACACTAACCTATCATTATTCTAAAAAATTATTAAAATGCCATTATTGTGGGTATAATGAGAAATTAAATAGTAATTGTTTTAAGTGTAACAGTGATGATTTATTATCCAAGGGGTTTGGTACTGAGCAGGTAGAGTTGGAGTTAAAAGAATTTTTCCCAAAAATGAGGGTGGCAAGATTAGATTATGACACTACAAGAGCTAAAAATAAATTTAAAAACATAATTAATTCATTTGATAATCATGAATATGATGTTCTAGTAGGGACACAAATGATAACAAAAGGCCTAGATTTTAAGAATGTTAAATTAGTTGGTGTATTAAATTTAGATAGTTCAATGAATTTTCCAGATTTTAGGTCATATGAGAGAAGTTTTCAGTTAATTCAACAGGTTTCTGGAAGAGCAGGTAGATCTAAAGAGCGAGGAGAGGTAATAATTCAAACATATAATTCAAAAAGTACCGCAGTCAATCAAATTATTACGGGTGATTATGAAATGTTTTACAATGATCAAGTTAATGACAGAGAAAAATTTAACTATCCTCCGTTTGTCAAACTTATAAAGATCACCATAAAGCATAAAGAATTAAATAAAGTTAACAATTCCTCAAATTGGTTTTATAAGAAGATATACCCTTATTTTAAAGAAAATCTATTGGGTCCAGAGTTCCCATATATTTCAAGAATAAGAAATAAATATCAGAAAAATATACTGATAAAAATCACCAACGATCAATCATTATCTGCTGTAAAAAATATCTTAAAAAAGTCAATTTTATCTTTTCAGTCAGTTGCGGATTTTAGACCAGTTCAAATTATTGTTGATGTTGATCCTTATTAGAATTAAATAAGCGGTAAATAATTAAATTTTATCAGATAAATTTTCTAAAATTCTTGAAATAAAAAATATTTGACAACAAAAATTATCATAACATTATAAAATTATCTATTTTTGCACGCATTAAATTTAAAAATAACAAAATGAATCATTACGAAACTGTTTTCATTCTTAATCCCGTTTTGTCTGAAGAACAGACAAAGGAAACAGTCCTAAAATATGAGAAATTTTTAACATCGAAAGGTGCAAAAATGGTATCTAAAGAGGATTGGGGATTAAAGAAGTTAGCTTACCCAATTCAAAACAAAAAGAGTGGTTTTTATCATCTTTTTGAGTACACTGTAGATCCAACTGTCATTTCTGATCTAGAAATAGAATTTAGAAGAGATGAAAGATTCATGAGGTACCTTACTGTAAAACTTGATAAGCACGCTGTTGAATGGGCTGAGAAAAGAAGAACTAAGATTAACACTAAAGAAGCATAATTATGGCAAGTATTCAAGAAGAAGCATCAGGGAAAAAAGGTGGAGAAATTAGATATTTAACACCCCTTAATATTGATCACAGTACAACAAAAAAGTATTGTAGATTTAAAAAATATGGAATAAAATATGTGGATTACAAAGATTCAGGTTTTTTATTGAAATTCATAAACGAGCAAGGTAAATTATTACCAAGAAGAATTACAGGGACTTCATTGAAATATCAAAGAAAGGTTTCTGTTGCGGTAAAAAGAGCTAGACATCTAGCATTATTACCATATGTTGCTGATTTACTTAAATAAAAATTTACGGCATGGAAATTATATTAAAAAAAGATGTTGAAGGAGTTGGTTTCAAGGATGATATTATTACTGTTAAAAATGGTTTTGGCAGAAATTTTTTGATTCCTAATGGATCGGCTATCCTAGCTACACCATCTGCAAAAAAAGTATTAGCAGAAAATATCAAGCAACAAGTTGTTAAGGACAAAAAAGTAATTGATGACGCTAACAAACTAGAAAAAAAAATAAACAGCCTTGAAATTAAAGTAAAGGCAAAGGTAGGCGAGGGAGTGAAATTGTTTGGTTCTGTAAATAATATTAATGTTCAAAAAGAACTAGCGGAAAGCGGAGTTGAAATAGACAAAAAAGCTATTATGATTTCTGGAAATAATATTAAGCAAGTAGGTAAGTATACTGCTAAAATAAGATTACATCGTGAGGTAATATTTGATTTTCCTTTCGAAGTAGTTCCGGAAAAAAAATAGATAATAATAATGTTCTAATTTAAAAACACCTGCTTCCGTAGGTGTTTTTTTTTTAATTTAACTTAAATTTAAATAAGATATGCAAAAGCCAATTTTACCTAAAGGTACTAGAGACTTTAATTCTGAAGATTATTATAAAAGAAATTATATAATTAACATAATTAGAGATAATTTTTCAAAATTTGGATTTAACCCGATTGAGACCCCAAGTTTTGAAAGATCAGAGACCCTATTAGGCAAATATGGACAAGAGGGAGAGAAACTAATATTCAAAATCCTTAAATCAGGCGACTTTCTTAAGGGTGTTGACGGTAAAGATTTTGTGTATTCAAATATAGCTCCAAAAATTGTTGATAAAGCATTACGCTACGATCTAACTGTTCCTTTTGCTAGATATGTTGTTCAGAATCAAAACAATATTAATATTCCATATAAAAGATATCAAATTCAAAATGTATGGAGAGCTGATCGTCCTCAAAAGGGTAGGTACAGAGAATTTCTTCAATGTGATGCTGATGTGATTGGCTCAAAATCAATGATGCAAGAAATAGATTTTATTTCTTTATTTGATTCGGTATTTAATGACTTAAATATACAAGGATGTATAATAAAAATTAATAGCAGGAAGTTATTGCTTGCAATTTGTGAAATAAATGATTGTCTTGATAAATTTGGCATGCTAACTAATCAGTTGGACAAATTAGATAAAACTGATATAAATGTTGTAAAGAATAACTTGAAAGATAACGGATTTGACAAAAAAATAATAGATTCTTTATTTGAAGTTATTGAGCTCTCAAAAAACTTTAATGATAATTTAAGAGAAATAAAATTATATTTTAAATCTTCAGATATTGGATTAGAAGCTATTTCTGATATTGAATATATTTTCAACTATTTCTCCAAAAATAAATTAATCAAATCTAATCTGGTTTTCGATATTAGCCTTGCAAGGGGTATTGATTATTATACGGGTGTAATTTTTGAAGTTCTTCCTCCTAAGAAAATAAGTATTGGGTCAATTGCAGGTGGAGGTCGTTATGATAACTTGACTGAAATTTTTGGTTTAAAAAATATGAGTGGTATAGGAATTAGCTTTGGATTGGATAGGTTATTTTTAGTGATTAATGAATTAAAGCTCTTTCCAGCAACTTCTTATAATTCAGTAAAGGTTTTGATATTAAACTTTGGTGTAAGCTTTTCTTATGATTTGATTGAGTTAGCAAATTTTTTAAGATCAAATAATGTTAATGCAGAATTTTACCCTGATTCCATTTCTTTGAAAAAACAGTTAAATTATGCTAATAAAAATGGTATTCCATATGTCTTATTTTACGGAGATGAGGAAAAAGAAAAAAAATGTTATAATTTAAAAAATATGAAAACAGGCAATCAAGAAATCCTTAGTAGGGAGAAATTATTAAAAACTCTTAGGTTAAATTAGTAGCGAGACCGAGATTTGAACTCGGGACCTCCGGGTTATGAATCCGACGCTCTGACCAACTGAGCTATCTCGCCATTTATAAATGGCAGCAAATATAAAATTTAAATTTTTTAGATTCAACATATGACCAAGAAATTATTTATAGAAATCTTGCTGTAAAAAAGAATAAATGTATATATTACAACCCTAATTATTGGATATGAGTGACAGAATTAAATTCGAAATGGAGTTTCCTATAAAGGTCTCACAAAAACTTCTTTTTCAATATATTTCTACACCTTCAGGATTGTCTGAGTGGTTTGCTGACAATGTAAATTCAAGAGGTGAAATTTTTATTTTTATTTGGGATGATTCTGAAGAAAGTGCAAAATTAATTAGAAAGATAAATAATGAAAAGATTCAATTTCAATGGCTCGATGATGAGGGAACTAACTACTATTTTGAGTTAAGAATACAGTTTGATGAAATTACTAAAGATGTTTCTTTAATCGTTACTGATTTTGCAGATGATGAAGAAGAAGTTGATGAGTCAAAATTATTGTGGACTAATCAAATTTCTGATTTAAAGAAAGTTTTAGGATCTACCTAATTATCCTGTGGATTTTCTGGAGCATTTGACCAGATTTTAAATTTTTCATCTATCTCTTTCATGTTCTCACCCCACAATTTTTTAATATCCTTTTTAAACAAGTAATTGGTTTTATTTTTTACTACTACCCAAGATCCATTGTTTATTTCACTTATTAGCTGATTATAAGTCCAACCGGAATAACCAGAAAAGAATTTTATCGATGAATTGTCAATTTTCATTTTATTTATCATATCAATAATATTTTTAAAATCACCTCCCCAGTGTAAATCATTAAAAAAATTTATACTATTATCAATTAAATGTGGGTGTTTATGAATAAAATAAAGATTATCTTGATTTACGGGCCCTCCACTATAAATTTTTATACCTTTTTCTAGAACTTTATTATCCAAATCACTGAGCGTATAATTAATTTCCTTATTAATGATAAATCCAACAACTTCCTCATCACTCACTTCCGTAAGTATAATTATTGATCTATTAAAATAATAATCACCTAAACTTTCAGGAGTAGAAATAAGTAAATCACCTTTATTAATCATTTAACCATTCTAAAATTCTCTATATTAAACCCATTTAGAAATGAAGATGTATTCATTCTTTTTTTTCCTTCCATTTTTAAATTTTTAATTTTAATAAAACCATTATTACATGTGATTTTTATAAAATCTTTTTCTTTAATTATTTTTCCTTTTTCCAAATTATGATCTTCAATAAAATATTCAGATTCGTAAAATACGACTCTTTTAACATTTCCGTTATTATTAATCAGAGATGCTCTTGCACCAGGAAACGGCGATAATCCCCTGATTTTATTATAGATTTCAAGGCAATTTTGATTCCAGTCAATTTTAATATTTTCTTTATTCAGTTTATATGCTGTTCTATAATTTCCATCATGCTCTTGCTTTTTTTGTGTCAAACTATTATTCAAAATTTCTTCAATAGTTTTTTTAACGGTGCTAGCACCAATTACTTTTAATTTATCATGTAACTCACCAGCATTAATTTTCTTATCAACTTTTATTTTTTCCTGTAGTAATATATCCCCAGTATCAATTTTATCATCAATAAAAAATGTTGTTACGCCCGTAAAATCTTCATTATTAATAATTGCCCAATTTATCGGTGCAGAACCACGATAGTTTGGCAGCAAAGAGGCATGAAGGTTAATCGTTCCATATTTTGGGATTTGCCAAATACTTTTTGGTATCATTCTAAATGCGACTACAACAATAATGTCCGGGTTTATCGATGTTATTTTGTCTGTAAGACTTTGGTCTTTTAAATTTTTTGGCTGAAAATATTTTATATTATTACTTATTGCAAACTTTTTCACCGTGGAGAATTCAATTTTTAATCCTCTGCCAGATGGCTTATCGTAATTTGTAATAATTGTATCGAGATTAAAATTATCTTTTAAAACTTTAAGGGTAGGTATTCCAAATTCGGCAGTACCCATAAATAATATCTTTACCTCTTTATTATTCATTTAATTGATTCAATTATAAAATTTGTTCTTTCTTGAACCGAACTTTTTGGAAGTGTAATAAACTTTTGAGCATAATTAGAGTATATTTTTTTTATGTATTTATTAATAACTTTTAAGTCCTTAAAAGATTCATATCTTTCATTGTCTTTCTTGTATATACCCTCCCATGGCTCAGCTAAAAAAATAAAATCGTACTTATACTTTTTTGATGCTAATTCTAATTCCTTTCCATATGAAATTTTCTTATAATTCAAATAAGCTATAATATCTGGAATACCTCTATCAAAAAATTTAATATCAGAGTCTGATTTATTGGACTCTTCAAACTGTATAATTCTATTTTTTAAAAGTATTTCTGAAAATTTAACAGGATCTGATAAAAAAAATTGATCATGACCTAATTTTTTATATTTTCTGATTATTTCTCTAGAACTTTCATGAAACACATCGTGTCCAAGACTCTCTAATTTGTTAATTATCGAAGTTTTTCCGGTTCCAGGACCACCAGTAATTACAATCTTCATGAAAATATTTTTTATAAAATTCGACAATAATGTTTAAACAGAAAAAATAATTAACAATATATTTGTCCTAAAGAAATGGGTGAGGAGAATAAAAATTTTTATAAAAATTTAAAGCAACTTCTAGATGACACAAGCAGTTGGCCTTCAGAATATATATATAAATTTATTTATAGTTCTAAACCTGAGAATATTGAAATATTAAGAGATATTTTTAAACCCTCAAATGCAGATTTTAAAATTAAAACCTCTAAAAAAGGCAATTATACCTCGGTTTCGGTAAAAATTATTGCTAAAAATCCAGATTTAATAATCGAAAACTACAAGAAGGTTGCTGATAAGATTGAAAATGTAATTTTATTATAATTTCTGCACATATTTTTCGTATTTTGCCTCATATTAACCTGTAAAATCTATAAAGTTGATTGAAAATTTAGAATATAATACAATAAGGGAAGGCTTAATTATTCCTGAATATGGAAGACATATTCAAAAAATGATAAATTATGCATCCTCGAGAGAAAGTAAAGAAGAAAGGAATAAATTGGCTAATTCAATTATTTCAGTTATGGGTAATTTGCAACCACATCTAAGGGATGTGCCTGACTTTCAGCATAAATTATGGGATCAGTTATTCATTATGTCAGATTTTAAACTAGATGCCGATTCGCCATTTGAAAAGCCCTCCAAAGAAGTACTAAATGCTAAACCAGAACCATTAAGTTATCCTCAGAATTTCCCTAAATATAGATTTTATGGAAATAATATAAAAATCATGATTGATGAAGCTGTAAAATGGGATGCTGGTGAAATGAAAGAAGCATTAGTTTTAACAATTGCTAATCACATGAAAAAGTGCTTCTTAAATTGGAATAAAGATAGCGTAAAGGATCAGGTTATATTTGATCATCTTTATGAGCTGTCAGATTCTAAGATAGATATTAGAGATTCAAAAGAAGAGTTATTGGATTCAGCTCTTTTGCTAAGGTCTAAGAAAAGGTTTTCCAATAAGAAATTCCCAAAGAAAAATAATAAAAACAGAAAAAGATATTAGTCTTTATAAAATGCAAGCTTTTAAAATACTAGGAGGAAAAAAACTCAAAGGAGATGTAAAACCACAGGGGGCAAAAAATGAGGCACTTCAAATTATTTGTGCAACACTTTTAACTCCTGAGGAGGTTGTAATCAATAATATCCCTGATATTATTGATATAAATAAACTCATTTCTCTTTTAAAATCTTTAGGTGTAAAAATTAATAAGCTAGACTCAAATAAGTATTCATTCAGAGCAGATAATGTCGATTTAGATTATTTGAGTTCTGATCAATTTAAGACTGACGGTAAAAGTCTAAGAGGTTCAATTATGATAGTTGGCCCTCTATTAGCTAGATTTGGTAAAGCATTTATTCCAAGACCTGGAGGTGATAAAATTGGTAGAAGGAGATTAGATACACATTTTGAAGGTTTAATTAAACTTGGTGCAAAATTTTCCTATAACAAAGAGGATTACTTTTATGGGGTAGAATCAAAAGTGTTAAAAGGTGCATACATTTTAATGGATGAAGCTTCTGTTACAGGCACTGCTAACATATTAATGGCTTCTGTTCTGGCTGAAGGAAAAACTACTATATATAATGCTGCATGTGAACCATATATACAGCAATTATGCAGGCTTTTATGTAAAATGGGAGCAAAAATTGAAGGTATAGGTTCAAATTTATTAGTGATTGAAGGAGTTGATTCTTTAACTGGTGCTAATCACTCTGTATTACCAGACATGATTGAAATAGGAAGTTGGATTGGACTGGCAGCTATGACAAAAAGTAACATTAGAATAAAAGATGTTAGTTGGGATAATCTTGGTGTTATTCCAAATGTTTTCAAATCACTTGGCATTTCGTTGATAAAAGAAGGAGATGATATTGTTATTCCAGAGCACAAAAATGGATACGAAATTAGTAATTATATTGACGGCTCTATTTTATCAATTTCTGATGCTCCATGGCCAGGTTTCAGTCCTGATTTACTCAGTATTATTCTGGTTATTGCCACTCAAGCAAGAGGTAGTGTTTTAATTCATCAAAAAATGTTTGAAAGTAGATTATTCTTTGTTGATAAATTAATTGATATGGGTGCTAAGATAATTTTATGTGATCCACATCGTGCAACAGTTATTGGACATGACTTCAAATCTTCTTTAAAAGCCACGACCATGAGCTCACCTGATATTAGAGCAGGAATTTCACTACTAATCGCAGCCTTATCCGCAAAAGGTGAGTCTGTTATTCAAAACATCGAACAGATTGACAGAGGTTATGAAAATATTGATGAGCGATTAAGGGTTCTAGGCGCATCAATTGAAAGGGTTTAATTTTGATTAATCGGAGGAGGACCATCAATCATTGGTTCATAAATATGATCACCCTTTCTCATTAAAAATTCATCCTTTATTTCTTTCACAAGTTTATCACTTTTAAATAAGTCAGACATTGTAAAAGCCATTGCCTTTGACGCATAGATCGCACCTTTGTGTCCAATACTCATTCCACCGCAAGCTACTACAGCCCATGAGTGCCATGGTGTTTCGTATGGTGCTGTTGTAACAGATAAATTAATATTTGGAACATTCCAACTAACATCTCCAACATCAGTAGATCCACCGCCACCGTTAATTATTGTTTCTCTAAGTGGGTATATCATTCCATTTAAGCCAACTTGTGGCTTGTCTAAAGTAAGCTGTAATTCTTTGGCAAATTTTATTTCATCACTATTGTATTCTATTGGACCCAATAGCTCTAAATTTTTTTGCATAATTTCACCACCCCTTCTATTGACTAAAACCTCATATATTCCGGAAATTAATGTCACTTTATAATCTACATTTGCAAGTATTGAGGCACCTTCAGCCATTTCCATTACCCTTTCATAAACTGGGGCCATTCCGGCTCTTTCTGAATCTCTGATACGAACCCATAATTTAGAGTAATCAGGAACCACATTCACAACCTTTCCACCATCCTGAATGTGATAATGCATTCTAACAGTTGGTTGAACATGTTCTCGATAATAATTTATTGCAGAGGTATATAATTCTAAGGCATCAGAGGCACTTCTTCCGTTCCATGGATCCATTGATGCGTGAGCTGCCTGACCAAAAAATTCAACTTGAAAATCAATTAAAGATAATGTTGACTGAACATCAGACTCGGTATAGTATCCAGGGTGCCAGCTTATATTTACATCTACATCATCCCATAAACCTGCTTCAACCATCCATATTTTACCAAAAAATTTTTCTTCTGAAGGTGTTCCAAAGAATTTTATAGTCCCTTTTAGATCTCCATTTTCAATCTGTTCTTTAATAGCAATTGCAGAAGCAAGACTTGCAGCCCCAAATAAGTTATGCCCACAACCATGGCCATTCCCGCCTTCTGTCAGGGGTTTTTTAGTTGGAGTAGTATCTTGAGATAGGCCAGGAAGAGCATCAAATTCACCTAAAACACTTATGACTGGTCTACCCTGCCCATATGTTGCAACAAATGCAGTAGGCATTCCAGCTACACCTCTTTCAAGACTAAAACCATTTGCCTCAGCATAATCAGACAGAAGTTTAGATGATTCATATTCGTTGAAAGCTGTTTCTGCTAATTTCCATATTTCATCACTGATTTTTATTATTTCTTCTTCGTGATTTTCAATAGATTTTATAATATTTTTTTTTGTTTCATCATAATTTTGAGAAAAAACATTAAGGCTTACAACAAACAACAGAGCAAAGACTAATACATTCTTTATCATAGTAAATGGTGTTTGAATAAATATAATGATTTTAGTCTAAATACATTTTGTAGGTATCTAAACATCTTTGTCTGGCAACTTTGTGATCAACAATCTCACCTGGGTAAGATTTAGAATCAGTATTTACCCACTTATTAATGTACTCCCTACTATTATCAAATTTTATAATTTGAGTATGAGGATTGAAGATTCTGAAGTAAGGTGCTGCGTCAACCCCTGATCCACTTGCCCACTGCCAATTACCAACGTTACTAGCCATTTCATAGTCATTAAGTTTTAGAGCAAAATATTTTTCTCCTAATCTCCAATCAATTAATAGATGTTTACATAAAAAGCTTGCAGTAATCATTCTAACTCTGTTGTGCATAAAACCAGTGTTATTAAGTTCTTTCATGCCTGCGTCAACTAAGGGGAAACCAGTTTCTCCATTTTTCCATGCTTTAAATGATTTAGGATCATTTGACCATATAATTTTATCATATTTTGACTTGAAACTTTTTTTCGCAGTATGAGGAAAATGAAACAGTATTTGCATAAAAAACTCTCTCCAAATAAGTTCATTTAAAAATGTTTGATCTTTAAAATTTATTAACCCAGAAACAATTTTTCTTATACTAACTGTTCCAAATCTTAGATAAGGACCAAGTTTTGATGTTGAATTAATCGAAGGAAAGTTTCTTGTATCAGCATATTTTGTAACTATATCCTTGTTTAATTTGAAGACTTCTATTTTTTTATCATTTTCGATAAAACCATATTCCTTTAATTTCATTAGACCAGAAATGGAAGAGTTGTAAAAATTATTTATAATCTCCTTTTCAGCAAGTTTTGAAAGATCTTCATTCAAATTTGATTTCCATTTATTCATATATGGTGTATAAACAACATATGGATTACCATCATCTTTTACAACTTCATTTTTTTCGAAGATTACCTGATCCTTAAAGGATTTAAATTCAATTTGATTCTTTTTTAATAAATTCTTAATCGATCTGTCTCTTGAAATGGCATATGGTTCGTAGTCGTTATTTGTAAAAACAGAATTTATTTTATAACCCCTGATTAACTTCTTGAAAATTTCTTTAGGATTCCCTTTAAATACATTAATTGAGGAATTAAATTTCTTTTTTAATTCTAAATCAATTTTTACTAAGTTGTCGAATATAAAGTTTATTCTCCTATCATTATTGGGCAGTTTATCGGTTATTGAAGTGTCAAAAATAAATAATGGTATGACTTTAATTTTGGAATGCGTTGCTGCAGATAATCCTGAATTATCATATAATCTTAAATCTCTTCTGAACCAAAAAATACTGACCTCTTCCATTATAATTTACCGAAGATTTCCACCAACTTTTTTTCTCTGTAGTTAAAAATTTCATTCAACTTTGGTTTGATAATGAAAGGATGAAAAAACAATCCTATAAACCCAAAAGGTAGTACATAATCTAAAATATCAATTACTTTAACCCCACCATCTATTACTTCAAATTTATGTTTATGATGCCAAAAATTATATGGACCAAACCTTTGCTCATCAACAAAAAATTTATATTCTTTTACATGAGAAATTTCTGTTACCCATTTCATGTTTATTCCAAAAATTGGAGTTACATTGTATTTGATAATCTGACCTGAATACATTTTTGTATTTTCTTCATCAATTATATTAAACCCCATGTAGTCTGGGGTAATTATTTTGAGATTTTTTGGACAAGAAAAGAATTCCCAGCAATCTTCAATTGTAATTGGCAAATTGATGGATTTTTCTAATCTAAAAATTTTCATTTAATGTAATTGGTAATTTTAGAACTCATAGGACTCGTTAAAGAGTACCAGTAGTCGATCAAATTCCCTTCACTATCAACTAGATATTTTTGAAAATTCCACTTTACACTGGAATCTTTTCTGCCATTTAACTCCTTTGATGTTAGCCATTCATAAAGAAGATGTTTATTTGAGCCTCTAACACGTATCTTTTCAGTCATCGGAAAAGAAACATTATATTTCTGTGAACAAAATATTGAAATTTGATCTTCGTTTCCTGGTTCTTGAGCACCGAATTGGTTACATGGTATTCCAATTACTACTAATTTATCTGAGTTTTGATCATAGAGGTTTTGGAGGTCTTTATATTGTCTGGTAAATCCGCAATTTGATGCAACGTTTACAAACAGCATATACTTGCCCTTGTAATCACTAAGTGATATTTCAGTTCCTTGAATATTATTAATAGAGATATCATAAATGGACATAGGCGTTTTTTTTGATTTTTTTTCGTTGAAATCACTATTTATTAGTGAAAACATAATAAATAATAATATTTTACTAATCTTTATCATAACTATCAGCTTTTAAATGTTACTATTCCCGCATCCATATTAAAAATTTGGCCGGAAATTGATGATGCATGTTCAGATGTAAGAAAAGAAGCCATTTTTGCAACCTCTTTTGATGATAGAATTTTTTTGAGTGGATGCCTTTCTACTATGTTTTCAACAATCTTTTCGTTTCTTAATATTTTTGAGGCGAGATCGGTATTTGTGATAGTTGGTGCAATTGCATTAATCCTGACATTTGGAGCTAATTCAGAACCTAATGTTTTGACAAGTCCATCCACACCTGACTTTGCCACAGAAACAGAAGCATGATAAGGCATTCCGAGTTTTGTAGCCACTGTACTAAATAATAATATTGATGCTGAAGCAGATTTTTTAAGTAATGGTAAATACTTTTTTATTGCCCTAATCGCTCCTATAACATTTATTTCAAAATCGTTCTTGAAATCTTCAATGGATAAAGTTGATATGGGTTTTAAATTGATGCTTCCTGGACAATAAATTAAGCAATCTAAATCATTCGCTTCTGGGTATTCATCAGTTAATGCATCAAATACGTAATGTTTATAGTTTTTGTGTTCAAAATCAGTTTTATTTCTACTAAGACAAATTATTTTATTCTGACCCACAAGATCTTCTACTATTGATTTTCCAATTCCTTTAGTACCACCAATTACAATTATATTTTTCATTATGCGTTAGGTCTTCCTTTAAGTCTCTTTTCTACTTTCCTTTTGATAATAGTAAGCCTCTTCATAATATCCATTATTTCAGAATCTTTATTTTCTTTGTAAACTTCATTTAACTCAAGAATTAAATTTTTTACTTCTCTGGAGGCAACTATTTTTTCGTTTGTACTTTTGTAAACATGCTTTCTTTTTTCAAACTCTAATGCCCTGTCAATTATTTCAGTATCTTTTACTTCCATTTTTCTTAGTTATTTTGTTTTGATTTATGTTTCCTTGTCTAGAGCACTTAAACCTTCCAAGTTGGAAATTTCTCTTGGCCAAATGTTTCGTTTTTCTTCCACTAACTCTTTTTCGCCAATGTCTAAAACTTGAAGGTCTCAGGTTTCGCCTCATTAAAATGATAACCTCAGACTCAGTTAAACCAAATGTTTTTAAAATAGCATCAAAAGTTGTTCTGTCTTCCCATGCCATTTGAATGATTCTATCAATATCTATGCCATTTAAATTTTTCAATTTATATCTGATTACTGTGTTTATTAAAGTTGAATTTATGTTCGAGTAGTTTTTTAAAGAAAACCAAATTTTCTTTGTGGTTTAATTTATTACTGTATCTAATAAAAGTTCCTTCTGAGTGAATGGAAAAAGAGGGTGTTTTATAGATGACTAATTTATAAAATGGAATTACCCATGTATACCTTTTTTGTCTATCTACTATGTAGACAATAATACCCTTATTTCTTAGCTCGATATTTGAATATATGATATCACTTTTCTGTTTGATCAGATCCTTGAGCTTAGAACCTAATTCGTCGACGATTAGTCTCTTAGATCCAATTCCTCCTAGTCTTATAGATTTTAACAGATTATATTTTTTCCCCACAAGGCTATTGGCTTCAATTTCTTTTTCTAGATCATTATATGTCGAATTATATATCATTTTAGTTTTGATAAAAATGTTTCAGAAATTTCAAGATGGTTTTCAAGTTTTTCCTTATTCATTTTCCCTAATGTCCTTATCATCATGGATAGTCTGGGATTAGATTTAAAAAAAGATTGATTTTTATATATAAACCTCCAATATAGACCATCCCATATTTTTTGCCAATCTCCCTTATTGTAGTTGCTCATTTTCATTATGTAATTACTGCTACTTATGTATGGTTTTGTTGACATTAATCCACCATCAGCGAATTGACTCATACCGTAGACATTAGGTACCATTACCCAATCATATGAATCAATAAACAACTCCATAAACCATTTATATACTTCATCGGGATTAATTTCACACAAAAACATAAAATTCCCAACAACCATTAGTCTTTCAATATGATGTAAGTAAGCATGTTTATTGAGTTTATTAATACAGTCATCAACAGGTTCAATATTGGTGGTAGCTGAGTAAAAGGATTCAGGCATTTTTTTGGTAAATCCCCAATAGTTTTTTGTTCTTTCAATACTTCCCTTGGTGATATAAACTCCCCTAATAAACTCCCTCCAACCGATAATTTGTCTAATGATGCCTTCGTAAGAGTTAATAGGTATATTTTTTTTGGATGCAAATTCGTTCAATTCATTGATTACAAATGACGGGGTTAATAATCCACAGTTTATAAGTGGAGAAAGAAGACTGTGGTTTAATATTGATTCATGCTGAACAATAGCATCTTCATAATCTCCAAATTCAAGGAATCTTTGTTCTAAAAAATCGTTTAACCAGTTTTTAGCATCTAGAAAGTCTGTTGGATATTTTATTTCTGATTCAAGTTTCCCGAAATTATTCGCATAATTAGATTCTACATAAAATTTTGCTTCTTTGTGTAAATCAGAATCTTCTTTTGGGTATTTAATTGATGGTGGTATTTTATTTTTAGGATATTTTTTTCTGTTTTCATCGTCGTATGTCCATTTACCTCCTTCAGGATTATTATCATCCATCAAAATATCCATTTTTTTTCTTTGTAGCTTATAAAAGCTAGTTTGAAAATATTTTTTTTTATCTGGATTAAAAAAAGTTAAATTCTCCTCGGCGGAATTTAAAAATTGTGGAGATTCTATACAATTGAAAACTATCGAGTCATTTACACGCTTCATTCTTTTATTAATCCAGTAATCACATGGATCTATATAATTAATCTTATTTATCTCTTGGGTAATAAGTAAGTCTAATAAAACTCTAATGTCAGAATTTTTGTCTGTGGAATCTATGTATTCAATTTCATCAATATAATTTTTACAATAATCAGCATATTTTTTCATGCTAACTCGATGAAAGAAAATCTTTTTTTTGTGAAATTTATAATGTCTAAAAAAAAGATATTCCTCAATTATAAATGTTTTAACATTATTTTTGAACAATGGGGATTCTTCAAAAAGTTGATTAGGAAAAATTAAGTTTACCTCTTCCAATTTTACTACATTTCTTACTACAATAAATCACGTTTTCCCAGTCTCTTATCCACTTTTTTCTCCATTTAAAAGGAAAATTACATACTGGACATGTTTTTTCGGGTAAAAATGTTTTCTTCAACTTTTCTGGGGTGTCTGATATCCTTTTCTTGAATTTGATGTTGGAAACGAATAACCATCACAACCACTAATTGTTGCTACTTCCGCATCACTAAGATTAATAAACCCATCTTCAGAAATTAGATGATCCTCAATATTTAATTCTACAATTTTACCCACAATTAATCTTGACTTATTATAATTAATTTTTATCTCCTCTACAAACTTCATTCCAATCTTTACAGAGGAGGATTTTACGAATGGAGCAGGGAAATTGTTGATATACTCAGGTTCTATTTTTGTAATGTCAAATTCGGAAATCTCTCTGTCATACTTGGCCGATGTGTGGTGTGCCTTATCAACGAATTTAAATTGCACAGAATTAATAGTATAATATGGGTTATGCTTGATATTTAAGTACGTGTGTCTTGGAACAATCTCAGTTGGTCTTAAAAAAAAACCTAATAAGGGTGGGTTAGAACCAAGATGCGTAATTGAACTGAATATTGCTAAATTATTAATACTGGTTTCCGATGAAGAGCCGATTAAATTTGCAGATTTGTATCCAGAACATGAGTTAATCAGGTTAATTCTAAATACTTTTTCAAGGTTTTCAATATCCTCTTCACTGTAATGCATTAACCGTATAGTTTTTTGTACAAATAAGATGCAACAACTGAACCAATTATTGCAGAAATTAAATAATATAAGAAGAAGTCGCTTGATGATACATTATTTCCGACTACTTGAGGATCAATAAAACTGAAAAATGAAGGACCGAAACTAACAGCGGGATTAAATACGGCACCAGAAATGCCACCAACAGTAAATGCCCCAGCAGTAACTGTTAAGCCAATGGCAAGTCCATAAAACTGATTTCCCTTAAGGTTTTTATTAAGCGCAACATTGAGAATAACAAAAACAAGCAAAAAAGTAAATAAAATTTCAGCTAAAAAAAAGCTAGAAATATCGCTTGTATTTGAAACAACATTAAAATCATCATTTCCAAGTAACACAACTAAGTATGCAGCAACGACAGAGCCTAAAAGTTGACTTGCGACATAAAACGAAAACTCCTTTAACTCAATTTGTTTATTTATTAACATTGAAAGGCTGACGGCAGGGTTGTAGTGCGCTCCAGAAATATGTGCACCCATATATACCAATACTGCCAGGCCAAGTCCAATAGCTATTGGGTTTTGGCTTAAACCAATGATTAATACAAGAAATAATGTTCCGAGAAATTCTATAATATATTTATTCATAATTAATTCGTTAAATTTGAAAACTTAAGTCGAATATAAAAATTATTTAGAAACATGAGAGCATTTATTTTTACAATATTATTATTTGTTGGTTATTTAGGTTTTTCTCAAATTGATACACCAAGATTTAGCCCAGCTTCCGAGATAAAACAAATGGTAGGTTTAACAGAAATTGAAGTTAAATACAGTAGGCCATCAATGAGAGGAAGAGAGATTTTCGGAAATTTAGTTCCTTATGGAAAAATTTGGAGAACTGGTGCAGATAGTAGCACTAAAATTAGTTTTTCTACAGATATAATGATTGACGGAAAACCGATTAAGTCAGGAACATATTCCATTTTTTCAATACCTTCTAAAAATAATTGGGTTTTAATGTTATATTCTGATGTAGACCTGTGGGGGGTTCCCAGGGACTGGTCTGATGACAAAATAGTTTTTAGCTCAACCTACCAAATTAATAAAATCATTCAACCTGTGGAATCATTTTCAATTTATTTTGATGATTTATCAAATAATGATGTAAATATGATTCTTTCGTGGGAAAATACTTCAATTCATATAAGTATTAATGTGCCTACAAGATCAATGGTTGAAAAAAATATTAACGATGTTCTAAGCGATAATCCAAAAGCATCTGATTACTATGCAGCAGCAGTTTTTTACAGACAAGAGAATATAAATTTAGATCTAGCATTATCGTGGATGAATAAGGCAATAGAAATGTTTGAAACCCCTAGATTCTATCATTACAGACAGCAATCTTTGATAATGGCAGCCAATAATAAATTCTCGGATGCTATTAATGCAGCCAAAAAATCATTAGATGATGCTGTAGCTTCAGATAACATGAGTTATGTAAAAATGAATAAAGAGTCCATAGCTGAATGGTCTAATAAACTTTAAAGATTTTAAAAAATAAGTGAGTCATAAAAGATATCATTATTACTAAACCGCAACCAAAAACATTTAGCCAAAGAAATGGCATCCAATCATAAAACCAGGCTATTATTATTACAGCTTGGGTTATGATAGCACCAGTAAATACAGCATTTGATTTTAGTGTTTTTATGAAAAATGCAATTAAAAAAATTCCTAGCACATTTCCATAGAATATTGACCCTATAATATTTACCAGTTGAATCAGGTTGTCTGCAAGATATGCTACACACGCTAAAGCTATGGCACACAAGCCCCAAAACAGTGTCATTAGTTTTGTATAATAAACAATATTATCATCGTTAACATAGTCAAAATTTCTTTTAAGAATATCAATTGATGTTGTAGTAGCTAGAGCATTAATTTCGCTTGAAGTTGAAGACATTGCAGCACTTATTATCACTGCTAGTAGTAAGCCGATTAAGCCTTTTGGAAGATTTTCAAGTATAAAATTAATAAAGACATAGTCTTTATCATTTGTTTCAACTTTTACATTCTTATCTTTTGCAGCTTTTCCGATTAAAATTTTAGCTCTATCTCTTATGTTTTTTTCTTCATAGTTTAGATTGTCAATTTTTTCCTTTACTTCGATTTTATCTTTTGATAAAATATCATTTAATATGTACGTCTTCTCATCAAAGTTTTTTTTCAAATTTTCCTCAAGTTCTTTGTATTCTTTCTCATAATTAGAATTAGAAATTGTAATTTTTCCTTGGGGGTTAAAATTTAATGGAGAGGGATTAAATTGGTAAAAAACAAAAACCATTACTCCTATAAAAAGAATAAAAAATTGCATTGGAATTTTAAATATTCCATTAAAAATCATTCCTAGCTGCATCTCTTTGAGAGATTTTCCGGAAAGATATCTTTGAACTTGACTCTGATCAGTACCGAAGTAGGACATCATTAAAAAGGTTCCACCGATAATGCCACTCCAAACAGTATATCTGTTTTCAAGATCAAATGAAAAGTTTAAAACATCCATTTTTGAGTTAGCTGAAGCTATTTTAATTGCCTTATCAAAGTCAATATCATTTGGTAGTAGGTTAAATATTGTAAAAAGCACTATAACTAGTCCGATTACAATTATAACCATTTGATACTTTTGTGTGAAGTTAACAGCTTTTGTCCCTCCAGTAACGGTGTAAATTATTACTACCGAACCTATAATGATATTTGTTATTATTAAGTCCCAAGCGAGTACTGTTGATAGAATTATTGCAGGAGCAAAAATGGTGATACTTGCAGATAAACTTCTTTGAATTAAAAAGAGAACAGCTGTTAGAGATCTTGTTTTTAAATCAAAACGGCTTTCTAAAAACTCATATGCTGTATACACCTTTAATTTATGATAGATAGGAATAAATATGGTGCAAACGATAACAACTGCAATTGGCAAACCAAAATAAAACTGAACAAAGCCTAATCCATCATTATAAGCCTGGCCAGGGGTAGATAAAAAAGTAATTGCACTGGCTTGTGTAGCCATGACTGATAGACCTATTGTCCACCATTTTGCTTCATTTCCTGCTTTTATATAATCATTAGCGGTTTTTGCACCACTAGTTTTAATGGTTCCGTAAAGAACAATGACCAGCAAAGTAAAAATTAACACAAACCAATCTAAATTATGCATGACTAATAGTTTGTGGTTATAAAAAGGAAAATTAAAAAGTAGATAAAGTTGATAAAAAGTAGAATTGTATATTCTTTACTCCATTTGAAATTTTTTAAATCCATTTATTTTGAATCTTCATTACTTGCTCTATGACATCCCTTACACATCCTTTTCCTCCATTTTTTTGAGAAATATAGTTAGAAACGGCTTTAACTTCTGGAACAGCATCTTGAGGGCAACAACCAATGCCTGCCAACTGAATAATTGGAATGTCAGGAATATCATCACCCATAACCAAAACATTTTTTTTGTTCAGGCTATACTTACTTAAAAAATTATTAAAAGGGACAATCTTATCATGTGATTTTAAGTGAATTTCGTCAATTCCAAGACCATTTAGTCTTTTTCTAACAGAATCGTTGGTTCCTCCAGAAATAATTCCAATTTTATAACCATTATCAATAGCGAATTTCATAGCGAATCCGTCTTTCACATTCATTGTTCTTAACAGCTCTCCGGATTCACTTATTATTAAACTTCCGTCAGTAAGGACTCCGTCTACATCAAAAATGAATGAATTAATATCAGCTAATTTTTCTTTGTAATTAATTTCCATATTTTTTATTTATCATATGACTAATAGTCTTGTATAATGTTTTAATATCATCATTTTTCAACATTTCCTCATGCATTTTCATAATGTTTTTATCATTTCTTAAAGCTGGTCCAGTCTGAGCATTAACAGGGTCTAATTTATGAATTTTATTAACCGTTTCCTTAATTAAAGGTTTTAAAATATTAAAATCTAAATTCTTTGAATCAGTCAATTCCTTGGAAAGACTAAATAAAAAGTTTGTGAAGTTGTTAGAAATAATAGCAGCCAGATGTAAAGTTTTTCTTTCTTCAAAGTTAATTTCATGATAGTTACAGCCTAAAATTTTTGATAACTCCTTCAAGTTATTCAGATCATCTAAATATTCTGCTTCAATACATATTGGAATTTCAGAATAATTTAACTCTTGTAATTTAGAAAAGGTTTGAAGAGGATAAAAAACACCTCTTCTGTTTTTTTTATTCATGACATTGTATGCTGTGCTTCCAGATGTATGAACAACTAATTTTCCCTCACTTAGAATCTTATCACTTACCTTTTCGATAGAATCATCATTAACACAAATAATATAAATATCAGATTCTCCTAAGGCTTCAATTTGATTAATAACTCTAACCCTAGAGTCAAACTTTAATGAACGTGAGTACCACTCATACAGTTTAATTTTTTTTGAATTGTAAAATAAATTAACGAGATGAAATCCAACATTTCCTGATCCCAATATTGTGACTTTTATCATGAGCCTAATGATTAGTCAAAATTTACAAAATAAATAATATAATTAGGTATAAAAAAAGCCAAAATGGTATTAAATTTGTAAACCATAAAATTCGAATGAATACACTAAAAAAAATATTATTTTCCAATAGGCTCACGGGGGTATTATTTGTTGTATTTGCTGTCGCCATGGCAATTGGAACATTTATGGATGCTGGTCAAGAAACATCTCCAACCCCATTAACCAGAAATTTAATTTATAATGCATGGTGGTTTGAAGCTATTATGCTTCTTTTCGTGATAAATTTTATCGGAAATATATTTAAATATAACCTATTAAGCATAAGAAAATGGCCTGTTTTATTACTTCATTTATCATGGATTTTTATTTTACTTGGTGCTTTTGTTACTAGATATATAAGTTTTGAGGGTGTTATGAGTATTAGAGAGGGAGCTACTGAAAACTCTTTTTTGTCTGAAGAAACTTATTTAACTGTTTACATTGACGGCGATCATGTGATAGACGGATTACCTCAGAGATGGTATACCGAAAGACCTGTTGACTTTTCACCCAGATTAGAAAACAAATTTAGCTTCAATGCTCAATATGCAGATATGCCAATCTCGATCAAATTAACTGAATTTATAAATGGTGCAGAGGAAGATGTGGTTTTTGATGAAAATGGAGACTACTATTTAAAAATTGTTGAGTCGGCAGGGGGTATGCCTCACAACCATTTCCTCAAAGATGGGTCCACAGAAAATATTCATGGAACACTCTACACGTTAAATAATTACATTGAGGGAGCTGTAAATATTACATTCGACGAGAATTATGATTTATTCATTAATTCCCCCTACGAAGGTGAATATATGGTTATGGCATCAATGACACAGGGTTTTCTCCCTAAAAACTCTGACGAATTATTAAATCTAAGGGCAAGATATATTATTAATGGGCAACAGCTTGTTTTTCCAAAACCGGTCATTAAAGGTGTCTTTGATATTGTCAAGAAATCGGAGCTATTAAAATCTGATCAGGATGGTCTTGAATTACTTATTTCAACTCCAGTTGAGTCTAAGGCTGTAAGGGTTATTGGTGGTAAAGGAACAAATAACGCATTTAAGACATTTTCTGTTGGTAATCAAAACTTTACAATTAGATATGGTTCAAAAGTATATGATTTGCCGTTTAGTATTAAGTTAAACGACTTTATAGCTGAAAAATATCCTGGAACAGACAACAGCTATTCTTCTTTTGCGAGTGAGGTTACGGTTGTTGATGATGAGACATTTGATTACCGAATTTACATGAATAATATTCTTAATTATGAAGGGTACAGATTTTTTCAGGCTTCCTTTGACCCTGACGAACAAGGGACAATTTTATCTGTAAATCATGATTTTTGGGGCACATTATTTACATACATTGGTTACATTTTATTATACTTTGGGTTGTTAATAATACTTTTTGCCAGATTTACCAGATTTGATTTCTTAAAAAAGCAACTAGATATTGCAAGAAATAAAAAAACAAAGCTATTAACTTCTCTTCTAATTTTAATTTCTCTAACAATTAATGCTCAAGGTTTTGGAGTTCATAGCTCATCAGCATCTGATATTGAAAAGATTGATTCCATATTAGATGTTAACATTCCTTCAAAGGAACAAGCGGGAAAATTCGGCAGATTAGTAATGCAAGATGTTGGAGGGAGAATGATGCCGGTAAATACATATTCTTCTGAGCTTCTAAGAAAATTAAGTAAGAAAGATCATTATAAAGATTTTGATTCCAATCAGGTTTATTTATCAATGCAGGAAAGCCCATTGTTATGGTATAGTGTTCCTCTAATATTCTTAAAAAGTAAAAAAGCGGACTCTATAAGAAGCATAATTGGTGTTGAAAAAGACCTAAAGCATGCTTCATTGGTAGATTTTTTCACTGAACGGGGAGAATATAAGTTAGGTCCATTTCTAGAAGAGGCTTATCGAGCGGCTGTTCCCAATGCTTTTCAAAAAGAATTTAGAGAGACTGATCAGCGTGTAAACCTATTATACAATGCGGTTCAGGGTACTACTTTGAAGATTTTTCCTGTTCCAGATGATGAAAACAATAAATGGATATCACCAAGTGAAAATAGATTTAGCGTAATCTTAACAGATTCTTTGTACTCTAATTTTATTAATACAGGTTTCAAAACATACTTATATTTCCTGAATGAAGGTAAAAAATCAGCTGACTTCTCTAATGCTGATGAAATTTTGGTTGCGATTACTAATACCCAGAACAGATATGGTTCGAAGGTTATGTTAACCGCAAATAAAGTTGATGCTGAAATTCTGTATAATAAACATGATATTTTTAAAAGTTTATTTAGTTGGTATTTGTATGCCAGTACTATTTTGTTCATAGCACTTATCTTTCAGATTTTTAACAGAAATAAATTTGTTAATAGTATCATCGCTATCTCTAAATATGCTGTCTACGCACTTTTCATAATACATGCTATAGGATTAATTTCAAGATGGTATATTTCTGGTCATGCCCCTTGGAGTGACGGATATGAATCAATGATTTATGTGGCATGGGCAACAATGTTATTTGGGATTTATTTTGGTAAAAAAAGCGAGCTAACCTTAGCCTCAACAACATTTGTTACATCAATGATCTTAATGATTGCTCATTGGAGCTGGATGGATCCAGCTATAGCCAATTTAGTTCCTGTATTGGATAGCTATTGGCTAATGATTCATGTTGCTGTTATTGTCGGAAGCTATGGTCCGTTTACAATCAGTATGATTCTCGGGATAGTTTCTTTGATATTGATGATTTTGGTAAATAAAAAAAACAGAGAGTTGCTTGATATTAACGTTAAAGAGCTGGTTTTAATAAATGAAATGTCAATGACAATTGGACTGGTAATGCTTACTATCGGAAACTTTTTGGGTGGAATGTGGGCAAATGAAAGCTGGGGTAGATATTGGGGTTGGGACCCTAAGGAAACATGGGCATTAATTAGCATAATGGTCTATGCTTTTGTGATTCACATGAGATTAATCCCTGGATTAAAAAGTAATTTTGCTTTTACAGTGGCTTCAATACTGTCTTTTGGTTCAATCATAATGACTTATTTTGGTGTTAATTTTTATCTAGCAGGACTACATTCTTACGCAAAAGACGATCAAGAAATCAGTCTAGTATTTATCAGTATAGCTCTTTTAATAATCCTAATTCTTTCTTTACTAGCATATCCCAAGTATAAAAAATATCTAAAAAATAATCGCTAAATTAGACACCATGTCTGATAAAAATATTTTTAAGGGTGTAAATACCATATGTACTCACGTAGGCCAAGTCAAGGATGAACAATATGGTGGTTCAGTTTCTCCAATATATCCTGGTACATCGTATGAATACATTGATAAAGAAATTGATAGATATCCAAGATATAGTTCAACTCCAAATCAAGAATTTCTAGCAAAGAAAATAGCTGCTCTTGAGGACACAGAAGATGCAATTATTTTAGGCTCTGGAATGGCTGCGATTAGTACTTCATTACTTGCTTTTCTAAGTTCAGGAGATCATATTGTAATTCAAAATGATATTT
Organism: uncultured Bacteroidota bacterium; assembly: GCA_902517895.1. Classification (GTDB taxonomy): domain Bacteria; phylum Bacteroidota; class Bacteroidia; order Flavobacteriales; family Flavobacteriaceae; genus MED-G13. The sequence continues at coordinate 98,485 of CABYEA010000002.1, forward strand.
ATGGAGGTACTAGAAATCTTGTTGAGGCTCAATTTAAAAGATATGGCATAGAATATTCCTTTACTGATGGATTAGAAGTAAAATCTTTTGAAAAGGAAATAAAGCCAAACACAAAGGCTGTTTATATTGAAACACCATCAAACCCTTTACTAAAACTTGTTGATATTAAAGAAATTGCTGATTTATCAAAGAGCAATGGATTAATTTCTTTTATCGACAATACTTTTGCAACTCCATTAATTCAAAAGCCTCACAAGCTTGGAATTGATATAATATTGCATAGTGCAACTAAATATTTTGGTGGACACAGTGATATATGTGCAGGTGCAGTAGCATCAACAGGTGAACACAGGGAAATAATATGGAATCTTTCAAAAAATATTGGCGCTAGTCTTAGTGATTATACAGCATGGCTTTTGGAGAGAAGTATGAAGACATTATCTGTAAGATTTTTTGCTCAGCAAAAGAATGCAGTTGAACTTTCAAAATATTTGATTGATTGCAAACATATTGATAAAGTTTTTTACCCTGGTTTAGAAGACCATATTAATCATGATATTGCAAAAAAACAAATGGATGGTTTTGGAGCGGTAATTTCATTTGAATTGAATAAAAAAATGAATCCAAAAACTTTTTTAAAATCATTAAAAATGATTAATCCATCAATGAGTTTTGCTGGAGTAGAAAGTACTATGTTATCTCCAGCAGAAACTTCTCATTATTTGTTAACTCCTGAAGATAGAATAGCTCAAGGTATTACTGATAATTTAATTAGATTTTCAGTCGGTATTGAAGATGTACCCGATATTCAAAATGATATTGAGCAAGCATTTAACAATTGTAAATAAAAGTGTTATGAAAGTTGATATTTTAGCTATTGGATCACATCCAGATGATGTTGAATTAGGTTGTTCAGGAACAATTGCAAAAGAAATTGTAACAGGAAAAAAGGTAGGTATTCTTGATTTAACCAGGGGAGAGCTAGGTACTAAGGGTACCGCTGAAATCAGAGATTCAGAAGCAAAAAATGCAGCTGATATATTAGGGGTTTCATTCAGAGAAAATTTAAACTTCAAAGATGGTTTTTTTAAAAATGATGAAGCGCACCAATTAAAGCTAATTAAAGTAATCAGAAAATATAGACCAGATATTATATTATGCAACGCCCCTGATGATAGACATATTGATCATCCAAAGGGTGCTAAATTAGTTGTTGATGCTTGTTTTTTAAGTGGACTCAAAAAGATTGAAACTATTGAAGATGGTGTGGTTCAAGAGCCTTGGAGACCCATTAATATTTATCATTACATACAATGGAAAAGTTTGAAGCCTGATTTTGTTGTTGATATTAGCAATCACTTTCAAACAAAGATTAAAGCTGTCAAGGCTTTTAAGTCTCAATTTTATGATGGAAATGAAACTGTACATAGCACACCTATTTCAACAAAAAATTTCTTAGATAGTATTGAATACAGGGCTAGAGATTTAGGTCGATTAACTAATGTTGATTATGGTGAAGGTTTTATTGCAGCACGTTTGCCTCTAATAGAAAATATCAGCGACTTGAAATAATTTTTATTTCTTGTTTTGCTGAGAAACACAAAAAAATTACATTTGCACTCCTATTATGGTGGTTGTAGTTCAGTTGGTTAGAACGCCTGATTGTGGTTCAGGAGGTCGCCGGTTCGAATCCGGTCTTCCACCCAAAAGTAAGCCCTCAAGAAATTGAGGGTTTTTTTGTGTATTTAACCTATTATATTCAACTAAAAAAGTTGTTTATAGGGATTTTATCTATTGACTATTAAACATCTCAAAGAACACTCTAATTTACTAAAATTGACAGACATTTGGCAGACATTTATATAATTGAAAAATGATTGATTAATCAATTATTTACAGAGAACAACAGATAAGTATTTTTGTTTAAAACTACGCCTTTTTGTTAAAAACTATTATTGACTATTGAAAATATATTTTATAACTTCAAATGATATAAGATATATAAATTGTTTTCTTTTTAATATCAATCTCAATAATTAATTAATAAATAATTAAATCTAAATATATATCTATATATCTAAATCATAAGATTTTCAATACAGGATAGTTATGTTCAATAATTAATCAACAGCATATTAATGAAGTGCCCTGCGGGCAGTTGTTTAGTAAAAGAGTTGTAAATTGTATTTACATAAACTATATATCTTATGCTATCTATCTACAACTTTCTCAAAGTCAAGCTATGTTACAGAACCTATTGGAAGCAATGGTTAGCATTCTTTACTATCTGTATTTTAGTCTTTGGTTGTACAGACGATGAACCTTGTGACACATCCCCTTCTTTTTCTAGTGTTACATCAAGTAATATTTCATACACCTCATTATCTCTTTCTGGTACTATTTCAGCATCTGATTGTGATTCAAATCTAGTTACTCAGGGAATGGCATATTCAACAAGTGAATTGCCAAGTCAATCTAATTCAACAATTATTTTTTCTGACGAATCATATAATTTAGAGGTTACAGGATTAGCTACATCAACAACATACTATTTTAGACCATTTTTTGTTAATCAGGATGGTGTATTTTATGGGAATCAAATTTCTGTAACAACCTTAAGTACAGATATAGTATTTAGTAATATTGAACACACCCCATACATTACAACAATTGATGCTAGTGGAAATTATAGTTTTCTTCAGGGACAAGGCGTAAATGTAATAAGTAAAGGAGTTAGAGTATTGTCCAATACATATATTGATAATGAATCTCCTAATGGGGTTATTTCACTAGAAGGAGTTGGTAGTTTAATTGCTGACTCACCTGCAACTTTTGAATTATTTGTAGAAACTGAATTTGGTTTCACTTTTTCGGAAACAGTAGATTTTAATACAACTAGTACTAACTCAGAGGTAAGTACTACTGATGTAACTGATATTGATTTTACATCGGTTAATTTATTCGCAACATATGAAAACCAGTACAATGGTAATGACATAACAAGTGAAAAAGGTTTTGAGATATCTATAAATGAAAACTTCAGCAATAGTATTTTTGTAAATTCTACCTCAGCTGAGCTCACTATTGAGTCTGAGCTCACAAATTTAAACGCCACTAGTCAATATTATGTTAAAGCTTTTGTTACAAACGAATATGGAACTAATTATGGAGCTGTAAATTCATTTTCTACATTAGATGCAGGCTCAGAGTTCACAACGGTAATAATTTCAGAAATAGGATTTGATACCGCAACTTTTTCATCATCTTATGAGAATTTATATGAAGGTGAAGATTTAACTTATGAAAGGGGTTTTATTATTGCAGATAATCCTCAATTTAATTCCCCTCAAATATTTAATTCTGATGAAAATGGATTAGACATAAACTATTCAGCCTCTAATTTAGAGCTTAATACAACTTATTACATTAAAGCTTTTGTTACAAATCAATATGGTACTACATATTCTGAATCATCAACATTTGAAACACAAAACTTAGAATATAGTTTTTCGTATATAATCAATGGAAATGGTTATGATTATTTAGACGTTAGCTCTAACTACAGCCAAGTTTCAGGGAATAACGTTGAAATAATTGAAAAAGGAATAAAAGTTAGTAACGGTGTTTCTACTTATAACGTTATCGATTCAAGTAGTCAAGAAGGTGAAATAAATTTAAACATCAATAATTTAAGTCATAACACGAATTATTCTTTAACCGGGTATTTAACTACTCAATTCGGAGAATATTTATTTGACTCATTAAATTCTGACACAACAAATGCTACTCCAACATTTAATTCCGAAAGTTATCCTGCATTCGCTGATTCTGAAATACTTGTTGAAATCACTTATGCTCCTGAAACAGAAAACTCAGTTGTTAGATTAGGGTTAGAGAATCAATTTGGAAATTATGATTATTATGAATTAGATAATGAGGCTGAAAGTCAATATATTCTAATATCAAATTTAAACACCTCAACCGAATATAACTATGTGCTTGAAGTTGTGAATCAATATGGTAACTTTGTTTCAGAAGCTTATAGTTTTATCACTATGAATGATGAGCCTAATATTGATTTTAGCTATGAGTTAACTGGAGATAATCAAATTACATTAAGTGGTACTATTGTACCTGCTGATGAATTGGATTTTACAATAGATGGTATTTCAATAAGATACAAGCATCACGAACAGGATAATTATTCAACAATAAATCTAGATAGTTCAAATTATTCAATCCTTGAGGTATTAGATGATTTAATTCAAGGACCTAACTATAATTTCAAGCTAGTGGTCACTACTCAGTGGAACACATTTGAAAGTGATTTATATTATAATTTACCTGTAACATATGAGGTTGGAGATTATATGTTTGGTGGAGTCATTGCATATATTGATAATACAGGTTATCACGGATATGTTGTTTCTGAATTAGAGTATGTTCAAAACTTACAATGGAGTGATGATAAAAATGCATCAGATGAACTTATTTACCTTAGTGATTATGATGATTATAATGATGGAGCTGAAAACACACAACTAATCGTAGATTTTCATTCAACTATATCAGCATCTGCTCCTGCAGCTGAATATTGTGCTAATTTAAATATTAATGGCTACGATGACTGGTATCTTGGTTCTGAAGAAGAATACAGTATTGCGCACGGCCCACTTTGGTATCAATTGATTGTTTTAAATGGAGCTCCTCATAATACGATTTGGACATCTAATACAAGGTTTTTTTATGAATATCCTGAGTTGCTATATTTTGCAACACAAAGATCCTACACCGGCTGTAGTGGTAATAATTGTAGTACTCATCAAGATAAGGAAGTAGAAGTATCCGTTTGGCCAATAAGAAAGTTTTAAACCAACATACTATATGAAAAAGCTAATACTATTACTATTTATTCCACTTGTTTCTTTTGGGCAAGAAATCACTATCGTTTCAGTTGAGGACGAACCTGTAATTTTTTCAGAGGAAACTATTGATTTTATTAATGGTTATGGGTTTAGTGAAGGAAATATTGGAGATAGTCAAAAAATTTATGTTGATTTTGATAATGATGGCAATAAAGATATTATTTCAATGATTGCAGGTGACCCATATAACCCTTTTACACTATGTATATTTCTTTGGGATGAATCACAGGGTAAATACATTGATAATCACGAATATTTAATGCTAACTCAGGGAGAGTCAATGTTATTTAATAATACCGTTGCAGATTTTAACTCTGACGGATTAAATGATATCTATGTTGCAATTGAAAATTATCACGGTGAACCCGGTCAAGAGCCAGATTATTATCCTGAAAATTCATATTATATGCCTGGTCATTTATTTTTGAATAACGGACAGGGTTTTGATTCTCAATTTATAGACGATTCTACATATGGTGATGGAAGCTATCCAAAATTTTCGGATGGTTATGTCTTAGATATTGACGGAGATGGAATTATTGAGATTATCAATCCATCTATTAATGACCACCCAGAAAACACCCCTTTAAATAGCTATTTAGTTACGAGTTATGAAGTTAACAGTAATAATGAAATTTCTTATTCATTTTTAATGCCCTGGGAAGACACCTTTGGAGCACAAGACATTAATGATGATACTTTTAATGTAAGAGCAGGAATTGTAAGGGATTATAACAACAGAACATATATTCAATATGTTGGATTTCAAGAAGATTTGGCGAATGGGTGTAAGCGTTACCATCCAGAGGTAAGTATTTATGAAAAAGAACTTGATGCTAATGGTCAGCCCATACTTTACAATAAATTTAGATTGGAAAGAAATGAGGAAATACAAAACTTCAATAGCTTTGTTTCAAGAGACTCTTTTTATATCGATGATTTAGATAATGACGGGAGTGAAGAAATTATTATTCAAATGACAAATGATTGTGAAATGGGTGCTGGTTTAGCTGTATTTGATAATGAGGGAAATGAAATAACTGATTTATGGTTTGAAGACGGAGATAATATGGGTAATTCAGCTAATGGTTTTCACTTTGTAGATTTAAACAATGATGGTAAAAAAGATATTATAATGGTAAGCAACTACAATGATAATTATAATGATACAGTCCTATATTTAAATAATGGTGAAAAATTTGAAAAAAAGATTGTAGAAACAGACCATCAATGGAATTTCCCAGTAGACTCTAACGGAGATGGATATTATGAAATAATGACCTCAAGTAGCTCTGATTCAAAACTTTATTTTCTTGACTATTCTAATGCACTTGGAATTAGTGATTTTCAAACTGGTATAAAGATTTATCCAAATCCTTCATTTGATTACATTAATATTAGTGCTGACTCAAATCTAGAAGCTATTCTATATGACTTTCTTGGAAAAGAATTGATTCGAGAAAATGTAACAGATAAACTTGATATTAGTTCTTTAGAAAAAGGCACATATATTCTCAATCTATCAGACGGTATAAATACCTCAACTCATAAAATAATCAAAGAGTAAGAAACGATATGAAAAAGTTTTTTTTTCTTTTACTATTTCTATTGGCTTTTGGATGTAGTAAGGATAGCGATGAAATCCCAGACGTTCCTGATGGACCAGATATACAATTTTATACACTCACTATTTCAACGACTACAGGCGGTTCTGTTGATTCAGAAGGTGGTACATATGAACAAGGTGAACAGATTACTATAACTGCTACACCTGAAGATGGATATTTATTTCAAAATTGGACTGGCGATGAAAATTCAAATGAGAATCCGTTAACAATAACAATGAATGATGATATTGATATTACAGCAAATTTTGCTGTAAATGAGGTTTATTCATATAATTATAATGTTCCATCTCATGATTGGGAAAATTATTATACTCCGTGGTTAAGTGTTTATGAAATTTTATTTGAAGCTGGTTTGGAACAAACTCACTGGATGTCTCATGTAAACACCTATTATGGTATTGGTGATTTTAATCTAGATGGATATTTAGATTTTAACACCAGTATTCCAAACAATGATGATACTTTACATCATTATGATTATTTTATTTTAGATAATGGTTTAGGAGAGTTTTTTTTAGATGAGAATTTTCCATATGAATCAGACACTGAAGTTTTTGGTTCAAGAAAAACCATAGTTGGTGATTTTAACTTAGACAATAAACCTGATGTATTTAGGCCTGCAGGTGGACATGACCGTTTAGGATATCCAAATATTGTTCTTAGTGGTCAAGATGGATATTCTCATATTATTATAAATAACACTCCATTACTTCAGCCCCATACAGTTTGTTCTGGAGATATTGATAATGATGGTGATTTGGATGTTTTTCTTGCTCAAAGCGGTGAGAGTGATGGCTTTTTAATTAATAATGGAGATGCTACTTTTGAGTGGAAATGGATCTCTGAAGTAATAGAAGATTTTGATAGTGGATATGTATATCCCGATGGAGGTTATGGTTATGGTGGTATTTGGAGTTCTGAAATGACAGATGTTGATAATGATGGATTTGTAGATTTAATTGTAGGAGGAAATTATAAGGATGAAGATTATGATTCTTTATTTGATGGGCCAACAATATTTTGGGGAGATGGAAGTGGAAAATTTTATAATTCAAATTCTACTACTATATTTAATGAGCAAGATGTTGTTGGTTATGCAGGATCAGATATTACACTCTCACAAGATTATGCTGTTAATGATGTAGATGGAGATGGTATTAATGATATTGCTGTCTATTCTACTTTAGATAATGAGGGGTATTTTTATCAAATAATAAAGGGACTTGCTAATAGAGAATTTGAAGATAAAACTGTTGATTGGTTGCCAAGCAATGTTATTAGTGGGACTTCACAGACCACAAATCGTGTATGGGTGAAATTAATGGATGTAGATAATAATGGCTTAATGGATATTGTTGAGGGTGAGCCATTAATTTATATACCTGATGGTGTTTTTAGAGCTTCCGTTAGATGGGAGTGGAATGGAGGAGGTTTCACTAAAATTAACTAAATCATCTGCATATCTTCTTCTTTTTATTTTTATTTTTATTTTTATGAAATGAAAGTTTTCCAAATTCTTCTACTTCTTACCTCATCATTCATTTTTTCTCAAAACAGCTATTATCCCTACCTAGATTCTAATCTTGAGTTTGACGTAAGAGTTGAAGATCTACTGAGTAGAATGACTCTTTTTGAAAAAGCATGCCAAATGAACCAGTTCGTTGGACTTGAGCATATGAAAAAAGCAGAAAAAGATTTATCGCCTGAGGATATGAAAAAAAATGATGCTCAGGGTTTTTATAAAGGCGTATTTTCTGATGATGTTAAGCAAATGATAATTAATGGACAAATAGGTTCTTTTTTACATGTAATTACCGCTAAGGAGGCTAACTATTTACAGGCTTTGGCTAATAAATCTAAGTTGAAAATACCATTACTTATTGGTATTGATGCAATACATGGAAATGCCCTGTACAGAGGAGCTACTGTTTACCCATCCCCAATAACAATAGCTTCCACTTGGGATGAAAATAACTCATATGATGTTGGTGTCCAGACCGCTTTTGAAATGAGATCTACGGGATCTCATTGGGCATTCACACCTAATATTGATATTATGAGAGATGCAAGATGGGGTAGAGTTGGTGAAACCTTTGGAGAAGATCCATTTCTAGTAACCCAAATGGGTATTTCCATGATAAATGGACTTCAACAGCGAGATTTTACAGGAATTAATAAAGTTATTGCTTGTGCAAAACATCTAATAGCTGGGAGCGAACCAATTAATGGTCTAAATTTATCACCAATGGATATTTCTGAAAGAACCTTAAATGAGGTATATCTACCACCATATAAAAGTGCTGTTGATTCAGGCGTATTTTCGATTATGGCAGCTCATAATGAGGTAAACGGAGTGCCATCACATTCAAATAAAAAACTAATGTCTAATATTATTAGAAATGAATGGGGGTTTGATGGTTTTTATGTTAGTGACTGGTTAGATATTGAAAGATTAGAAACTTTACACAAAGTTGCAAGAAATTTCAAAGAAGCCATATATCTTGCCGTTGATGCAGGAATTGATATGCATATGCATGGTCCAAACTTTCCTGAATTAGTTGTTGAATTAGTAAATGAAGGTTTATTGTCAGAAGAAAGAGTTAATTATGCATGTTCAAAAATATTAGAGGCAAAATTTAAGTTGGGTCTATTTGAAAATAGATTTGTAGATGAAGATGATATTTCAGAAAAAATATTTAATCAGTACCACACAGAAACAGCTTTAAAACTAGCTAGACAAGGCATAGTTTTGTTAAAAAATAATGATGTATTACCAATAAGAAGCCCAAAAAATTCAAAAAACAGAATATTAGTAACAGGACCAAATGCCAATAACCAATCAATATTAGGGGATTGGCATAGTGCTCAACCTGATGAAAATGTATACACAGTATTTGAAGGAATTAAAAAAATTGGAACTGAAATGGGTTATTTAGTTGATTACCACGATTCCAATGAAAATATTAAGAGGATTTCAGAAAAAGATATCAATAAAACAATTGAAGTTGCTAATGAATATGATGTAGTTGTACTTGTAGTTGGAGATAATTCAATGAGATATAAGTGGAATCAAAAAACAGCTGGAGAAAACACAGCTAGAGCTGAACTTAATTTAGCGGGAAAGCAATTAGAGTTGGCAATGAGATTAAAGGAGTCTGGAAAGAATTTAATTGTTGTATATGTGAATGGAAGACCAATTTCAGAGCCATGGATATCCGAAAATATAAATGCAATAATTGAAGCATGGGAGCCAGGAAGTTTTGGTGGATTGGCGGTTGCTGAAATTATATTTGGTAAAATAAACCCAAGTGGAAAGTTACCCTTGACTGTTGCAAGGACAGTTGGTCAATTAAAGATGTTTTATAATCATAAGTACTCAATGTATTTTAGAGACTATGCTATGCAAACTAATAAACCGCTCTATTCATTTGGATTTGGTCTTAGCTACACAAAATTTGATATTAGCAAACCAAAAATACAAAGATCAAAATTTAAAAAAGGTATATTGAGTGTTTCAGTTAATGTAAAAAATATTGGTGAAATTTCTGGGGATGAGATTGTTCAGCTTTATATTTCTGACAAATATAGTAGTATAACCAGGCCTATCAAAGAATTAAAAGCCTACCAGAGGGTTAGTTTGAAGCCAGGGGAATCAAAAGAAATTATATTTGAATTGAACAAATCGGCTTTTGCTTATTATGATTCAGAAATGAATTATATTGTTGAGGCGGGTGATTTTGATATTCTTGTGGGTAATTCATCTAGGGATCAAGACCTGAAGAATACAAACTTTAATGTTGAAAAAACATTTTATATAATAGATTAATACTAACTTTACTCAATTAACAAAACAAATATTAAATTTTATGAAAAATATTTTCTTATCTATTTTAATGTTATCATTAATGTATAATTGTGATAATAATACTGTTCCCTCATCCGAAGACATTGCAACTTTTAATAAAAATGTTGAATCATGGAAAGATGTTGTAAGTGGCTTTAGTTCTGAGGAACCAGAAAAAGTTATGAGTATTTTTGCAGATTCGCTAAAATGGAACAACCCAGAGGCTTTAATGAATGTCAACAAATCAAAAGAAGATTTAACCGCGGCCGTAAATTTTTACGTCAGTACATTTGATAATATAAAATTTACTGAGGATGTTTATTATGGTGGTAGTTTATATTCATCAGAGGAAGCATCAGCTTCACCCGATGGTTTAAGAATATATGGTAATTGGGTTTTTAACGATCCTGAAACAGGTGTGGAAGTTTCATACAAGTGGATGGGCGTAGCTCAATTTAATGAAGATGGAAAAATTCATAACTTCGCAGATTGGTTTGATGTTAGTAGTATTCCTAGTCAGATTGCGGGAACCTATCAACGATAAAAACTTTTTGATTTAATAAAAAACCCTCATTTATGAGGGTTTTTTTATTTATTTTAATTTTATTTTCTCCTTTGAATTAGCTAACTCCCATGCAGTGTGAAAAATCAACTTAACTCTTCTTTTATATGGTTCATATAAGATTTTCTCAGCTGTATCTGTTGGCTTATGATAGTCCTCATGTACACCACTGAAATAGAAAATAGCAGGTATGTTGTTTTTTATAAAATGAAAATGGTCTGACCTGTAGTAGAATTGGTCAGGATGATCAATACCATTAAATCTAAAATCTAGTTCAAGATTAGAATATTTATTGGCATCGATATTAATATCATGTAAATCATCTGATAGCACATCAGAGCCGATGATATATACATAATTTAAATTTCTTACACCACGTTCCGGATCAGCTCTTCCCATCATATCCATATTTAAATTTGCTATCGTTTGTTTGATTGGAACTAATGGGTCGTAATCTGTATAATATTTTGAGCCAAGCAATCCTCTTTCTTCAGCCGTAACATGTAAAAAAATTATAGATCTTTTAGGTTCTTTACCCATTTGTTTTGCTAAAGCAAAAGACTCTGCAATTTCAAGTAATGCTACGGTACCTGAGCCATTGTCGTCAGCGCCATTATAAATTTTTCCATTTCTAGGTAAAACATGATCAAGGTGCGCCGTTAAGACTACATACTCATCTGGAAATTCATAGCCTTTAATAATAGCAGCGACATTATCCGCACTAATTTTTTCGATATCTTTTTTAAATGACATGTTAAAAGTTAAATTGTCTTTTGATAAAAATTCTTTAAACTTGTAAGGAAATAACAACACTTGAAGGTCATTTTCTTCATTGTTTGAAAGAGTCATTCTTTTTTCGGAATAACCTAAGTCACTATTTCTATATCTTTCACTGTATCTACCATGAAGATAATTATCGATAATAATTACAGCTAAAGCACCATTACTCCTAGCCACTCTTTTCTTATTATCAATTTCTTGTCTTAAAATAGACCACTTTGACTTATTTTTTCCGTTTATAAAATACTCGTCATTCTTATCTTTTGGCTCTCCTCCAAGAGCAACTACTACTTTATCCTTTACGTTGATATTTCTATAATCTGAATAATTAGGATCATCAATTCCATAACCTACAAAAACAATTTCTTTAGATTTATACTCTTTATCAGGACCATTTAAGTAAGAAACATAATCTCGATAATAAAGAAATTTCTGACCTGAAATATTAAGACTTATTTCAGGTTTATCTTCCAATTGAAGTGGTACTGCTTGTAAATAAGTATCCATTTTTACTGATGGAATACCTAAATTTTTATAGTGATTTACTAAATATTCAACAGCAAGTTGTTGTCCCTCACTGGGTGTGCCTCTTCCGTCAAATTCGTCAGAGGAATATATATACATTTTTTTCTTTAGATCATTAATTTTAATGGATTTAGAGGCTTCCATTAAAATTTTATTCTGACTATAAGTAAAAATTACACTAATTAGTAAAAAACCTGAAAATATAAATCTTAATTTCATATTAATTGTATTATATTTTTTTATATACTCTTTCAAAGGGCACCCTAAATCTTTCAGAATAAACTCCGTTATCTGCCCGAATACCACAACCAATTATCATAGTTATTTCAGCTTTTCGAGGTAGGTTAAGTATTTTTTTTACCCTGTTGGTATCTGATCCTTCCATTGGACATGTGTCATATCCTATTTCTGCCATGCTGAGCATAAAGTTTTCAGCAGCTAATGCTACACTCTTGTGGGTGATAACTCTCACATCTGAAAATAATACTTCCCTGTAAATAGGCCTAAATAAACCGATAAAAAATGATAATAATTTCTTATAATAACCAACAATTCCTAGAAAGTCAGTATAGATTGTAGGCATTAATTTTTTATAGTATCTTCTTGAAACTTTTCTTCTTCTCTCAACATCGATTCCTTTTTTTTCTTGTTTATCAAACATATCCTCCAAGAAATCTAAATTATATTTTGCTCTTTCTTTCCATTTGTCTCTTCTAGCAACAAATACAACCATATTAATTGCAGTTTTAGCAGCATTTTGATCAAAACATGCTTTTGATAGTTTTTTTAATGTTTCAATATCAGTTACATGATAAAACTCCCATAATTGCATATTACTGCTATTTGGAGCTAATGTTGCATTTTTAATACAGTTTTTTACCTTCTCTTCATCCAATTGAATGTCAAGATATTTTCTAACTGATCTTCTATATTCAATTGCTTCACTGACTGTTTTTAACATAATTATATTTAAATTAAACTCATTTGTATTCCTTGATCCAAATTTGCGATAATTGGATTTAATTTCCTCTTAAATTTAGAAAAATATTCTTGTTTAATCTCTTTAATGAATTTATCGATCAAACTATCCTTTATTAGGCTTAGGGTACAACCTCCAAAACCACCTCCCATCATTCTTGAACCTAATATTTGGTCATAATTCATCGAATATTCTACCAGGAAGTCTAATTCTTTACAGCTAACTTCATAATCATTTTTAAGACCAAAATGTGATTCATACATGAGTTGGCCAAATTCTTTAAGTTTATTATTTTTTAAAAATTCTACTGAATTAATTACTCTTTGGTTTTCATTAAACACGTATGAGGCTCTTTTGTAAAGAGTTCCCTCTAGTTTTTCTTTTGATAAGCTCAAATCAAGTCTATTTACCTGAGATAAATTAGTATAATTCTTTTTACACAATTTGTTAATTATTTGCATTGATTCTTTACATTCACTAACTCTTTGATTATACTCTGTGTTAGCTAAATTATGCTTTACGTTTGTATCTAGTAAGAGTAGTTTATACTCTTTAAACTCTAGTTTTATGAATTTTGAATCTAGCTTTTCACAGTCAAGTAAAATTGCTGTATTTTTTTTTGCATTCAAAATTGTAAACTGGTCCATAATTCCTCCCAATAGCCCAATATATTTATGCTCTACATTTCTACTAAGATTTATTATTTCTGAATTTTCAAGTTTAATTTCATTTAATTTACTTAAGCCTTTTATTAAGCCACAAACAAGGGCAGAGGAGGAGCTAATCCCAGCTCCTGATGGTAATGTTGATATTATTGAACATGAAAAATTACTCAATTTAAATTTAATTTGCTTTAGCTCATTGATAACTCCTAATACATAATTTTCCCAATGATTATTGCTTTTTTTTAATGTAGTGTTTACATCAAAAGACATGCTATATCCTAAATCGGTTTTAACATATGATTCATTTGATTTTTTTTCAATAAAAAGCTTGATTGTTAAGTCCAAGGCACAAGGAAGAACGTATCCTCCATTATAGTCGGTATGTTCACCAATTAAATTAACTCTTCCAGGTGATGTGACTTTTATTTTCAAACTATGACTATAAAATTTTCATTTTTTGCCCTTGTTTGATTCTAATCCACCAAAATCATTATCAGAAATAAATCTTAATTCCTCCAGTGATAAATTATTACCATAAATATCCTTTAGATTGTACAAGTCGGATTTTAAGTCAGAAATTATATCAGCGTATTTATCATTACCAATTAAGTTGTTAAGCTCATTTGGATCTTTGTGTAAATCGTACAACTCCCATTGATCAATATCATAGTAAAAGTGTATTAATTTATATCTTTCGTTCCTTAAGCCATAATGAGGTTGAACGTGATGGTAATATGGGTATTCATAGTAATGGTAATACATTGATTGCCTCCATTTTTTTGTGTTTTTTGAAGTTAAATTCCTTAAAAAACTTTTTCCTTGAACACTAGAAGGAATTTTTATGTTTGCCATATCTAGTAATGTAGGGGCAAAATCAATATTTGTAATGATATCTTCGTTAACAGTTTTTGGTTTAATTTTCCCTGGATATCTAATTACGAATGGCATTCTACTAGATTCTTCATACATGAATCTCTTATCAAACCATCCATGTTCACCAATGAAAAACCCTTGATCAGATGTATATATTACAATCGTATTTTCTTCTAAATCATGTTCTTTTAAATAATTTAATACTCTTCCTATATTATCATCAACGGACCTAACAGTAGCCAAATAGTCTTTAATATATTTTTGAAACTTCATATTCCTATTTTCCTCAAGCGAAAGGGTTGAGTCTAATAAAACTGTTTCATTTCTTTTAAAACCATAAAATAACCATTGTCTTTTTTCTTTATTTGACAGAGAATCAGGGGGTGCTAATTTCATATCTCTTCTTGAAAAATAATCAACTGTCATTTCAGTATTTCCAGCTGTTAGTTCTCTAGAACTATAATCATCATTATATGTTTCTGGATAAGCTAAATCAATATCTTCCCAAAGATCCTCGTATTTTTTATCAGGCGCCCATTCTCTATGAGGAGCCTTGAACTGAAGAAGGAGGCAAAAAGGATCTTTAGATTTTCTATTATTAAGCCATTCTAATGCAAAATCTGTTGTAAGGTTAGTTGCATAACCTTTTTCCTTTACTTTTTTACCGTTTTCATTGTATATAGGATCCCAATAAAACCCTTGTTGACCAAGATTATCATGATATTTATAATAATCAAAACCTGTTGGTTCCGATGCAAGATGCCATTTCCCAACTAGCGCAGTGTTATATCCATTATTTTGAAGTTCTTTTGGGAATGTCCAAAGACTATTATCAAAAACACCTCCTTTATAATTTTTATTATAACCATGAATATGGCTATAAGTTCCTGTTAGAATGGATGCGCGACTTGGCCCACAAATTGAATTAGTCGCAAATGTATTTTTTAAAATTGCTCCATCATTTGCAATTTGATCAATATTTGGGGTAGGCGCAATGTCTTTATAAATACCTCCATATGCCGATATAGCATTAC
>CABYEA010000003.1 GCA_902517895.1 uncultured Bacteroidota bacterium
GATTTTGCAATTAATGCAATCATTAATGAGAATTTGGGTAAAAGAGAGGTAACGGATGTGATAACTATTGGGTATTCATCTACAGATTATGTAGGTCATAATTTTGGGGTAGCATCCGTAGAAACTCAGGACACATATATCCGTCTAGATAAAGAAATTGAAAAACTTTTATTTTTTTTAGATAACGAAATAGGTGAAAATCAATATACATTATTTTTGACAGGGGACCATGGTGTATTGGAAATACCAGCATTTTTAACAAGTGGTGGAATTAACGCTAGGGCAGTTAGTGAAAATGATTTAGCTAAGGGAGTTGTAGAACAATTATATCAAGTTTTTAAAGTTGAGGTTAGTGGTTTAATTGATGATATTGACAACAATCAAATATATTTAAACGATGATTCAATCATTGATTTAGGTTTGGATAAAAATAAAGTCATTTATGAGCTTATTAGAATATTGAAATCATTTGAGTTTATTTCAGATGCACATTCTGCCAATTTTATTTTAAATTCAAAAAGCTTAGATGGATATCAAAAACTAATTCAAAATGGTTTTCATCAAAAGAGAAGTGGGGATGTAGCGCT
This sequence comes from uncultured Bacteroidota bacterium, assembly GCA_902517895.1. Lineage (GTDB taxonomy): Bacteria > Bacteroidota > Bacteroidia > Flavobacteriales > Flavobacteriaceae > MED-G13. Next base: position 588 of record CABYEA010000003.1, read on the forward strand.
TATCCTAAAACCAAATGTAATTTTTTATGATGGTAAGGGTACTACCCATGGATCGGGTTATAATTATGACACACATGTTCCATTGATTTTTTATGGATGTGGAATTAAGCATGGCGAAACTTTTGAGATTACAGAAATACCTGATATTGCTCCTACGATTTCAAAATTACTCGGTCAAAAAATGAAAAACTCAACAGGAGAGCTTTTAGATTTTATTTTTGAATAAGATCACTGTTTAGCTTATTTATGTAATACAATATGTTTTCTTTTCCAAGATGCTTTGTGCTTGAGGTAAGAAATATTTCAGGTAGAAACTCCCAGTTTTCAAGAATTACTTTCTTGTAATTATTTACCTTATTTTCAACACCATCTTTTGGGTTGCCATCCTGTTTTAATTTATCGATTTTAGTAAAAACAATTGAGAAAGCAATATTATTTAATGTCAACCATCGCATAAATTCAATATCAATCTTTTGTGCCTCGTGTCTTACATCAACTAAAATAAATGCAGAAACTAGTTGGTTTCTGTTTAAAAAATAATCTGTAATTAGTTTTTGAAAAATTTTCTTTTCCGATTTTGAAGCTTTAGCATACCCATAGCCAGGAAGATCTACAAGATGCCAAGAGGAATCAATTAAGAAGTGATTAATCAACCTTGTTTTCCCTGGTTTTGAAGAAGTTTTTGCTAGTTTTTTATTATTAGTCAACATATTTATCAATGATGACTTACCTACATTACTTCTACCGATAAAAGCATACTCTAGTAAATTACTTTTTGGGCAATCTTTTGCATATTGATTGCTTATGATAAATTTCGCACTTTTAATATTCATTATTTAAAGACAATTTTTGAAGAAAGCCAATCTATAAGTAATGCATTAAATTGATCTGGGTGCTCCATCATTGGTGCATGGCCACATTTGTCAATCCAAAAAAGATCTGAGTCAGTAAGAAGCTTGTGAAATTCATCAGCAACTTCAGGAGGTGTTACATTATCATTTTTTCCCCAAATTATACATGTAGGAAGCTTCATTTTTGGTAAATCATCAGCCATATTATGTCTAATTGCACTTTTAGCCATTACTAATATTTTAATCAACTTATTTCTGTCATTAACCGTTTCAAAAACTTCATCAACAAGTTCTTTGGTTGCAGTTTTTGGACAATAAAATACTTCTTCAACCTTTTTCTTAATTACATTGTAATCACCTCTTCTAGTGTATCCGCTCCCCATACCTTTTTCGTAAAGCCCTGAGCTTCCTGTTAAAATTAAACCCTTGGCTTTATTAAAAAGCTTGGTGTAATAAAGACCAATATGACCTCCTAGGGAATTACCCATTAAAACAAATTCTTTAATTTTTTTATGGATTATAAACCTGTCTAAAAACTTTGCTAATTCTTTTACAGAAGTCTTAAGGATAGGTAGATCATAAATTGGCAGTACAGGCATTATGACCTTAAAATCCCTTTGTCTAAAAAAATCTGTAACATGATTAAAATTACTTAGGTTGCCCATGAGACCGTGAAGGATAATAATTGGAAAGCCTTCACCTTCTTCAATGTATTTATAGCCGTTTTCTTCCTTAAGATTAAAATCCATATACAGATTTTTAATCAAAATTAATCAAATTTATTCAGAAACACTCAATTAAGACTGCTGATTAACAATTAATGAACAATGTGTGTTGATTAATTATAGTTTATTTGTAACTGCCTGTATATAAGTTATTTATACAGTTATTTTCTATTATTTAAATCATAAAAATGGGAGAATCTTTAATTTTATTAACAATGTGGTAAAATGTGGTAAAATGTGGTAATTTTTTTATTAAATTTGAGATTACATAACTGAGAAGGATTTTGAATTATTTAATTGGAACATACGAGTGTAAAATTGATGTTAAGGGAAGGCTTTTAATTCCCTCCGCATTTAAAAAACAGCTTGCACCTGTTATTCCCAAAGGTTTTGTTTTAAAAAGAGCTGTGTTTCAAAATTGCCTAGAGTTGTATCCTTTGGAACAATGGGAAGAGTTAATAAAAAAGGTCAACTCACTTAACAGATTTAAGAAGAAGAATAATGATTTTATCAGAAGGTTTACTGCTGGAGTAAAATTTATTGAACTAGACAGTAACGGAAGGTTGTTAATCCCTAGAGATTTGATAGAATTTTCAAATATTAATAGGGAGGTTACACTCTCTACCTCTGTTAACATCATCGAAATATGGGATAAATCAAGTTATGAAAAAGCAATTGCAGATTCCAGAGATGATTTTGCTCAACTGGCTGAAGAAGTAATGGGTGGTGATGAAGAGTGATTATCATTTACCTGTATTGCTAAAAGAGTCGATTAATGGTTTGAAAATAGATGATGAAGGAATATATGTTGATGCAACTTTTGGAGGAGGTGGTCATAGTTTAGAAATATTAAGGAGCCTATCTAAAAAGGGAAGATTAATTTCTTTTGATCAGGATCCAGATTCGATAAATAATTCTTATGAAGAAAGTAATTTTTATTTCGTTAATGAAAATTTTAAATACATGAAGAGGTTTTTAAAAAATTTAGGTTTTTCAAAAGTTAACGGAATACTAGCTGACCTTGGAGTTTCTTCTTTTCAAATTAATACTCCTGCTCGAGGGTTTTCTTACCGATATGATGCAGCTCTTGATATGAGGATGAATAAGAATAATACACTTGATGCGATTAAAGTCATAAACAGCTATAAGCATGAAAATCTTAGTAAAATTTTATTTGAATATGGAGACATAAAGAACTCAAAAAAAATATCAGAAGAAATTATTAAAGCTAGAGCGGCAAATAAAATAAATACAACATTTGATTTGAATAAGATACTAAAGCCACTTTACCCTGAGAGGTATTTAAATAAAAATCTTTCTAGAATTTATCAAGCCATTAGAATTGAGGTTAATAAAGAATTAGATGTCCTTAAGTCATTTTTAGAACAGTCAAGCGAATTATTATTACCTGGCGGCAGATTATGTGTTATTTCTTATCACTCCTTAGAGGACAGAATGGTAAAAAGATATATAAATAATGGAAATTTTTCAACAACTGCTAAAAAAGATTTATACGGAAACTTTTCTGTACCCTTTAAAAAAATTGGAAAAATGATTCAACCATCAGCTGTAGAGTTAAAAGAAAATATAAGGTCAAGAAGCGCAAAATTGAGAATAGCCGAGAAAATTTAATTAAATGAAGAATAAGTTATTTAATATCATGAGAGGATCTTTTTTAGTTGATGAAAAATCAACTTCAAATTGGATTTATATTTTCCTTTTTCTAATTCTTTCCTTGGTTATGATATCATCCTCTCATTCCGTTGACCAGAAGGTCTATAAAATAGCATCATTGAATGAAGAAATTAAATCTCTGAGATCTGAATTTGTAGATACAAGAACAAGATTGATGATTTACAAAATGGAATCATCTGTAAAAAACAGATTATCTGAGCAGGGAATAAAATCATCAAAAACTCCTCCAGTTAAAATTGTAATAAATGTCAATAACTAAGAAAAAAATAACGAACCGACTTTATGTAATCAGCTTGCTTCTGATCGTTATTATTTTTTCTATTGTTTTTAAAATTATTGACTTACAGTTTTTTAAAGGAGACTATTACATTGACATTTCTGAAAAAAGAGAATTTAAAAATATAGAAATCCCTGCAAACAGAGGTAATATTTATTCTGACACTGGAAAACTTCTGGCAAGCTCAGTGCCTAAATATGATATTAGATTTGATGCCCTGGCGCCAAGCGACTCGAACTTTGATAAATATGTTGATGAATTGGCATTAGAACTCGCTTCATATTTTGGAGAATCATCAGAGATATATTCTAACAAACTAAGGCAAGCAAGAAAAGATAAAAACAGATATTTATTAATTGCTAGAAACCTGGGCTATCTAGATTTTAAGAAATTTAAAAACTTCCCATTATTCAAGCTTGGCGGATTCAAAGGTGGATTTATAACTGAGCAATATACCAAAAGAGATTATCCTATAGGTGGAATAGCTCAAAGAACTGTAGGTTACGAAAGGTATGATGATTTTGGGAATGCTATGAGGCCAGGTCTGGATGGTGCATTTGGGCCAAAGTATCTAAAAGGTGAAAATGGAATTAGGTTCTCTCAGAAAATAGGACTTGGTCAGTGGAAGCCTGTCTTAGATTATAATGAAAAAGAGCCTAGAGATGGTTACGACTTACACACTACACTAAATATAGAAATTCAAGATTTAGCTCATCATGCACTATTGCGTCAATTAGAATTTTATGAAGCAGAACACGGAAGTGTAGTGGTAATGGAAACAAAAACTGGTGAAATTAAAGCTATTTCAAATTTAGGAAGAACCTCTGAGGGTAAATATTATGAAAAGTTAAATTATGCAGTTGGTGAATCTCATGAGCCTGGGTCAACATTTAAGCTAATGGCAATGGTTAGAGCTCTAGAAGACAAGGTGATTGACACCTCAGATATGGTTGATACCAAAAACGGAATCTTAAGTTTTTATGGAAGAAAGGTAAGGGATTCTAAAAAGGGTGGTTACGGAAAAATATCAGCTGCAAAAGCATTTGAAGTCTCTTCAAATACTGCTATAGTCCAAATCATTAATGATAATTATAATGAAAAACCCGAAAAATTTGTTGACGGGTTATTTGATATGAAAATCAATGAACCCCTAGGTCTACCAATACTTGGTGAAGGTCAGCCAAAATTTACACATCCAAAAGATAAAGTTAATTGGGATGGACTTGACCTGCCATGGATGGCTTTTGGATATGGAATATCATTGACCCCTTTACAAACCCTTACTTTTTATAACGCAATTGCTAATGACGGGGTAATGGTAAAGCCAAGATTCATAAAAGAAGTAAAGCAATTTGACCAAGTAATAGAAAAATTTGATACTGAAATTATTTCTAATTCAGTTTGCAGCAAAGAAACTATTGACAAGGTTAAAAATATGATGAAAAATGTTGTTGAAAAAGAACATGGTACTGCACATAATATTTATTCTGAAGATTTTTCAATGGCAGGAAAAACAGGTACTTGTCAAACTGAATATTGGAAGTCAACGGGTTTATATATTTCATCATTTGCTGGATACTTTCCAGCTGAAAATCCTAAATATTCATGCATTGTCGTAATTCACAAACCCGATAAGAAAAAAGGCTACTATGGAAATATAGTTGCGGCTCCTGTATTTAAAGAAATCGCACAAAAGATATATTCAAATATACCAGAAGTCGAAAGCTATGATGAAATAAAATTTGAGTCTATTGAAGCAATAAGTAATCAGGAATTTGTTTCAAAGCTAGAAAATATGATAATGCCTGATATTTCTAAATATGAGTTAATGGATATTATTCCGATGATTGAAAACAACGGCTATAAGTTGTCAATTGAGGGGAATGGAAATAAAGTTAGACAGATAACAAAGTCTGGAGCAAAATTAAAAAAGGGTCAAACAATAAAAATAAATTTGATTTGAAACTGATAAGGGAAATATTATATAAAGTTGAAATTAATTCTGTAATAGGAAATACCTCTCTAACTATAAATAAGATTGAATTTGATTCAAGGTTAATAAATGAAGGAGACATGTATGTTGCTATAAACGGCGTTAATGTTGATGGCCATGATTTTATTCCACAAGCAATTCAAAGTGGGGCAAATTGTATCATATGCGAAAAAAAACCCGACCAAAAAGTTGATGATGTAGTATATGTTAACGTTTCTTCATCCAGAAAAGCTCTTGCTATAATCTCATCTAACTATTATGAAAATCCCTCTTCAAGATTGAATTTGATCGGCGTAACAGGAACAAACGGAAAAACAACCATCACGACATTACTATTTAACTTATATATGAGTCTGGGTATTAAGTCAGGTTTAATTTCAACAGTGAAAATTTCATATGACGACAAAACTATTCAAGCTAGTCAGACTACTCCAGATTCACTTTCAATTAATCGTTACTTATCTGAAATGGTAAATTTAGACGTGCGCTATTGTTTTATGGAGGTAAGCTCACATGGGATTGATCAATATAGAATTGAAGGATTAGTTTTTAAGGGAGGGGTTTTTACAAATCTAACTCATGATCACTTAGATTATCACGAAAGTTTTGAGAATTACAGGGATACAAAAAAACAATTTTTCGATTCCCTAGGCTCTAATTCATTTGCTTTAACCAATAATGATGATAGAAATGGATTGATAATGACTCAAAACACATTGGCAGATACATATACATATTCTTTAAATTCCATCTCAGATTTTAAAGCAAAAATTTTAGAATCCTCTTTTGACGGAATGTTGTTGAAAACTAATAATTCACAATTTTGGTCAAAGCTAGTTGGAAAGTTTAATGCATATAATATTTTATCTGTATACGCAATTGCTTCAATTTTAGGATTACCAAAAGATGAGTTGCTTAAGGTCTTAAGTTCCTTGGAGGCTGTTGCAGGAAGATTTCAATTTTATAAGAAAAATAAAATAACAGCAATTGTTGATTATGCCCATACTCCAGATGCACTTAAAAACATCTTAAAATCTATAAATGAAATTAAGACTCCTAAAAATAATTTAATAACAGTTGTTGGATGCGGAGGTAATAGGGATAAAACTAAAAGACCAGTAATGGGAGATATTGCAAGTAATCTTAGTTCAAAGGTAATTTTTACTAGTGACAATCCAAGATATGAAGATCCTGACTCAATAATTGAAGAGATGTTAAAAGGTGTAAAGTCTACAAATACGAACAAGACTATATCAATAACAAATAGAAAAGAAGCAATAAAAACAGCATGTCAATTCGCTCAGTCTAATGATATTATTCTTGTAGCTGGAAAAGGCCATGAATCATATCAAGAGGTCAAAGGTGTTAAAAGTGATTTTGATGACTTTAAGATTATTAAAGAATTATTAAACCAAAAAAATTAATTTATGCTCTACTACTTTTTTGAATTTCTAGAAAATCAATATCAAATCCCGGGTGCATCATTATTCACGTATATTTCATTTAGAGCTGCAGCTGCAATTATTACTTCATTACTTATTTCAACAATTTTTGGTAAAAGAATAATTGATTTTTTAAGAAAAAAACAAATTGGAGAATCAATTAGAGACCTAGGGTTAGATGGTCAAATTGAAAAAACTGGTACCCCAACAATGGGAGGGTTGATAATCATTATTTCAACAATTATCCCAGTACTCCTTTTTGCTAATCTCAAGAATATATATATCATTTTATTAATTGTGACTTTGGTGTGGATGGGAATTATAGGTTTTGTTGATGATTATATTAAACTTTACAAAAAAGATAAAGACGGTTTAAGAGGTAAGTATAAAATTATTGGCCAAATAATTTTAGGATTGTTTGTCGGTTTCACTTTGTTTTTTCACCCTGAGGTTACAGTCAAAGATCAGAGCCCGTTTGGGATAGAATTACAGTTAGCTGATAATTTGACTGAATATAAATCTACAAAGACTACAATTCCTTTTGTTAAGGACAATGTTTTTAATTATTCGGATTTAATAACATGGATTGATCCAGGTTTGGAATCATATACATGGATTGTGTTTATATTTTTTGTTGTACTAATTATTGCAGCTGTTTCAAATGGAGCCAACTTAACCGATGGTTTAGACGGGCTTGCAGCTGGTTCATCTGCAATAATTATCCTAACACTGGGTGTATTTACATGGGTTTCAGGTAATATTATTTTCTCCGATTATTTAAATATAATGTATATCCCCAGGGTTGGTGAGATAACAATATTTATTGGTGCTTTTGTTGGTGCCTTAGTAGGGTTCTTGTGGTATAATACTTACCCAGCCCAAGTTTTTATGGGTGATACTGGAAGTTTGACAATCGGAGGGATAATAGCAGTGATATCGATCGCGGTTAGAAAGGAATGGTTAATACCGTTAATCTGTGGAATTTTTCTTGTAGAAAATATCTCTGTTATCATGCAGGTTTTTTATTTCAAGTATACCAGAAAAAAATACGGAGTAGGAAAAAGAATTTTTTTAATGTCGCCACTACACCATCATTTTCAAAAAAAGGGATATCACGAAAGTAAAATAGTAACAAGGTTTTGGATTGTAGGAATAGCTCTAGCAATTCTATCAATCATAACTCTTAAAATTAGATAATTGAATAATATTATAATACTTGGAGCAGGAGAAAGTGGATTAGGTAGCGCATTGCTAGCTAAGAGAAAAAAATATGATGTATTTGTTTCTGACTCTTCAGAAATTTCCGGTCAAGTAAAAAATAAACTAGTTGAATCAGGTATTGATTTTGAGGAAAATTCACATCAAAAAGCCAAGGCTCTAAAACCTGATTTTATAGTAAAAAGCCCAGGTATTTCTGATTCAAGTGATATTGTTAAATTTTTTATATCCACTTCTGTTAAAATAATTTCTGAAATTGAATTTGCTTCCCTCCATTGCAATTCGAAGATTATTGGAGTAACAGGAAGTAACGGAAAGACAACAACTACAACATTAGCATATAAGTTAATTTCAGAGGGTGGCTATAATTGTACAATTTCAGGAAATATCGGCAACAGTTTTTCAAGTGTCTGTGAAAATGATACTGATTTTAGCATTGTAGAAGTAAGTAGTTTTCAATTAGATGGAATAGAAAGTTTTAAGCCACACATTGCAATATTAACAGGAATCACTCCAGATCATCTTGATCGCTACAAAAATTTTGAAGCGTATGTTGAATCAAAATTTAAAATAATTAAAAATCAATCGGAGAAAGATTATCTAATCTATGATTCCGATTGTGAGATAACAGATAGCTATATAAAATCAAACAAAATTAAGTCAAAGTTGCTCCCTTTTTCAATAAAAAAAAAAGTCGATCAAGGAGCTTACTTTTTCAACAACGAAATAAATATTATAACTGAAAAAAATAAAATTAATATGCCTACAGAAAACTTTTTAGTCAAAGGAAATCACAACATTAAGAATGCAATGGCTGCTGCAACGGTTGCAAACTTATTGAAGATCAGAAAAGAGACAATCAGAAAAAGTCTTGAACATTTTCAGGGTGTTGAACATAGGTTAGAAAATGTTTTAACTATCAACAAGGTCAAGTACATAAACGATTCAAAAGCTACAAATGTAAATGCCACATATTATGCGCTTGAGTCTATGGAAGCCCCAACCGTTTGGATTGTTGGAGGTGTTGATAAAGGGAATGATTACTCAGATTTAAAAAAGGTTGTAGGTAAGAGAGTAAAGGCAATTATTTGTCTTGGTTTAAATAATATGAAAATAATGGACCAATTTGAAAACATGGTTGAGTATATAATTGACACAAAATCAATGGATGAAGCAGTTAGTGCAGCATATAAAATTTCATCAACAGGGGATTGCGTCTTACTTTCTCCAGCATGTGCAAGTTTTGATCTATTTGACGATTTTGAGGATAGGGGTAGGCAATTTAAAGCAGCAGTAAGAAAATTATAATGAATAATATTTTTGAAAATATACAAGGAGATAAAACAATGTGGGCAGTTTTAATATTGCTTGCTGGTTTTTCATTCTTGCCTGTATACAGTGCGGCAAGTAATCTTGCATATGTTTCAGCATCAGGAAATACTTTTAATTATTTATTTAAGCATTTCATTCACTTATCCCTAGGATTTACCTTCATGTATTTTATTCAAAAGATACCATATCATTACTTCAGGGGAATATCAATTCTCATGATTCCTGTAGTAATTGTTTTACTACTATATACCCTTTTCCAACCAACTATCACAGATTCATTAACTAATACTAACAGATGGATTAAAATACCTTTTGTAGGTTTTACTTTTCAACCATCAACTTTGGCCGGGGTCATTTTAATGATTTATGTTTCAAGGTATTTGGCTAAAATTAAAGACATCGAAATTCGTTTTAGTAAGACTATTTTACCGCTTTGGATTCCAACATTATTAATCTTATTATTAATTCTTCCGGCTAACTTTTCAACTACAGGAATAATATTTTGTATGGTGGTTTTATTATGTTTTGTTGGAGGATATCCAATAAAACATTTACTAGGTATCATTTTTTCTGGAATTTTAGTTTTATCAATTTTCATTTTAACGATAAAAGCATATCCTGGAATTTTTCCAAATCGAGTTGATACATGGAAAAGCAGGATTGAAAATTTTGTAAATAAGGAAAACACTACAGAAAACTATCAAATTGAAAAGGCTAAAATAGCAATTGCAACAGGCGGTGTTAGAGGTTTGGGTCCTGGAAAAAGTGTTCAAAAGAATTTCCTCCCACAATCGTCATCAGATTTTATTTTTGCAATTATTGTTGAGGAGTATGGCTTAATCGGAGGCTTATCACTTTTATTAGCTTACGTCTTATTTCTTCTAAGAGTGATAATAATTTCAAATAAAGCAGATAGTGTGTTTGGCTCATTGTTAGTAATTGGTCTCGGTATTCCGATAGTTTTTCAAGCACTGATTAACATTGGCGTTTCGGTTGAGTTGTTTCCCATTACTGGTCAGCCACTTCCTTTGATTAGTAGTGGTGGAACATCAATATGGATGACTTGTATCTCAATAGGAATAATACAAAGTGTTAAAAACGGATCTAATCAAAAAATTATCAATTCTGATGAGGATAACCCATTAGAAATATTAAAAGAAACGATTTAAATGGAAACAAAGAGAATAATATTATCAGGCGGAGGAACAGGGGGGCATATTTACCCTGCTATTTCTATTGCCAATGAAATATTATTAATGGATAAGAATACGGAAATTTTATTTGTTGGAGCAAAAAATAAAATGGAAATGAATATAGTACCAAAGTATGGATTTAGCATATTAGGATTATGGATTTCGGGAATCAACAGAAATAATTTTTTAAAGAATATTTTAGTTCCCGTTAAATTAGTCATAAGTTTTTTTCAATCATTACTGATAATTAAAAGGTTTAGTCCAAATGTTGTTATTGGTACTGGAGGTTATGCAAGTGGCCCAATATTATATGTAGCAAATCTTTTAAAAATTCCCACCCTAATTCAAGAACAAAATTCTTATCCCGGAATAACAAATAAATTATTATCAAAGAAAGTTAACACTGTATGTGTAGCATATAATTATTTGGAGAAATATTTTCCAAAAGATAAAATTAAATTAACAGGTAACCCCGTAAGATCAAGTATCGCTGAAAATTCTTATTCTTTTGAAAAGGGAATGGAATACTTTGGTTTGGATCCCAATAAAAAAACTATGCTTGTAATGGGAGGCAGTTTGGGCTCAAGAGAGATTAATAAAGCTATTTACACAATTCAAGATTATCTGAAATACATTAATCTTCAAGTGATATGGCAATGTGGTAAGTTATATTTCGAGGAATACAAACAAAAAAACATTCATAGTGAAATCAGATTATATGATTATTTAGATAAAATCGATTTAGCTTATTCTGTTTCTGATTTTATTATTTCTAGGGCAGGAGCAAGTTCAGTTTCAGAATTATCTATTGTTGGAAAACCCGTAATATTTATACCATCACCAAATGTTGCAGAGGATCATCAACTAAAAAATGCTAAAGCAATAGTTGAAAACGAGGCAGCTTTGTTGGTTGAGGAAAAAAATATTGATGATTTAAAAAAGACAATTTCAGAATTAAACTCATCATCTGACTTGAGAAATAAATTATCAAAGAATATCAAAAAATCTGCATTTAAAAATGCAACAAAAGATATAGTTGATGAAATTAAAATACTAATGAATTAATGGATTTAAGTTCAATAAATAAAGTATTTTTTATTGGTATAGGAGGTATAGGTATGAGTGCATTGGCGAACTATTTCCTTCAAAAAAATATACAGGTCTATGGTTATGATAGAGAAGCTTCTTTAATAACAGAAAACTTAACAAATTTAGGCTCTAACATTATATATACTTTTAATGATTTCAATGTAAATGAATTTAAGAGTGATAAAGATAATACATTAGTCATTTATACTCCTGCAATTTCAAAAGAACATCAGTTACTTATAAAATTTAAAGAAAACGAATTTAATGTTTTTAAAAGAGCAGAAGTTTTACAAAAAATTTCAGAGAATAGTAAATGTATAGCTGTTGCAGGTACACATGGAAAAACGACAACGTCATCTATATTGGCGCATATATTAAAAGTTTCTGACTTAAAATTCAGTGCTTTTGTGGGTGGAATTATGGTTAATTATAATTCTAATTTTCTGTACAATGGTGAAGACTATATACTAGTGGAAGCAGATGAGTTTGATAGATCATTTTTAAAGCTAAATCCAAATTATGCATGTATTACATCTTTAGATTCTGATCATTTAGACATTTATGAAGATTCAAATTCACTGATTGAAGCATTTGAACAATTCAAAAACAACATAGTAGATGATGGTTTTTTAATTTCACATGAAGATGTAAAAATCAACTCTAAAAAATATGGAATAATTGAATCCTCTGATTACTTAGCTAAAAATATTACTAATAATAAAAATTTCTCCCAGTTTGACCTCTGTTTTGATGGTGGTATTATAGAAAATTTAAAATTAAACTTACAAGGCTTACATAATGTAATGAATTCGGTTGCCGCGGTTTCTATCGCAATTGAGCTCGGTATTTCAGATAAAAAAATCCTAGAGGCTTTAAGTTCTTTTAAAGGTATTGAAAGAAGATTTTCTTATAAAATTGACAATGAAACCATGGTTCTTATCGATGATTATGCTCACCATCCTGAAGAAATAAAGCAGGTTTATAATACTTTAAAATTAATTTATCCGAATGATAATTTATTAGTTGTATTCCAGCCTCATTTATATTCTAGAACCAGAGATATGTTAGACGAATTTGCTGAGGAGCTTTCAAAGTTTGATGCTGTGATTCTACTAGAAATATATGCTGCAAGGGAGAATCCAATCGAAGGAATTAGTTCAGGTGTTTTGCTTAAAAGAATTAAATCAAAATATAAATTTTTATCTGAAAAATCTGGATTATCTAGCCTAATAAAAGATATCGGTTTTAAAGTAAATATAACATTAGGTGCTGGAGATATAGCAAATGAAGTTGAACAAATAAAAAATGAATTAGAATATGCGATTTAATTGGGGTAAAATATTTTTGGTGCTTAGTTTAATTTTTTCAATAGGTGTTTTTTATGCTTCCAATATGAAAAACAACAGTAGAATTATTAATAAAATTCATGTGAAAATTATACCAAACTCGTCATATTTTATCTCAGCAGATTCTATTCAAAATAGTATAAATAAACACATTCTAACATCCAAAGATTCTATTTCATTATCCACAATTGAACAGGAAATTGATAAAAATACTTATATAGAAAAGTCTCAGGTTTATATGAAGATTGGACAAGAGTTAAATGTAGATATAAAGCAAAAAGAGCCTATTGCAAGAGTAATTACATCTGACAGTATTTTCTATTTAGATAAAAATTCAAATTTTATGAGTCTATCAAAATTAAAATCGTCAAATGTTCCTGTAGTTTTTGGATTTAATGAAAAATCTGATTTAAAATATTTAACAGAGATTTCATTAATTATAAAAAAGGACGAGTTTTTAAATAAAAGCATATCTCAGATTTTCATCAAAGATGATCAGAAAATTGATTTGAAAATAAGAGGAAATAATACAATAATTGAATTTGGCAATAACAATAGGTTCAAAAATAAAGTTCAAAATTTAAAAGCATTTTATAATAGATCTATTTCAAAAAATGAAATTGACAAATACAAAAAAATAAATCTACGATTTGAAAATCAGGTTGTGGTGGTAAAAAAATAAAGCTTATGAAAGAAAATACGATTTCAATTGGATTAGATATAGGAACAACAAAGATAGTTGCTATGATTGGGCAAACGAATGAATATAATAAAATGAAAATTTTAGGAGTTGGAAAATCAATCAGCTTGGGGGTTCATCGAGGTGTTGTTAATAATATTACTCAAACAATTCAATCCATTCAACAAGCTGTATCTGAAGCTGAGGGACTTTCGGGAATTAAAGTAGACGGTGTAACAGTTGGAATTGCTGGACAGCATATAAGGAGCTTACAGCATAGTGACTATATCACTAGAGAAAATTCAGAACAGGTAATCGATGAAAATGATATAGAAAAATTAATTAATCAAGTACATAAACTAGTAATGCTTCCCGGAGAGGAAATTATTCATGTTTTACCACAAGAATTTAAGGTTGATGGTCAAGCTGAAATCAAAGAGCCAATTGGAATGTATGGGGGTAGATTGGAGGCTAACTTTCATGTTGTTGTTGGTCAAGTTTCGTCCATTAGAAATATCGGAAGATGCATAAAAAGTGCTGGTTTGGATTTAGACGGAATTACCCTTGAACCTTTAGCATCAGCTAATGCGGTTTTAAGTCATGAGGAAAAAGAAGCTGGAGTTGCTTTAATCGATATAGGTGGGGGTACTACCGATTTAGCAATATTCAAAGACGGAATTATAAGACATACTGCAGTTATTCCATTTGGTGGAAATGTTGTTACAGAGGATATAAAAGGGGGTTGCTCAATTATTGAAAAGCAAGCGGAATTATTGAAGGTAAAATTTGGCTCTGCATGGCCGGGAGAAAATAAAGAGAATGAAATAGTTTCTATTCCCGGATTGAGAGGCAGAGACCCTAAAGAAATTTCCCTTAAAAATCTCTCCAAAATTATTAATGCAAGAACTGTAGAAATTATTGAGCAAGTCTATTTGGAGATAAAGAATTATGGACATGAAGAGCAAAAGAAAAAATTGATTGCTGGAATCGTACTAACTGGCGGAGGAAGTCAATTAAAACATCTTAAACAATTAGTTGAATTCGTAACAGGTATGGATACCAGAGTTGGTTATCCAAATGAACATTTAGCTGGTGATACAGATAAAAATGTAACTAGTCCACTATATGCTACAGCCGTAGGGTTGGTGATGGACGGTCTTTCAAAAATTGAAAAAAATAACATCGAAAATCTCGAATCAGAAAACTCAACTCAAGAAGATAGTTTGACTGAAACTGACGATGAGGATAATTCAAAAGAAAAAGAACAAAAACCCGAAAAAACAAAAATTAAAAGAGAGTCTTTTTTAGAAAAACTAACCAAGAATCTTCAAGATTTTTTAGATAACGCTGAATAATAATATAAATAATGTACCATGGATGAAAATTTAGATTTAGGAATTAGCTTTGATTTACCAAAAAATCAATCAAATGTAATTAAAGCTATTGGTGTTGGTGGAGGAGGTAGTAATGCTATCAACCACATGTACCGACAAGGAATTAAAGGAGTTGATTTTGTTATTTGTAACACAGATGCTCAAGCACTAAATAATAGTGGCGTTCCAAATAAAATACAATTGGGCGTTAATTTAACCGAAGGTTTAGGAGCTGGAGCAAATCCTGAAATTGGTGAAAAGGCTGCCCTAGAAAGTGCAGAGGATATAATGGCTATGCTTAATGTCAATACAAAAATGATATTTATCACTGCTGGAATGGGTGGAGGAACAGGGACTGGTGCTGCTCCCATAATTGCCCAGATGGCTAGAGAAATGAACATATTGACTGTGGGAATTGTTACCACTCCATTTAGTTTTGAGGGAAAATTGAGGAATGATCAAGCTCAAGCAGGAATAGAAAAATTAAGAAATCATGTTGATTCATTAATTATCATAAATAATAATAAGCTGAGAGAAGTATATGGTAATTTAGGTTTTAAGGCTGGCTTTTCAAAAGCTGATGAAGTATTATCAACTGCATCTAAGGGGATTGCCGAAGTTATCACACATCATTACACGCAGAATATTGATTTGAAAGACGCAAAAACAGTGCTAAGTAATAGTGGCACGGCTATTATGGGCGCTGCTTCATCTTCTGGCAGTAATCGTGCTAATGATGCAATAACAAAGGCACTAGATTCACCGCTTTTAAATGATAACCGTATTACTGGTGCAAAAAATGTGCTATTGTTAATTGTTTCTGGAAATGAGGAAATAACCATTGATGAAATTGGCGAAATAAATGATTATATACAAGAGCAAGCGGGTTATGGTGCTAATATTATTATGGGTGTTGGTGAAGATCCTGAGTTATTTGATTCAATTTCAGTCACAGTCATAGCCACCGGATTTAATGTAGATCAACAAAATGAAATTTCAAACACTGAACCAGAAAAAATAGTTCATGAGTTAGAGGGAGATAATTTATTTTCTCAGGTTTCTGAAATTAACGAATCAAAATCGAATAGTAATCAAGATGTTGAAATTGAAAATAGCGATAAGATTATTCACGTTTTAGTGGAAGAAGATGAAATTGAGAATCAAAATGAAATTAGTTTAGATGAGGAATTTGAAAATAAACTTGATTTTGAAAGTAAAGAATATTCAGAAGAAAAAATAGTTCATATCCTTGATGAGGTAGAAGAAGTTGAGGAAGATATTGACTTCGATATTGAGGATGAAATATCTGCATTAAATACATCAGAAACCAATCAAATTGATATCGATTCATTAAAGATTGAATCTGAAGAAGAAATTGAGAAATTTGATAATGAATATGACAACGAATCTTCATCAATTGAATGGTCATTATTTGATGAAAAAGAAAAAAATAATATTTCCATAGATGAACAACCAGAAATTGACGACGATATAAATCAAATTTATAATGAAGAAGAAAAGTTTCATAATGAAAATGAAGAAAATCATTTAGTTGAATCTGTAATTGAAATAGAAAGTAAAATGAATTCATCTGAAATAGATACAACTACCATTGAAGCTATTCATGAATCTCAGAATAATAGCTCACATGATCCTTTTAATTCTTCGGTTTCAGATTTCCAAAAACAAAGGTCTGAAGAAAGAAGGTTGCGTATGAAAGAATTTAATTATAAGTTTAATAAATCAAAAGTTGATGACATTGAAAAAGAGCCAGCCTTCAGACGTATGGGAATTGAATTAGAGGATAAAAATTATTCTGAGGATAATGAAATTTCTAGATCATCACTTACATTAGATGAAAATGATGACATTAAGATTAGAAAAAATAATTCATTTCTACATGACAACGTAGATTAATATAAGTCAAGAATCAAGATTGAATTATTTTTATGAATAAAAGAAAGATTTTAGTTACTGGGGGTGCTGGATATATAGGCTCACATACTTTAGTAGAGTTATATAACTCTGGCTTTAATCCAGTTGTAGTTGATAATTTGTCAAACAGCTTACATAATAATATTACAGGGGCTGAGCAAATAATTAAAAGTAAGATAGATTTTTATAAAGTTGATTGCACAGATTTTGAGCAAATGAATAAGGTTTTTAAGGAGCAAAAAAATATTGATGCAGTAATACATTTTGCTGCCTTTAAATCTGTTGAGGAATCTGTGAGACAACCAGATAAATATTTCTCTAATAACATTGGATCAATGGAAACATTGATAAATTTAATGAATAGTCATAATGTTAATAATATTATTTTTTCTTCTTCTTGTACCGTGTATGGAACCCCTGAATTTTTACCAGTAAATGAGCTGGTGCCTTTTGGAAAAGCGGAATCTCCCTACGGAGAAACAAAACAATTATGTGAAAAATTAATTGAAAAGTCTGCAATTAATAGTATTTCATTGAGGTATTTCAACCCAGTTGGCTCTCATCCTTCTGCTTTGATTGGTGATTGCTCAGCTGATAAACCAAACAATCTAGTCCCCATTATTTGTGAGGTAGCTAGTGGTAAAAGGAAGTCAATGCAAATATTTGGTAACAATTATAAAACTCCTGATGGTACTTGTATAAGAGATTATATCCACGTAGTTGACTTAGCAAAGGCACATGTAATGGCTGTAAATCATGTTTTGAATAATACTAAAATAAAAACTGCTTATAATTTAGGCGTTGGAAAAGGTGTAAGTGTTCTCGAGGTTATTGACTCATTTCAAAAAGTTAATAATTTAGAAATTTCATATGAATTAGGTCCAAGAAGAGCTGGTGATATTGAAAAAATTTATTCAGATAACACTAAAATTAATGACGAATTAGGTTGGTTTCCAGTTATGAGTTTTGAGTCAGCGCTAGAAACCGCTTGGAATTGGGAAAAATTAAAAAATTTGTAAACAGTATAATTAAAATTTAAACATGTCAATATGAGTTTAGAATTAAAAATTACAAACGCTCTCAAAGAGGCAATGAAAAGTAAAAATCAAACGGCGTTAACAGCCCTAAGAGCAGTTAAGTCAGCTATTTTATTACATAAAACTCAGAAGTCATATGACGGTGAATTGTCTCAGGAAAACGAAATGAAAATCCTACAAAAGCTGGTTAAACAGAGAAAAGACAGTGCTGATATTTACAAAGGTCAAGGTAGAAATGATTTAGCTGATCCAGAGTTAAAAGAGGCAGAATTAATACAGCAATTCTTACCCAAAGCACTTTCTGAAGAAGAGGTAAGATTGATTGTAAAATCTGTCATTGATGAAATAGGAGCAGAGGGAATGAAAGATATGGGTAAAGTTATGGGTATATCAACAAAGAAACTTATGGGTAAGGCTGATGGAAAGATGATATCTGCAATAGTTAGAGAATTTTTATCATGAAAAAAAAAGGCTCAGTAGTTCAACTGGATAGAATATCAGATTTCGGCTCTGAGGGTTGGGGGTTCGAATCCTCCCTGGGCCACTTACTTATATTTTTTTTTATTATTACGAGACTAGACGCACAAACAATTGTTTCTGAAACAGAACTTCCAATTTCAGTCTATGAAACCTCTGGATTAGAGATTGTTGATAATTATTTAATTACTATTAATGATTCAGGAAACCCATCAAATTTATATTATTTAAATAAAGATGGTGAAATGCTCAATAAAAGAATGTTTAATGATTTAAAAAATAATGATTGGGAAGATTTGACTGCTGATGAAGAATTTATTTACATAGCTGACATAGGAAATAATATTGATACAAGAGAAAATTTACGAATTATTAAGATCCCGATAAATTCTGAAAACAACTCTTTTGAGATTATTAATTTCCATTATCCTGAACAGGTTAAATTTATCACACTTCAAAAATCATCTCAGTACGATGCAGAAGGGTTAATTACAATAGATGATAATTTAATAATATTTACAAAAAATAAGCTTAAAAAAATTACAGAAATCTATACTTTACCAAAAACAGCTGGCACGTATGAAGCCAAAAAAATAGGGAGTTTAAATACACAATCAATTATTACCGCAGCAGATTATGATTCTAAAACCAAACTTTTGGCATTAACAGGAAGTCGTTCTTTTAAAGGTGATAAATATTATATTCTCAAAATTGAAGATTTTGATCTTGAAAGTAAGAAAGACTACAAAATAAACATGTATGAAATTCCGATTGAAAAAACTCAGGTTGAATCAATTAAAATAATAGATAAAAATAATTTTTTGATTACTTCAGAAGCTGAATTATTTGGCAAACCAATGATGTATAAAATTTCTTTGTAAATATTTTATTTTCATTTTCATCTCGAATAATAATTTTCATAGATTTGCGTTCTTTGTTTATCATCTATGCCAACTAATTTAACCAAACATAGCTTTACAGTCTCTAGGGAAAAAAGAGAGCAAATATGTGGTCACAAAGGAAAAGTGCTTTGGTTCACCGGTTTATCTGGATCGGGAAAATCTACATTAGCTAATGCACTTGACGAAAAACTAAATTTAAAAAATTACAACACATATATTTTAGATGGAGATAATATTAGAATTGGTTTAAACAAAGATCTTGGATTTTCCCCAGAAGACAGAAAGGAAAATATAAGAAGAATAAGTGAGGTTGCTAAGTTGTTTGCTGATTCAGGAAAAGTTGTGATGACTGCATTTATTTCACCCTATAAAGACGATAGATATGAAGCTAGAAAATTAATTGGTGAAGATTTTATTGAAATCTTTGTTAATACCCCAATTGATGAATGTATTGAAAGAGACCCTAAGGGTTTATACAAAAAAGCTCTTAACAGTGAAATAAAAGGTTTTACAGGTATTGACGCACCTTATGAAGAGCCTCAAAACCCTGAGATTGAAATAAAGAACATGACTATTGATGAATCTGTAAATTTCATTATTAATTCATTAAAAATTTAGGATGAAAAAAGGATTTGTAGCTGGAAATTTTGATGTAATTCACCCTGGATATATAAAGATGTTTAAAGAATGTAATGCAAACTGTGATCATTTTACAATCCTTCTTCACTCTGATCCATCGATTGAACGTCCTGAAAAATTAAAACCGATACTAACTTTAGATGAAAGAATTGAAGTTTTATCATCCATAAAATATATTGATGATATTCAATCTTACACTTATGAAAGTGAATTATATAAGCTTATAAATAAAGGAGAATATTCAGTTCGATTTCTTGGGGATGACTATAAAAATAAATCATTTACCGGAGTTGATTTAAATATCAATATTCATTATTTGAACAGAGACCATGGATGGTCAACAACAAAATTTAAAAACCTTATTGCTAAAACAATCTGAAAATGTGGAAAAAAATTAATCATGGAGGTGAACCAACTAAAAATATTGATAAAAAGTATGCAATATTTGTTGGGAGATATCAGCCTTATCATTTTGGTCATATTGAGCTGATTAAACAAAAATTAAATCAGGGAATACCAGCTCTTATTATGGTAAGAAATATTGAGCCAGATGATAGAAATCCTTTCACAACTGAACAAACAGTAAAAATGATAAAAAAGTATCATGCTGCCCACGGTGATGATGTTGAAGTAATGATTATTCCTGATATTGAATCTGTTAATTACGGCAGAGGAGTAGGTTATGAAATCAATGAATACCAACCCCCCGCAGATAGTGGAGCATTGTTTATTTCTGCAACAAAAATCAGAGAGTCTATTAAAAATGGTGATGATACTTGGAAGTCAATGGTTGATGAATCACTACATACAGAAATAGAGGGTTTCCTGTCCTAATTTTTAATATTTATTTTTTTATTGTTTGTTTAAGAGGTATTTTTGCGCCCTATGAGTTATTTGTTTACTTCTGAATCTGTAAGTGAAGGTCATCCAGATAAAATCGCTGATCAAATCAGTGATGCAATATTAGATAATTTTCTTGCTTTTGACCTCGACTCAAAAGTTGCTTGTGAAACACTAGTAACTACTGGTCAAGTAATTCTATCTGGTGAAGTCAATTCAAGAACTTATATTGATGTACAGAAAGTTGCAAGAGATGTAATAAAGAAAATAGGGTATACTAAAAGCGAATATAAGTTTGATTATAAATCATGTGGAATTCTATCAATGATACATGAGCAGTCTGAAGATATAAATCGAGGAGTTGTTAAAAGTAATAATGAAGATCAGGGTGCTGGTGATCAGGGAATTATGTTTGGTTACGCTACTAATGAAACTAAAAACTATATGCCCCTTGCTCTAGATATTTCAAATAAAATACTACAGGAATTGGCTGATCTGAGAAGAGAGGATAAAGAAATAAAATATCTTAGACCCGATTCGAAGTCTCAAGTTACAATTGAATATTCAGATTACAACAAACCAGAGAAAATAAAAACAATTGTTATTTCTACCCAACATGATGATTTTGATGTTGAAGATGTTATGCTCAAAAAAATCAAATCTGATATGATTGATACAGTTATTCCAAGAATATTAAATAAAAATCCTGATTTGGAAAATCTATTTAACGATAATGTGGAATACTTAATTAATCCTACAGGAAAGTTTGTGATAGGTGGACCACATGGAGACACCGGATTGACAGGTAGAAAAATTATAGTTGACACATATGGAGGTAAGGGTGCGCATGGTGGAGGAGCCTTTTCTGGAAAAGATCCATCTAAAGTTGATAGAAGTGGAGCATATGCGGCAAGACATATTGCAAAAAATATAGTAGCAGCTGGAATTTGTGACGAAGCTCTCGTTCAAATCAGTTATGCAATAGGAGTTGCAGAGCCAATAGCATTATATGTTAACACATATGGTTCTTCAAAAGTTAACTTTTCTGACGGAGATATTTCAGAGATGATTTTAAGTATGTTTGATTTAAGACCATATTCAATTGAAAAATTATTTGACTTAAGAAAGCCAATATATTTGGAAACTGCAGCCTATGGTCATATGGGTAGGGAACCCAAAAAAGTCAAAAAAACTTTTGTTAATTCAGAGGGCAAGTCTATATACTTTGACTTAGAATTATTTAATTGGGAAAAACTAGATTACGTAGAAAAGATTAAAAAAGTTTTTAAATTAGCAAAATGATTAAAAGCAATATAAAATATACCCCCTACAAGGTCAAAGATATTAATCAGGCAAAATGGGGTAGAGATGAGATTAAATTAGCTGAAGCTGAAATGCCAGGATTAATGGCTTTGAGGATTGAGTACAGAAAACAAAAGCCTCTTAAGGGAGCTAGAATCGCTGGTTGTCTTCACATGACCATACAAACAGCTGTATTAATAGAAACTTTAATTGAACTCGGAGCTGAAGTCACATGGAGTTCATGTAATATATTTTCAACACAAGATCATGCAGCTGCTGCAATCGCTGATACAGGTGTTCAAGTTTATGCATGGAAAGGAATGAATGAAGAGGATTTTGATTGGTGTATTGAACAAACTTTATTTTTTGGGAAGGAAAGAAAGCCTCTTAATATGATTTTAGATGATGGTGGAGATTTGACAAATATGGTTCTAGACAATTTTCCAGAGCTTGTAAAAAACATAAAAGGTTTATCTGAAGAGACTACAACCGGAGTTTTGAGATTATACGACAGAATGAAAGAAGGGACATTGAGTCTGCCAGCAATTAATGTAAACGACTCGGTTACTAAAAGCAAGTTTGATAATAAATATGGCTGTAAGGAAAGTGCTGTAGATGCTGTTAGAAGAGCAACAGATATTATGATGGCAGGAAAGAGAGTCGTGGTATGCGGCTACGGAGATGTTGGAAAAGGAACTGCCGCTTCATTTAAATCAGCAGGAAGTATAGTAACCGTTACAGAAATAGATCCCATTTGTGCATTGCAAGCTGCAATGGATGGTTATGAGGTCAAAAAATTAGAAACAGTAATAGACCATTCAGATATTATTATAACAGCTACCGGCAATAGAGATATCGTTAAAGACATTCATTTTAAATCTATGAAGGATAAAGCTATAGTTTGTAATATTGGTCATTTTGACAACGAAATAGATATGGCTTGGTTAAATAAAAACTATGGTCATACCAAAAAAGAAATAAAGCCCCAGGTAGATTTATACACTGTTAACGGCAATGATATTGTGATTTTGGCTGAGGGGAGACTAGTGAATTTAGGCTGTGCAACAGGGCACCCAAGTTTTGTAATGAGTAATTCTTTTACTAATCAAGTTTTAGCTCAAATTGAACTTTGGAATAATTCCTCAAAATATGTAAATAAGGTCTACACTCTTCCTAAACAATTAGATGAAAAAGTTGCAAAGTTGCATCTTGAAAAACTAGGTGTTGAGCTTACTAAACTTAATGAAATTCAGTCTAAATATATAGGAGTAGATAAAGAAGGCCCATATAAATCTGACGAATACAGATATTAGACATTGTAATTCAGAGTAATTTTCAATTTAAATAATACATTTTTACACATTTTTGTATTACAAGTACTTTTTTTACTTAAAAATAAGTACTTTTGTTACTTAATATTATGTTAGGTTCATTAATTACATCTAAAACCAGGCTAAGGATGCTTATTAAATTCTTTGTTAGCGCCGCTAATAATGGATATTTAAATGGTCTTGCCAACGAATTCAACGAATCTACCAATTCTATAAGAAAGGAATTAAACAACCTATCAGGTGCAGGATACCTATTAAAATCAAAAGAAAATAACAGAGTTATATATAATGCGAATACATCACATCCTATGTTTAGCGTTTTACAAAAAATTGTTAGGCAACATCTTGGTTTAGAAGATATTGTTGAAACTGTAATAGAAAGAATTGGCGATGTTGATCAGATTGCTTTGACTGGAGAATATGCCATGGGAATTGATAGCGGAAATATTGAAATTATTATAAATGGATCAAAAGTAAATGAAGAATATTTGGAAAATATAAAACCAAAAATTAAAAAGAAAATTGGTAGAGAAGTTAGTTTCATGTTAAATCAAAAACTAGATTCAAATTCGATTATTCTTTACAAGAAAACTAGCAGATGAATTGGTACATTTTACATACAAAACCAAGGAGTGAGAAAAAAGTAGAAGAACAGCTTTTATCTTTGGGTATTAATGCATATTGCCCTACACGATCTGAATTTAAAATTTGGAGTGATCGCAAAAAAAAAATAGATAGACCAATTCTACCGTCGATGGTCATGGTTAAAATAGACGAGAAAGATATTAATAGGGTTTTTGAATCCCCTTTAGTTGTTAGATATATGTTTTGGCTAGGAAAAAGAGCTGTAGTTAGACAATCTGAGATTGATGCTCTGAAAAAATATTTAAATGGAAGTTGCAATTTAATAAGAAGTAAATCTTCTTGTATAAATGTTGGTGATGATTTTAAGTTATCATCCTTTAATAATGAAAATGGAATTGTTGATAGGATTTCTAATAATAATGTTTGGATTTATTTGAAATCTATTGGTTATAGTATTAAGCTAAAATTGGCTTAATTAACAATAAATAAGTATTATTTTTGTTAGTCATAATTGTGACTGACGTTGGCGAAGCCGTAAATAAAGTAAATGAAAAAAAATAATATTCAAATGGTTGATTTAATGAGTCAATACTCTAAAATCAAGAATGAAATTGACAGAAATATTATATCATCAATTGAATCAGGTCGATTTGTAAATGGACCGATCGTTAAGGAATTCTCAGAAAATCTATCAGATTATTTGAATGTGAAAAATGTAATTCCATGTGCAAACGGCACCGACGCATTACAAATTGCTTTTATGGCATTAGATTTAAAACCTGGGGATGAGATAATATGTCCATCATGGACATATATTGCTACAGCCGAGGCTGCAGCAATACTGGGAATAAGGGTTGTTTTTTGTGATATTGATTTAGATACTTTTAATACAACTGCAGATTTGATCGAACCTCATATAACTGAATACACAAAGGCTATAGTTCCTGTTCATTTATATGGACAATCATGTGATATGGAACCAATTATTAAACTTGCTGAAAATTATAATCTTAAAATTATTGAAGATAATGCCCAGGCAATTGGTTGTAAATATAGCTTTCCAAACGGAAAAATTAAGTTTACAGGTACCCTAGGTCATATTGGTACCACATCATTTTATCCCTCAAAAAATTTAGGTTGTTATGGGGACGGCGGTGCAATTTTCACAGATGATAATGATTTAGCTGATAGAATTAGAATGATAGTAAATCATGGTGAAAAAATTAAATATCATCATGAAATTATTGGTTGTAATTCTAGATTAGATTCTATACAGGCAGAAATATTAAATGTTAAGTTAAATTATCTTGATGAATATAATTCAAACAGACAAATCATGGCTAATAATTATAATTTAGCATTTAAAGATATAGATGAAATTAAAATACCAAAAATTATTTCAAGTTCTGAGCACGTATATCACCAATATACATTAAGAGTTTTAAACGGTAAAAGAGATCAGGTGAAAAATTATTTAAATGATTTAGGAATACCAACAATGATTTATTATCCGATTCCAATTCACAAACAAAAACCTTACAGAAATAATCAAATTTTAGAAAATACTGATATTCTTTCTAAGGAAGTTATTTCGATACCTATACACACAGAATTAGAAAACTCTAATCAGGATTATATAATCGATAAAGTAGTTAAATTTTTCGTATGAAAATAAATAATATTTGTTGTATTGGTGCTGGATATGTTGGTGGACCAACAATGTCGATTATCGCTCAGAAAAATCCAGATATTAAAGTTAATGTTGTGGATATGAACGCTGATAAAATATCAGCTTGGAATTCCAAAGATTTAGACAATTTACCTGTTTATGAGCCTGGACTTTCAAAAGTTGTTAAAGAGGCACGAGGTAGAAATTTGTTTTTTTCTGATGATGTAAATAAACATATTTACGATGCGGAAATGATTTTTATTTCTGTAAATACACCAACAAAAATATCTGGTGAAGGAAAGGGTTATGCAGCAGATTTAAAATATGTTGAAGCTTGCGCAAAACAAATTGCAGAAGTTTCAAAAACGGATAAAATAATTGTAGAAAAATCTACTGTTCCTGTAAGAACATCAGAAAAAATCAAACAAATTCTAAGATTAAATAATAGTGATGTTGACTTTCAAATTCTTTCTAATCCTGAATTTTTAGCCGAAGGAACAGCAATGAGAGATTTAGAAATTCCTGACAGAGTTCTAATAGGCGGAGATAAAACTAAGCAAGGAAAAAAAGCAATCGAATCTTTGGTTAAAATTTATTCTTCCTGGGTTCCCAAAGAAAATATTTTAACTACTAACTTGTGGTCATCAGAATTATCAAAATTAACAGCCAATGCTTTTTTAGCTCAAAGAATATCATCCATAAATTCTTTATCCGAACTTTGTGAAGAAACAGGAGCTGATATTGAGGAAGTTTCAAAAGCAATAGGAATGGATTCAAGAATAGGTAGCAGTTTTTTGAAAACGTCTGTCGGGTTTGGTGGAAGCTGTTTTCAAAAAGATATTCTTAATTTAGTTTATATCGCTCGATCTTCAGGACTAGTCAAAGTTGCAGACTACTGGGAACAAATTCTTTTAATAAATAAACATCAGAGAGACAGATTTTCAAATAAGATAGTTGAGTGTGTAAAAAACAATGATTTGCATCAAAATATTTTGTTATTGGGTTGGGCTTTCAAAAAAGACACTAACGATTCTAGGGAATCAGCTGCAATCTATGTAGCTAATAATTTGTTAAATAACAAAATTAGAATTGACATTTATGATCCGAAGGTAAATAAAGATCAGGTTGATTTTGACTTATCATATTTAAATGAAAATTATGATAAATCTATGGTAAAATTTATTGAAGATCCTGTTTCAAATATTTTTAATTACAATTTAATTGCTATTATGACTGAGTGGGATGAATTTAAAGAATATGATTGGCAATATATTTATTCAAAAATCAAAAAACCTGCTTACATATTTGACGGAAGAAATATTTTGAATTTTGAGAAAATAAAAAAAATAGGATTTAATTACATTGGTATTGGAAGAAAATAAATTAAAAAATATTTTGATTACTGGGGGTGCGGGCTTTATCGGATCACATTTGTGTAAAATCTTAGTTGAATCTGGTCATAATGTTATTTGTTTAGACAATTTATTAACAGGCTCTCTCAGTAATATACAGAATTTGAAAAAGTACAAAAATTTTGAATTTGTAAAACATGATATAATAGAACCATATTTTAGAGATGATATTGATGAGATATACAATTTAGCCTGCCCGGCTTCACCAGTGCACTATCAATATAACCCTATTAAAACTATCAAAACATGTACAATTGGTGTTATCAATATGCTAGGTCTGGCAAAAAAAAATAATGCTAAAATATTACAGGCAAGTACAAGTGAAATATATGGTGACCCTGAAATTCATCCTCAGAGAGAAGATTATAATGGAAATGTTAACACACTTGGGTTTAGGTCATGTTATGATGAAGGCAAAAGATGTGCTGAGACCCTATTTATGGATTATAATAGAGAACATAATTTGAACATAAAAATTGTTCGAATATTTAACACATATGGCCCAAATATGACCAAAAACGATGGTAGAGTAGTATCAAACTTTATTTTACAAGCTTTGAATAATGAAATTATCACTATATATGGGGATGGTTCACAAACTAGATCTTTTCAATATATTGATGACTTAATCGAAGGGCTAATCAAAATGATGAATAGCGATAATATAGGACCAATAAATTTAGGAAACCCTGAAGAATTGTCTATGACAGATCTTTCTGCTATGGTAATTAGGCTAACCAATTCATCATCTAAAATAGTTTACAAAAAACTACCTCAGGATGATCCTAAAAGAAGACAGCCAGATATTAATTTAGCAAAGTCTATTTTAGATTGGAGACCAACCATTGATTTAGAAACTGGCCTTCAAAAAACAATTAATTATTTTACTCATTATTAAATGAAAATATATAAAATTTAACTTATGAAAGTAGCTTTAATTACTGGTATTACAGGCCAAGATGGTTCTTATTTAGCTGAGCTATTATTAGAAAAGGGGTATAAGGTACACGGAATCAAAAGAAGATCTTCTTCATTAAATACTGATCGTATTGATCACATATATCAAGACCCTCATCATCCTAATCAACGATTAAAATTGCACTATGGAGATTTGACAGATCCAATGAATCTCACAAGAATTATTGAAGAATGTCAGCCTGATGAAATTTATAATTTAGGAGCTATGTCTCATGTGAAAGTTTCTTTTGAGACACCTGAATATGTAGGAAATGTCGACGCATTAGGTACTTTACGTATATTAGAATCGGTTCGTTTATTAGGTTTAGAAAAGAAAACTAGAATATACCAAGCTTCTACCTCAGAACTTTATGGCGGAATGCCAGAAAATAAAAATGATAAAGGATTTTATGATGAAAATTCACCATTTTACCCAAGATCACCATACGGAGTTGCAAAAATATATGGTTTTTGGATAACCAAAAACTACAGAGAAGCTTATGATATGTTTGCGTGTAATGGTATTTTATTCAATCATGAATCTCCAAGAAGAGGAGAAACTTTTGTAACACGTAAAATTACACGTGCTACTGCCAGAATTGCACTGGGGCTCCAGGATAAATTTTATTTAGGAAATTTAGATGCCAAACGCGATTGGGGTCATGCCAAAGATTATGTGCGTATGATGTGGATGATTCTCCAAGCAAAAGAGCCTGAAGATTGGGTAATTGCCACAGGAAAGACCACAACAGTTAGAGATTTTGTAAGAATGAGTTTTGCAGAAGTTGGCATTGAATTAGAATTTACAGGAGTAGGTGTCAACGAAAAAGCGACTATTGTAAAATGTGTCAATCCTTTATATCAAATTGAAATAGGAAAAGAAGTGTTATCTATAGACCCTTCGTATTTTAGGCCCACAGAAGTAGATTTATTAATTGGAGATCCTACCAAGGCAAAAGAAAAATTAGGATGGGTTTCAGAACATGATTTGGCATCGTTGGTAAAAGACATGATGCAATCGGATGTGAAGTTGATGCAAAAAGAACAGTATTTGAAAGCGGGAGGTTATCTTTCTAATAAACACTTAGAATAATTAAATTAACTAAAGCCTATCATTAGGTTTTTTAATTTAAGCCTTATTTTCAAAAATATTTAGAAAAATTAATTAAATATGACTAGTAAAAAAATATGTATTGTTGGTGCCGAAGGTTGTGGGAGAGAAACACTGATGTGTTTAATTGATATAATTGCATCAACAAATTTAAAAATTAATGAAGTTTGTTGTTTTATGCTTCTAGATAAAGATATTAAGGAAAAAACAATAATGGGTATTAATGTTATCCCTCAATCAACTTTTGATCCAAAATTATATAAAGTTGTAGTAGCAATTGCAGACGTATTGACAAGAAAATCAGTAGTAAAAAGTTTACCCATTGAAACAGAATACACTAAGATCATTCATCCCAATGCAATAATTTCAGAATCCGTAGAAATAGGTGAAGGATCAATTATTACAGCAGGAGTTATTTTAACTCATAATATCAAGATTGGAAATCATGCACTTATAAATCTGCATACAACAATAGCACATGATTGTACAATTGGAAATTATTTTACAACCGCACCTGGAGTTAGAGTTAGTGGAAACTGTAAATTTGGAGATAATATATATTTAGGTACTAATTCTGCTGTACGACAAGGAGTTACAATTTGTAACGATGTTACTGTTGCCATGGGGGGATTGGTAATTAAAAATATTGTTCACTCTGGTGAATATTTTGGAAATTCTTTTTTAAAAAGAATACGTTAGAAGATTTTAAAAAAATATTAATTTAAAATAAAAAAGTTAATTTATATAAATAATAATAAAAATGAAAAACTTAGATAGTGATTTAATCACTTTATTAAAAGCTTTTATAAAAGAAAATGAAATTCAAGTAGATAATAAAATTGATAGTAATTCAAGGTTATTCGGATCTAATTCGGTTTTTGACTCAATGGAATTAGTTCAGTTTATTGTAGAGGTAGAACAATTTTTGGATGAAGAATATGATATAGAAATTGAATTGACGTCCGACAAAGCTATGTCTAGAAGGTCAAGTCCTTTTATAAGTCTTAATACCCTAAGCAAGTTTATAATTGAAGAAACCAATGAGTAATACAATATTAATTACAGGTAATAGAAAAGGTATTGGAAGATATTTGACTGAATACTATTTAAAAAAAGGATTTAATCTCGTAGGGTGCTCTAGAAGTAAATCTGATTTAATTCATAATAATTATTTACATGTAATAGGTGATGTAACTTCAGAACAAGACGTTAAAAGAGTTGTTAAAGAATCTAGAAATAAATTTGGGTCTGTTGATGTTTTAATAAATAATGCTGGTAAAGCATCAATGAATCATTCTATATTAACTCCGGTTTCATCAGTAAAAGATCTTTTTGAAACAAATTATCTAGGAACTTTTCTTTTTTCAAGAGAATGCTCAAAATTGATGATGAAACAAAAATTTGGTAGAATCATAAATTTTTCTACCGTTGCTGTTCCATTAAACTTAGAGGGGGAAATGGTTTATGCCTCAAGTAAAAGTGCTATAGAAACTATGACTAAAATATTGTCAAAGGAAATTTCTAATTATAATATAACCGTCAATGTAATTGGCCCAACACCAATCATGACAGATTTAATTAAAGTAGTTCCAAAAGATAAAATTGAAGAAATACTCAATAAGCAGACTTTAAAAAGATTCGGAACCTTTGAAGATGTTTCAAATGTAATTGATTTTTTTATTAGTGATAATAGTTCTTTTGTTACAGGTCAGAAAATATATTTAGGAGGGTTATGATAAATTCAATTATTTCAAAATATGAAGGAATTTGTTTGTATGATGAAAGAGGTTCTTACACTTATTCTGATTTAAAAAATCAAATTGAAAAATTTAGAACTATTTTAAATAAAGAAATATTAAAAAATCAAAACATAGTTATATACTCAGATTATAATTTTTATTCAATATCTCTTCTTCTTTTATTATCAGAATTTCCTGTAAATATTATACCTATTGTAAAGACAACAGAAAAAGAGTTTTCAGAAAAAATAAATTCTTGTATGCCAAACAAAATTATCTCCTTTGATAATAATGGCTCATTAGATATTAAAAATATAGATATTATTTCAAATAATTCGAAAGATTATTCAATTTATACTATTAAGGGTGATACAGGAATTGTGCTTTTTTCTAGTGGAACAACAGGAAGCCCCAAAATAATGATTCAGAATTTTTCTAAACTTATTAGTTCTATTAATAAGCCTCGAAAGAAAAGATCACTAATATTTATTATTTTATTAATGTTTGATCACATTGGAGGCTTAAATACATTATTAAATTGTTTAATTTCTGGATCTCCTTTTGTTATTCCCAAAGATAGAGCTCCATCGACTATTTTAGACTTAATAGAAAAAAATCAAATAAATGTATTACCTACAACTCCAACTTTTCTTAATTTATTATTAATTGATGATAATTTTGAGCTAAGCAGATTATCATCTCTTAAGTTAATCACATATGGAACCGAAAGAATGTCTGAAGTCTTATTAAAAAAATTAAATACTTTTTTACCAAACGTAAAACTTTTACAAACATTTGGTACTAGTGAAACAGGCATATTACAAACTGTAAGTAAATCTTCAAATAGTCTTTATTTTAAAATTGTTGATGAAAACAAGGATTTCAAGATAGAAAATGGAGAATTATTTCTAAGATCAACAACTTCTGTTAAGGGATATTTGAATCATAGTAATGAGAATTTTAAAGAAGATGGATGGTATGCTACAGGTGATTTGGTAGAAATTGATAAAGACAACTTCATAAAAATTATAGGAAGAAAAAGTAAAATAATTAATGTCGGTGGTTTAAAAGTTTTTCCATCTGAGATTGAAGAAGTTTTAAATTCGATTGAAGGTGTTCTAGATTCTACTGTTTACGGACAGAAGAATAATATCACTGGAAATATTGTATGCGCAAAAATACAGACTAACTCTAATGAAAAAAAATTACTAAAAGTTTTGATAAAAAAAATATGTAGAAAAAAATTAGACAAGTTTAAAATACCTGTAAAAATACAATTTGAGGAATTAGCAATTAATAATAGAGGAAAAAAGGCCTAGTTTTACTATCAAATTAAATGTTTTATCAATTGTTTTTCAGCTGTGAATTTAAAATTGAAAATATCCGATGATTTTGCAGTAAAAATAGTGAAAAATTTAACTAAATTGAAAAATCAATAAGTTTCAAACATATAAAAAAACAGATATAATTTTAAAATCAAAATAATGAATAACGATATTATAAATTTTATAAGGGAATTATATCATTCAAACGATTTCATTCAATTACATAGACCAATTTTTTCAGAAATAGATAAGAGTTTTGTTCTTGACGCTATTAATTCTAGCTATGTATCTTCTGTAGGAAAATATGTAGATGAGTTTGAAGAGAGGATGTCTACTTATATAGGTTCAAAACATGCAATTGCTGTTGTTAACGGAACATCTGCACTTCACATTGCATTACATTTAGCAGGAGTAAAAAAAAATGATTTAGTTATAACTCAAGCATTATCATTTGTGGCAACCGCTAATTCAATTAAATATTTAGATGCATATCCAGTTTTTTTAGATATAAATAAAAGTACGCATGGATTATGTCATTTAGAATTGGAACAATATTTAAAAGATAATGCTAGAATTTCTAAAAATGGAACTTTTCATAAATTAACTGGACAAAGAATTTCTGCATGCGTTCCAATGCATACATTTGGATTTCCTACAAAAATTGATAAAATTATAGATATTTGCAATAATTACGGAATTCATGTTGTTGAAGATGCAGCTGAGTCACTTGGATCAGAGTATTTTGGAAAAAAAACAGGTTCTTTTGGCCTTTTAGGAATTTTTAGCTTTAACGGTAATAAAACAATTACTTGTGGTGGCGGTGGTATAATAGTTACAGATGATTCTAAGTTAGCTGCTGAAGCAAAATATATAACAACTCAAGCAAAAGTTCCTCATAAGTGGGATTATGTTCACGATAAGATAGGATATAACTATAGGCTTCCAAATCTTAATGCAGCACTTGCATGTGCACAATTAAACCAACTTGAAGAAATTCTAGAAAATAAAAGAGAAACTGCTTATAGATACAGTAATTTCTTTAAAAGTATTGGCGTAACATTTTTAAGTGAATTAGAAAATACAAAGTCAAATTATTGGTTAAATTCAATTGTTTTTAATGATGAAGCTTCACGTAATAAATTTTTAAAAGAGTCAAATGAATCCGGAGTAATGACAAGGCCTAGTTGGAGATTATTAAACAAACTTAAAATGTTTTCTGATTGTTTAAAGGGAAGTTTAATAAATAGTAATTTATTAGAAACTAGACTGGTCAATATACCAAGCGGTTATAGATATAAATAATTTGTGATAATTCAAATATAAAAAAATGACTACAATAATTGCAGAAGCGGGGGTTAATCATAATGGAGATATAGAACTTGCCAAGAAACTTATAGATGTTGCAGTAGATGCAGGTGTAGATTATGTAAAGTTTCAAACATTTAAGTCTAATAAAGTGGTAAGTCCCTTTGCAAAAAAAGCTAATTATCAAATTAAGAATGATATTAATGAAGATGACTCTCAGTTAAATATGTTAAAAAAATTAGAGTTAAGCGAAGAAAATCACATAGAATTAATTAGTTATTGTAAATTAAAGGATATTAAATTTTTTTCTACAGCTTTTGATATGGAAAGTATTCTATATTTAAATTCCTTAAACTTAGGTATTTTTAAAATCCCAAGTGGTGAAATAACTAATTTCCCTTATTTGAAAGCAGTTGGCAAAACAAAACTTCCAGTAATATTATCAACTGGAATGGCAAAATTATATGAGATTGAAAATGCAATAAATGTCTTAATTTCTTTTGGAACCTTAAAAAATCAAATTACAGTTTTACATTGTAATACTGAATATCCAACCCCAATGATAGATGTTAACCTAAAGGCTATGTTAACAATTAAAGAAAGCCTTGGTGTAGCTGTAGGCTATTCAGATCACACATTAGGAATCGAAGTGCCAATAGCAGCTGTAACGTTGGGTGCTACTGTAATAGAGAAACATTTTACCTTAGATAGAAACCTAAATGGACCTGATCATAAGGCTTCATTAGAACCAAATGAGCTTAAAGAGATGGTCAATTCTATTAGAAATATTGAAAAGGCAATTTCAGGAAATGGTATTAAAGAGCCATCAAAAAGCGAAAAAAAGAATATACAAATAGCTAGAAAAAGTATTCATTCATCTAGATATTTAAAATCTGGAACTGTAATTTCTGAATCAGATATAATTTCTTTACGTCCTGGCGATGGGATATGTTCCATGCAATGGGAAACTATAATTGGTAAAACAATTAATAAAGATATTGAGAAATTTTCAATGTTAAGTTTTAATGATTTTTTATGAAAATTGGAATTTTAACAAGTTCAAGAGCTGATTATGGGGTTTATTTGCCATTATTAGAGGACTTAAAAAAAGATCATTTTTTTGATCTGCAAATAATAGCTTTTGGGACACACCTTTCTGAAAAGCACGGCTTCACCCTCAAAAATATTATAAGAGATGAATATAAAATAATTCATAAGATTAATACTTTTATAAACGATGACAGTAAAAAAGGAATTGTAGACTCATATGCTAAAACAATAAATGAATTTTCAAGATTTTGGAATAATAATAATTTTGATTTAGTTTTTTGTCTAGGTGATCGATTTGAGATGAGTGCAGCTGTTCAATCAAGTATTCCTTTTGGTATTACATTAGCCCATATTGCGGGTGGAGAAACTACACTTGGAGCTATAGATAATATATATAGGCATCAAATTTCTTTAGCCTCAAAAATTCATTTTGTTTCAACAAAATGTAATCTGAAAAAAGTAATTCAAATTACAGGATGTTCAAATTATTTATATAATGTAGGTTCCTTAAGTTTAAGTAAAATAAAACATTTTAAGGCAATAGACAAGTCTATTTTCTTTAAAAAATTTGGCATTAAAAATGACCCATATATTTTGGTAACATTTCATCCTGAAACTGTTTCATTAGATTCCAATTTATTATACGTAAAAGAGATTAGTAAAGCATTATCAGAGATTTGCAGAGAAATAAACGTAATCATCACTATGCCTAATGCTGATACTTTAGGAAGTGTTTACAGAAAAGAAATCAATGATTTGAGAGACAATAATAAAAATTCTATTTTTTTGATTGAAAATTTTGGTAAAAAATATTACTTCAATGCAATGCATTATTCAACTTTATTACTTGGAAACACATCTAGTGGTATTATTGAAGCAGCATCATTTGGTAAATATGTGATTAATGTTGGCGATAGGCAAAAAGGAAGGACTCAGAGTTTAAATGTCCATGATGTGAATTTTAATTCAAATAATATTATTAAAACCACTCTTAAATTATTATCCTATGATCCATACTCCGGTGAAAATATTTATTTCAAAACTAACCCTGAAAAGAAAATAATTAAAATACTAAAAAATAATTTTCACCTTTAGCAAATTTCAACCAATTATTTAATAAATAATTTAAAATAAATTGATTCAACTAAAATATAAATTAACAGACACTTTTTTTAAGTCTTTATTTTCTCTAATTATTGTATATCTTTTTCCAATTGAAATATCAGGAGTTTTTGGATTTTTTCTTGTAATTGTTGGAATAGGTTCTGTATTAATAGGGTTTGAAAGATATATTAGTTTTCAAATTCAAACAGTAGATATGAATCAGAGAAATATACAACAAAAGCTATCAAATCTATTTTTATTTTATTCTTTTAACTTATTGATAGTAGCTCCAATTTTTTCAATAATTGTCTACTTGAAAGTTGTTCAATCTCCATTAATGCTACTTTTGTGTATTTTAATTTTATTTGCAGAAATGCTTTCTACTAATATATATAATATTGGTGTAGTTCATAAGAAATATATTATTGGAATGAGGGTGGTGATTATTAAAAACTTATTATTAGTCTTATTTTCTCTACAAATATACTCTCTAAATTTAAACGAGTCTTTAGTTTATATTTTTTCATTTTGGTCATTGCTATCAATGTGTCAAATTATAATTTTCATTTATTTTTTTTTTAAATTTCAAAAATTTTATAAAATTGATATTTTTTCTACTAGTTTTTTAGAAATATTTAATCAATATAAAATATCTAAATTTCACTTTTTAATAGGTATAGTTGCTATAGTATGGATACAAGCTGATAGACTATTAGTTGGGTTTTGGTTTGATGCTAAGATGATGGGTGTGTATTACAGACATGTTGCTATTACAAGCCTTTTACATCAAATTTTTTTTATCACCTCATTTAATAGGCTCGTTCCAAAAATATATAGCTTAGCAAAAAAAAATGGATATAATATTTTAAACAAAATAATTATCAAAGAGTATAAAATCATTTTAATTACATTATTATTTATTGTTTCATTTATTTTAATTTCTTACTACACCATTTTAAAAGAATACTTCTTGTATTTTCTTCTACAAATTGATATAATTTTAACACTCATTTTTATCTTATCTATTAGAATATATGCAGATTTTCAATCTATGATTATAAACGCATATAAATTAGAAAAAAATATATTTATTTATCAAATAATTTGTTTATCTATTTTTTTATTACTTATGATATTTTTAGCTCCTTTTTTCAAAATAAAAGGTGTTGTTTTAGCACTTTTTATTTCTACAATTGTATATGCAATTGTAATTTCTAAATTTAATAAATCAAATAGTTTAAAATCAAAATTATAGAATTATGTTGGCACCACATAAGTTAATGTTTTTAGTTTGGTTTTCTTCTCTTTTTTTATTGATAATGCTTCCTTTTCAACTTCTTGACCGTGAGGTTTCAGCATATGGAATTATAATTTTCTTATTTTTTTTGTTATCCTTTTTTTTCGGAACCATTTCAAATAAGAAAAAAAGTTTTATATATACGAAATCTATAGTTTTTAAAAAAAAGGCATATAGACTAATTTCTTTAGTTTCATTTCTTTCACTGGTTTGCTTATTAATTGATTTTGATTTTTCAAATTTAAATTTGGTTTCTATTGCTCAAGAAAGAGAGGGAATTTCCATCTCGCTTTTAACTGGTGGTTTGTCAAATAGTTCAATAGCTTTTAAAATAGCTTTTTTAACTTACCCATCTGCATATGTATTAATCGCTCTATCTATAATTTATTCAAAGAAAATTAATTATTTACCTCTATTTTGCTTCGGTTATTTACCGGTCATTTTAAGTACAGTTGTTATGGGAGGAAGAAACCCATTATTTTTTGCTATGGCAATTACTTTTTTTTCCATCAAAATAAGATCTAATTATTCAGAGGAATTAAATGTTTATAAACCTAAATCTAATAAACTCAGTTTTAAGCAGACATTTGTTAAATTTATGGTGTTATCATTTATTGTTATTGCTATTTTTTATTTCATAAACGTCTTTTTCAGTAGAGCTGAGCTTGCTGGAGGTACATCATCAATGTTTGCCTTAGCTGAATCTAAATGGGGAGTTGGTTTTAATGGCTATGGTTCAAAGTTCTTTTATGACCTGTTTGGTGAAAAAATATCTTTTTTGATATTTATTACCTCTTGGTATATTGTTCAAGGTACAATTATGTCATTAACTATTTTCGAAAACTTTAATGGTTCAGCTCATTTAGGCTCATATGGAATAGAATTAGTTACAGCACTATTTAGAAGAATTGATAGCTATACAATTTTTGAAAATTATGATTTATTAAATGAATTTAATGTAGTTGGGTTTTATCCGAGTGTTTTTGGAAGTTTGTTTGTAGATTTTAAATTTATAGGAATATTTATAATTTTTTTATGGGGTAAATGGTGCGGTAGTGTCTATAATAACGTAAAAAAAAATAAACTTAATTCAATGTTGCTATATCCATTTATGTGTACCGGGATATTATTGTCATTTGTAAATACCCCTTTTGGCGTTGCAAATGGCTTTGTTACGTATATTTGGCTATTTGTTGCATATTACATGATAAAACATGTAAAAATTAATTTATAAATTTAAAAATATCAATTAAGATAATAGACATTGTTATTTCTTATAAAAAAGAAAATTAAAAGTTATTAAATTTGAATATGTTTCTGATATTTTATGTAATATTTTAGAAATATAAAAATATGTTATTAGATAATCCATAAAATTAAAACAGATTATGAGTGATAATTTTACAGAACACCTTATCAATAAAGAAGAAACAGTAACATCTGCTCTTGTTAAATTAAATAAATTAGCATCTAACGCTATATTATTTCTTGTTGATGCTGATTTTAAATTATATGGATCTCTTACAGATGGAGACCTTAGAAGGGGATTGATAAATGGTAAAACATTACAAACTGATTTAACTGCTTTTATCCAAAAAAACCCAAAAAAAATAATTCAAAATAATTATTCGGTTAATGATATTATAAAATATAGAAATGATGGCTTTAATATAATTCCATTGGTTAATAATGATGATATAATTATTGACATAATTAATTTCAATAATCTAAAATCATATTTACCACTTAGTGTTTTTATTGTAGCTGGTGGTAAAGGTGTCAGGCTTAAGCCTTTAACTAATAATATTCCTAAACCATTATTGAAGATTGGTAAAAAACCAATCCTAGAGCATAATATAGACAGTTTGATAAAATATGGAATAAAAAATATTGATATTTCTATCAAATATTTAGGCAATCAAATTGAAAAATATTTTGGGGATGGTTCTGCAAAAGGAATTAATATAAATTATATTAAAGAAGATAAGCCATTGGGAACTTTAGGTTCTATCACAAAAGCTGAGTCTTTTTTTGATGATGATATTTTATTAATAAACTCTGATTTATTAACTACAATTAATTACGAAAAATTATATCTTTTTTTTAAAGAAAATGAAGCCGATATGGTTGTTGCTGGTGTTCCATATAAGGTTAATGTTCCATACGGGGTTCTTGAATCTAAAATCGATAATAATATTATTTCAATAAAAGAAAAACCAACATATACTTATTATTCAAATGCAGGTATATATATTTTTAAGAAAAAATTTATTGATTTAATTCCTTCAAATACTCATTATAATGCTACGGATTTAATAGATAAATTATTATCCCTCAACTTAAAAGTAATGAAATATCAAATGACTGAGTATTGGCTAGATATTGGAAAAAAAGATGATTTTGTTAAGGCGCAAAATGATATAGAAAATTTAGAATATTTTAAATGAAAGTACTAAAATTAATATTAGCTAGAGGTGGAAGTAAAGGATTACCAAGGAAAAATATAAAAAAATTATTGGATAAACCCCTAATTCAATATTCTATTGAAGCTGGGAAAAAAAGTAAATATGGGTCAGATGTATATGTTTCAACTGATTGTTCAAGTATTGCCAAGGTAGCTAAATCTTGTGGAGCCATAGTGCCATTTTTAAGACCTAGTGAATTTGCAAGAGATCAATCTACTAGTGCGGATGCAATCTTGCATATGATAAACTATTTAGAAAGTGAAAATAAAATATTTGAATATATCTTACTGCTAGAACCAACATCTCCACTAAGAGATTACATTGATATAAATAAAAGTCTAGATTTTTTTAAATCGAATAATAATGCAAAATGTTGTGTTTCAGTAGTAAAATCAGAAATCTCTCATCCTTCATTTTTATTTTCAAAAAAAAATAATTTTTTAATGTCATATTCGTCCAGTAATAAAGTGGTTAGAAGACAAGACTTAAATGATTTGTATTACCCTGAAGGAAGTATTTACATCAGTCAAATTGAAACTTATAAAAAAACTAAGACTTTCTA
This sequence comes from uncultured Bacteroidota bacterium, assembly GCA_902517895.1. GTDB lineage: Bacteria > Bacteroidota > Bacteroidia > Flavobacteriales > Flavobacteriaceae > MED-G13. The sequence goes on from CABYEA010000003.1 coordinate 40,845, forward strand.
TAACGATGATTTGACTGTTGGTTATGAAATTCCCTATTGGAAATCTTTTGAAATAGATACAATTGAAGATTTTTTAATTATAGAAAGTATAATGAAAAATAATAATATCAAAAAACTAAAATAATAATATGGAAGAATTGAGAAAGTGTAAAAAATGTTTATTACCAGAAACTTACGAAACATTATCTCTTAATGATGATAATAATGGGTGTAATATGTGCAGCACCAGTTCATTTAAAAAAGAAAGTATTGATTGGAATAAAAGAAAGTTGATGCTTGATGAAGTCATAGAAAAACATAGGGGAAAATATGAATATGATTGTATTGTTCCTTTTAGTGGAGGAAAAGATAGTTCATATACACTGTATTATTTAATGAAGGAGTATAAAATTAAACCGCTAGTTGTTAGATTTAATCATGGTTTTATGAGGTCTAATCATGAAAAAAATTCTAAAAGAGTTTTAAAAAAGTTAGGTGCTGATTTTATAGATTTCACTTCAAATTGGAAAATTGTTAAAAAACTAATGTTTGAGTCATTTGAAAGAAAAACTGATTTTTGTTGGCATTGTCACACAGGAATTTATTCTTTTCCTTTGCAAATTGCTATAAAATTTAATGTCCCCTTAATATTATGGGGAGAACCGTTAGCTGAAATGTCTGCTTATTATACATATGAAGATAATGAAATTGAATGGGAAGATGAAGAGAAATTTAACATGGTAAGAAATCTTGGTATTACTGCTGATGATATGTGGGGTATGATTAATAGTGAAGAAGATCCGATAGATAAAAGAGATCTTATTCCTTATACATATCCTAAATTAGAGGACCTTCAAAAAATGAATTATCATTCTGTTTGTTTAGGTAGTTATATCCCATGGGATTACAAAAAAAATACAGAAATAATTATGAATGAACTAGGATGGGAATCAGATGAATTAGAAGGAGTTCCGTCTGAGATTAATCAAGAAGGAGCAAAAATTGAATGTTGGATGCAAGCTACAAGAGATTATATCAAATACCTTAAACGCGGTTATAGTAGAGTTACACAATTGACAAATTTTGAATTAAGAAATGGTAAGATGTCTGTTGAAGAAGCCCAACGGTGGATTGACAATTTTGAAGGTAAAAAGCCTGCATCACTCGAAATTTTTTTGGAATATATGGGCATGACTGAGGATGAGTTTAACTCTAAGATATCTGATTTTGTTGTACCTCCGTTTAAACCTAATTTTGATAATCTAAAAACTGGTAAACCCGCTCACGATATGGATGAATGGTACAGAGAAAATAATATTAAAAAATGATAGGTGTTATTGATTGTGGGGTCGGGAATTTATCATCAGTAAAAAACGCATTAGATTTCATAGGTGCTGAGTCGATAATAATTAAAGATCCTAATCTTGTTAAATCTGTGGACAAGCTCTTGCTCCCTGGCGTAGGTTCATTTAAGGTTGCTATGGATAGTTTAACAGCAGAAGGTTTTGTCTCAGAAATAAAGAATTTTGCAGATACAGGAAAATATATTTTAGGTATTTGTCTTGGAATGCAGTTGCTAGCAGAAACAGGATATGAGTCTGGGATTACAAAAGGCTTAGGCTTAATTAAAGGTAAAGTAGAGTTATTCAAATCTATTAGTTTAAGAATACCTCACATGGGTTGGAATGGAATAAAATTAAATAACGAACATCCAATTTTAAACAATGTTAAATTAAAAGCAGATTTTTATTTTGTACATTCTTATTTTTTCAACACTAGTTCTGTAAATAATATATTAACATATACTGATTATGGGTCTGAGTTTCCGTCTATTGTATGCAACGATAGGAAAAATGTTATTGGAATACAGTTTCACCCTGAAAAGAGTCAAAAACAAGGAATAAAAATCCTTCAAAACTTTTTAAGTTTATAGGCATGTTAAAAAAAAGATTAATACCAACACTTCTTTTAAGAAATAGTAGAATGGTAAAAGGAGTTAATTTTGATAATTACCGGGATACAGGAGATCCTATTTTCGCGTCAAAAGTATATAATTCTCAATATGTAGATGAGTTAGTGTTTATTGATATAGATGCTACAAATGAATCTAGATTAACGAATAAAGAAATAATAAAAAGTGTTTCCAAAGAATGTTTTATGCCATTAACTATCGGAGGCGGTGTTAATTCGGTTGGAGTCATTAGAGATTTACTTTTAGTTGGAGCAGATAAAGTTATGATAAACTCTGCTGCATATAATGATGAAAATTTAATTAAAAAAAGTTCAGAAATTTTTGGTTCTCAATGTATTGTTATCGGAGTTGATGTTAGATTTGAAAAAGATGAATATGTTCTTTACAAAAATTCCGGAAAAATAAAATTAAAGACAAAATTAACTGATCATTTAAAAAGAATGGAGGAGTTAGGAGCTGGTGAGTTTTTTATAAATAATATTACTAACGATGGAGTAATGAAAGGTTATGATCTAAATTTAATTAATATTGTAACATCAAATACAAATGTCCCTGTTATTGCGAGTGGAGGAGCTGGTAATTTTAAACATTTAGTAGATGCCTATAAATCTACCAATGTCAGTGGATTAGCAATGGCTAGTATTTTTCATTTTGGGGATAATAATCCTATTAGAGCAAGATTTCATTTAAAAAATAACAAGGTAAATATTAAAGAAGTTTAAAATAATAATTTGATAAATGAGAAAATTAATTACTAGTATAACTAATTCGTCAATTTGTGATTATTTGTCTAAACAATTGGATACTTTTTATCCTGATGAAAATAATATTAATAAGATATCTTTATTAGAAATAGTTAATTTGGCAATGGAAAATATTGAAATATGTTTTTCAAAGATAGTTAGCCCTTACTATATTAAAAATAATAATTCTTATTTTAACCACTTAAATGGTGATCACTATTGTTCTTTCTTATATCAAGTTTCTAGAAGAGCTTATTTAAAAAATGAAATAGATATAGCCACTAAGACATTTCTCTTGAACAAATTATTGTTTGGAATTGATGTGTTTTACACAGTAGACTTGCCTAAGCATTATATTTTTGTTCACCCAATTGGAACTGTATTAGGATCTGGAGCGATTTATTCAAATTATTTTGTTGTTTATCAAGGGGTCACCGTTGGATCAAATTATAACGGAATCTATCCGAAGTTTTCTAATAAAACAATATTATTTTCTAATTCATCAGTTATTGGAAACTCAGAAATAGGTGAGAATTTTGTTCTAGGTGGAAAGTCCTCGATTATAAATATGGCTATTGATAAAAACAAAGTTGTTATGGGCAACTTTCCAAATAATAAAATATTGAATAATGAAAAAAATGGAATACACAAATACTTTTGTTTAAAAGATAATTAATTTAATAATACATCATGTGCAGATTAGAAAATAAGATCATTATTGTAACAGGAGGTAATGGACTCATCGGAAAGCAGTTAGTTGAAAAAATAACAAAGGAAGGTGCTGTTTGTTATAATGCTGACATTAAGGTAAATAATTCACTCGACAGCGAAATATATTGTGATATAAATGATGTTAAATCTGTTGATTCATTAATCAAGGAAGTATTCAATAAACACGGTAGAATAGATGGTTTAGTAAATAACGCTTATCCAAGAACTAAGGATTGGGGCAATAAATTTGAAGATGTAAAATTAGAATCGTGGAAAAAAAATATTGACATGCAATTAAACAGCGTATTTTATATTTGCCAACAAGTTTTAAAGATTATGAAAAAACAACAATATGGTTCCATAGTTAATATTTCATCAATTTATGGAGTTGTAGCTAGTGATTTTTCTGTATATGAAAATACTGATGGTATGACATCTCCAGCGGCATATTCAGCTATCAAATCCGGTTTAATTAATTTTAGTCGTTATATGGCATCCTATTATGGAAAAAATGGTATTAGAGTTAATTGTGTTTCACCAGGTGGAATTCTGGATAATCAAAACACTACTTTTGTTGAAAACTATTCAAAAAAAGTTCCATTAAAAAGATTAGGAAAAGCAAGTGAAATTTCTCCAGCTGTTTCTTTTTTACTTTCGGAGGAGGCTTCATATATAACCGGTCAAAATTTAATAGTTGATGGGGGTTGGACTAGCATATAATTTCTTGTATGAAGAAGAAAATATTTTTTTACGCTATAAATAATACCTTTTTATGGTGGAAATATTTCTCAGATTCGCTATCAAATGAATATGAAACTTTAGTAATAACCGAACATAAATCTTCCGAATTATATTCGTTAAAAAACAGGTTTTATTCTTATTATAAGAAAAAACTAACAACTTGCTTTAGAAAAGATGAAATTGAAAACATTGTAGATAGATGTAGAGTTCTAAGGAATATTGATAGGAGTAAATCAAGAAAAATGGTAATTGTGTATGAAAATGTTTTCGAAGATTTGTTCAAAGACAATAGTTATTCAACTATTATTAGTTTTCCAATAGATAGATATCCAATGGATGTAATGAATAGAGTTGCTAGAAGATATAATATTGACCATATAGAAGTTACTGTTTCTGTTTTCAATAATTGTAGTATGCTTTTATCGTTAGGAGAAATATTAAGTTTGCCTGATGATTTATCCAACACAATAGATGAAAAAGATGCTTATAATCAATTAATCGATGACAATTATCAACCTAATTATATTAGTAAGTCAAAGTTTAGCATGTTAAGGTGGTTATACATTTATATATATCAAAATATTAGAGCTTTAGCGTTCAAGTTTATTATGTTAATAGAAAATGACCATCTCAGTTTACATTACTTAGATTCTCAGATGTATCTAGGCCATAAAATATCACTAAATGATATAAAAGTATTTAAATTTATTAATTATAATTATTTAGATATAATTAAACAAAAAGATAAAACTAACGTGATTATCGCCCTACAATTATATCCTGAGGCTTCTATTGATTACTGGGTTAGAAATATGGGTATTGTGGATTATGAAAATTTCTTAATCCATGTAATAAAGAGTTTTTCAAATTTAGGCTACAACATTTTCTTAAAAGATCATCCACTTCAATTTGGATACAGAACAACTGAATTTCTAGAAAAAACTTCTTTAATCGATAATGTCTTTTTTCTACCTTATGAATCTGATATTAATTATCTAATGAAATTTTGTAAAATTTCATTTACAACCACAGGGACAATCGGTTTACAGGCATCAATAAATGGACTTATATCTTTTGTAACTCCTTCTTATTATTCAAATGAAAGGGATTTTAAGGTATATAGTAATAAAGAGGAATTTGATAATCATCTTAAAAATATAAATTTAGACAGCATATCTAAAAATAATCTTAAAAATAGAAGAAAAAGAATAGTTACTCATTTGCATAAAACATCTTTTTATGGATCTATTTTGACATGGTTTAAAAAATCAAACTTTAAAGAAGATAATTATTTTGTTAGCCTGATTAATAATATAAGATTTTACCTTAAAAATAAATAAAATGAAATTTAGTATAATAACTGTTGTTTACAATAATGAGGATAGTGTTGAGGAAGCTATAAAATCAGTTTTATCACAAACTTATGATAATATTGAGTTTATTGTTGTTGATGGTTTATCTAAAGATGGAACTCTGCAAATTATAAATAAATATAGAATTAAGATTAATAAATTTATTTCAGAAAAAGATAGAAGTAATTATGATGCTTATAATAAGGGTCTTAAATTAGCAACTGGAGATATAATCGGTTTTCTAAACTCTGATGATTTATTTGAAAACGATAATATTATAAGTTCGATAGCTGAAAAATTTAAGAATAATCCAAATATTGACATGGTTTATGGAAACATTAAATATGTTAATAAGGACTATCCTAATATAGTTGTCAGAAAGTGGAAATCTTTAAAATATTATGATAAATTTTTTGAAAATGGTAATGTTCCTCCTCACCCAGGTCTTTTTATTAAATCTTATGTTTACAAAGAATCAGGCAACTTTGACCTTAACTTTAACCTTGTAGCTGATCATGACTTTATGTTTAGAGTTTTTAAGATTAAGCAATACCGTTCTTTATTTGTTGATAAGTATTATGTTAAAATGAGATTAGGCGGTAGAACAAATCAATCCTGGAAAAATATTTATTTACAAAATATTGAAATTTTAAATGTGTGGAAAAAATATAATTTGAAGGCTCCTATATATTTAATGCCAATTAGAATAATTAAAAGACTAATACAATATATATAATGTATAACGAATTTAAAATTAAAGAATCAAAGTTTCTTCAAGAAGTTAAAATAATTTCACCAGACATCTTTAGAGATAACAGAGGAATTATTTATACTGATTATATAGAATCATTTTTTAATAATAAATTTGAGCCTAAACTGAAATTTAATCATAGTAAGTTTGCCTACAATGTTCATAATGTTTTAAGAGGAATTCATGGAGATTATAAATCATATAAACTTGTTCAATGTGTATACGGGGAAATATTTCAAGTTGTAGTTGACTGTAGGAAAGATTCTGCAAATTACTTATCTCATGAATGTTATATGCTTAATTATAAAGTTCCTAAGATGATTTTAATACCACCTGGATTCGGAAATGCTTTTTATGTTAAGTCTGATATTGCTATTTACAATTATAAACTTTCGTATTCTGGAGAATATAATGACCATGATAAACAATTTACATATAAATGGGATAATAAATTGATTAATATAAAGTGGCCAAGCAACTCACCTATTCTTTCATCAAGAGACAAATAAACCATATTTAATTTATTTTATGAAAAACTTCAACGAAACAAATTTTTTAAATTATTTTTTAAATAGAACCAGTTTTTTTCAAATTGATATTGATAATAATTTTCAATTTATTTTGAAAAAAATACGTAATAAATCATTATTAGTAATCGGTGGAGCTGGAACAATAGGCTCAAATTATATTAAAGAAATATTAAAATTTCAACCTTCAAAGATTGTTGTTGTAGATACAAATGAAAATGGACTTACAGAATTAACACGAGATCTAAGAAGTAGTGGGAGTTTAGATTATGAAATTGATTATAGAACTTATCCGATTAATTTAAATGATTTAGTATTTGATAAACTATTTTTATCTGAAAATAATTTTGATACTATTGCTAATTTTGCTGCTCATAAACATGTTAGATCTGAAAAAGATATATATTCAATAGAAGCCCTAATTAAGAATAATGTTTACGGAGCTATCAAATTACTAAAGTTACTAGAGCTAAAGCCGCCAAAACAATTTTTTAGTGTATCAACTGACAAGGCAGCTAATCCAGTCAATGTTATGGGGGCTTCTAAAAGTATAATGGAAAACATAATTTTAACTTACCAAAATAAATTTAAAGTTATCACTGCAAGGTTTGCTAATGTTGCATTTTCTAATGGAAGTTTATTAGACGGTTTTACTTATAGAATTAATAAAAATCAACCTTTAGCATGCCCTACAAACATCAAAAGATTTTTTGTTACTCCTCAAGAATCCGGTCAAATATGTATGTTGGCTACTTTTTTAGGAGATTCAGGAAATATTTTTTTTCCAAATTTCAATTTTAATGAAGATCAAATCTTTTTTAAAGACATAGCTATAAAATTTATTCAGCAAATTGGTCTTAAGCCTTTAATTTGTGATTCAGAGAAAGAGGCTAAAATTCGTATGAAGAATTTTGACAGCTCTAGTTATCCAATTTATTTTTTTAACTCTGAAACTTCTGGTGAAAAAGAATATGAGGAATTTTTTACCGATCAGGAGGAGGTGGATTTAAAATCTTATAAATCTTTAGGTTTTATAATAAAAGATAATATATCACTTGATACATCTAAGCTTGTTAATGATTTTGATAATTTATTTTCTTCTGCTGATCTGACCAAGAAAGAAATTATTAAATTAATGCAAAAATATGTATTGAATTTTAATCATATTGAAAAAGGAAAAAATTTAGATCAAAAAATGTAGTTTAATCATGAAAATTTTAATAACGGGAAGTAACGGTTTTGTTGGCTCAGCATTAATCCAAAAATTAGATGATTTAGGCCATGATGTATTGGGTGTTGACAATAATTTTGAAACAAATTATAAAATTCATAATAAAACTATAAATGCTGATTTAGCATTAGATAATTTAACTAAAATTCTTCCTAAGAATATAGAATTAATTGTTCATTGTGCTGCTGCAAAGAGTGATTTTGGTATTTCAAATGATGAATACTATAAAGATAATGTTGTGGCAACTCGTAAATTAATGGATTTTGCTGTTGATAATAAAGTTTCAAAAGTAATTTATTTTAGTACTGTCTCTGTGTATGGACATGATAATATTTTAAAAGATGAAACTCAGCAACTAAATAGTAATACTGTTTATGGAGACACTAAATTAGAAGGTGAGTATGAGGTTAGAAGATGGGTTTCAGAATGCGATGATTATAAATTAATAATTCTTAGACCATCATTGATTTACGGAGTTAATAATTTTACAAACATGTATAATTTAATCAATTCAATGAATAAAAATATGTTTTTTAAAATTGGCACTGGTAATCATATTAAATCTATGGTTTCTATCAATAATCTAATTGAGATGACATTATTTATTTTTAATTCAAGTTTTAAATCAAATGTTCAAGTTTTTAATTGTATTGATAAACCATATTTAACTGTTAATAATCTTATGAAGATTATATCAAATGATAAGTCTTTTCACATGCCATATATTTCTATACCAGTATGGGTAGCATATCTCTTGATTTTACCTTTTGAATTATTATCTTATATTTCAGGAAAGGATTTTAAATATAATTGGAATAGATTAGCTAAATTTTGTAAAGCAACTGATTATAGATCTAAAAAACTATATTCTTTGGGTTATATTCAAAAATTTAAAACAAATGATGAAATTAAAAATGTAGTAGAATGGTATAAGCAAATAAATAAAATTAAATAATATATGAAAACAATTTTAATCGGATTAAACGAACTTAATTTTACGTATATAGAGTATTATATTAGTAAAGGTCTATTGCCAAATTTTAAAAAATATTTTGAAACTCAAAAACCCATAATAACTGAGTCAGAAAATAAATACGAATTACTTGAGCCATGGATTCAGTGGGTTACAATATACACAGGTAAAACATTTAATGAACATAAAGTATTTAGACTTGGAGATATTATTAATAAAAAAGACCTGAATCAAATTTTTGAAGAAATTGAAAACAATAATAAAACAGTTGGCTTAGTTTCACCATTCAATGCTGATAATAGATTAAAAAAACCTGCTTTTTTTATTCCAGACCCCTGGACTAAAACTAAATTTTCTGGAAATTTTATTAGTAAAAAAGTTTATCAATCTATCGCGGAATTGGTCAACAACAATGCACGATCTAAATTTAATATCAAATCTTTATTTTTTTTAGCTTTAGGTTTTATTTTATATGTTCCATTATCTAGGTGGTTTGTGTATTTAAAAAATATTACTAGAATAAAAATGCCTGGAATTAAGGCGGTTATTTTGGATAGTTTATTAATTGATATTTTTATCAAATTAGAAAAAAAATCTAATCCTGACTTTTCACATTTGTTTTTAAATTCTGGCGCGCATATTCAACATCATTATCTTTTTAACTCAATAGCATACAAAGGAAATTTAAAAAACCCTAATTGGTATTGTCCAGAAGGATATGACCCGTTAATTAAGATACTAACTGAATATGATAATTTTATAGGAAGGATTTCTAATTTAAAAAATACAAATATTTTATTGGCTACAGGTTTGCATCAAGTTCCACATAAACATGTAACTTTCTATTGGAGGCTAAATAATCATGAACATTTTATTAAGAAAATTAATATCAAATCTTATTTAAACGTACTTCCGAGAATGTCTAGAGACTTTTTAATTAATTTTAACTCACCAGAAGATGCTTTATTTGCTCAAAAAATATTAGATAGTTATTACTGCTCTCATGATAATCAAAAGTTTTTCAAAATAGATAACCGAAAAAATAGTCTTTTTGTCGAGCTAATTTATGCTAGCGATATTGGTGAAAAATACTCAATCTACTCTAAAATTGATGGAAATATTATTAAAAACATTAAGGAATACGTGTCATTTGTAGCTATAAAAAATGGAGAGCATAATGGTAATGGTTACATTTCATCAAATTTCAAACTAAATTTAACTTCTAAAATTAAACTTACTAGTGTAAAAAGTTTAATTATCAATTTGATAAAAAAATAATTTTATGTTAAAAGGTCAATCCCTATACAAAGAAGCAAAAAAAATTATTCCAGGAGGTACTATGTTATTGTCAAAACGGCCTGAACTATTTTCACCCAATAATTGGCCATCATATTTTTCTAAAACTAGTGGATGTAACGTTTGGGATCTTGATAATAATAAATACACTGACATGTCTCATATGTCTGTTGGAACTAATTCTTTAGGATATAACAACAAGAATGTAGATGCTCAGGTTAAATTAATTATTGAGAAAGGAAATCTATCTACTTTAAATTGCCCCGAAGAAGTAAAACTAGCAGAAAAACTAATTGAACTTCATGACTGGGCTGATATGGTTAGACTAGCCAGAACTGGAGGTGAAGCTAATTCCATAGCAATAAGAATTGCTCGTGCAGCTTCTGGCAAAGATAAAATTGCAATTTGTGGTTATCATGGTTGGCATGATTGGTACCTATCAGCAAATATTCAAAGTAAACAAAATCTTAACGATCACTTACTGACTGGTTTAAGCTCTAACGGTGTGCCTAAAGGCTTAGAGGGAACAGTGATTCCGTTTAGATATAATGATATTAATGAAATAAGAGAAATTGTAAAAAATAACCCAGATCTAGCAGCTATTAAGATGGAGGTAGTTAGGAGTGTTGAACCTAAAAATGGCTATTTAGAAGAAATTAGAAAAATCTGTGATAATAATAATATTATATTAATTTTTGACGAATGTACATCTGGTTTTAGAGAAACCTATGGTGGAGTTCATAAAAAATATAAGGTTTATCCGGACATTTGTATGTTTGGAAAAGCCCTTGGTAATGGTTATGCTATTACAGCAGTCATAGGTAGGAGAAATATAATGGAGGCGGCACAAAATACGTTTATTAGTAGTACTTTTTGGACTGAAAGAATTGGACCAACTGCCGCTTTAGCTTCACTTAAAGAAATGAAAAGATTAGATTCATGGAATTTCATTACCAATCAGGGAAAATATTTAAAAAAAAGATGGTTGAAAATGGCATCTGATGAAGGAGTGAAGATTTCAATTACAGGTATGGACGCATTAGCTACATTCACTATAAATTCTGATAAATGGCTTAATTATAAAACTTATATCACTGAATCAATGTTGAAAAATTACTATCTAGCTGCTAATGTTGTTTATTTGTCAACTAAGCATACAGATGATGTTATTAATAAGTATATAGATTCAATGTATCCAATATTTAAAAAAATCAGTGAATTTGAGAATGGTTATGATACAGTGGATAATTATATTAAAAACGTTTGCCATGGAGGATTTAAGAGGTTAAACTAGGTTTATAAATCTATCTAATTATTTCTTACCAAAAATAAATTCTGTATATTAAATATTCACCTTTAAAAATTAGAATAGAAAAAAGAAGATCTTTTTAATCAAGATCTAATCTCTAAAATAATTTTGTTTTAAAAAAGCTATACAATTGAATTACAAAGAAACTTTATTTTTTGTTGCAAGATCACTTACAATTTCTTTCGAAGAAAAAAATAAAAATGAAATAGAGATGATTCTTAAAACAAAAGATTTAGATTGGGATGCAGTTGTTAAATTAAGTACAAGCCATTGTGTCTTTCCTGCAATCTACTGTAATTTTAAAAGAGCTAATTTTTTAAGATACCTTCCTAATGATTTGGTTGATTATATGAAATATATTACTGATTTAAACAGGGAAAGAAATACACAAATAATTAAACAAGCAAAAGAGCTAAATAGTTTATTATTAGAGAATTCTATTAAACCTATTTTTTTAAAAGGAACAGGTAATTTATTAGCGGGAATATACTGTGATATTGCCGAGCGTATGGTTGGGGATATTGATTTTATTTTTTCAAAAGATGACTATCTAAAAGCAATTACAGTTTTAAGAAATAGAGGTTACTTTGATGTTTTAAACACTGACATTGAATATCCTCAGTTTAAACATTATCAAAGGTTAATAAATGACAATAATATAGCTGCTATAGAAATTCATAAAGAACTTTTAATTGAAAAATACGCTAACGAATTTAATTATAGTTTTGTAGAGAAGGATAATCAGTTTAAAAACGGAGCTTTTGTTCTAAGTTATGAAAATAAACTAAACTTGTCCATTATTTCAAATCAAATAGACGATAATGCCTATTATTATAAAACCATTAATTTAAGAAATGCCTATGATATTTTTTTATTATCTAAAAAAATAAATGCAAAAGCTGCTATTAATAAAGTAGATAAACTAAACCGAAAATTAAACTATTATTTAGCAGTCTGTTATGAAGTTTTTAACAAGGTATCTACTTTAGAATATAATAGAACAAAAAAAACATCAGCCTATTTAAGCATTTTTAAAAGTCAGTATACTAATTGGGAAAAAACTAAAAGAAAACACAATATAATTAGAATATTAATACGTTTAAAAGTTAGACTTATTTTTCTTTATAATTGTACTCATCGTAAAGATTATATTTCCTATTTATTAATGAAAGTAAGGCAGAATCCAGTAGATGCTTTTTTAAGATTTTTAGGTTTTAATTTTAACAAACCTGATACGTCACTGACAAATTCCAAATCCTATAAAAGATTTTGATAGCTATTTTGTATTAAATTTTATAATAAACTTTAATTACTTAATTGCTTTGATTTTAAGCTGATTTAAAATGTGAATCCTTTAATTTAAACTATTTTGTTTAAAAAACCATATATAATATTATCAAGGAAGTGATTTTAAACGATTCAATTAACATATAATAATTTTCATCACATTTTTCTATAAGACTTTAATCAACCTAATTCATTAAATATATTTTTTGTTATTATTCAAATTCATAAATTTAATTTATAGAACTTTTATTACTTTTATCATTTAAGATATAAATCTACTATCGCTCAAAATATAGAGAATGAAAGGAATAATTCTTGCAGGAGGTAATGGTACAAGAATGTACCCGATAACAAAAAGTATTTCAAAACAACTTTTGTGTGTGTATGATAAGCCTATGGTTTATTATCCGCTTGCTACTTTACTTTCGGCTGGGATTACAGATATTCTTCTTATTTCTAATCCAAATGACTTGCCTAGCTATATTAAATTATTAGGTTCTGGAACTCAGTTGGGTATTAAAATATCTTATATTGAACAATTAAAACCAGAGGGTCTGGCACAAGCATTTATCATTGCTGCAGATTTTATTGGGTCTGAAGATGTTTGTATGGTGCTTGGAGATAATATTTTTCATGGAAATGGTTTTAATGAGTTGTTAGTTAATTCCGTTGTAAAAGTTAAACAATCTCAAAATGCCACTGTTTTCGGTTATTATGTAAATGATCCTAATAGATATGGAGTTTTAAATTTTGATAAATCAAACAAAATTAGTTCAATTAAAGAAAAACCATTAAACCCAAATAGTAATTACGCTGTTATTGGTTTATACTTTTATCCTAACTCAATTATTAAAATAGCTAAAAGTATTAAGCCTAGTAAACGTGGTGAGCTTGAAATTACATCAATTAATAATATTTATTTAGATAATAACAAGCTTAATGTTGAACTTTTAGGTAGTGGTTATACGTGGCTTGATGCAGGAAATCCAGATTCACTTTTGGAAGCTTCAAATTTTATACAAACTATAGAAAAACGTCAAGGAAAAAAAGTAGCCTGTATTGAAGAAATTGCTTTTAATAAGGGATATATAAATTTTGACCAATTAAAACATTTGGCTCACACTTTGTCAACTAGTGAATATGGTCAGTATTTATTAAATATCAAAAGTAAATGAATTTAATTAAAACAAAGATTGATGGTTTACTTATATTAAAACCAACTATTATTAATGACTATAGAGGTTATTTTATGGAGTCTTACAATAAAGAAAAAGTAAATAAGTTATTAGGAAATATAAATTTTATTCAAGAAAACGAATCAGAGTCTTCTAGGGGTGTTTTAAGAGGTTTGCATTTTCAAAAGCCCCCACACACCCAAGCTAAGCTAGTTCGCTGTCTAAAAGGCAGTGTGCTAGATGTAGCCTTAGACTTAAGAAAGGATTCAAAATCATATGGTATGTTTGAAACCACTCTACTCACTGATAAAAATAAAAATCAACTATTTGTTCCTAGGGGTTTTGCTCATGGCTTTATAGTGCTTAGTGAATCTGCAGTTTTTTCCTATAAAGTTGATAATTATTATAATTTGAAATCAGAAAGTGGCGTTTTGTGGAATGACTCAGCTTTAGATATCGATTGGAAAATAAATAATAAGGAAATTATTGTTTCAAAAAAAGACAAAAGTCTACCTACTTTTAATGATGTTATTAATCCATTTTAATGAAAATATTAGTTACAGGTGGAAAAGGTCAATTGGGTTCTGAATTAAAAAGACAATCATTAAAAAATAATAATTTTGAGTGGTTATTCACAAATCGTCAATCTTTTGATATTTCTATATTAAAGAATATTAATTCCTTTTTAAACGAATATAATCCTGACATAATTATTAATTGTGCTGCATATACTGCGGTTGATAACGCCGAGGTTGATTTTGAAAATGCAAATACTATAAATCATAAAGCGGTTGAGTTAATATCAAAATGGAGTAATAATAACAACTGTAGGTTAATACATATTTCTACTGATTATGTTTATAACGAGACCTCGTTGATTCCAGTCAAAGAAGATAATGTGGTTAACCCATTGAATAATTATGGTAAAACTAAATTATTTGGAGATTTATCCTGCCTGAAAAATAATCCATCATCAATAATCATTCGTACCGCATGGCTTTACTCTATTTTTGGTAATAATTTTGTTACAAACATGGTTGATTTAATGCAAAAGAGAGATGAAATTCAGGTTGTGAATGATCACTTTGGCTCACCTACTTATGCTGGTGACCTGGCTAAAACAATCTTAGATTTAATAAATTACAAAAAATGGATTCCAGGTATATATCATTATACAAATTTAGGTAAAGTTTCCTGGTTTGATTTAGCTAATGATATAAAATCGATATATGGTTTTGATATTAATATATCTCCAGTACCATCAAGTGAATATTTTCAAAAAGCTAAACGTCCAAAATATTCACTTTTAGACAATTCTAAGATTAAAAACACGTTTAATTTTAAACAAATTAAATACAAAGAGAGTTTAATAAAGTGTCTTAAAATTTTACAAAATGAGTTATAATATATTAATTACAGGTGGAGCAGGTTTTATTGGCTCACACGTAGTTCGTCATTTTGTAATGAATTACCCCAAATATCATATTTATAATTTAGACATTCTTTCTTATGCGAGTAATCTAGAAAATTTGATAGATATTAAAAATAAAGAGAACTATACTTTTATTAAAGGAGATATACTTGATAGTAAATTAATTAACAATATTTTTAAAAAGTATAAAATCTCGAGAGTTATACATTTAGCTGCTGAATCTCATGTTGATCGTTCCATAGAAGACCCATTTTCTTTTGCTAAAACCAATGTAATGGGAACTTTAAATTTATTAAATAAAGCTAAAGAGTCTTGGAAGGGTAATTATTTTGATAAATTATTTTATCATATTTCTACAGATGAAGTTTATGGATCTCTTGGTAAAGAAGGATTATTTTTAGAAACTTCTAAATACGATCCACATTCACCTTATGCAGCATCTAAAGCATCTTCAGATCATTTTGTTAGATCATATAAAGATACTTATGGATTGCCAGTTGTAATATCCCATTGTTCAAATAATTTTGGACCAAATCAATTTACTGAAAAGCTGATTCCTATGGTAGTTCAAAATATTATTAATAATTGTCCAATTCCAGTTTATGGTAATGGTGAAAACATACGAGATTGGATATATATTGATGATCATGTAAATGCAATTGACTTAATATTTCATAGTTGTCAAATAGGTGAGACTTATAATATTGGAGGTTCTAACGAGTTAAAAAATATAGATTTAATTTATGAGCTTATAAATATTACAGATTCCTTATTAGGAAGAATTAAAGGCACCTCAAAAAAACTAATAAATTATGTTTCGGATCGTCCCGGACATGATTTTAGATATGCAATAGATTCTAGTAAAATAACTAATGAGTTATATTGGAAGTCTACACGAAATTTTAAGCAAAATATTCAAAAAACTGTATCCTGGTATATTAAAAAATTTAACTAAGGAAACAATTATTATTTTTCACAATTAAATTGCCTTAATCATTAATTTCTTTAATTAAATTAATTAGTGGTTCTTTTAAAAGGATATAGCTAATCGAAAGAACTAATCCAAGAAATACATAAATAACAACTAATAAGCTTCTCTTTGGTTTAGATTTTAAAATAGGTACAGATACTTCGTCAATAACTGAGAAAATAGGAGTGTTTTTATTTAGTTTTATCTTATTATTGTTATATTCTGAGGCTAAGTTCATTAATATGTTTTCTTGTAATTGAACTTCAGATTCTAGTTTTTGTAATTCTGACATAAAAATGGCAGTAGAAATATTTTTATTAGAATCTTTAAATTCTCCTAATTTTTTTTGTAACAAATCAAACTCAACTTGTTTCAAATCATACTGTTCCTTAGAGAATTTTAACCTTTCTTTTACTTTATTAGTTCTAATATTAATTATTTTAGTCTGCAAACTTTTGGTTATTAACTCCACTAGTTGACTACTAATAAAAGCATTCCTGTCTATTGCTAAAACTTTAATAAATCCTTCTTTTGCGTTTAGCTCTATTGAAAATTTCTGTCTAAAAGAATAAAGTAGTTGATAATCCTCTTCACTTATAAAGTTGTAATTTTCAAAAATATCACTATCAACTTCATTAGTTTCTTTTTTTAAAAATAAATCAATTGTATATTTTTTAATTAATCCAATTAAGTTAAAATTGAATATACTTTTTTGTGATAATAAATATTCTTTGACAGTTAATTTTTCAGCATTTGAATTTATTAATTCTGCTGAAAGTAATTTAAGAGAAAATTCCTCTGAATCTATAATATTTGAATAAAGTAGTGGAGACAGGTAGGAATCACTTGTCATCTGATTTGTATTTAATTTAATTCCAGTTAATGAAGAGGCTAAATCCCCTAATTTACTACTATTAGATGAAATTTGATCATCACTAACTTGTGGAACAAAAGTAGTTTGGGATGTGTATATGACAGGACTTAGAAGAGCTATAATACATCCAATTAAAAAAAATGATATAGTAGTTTTAATTATTAATTCTCTTCCTTTCCAAATTTTTTTTAAAATATCTATAATTTCTATGGAATCTTCGTCGAAATTATTTTGCAAATTTGTTTTGTTAACCATCATAACTATTATAATTTTGTTGCAATTAAAACAGATGTTAGAGTAGCAGTTATAAAATTAATAGTCCCGGAAATCTCTTCAATAACTCTTTGGACACGAACTTTAACATCTTCACCTTCTGGTCTGAAGTCAGTTATGATAATCGAATTAGGAAGAACTCTGGGGTTTTTAAAAAACCCAATTTTCTTAGTTTTTCCGTTTGGTAAAATAACATATGACTTTCCGCCCTTTCTAAATAATTTACCACCAGAGTTTTTAATGTATTTCTTAGCTTTTAATCCTTTTTGCCAAATAAAATTAGATTCATTTGTTACAGCTCCGGTGGTAGAAACAATTCCTTTGTCAGATGCTATATTTATAATATCACCGTTTTCAAATATTTCTTCAGCATTTAAATCTTTAAAATTAAGAGTAATTACTTTTCCGTCTCTGATTAAAGAAGAAGCCTCTAAATTGGCATATAATGTCAATCCACCAGCATAATTAATTATGTCCTTTAAGGATGAATTTTTAAATTCAGAAACCACAGTTTGCGGAAAATTAACTTCTCCAGTAATACTAATTCTTATAGTTTCTTGAAAACCAAGTATTTGTCTAACCGCTAAAATGTCTCTGTCTTTTAATAAAAATCCATTATCAGGTTTTTCTTTTAATCCAAGTAGATAATCTTTGTCAATTTTAACATTGAACTTTCTAATAACTCTTTCATTTGACACATCCAATTCGGGCCTATTAACAATTAACTCTTCTTGATCAGCGCTAATTTCAAATCCACCAGCAAGTAACAAAAGATCTTCTACGTACATATTTTCATCTAAAGCATATAAATTTGGATTATTGACATAGCCAAATATTCCAACTGTTTTATTAATATTTTTTGTTGCACTAGTACTATATAACATGATTTTGTCTCTTGGGTATAATAGAGTAGTCTTTAATTCTTCTAAATTATCAAACTCAAATCTTAAGGTATTGAAATCTCCTGTTTCATTATTAAATCTTTTAATATCAATCCTTGATTTTAAAAAATTTACAAGAAAATCAGGATTATTAATCTGAGAAGCACTAAAAATAAGATCATATATAGTTAAATTTTCTTTCCAAGATGTAGTTAGATTTTCGACACCATAGCCACTGATAGATACATATTTAGCTCCTTCAACTCTTTGGTTACTATAAATTTGTACTTCATCCATATCATTTAATGGCACATATTTAGTAGAATTTAAAATATCATTCAAATTGTATGAATTACTAACTGTTATTCCATTTACAATACTATTCACATCTACCTTTTCCATATATACATCAGGTAAAACACCTTTTGCAGCATCAATTATTAATGATTTTAAATCTTTATAAGTTCCAAGTGAATATATTCCGGGTTCAACAATATGGCCTGAAATAGTTACTTGATTTAATTCCAGATCTAAGATTGGAAAGAATGTAATTTTATCTCCGTCAGAAAGAACAACTTTTTTACCATTAACTTTAGCTTCTTGATAATTAAAAGTTATTAATTCTCTATCAGCTATAATATCCCTAGATCTTTTATCAGCAGGAGTAATTCTGCTAATATTTACTTTAGTTGTTTGAGCTGTTACTGGTAAACCTCCAGAATATTTTAATAATTCTGAAAGCCCCTCATTTTCTTTTAACTCAAAAACAGCATTGTTATAAACCTCTCCTTGTAAAAGAAATCTGTTTTTTCTAGTATCAACAAAAACAATATCATTATTTGTTAGTCTAACATCTTCTCTAAGTTGACCTTTTGTAATGTAATCATAAAGATCAATCGTTTTATAAAGTTTATTGTTTCTGTAAATTTTTATCTCTCTTAAAGATCCACTTGTTTTTACTCCACCAGCAGCATAAATGGCTGATAAGGCAGAACCTGAGGTATTTAAGATATGTGGCCCTGGTGCATAAACCTGACCTAATACTACAACCTTTACAGGTCTAAGCTGTGTTAGTGAAACGTCCATGAAGGTTTTTTGTGGATCACTGGTTAGTCCAGATAAAAATTTACCTAAAAATATTTTTAATCTAGATTTTAATGTTTTAAAAGAATTCCCTGAAGCAAAAAATAAACCATAACCTCTAATGTTAATGTTCCCGTTTCTATCTACTTTTACATTTTGCTCAAAAGAGTTATCCCCGTAGGTAATGATTCTTAGTTCATCCCCTGGAGCTATTAGATATCCTTCATCTATATTTCCAAGAAGATATTCTTTGTCTAAATAAGGGTTATTATTAAAAATATCATAACCAAAATATCTCGGTCCCGCTAATTTATTATCTCCACCGTCTTCTTCTTCTTCTTCTTCTTCTTCTTCTTCTTCTTCTTCACTGTCTTCATTTTCTTCTCCGTCTTCAGTATCTGAATTTTCTTCAGGATTTTCAGAATTCTGATCCGAGAAAAAATCGTTTAGTAATTGATCATAGCTAAGTCCTCTTTGAGCAGCTAATTGTCTCGCTTGTGCTTCTGTCAATCCGCTAGCTTTAAGCGCCTGAGCAGCTTGGGCAGGAGTTGTGATATTTTGTGCCTTAGCTTGTTGTATAGCTTGATTAATGACGGCTTCATTAGTTTGGGAGTAACCAAACATTGAAAACAATAATAAAATACATAAATATCTCATATAACTATTTTGGTTTGCAAATATATGAAAAAACTCAAAAACACCCTTTTTATTGCCTTTCTATAACTAATTATTTAATCGATTATATTATCTAATTAAATAAATATTATGAAATTAAATTCCTAAATTTGAATGAATTATGAATGTAGAATTTCCGTTTTCACTTTATTATTTAGGTGTTTTTATCAGTACTGTTTTTTTATCAAGATTTATTTTTAGAAAATACATTCAATTTGCAAAGACTTATAATCTTGTAAAAGCTACAAATTCAAGGGCAGCCCATAAAGGAATAGTATTCACAGGGGGTGGGGTTGTTTATGCTGCTGTAGTAATGGTTGCCGCTTTAATTTTAGACAATGTGGATTTTGTTGAGTTTTCTAATTTTAGCCCAATTATTGCAACGGCTATTTTAGTGTCAATTCTTGGTTTTTATGATGACTTTATTGAAATTTCAGCATTTAATAAATATATAGTACTTACTTTTTTAATTTTAATGCTCTTGTATGCAAATTCGACCTTACCAATTATTCAAAATTTGAATGGATTTTTGGGAATATATGAGATTGGATATATTCCGGGTTTAATATTCACTTGTTTCGTTTATTTATCCATTATGAATGCTATAAATTTAACCGATGGCATCGATGGCTATTTAGCAATTTTTTCAATTTTCTTTTTTACATCTCTATTATATAATTTTGATATAAATAAATTTTATACTCTTAACACTGTTTCAGCGATTATAATTGGTTGTAGCGCTATGTTTATGAAATATAATTTTTCGAAGGGTAAAAAATTATTTGTAGGAGATGCCGGTTCACTATTCATTGGATTTTGGATTGCCACATACTTAATTACATACATTACAAGTGCTCAAGATTCGATACTTGTTGATGTTTATTCGATTCAGCTTGAGAATATTCCTGTTATTGCAATTTCAATGATTTCACTTCCTGTTTTAGATACACTAAGAGTTATGCTAGTCAGGATTCTAAGTAAAAAATCCCCTTTTATTGCTGACAGAAATCATTTACATCACATATTACTAGATAGTGGTATGACACATCTCAGAACATCATTATTTTTAACCGTCATTAATTGGTTTAATTGTATCGCAATTTTCTTAATTGAGCAAAATTTTAACTCAAAAGAACTTACAATAATCTATATTTTGATGAGTTTATTTTGGTTTTTCTTCTTTGAGTATATAAATAGAAAAAATCTTATTCCTTCAAAAGGCTAAGTATCTGAATTCTTTTGTCTTGTGGGCTTTTACTTATACTTATAAATGACTCAGATGAGTTAGTTATAAATTCAAACTTTTCGTTTAAGGATTCTATAATTTTATTTTTCACTTTGGATGCATAATCATATGATAATCCATTTTCAACAAGCTTTGCAACAATATCATTACTTGTAATTTGATCATTTTCTAAAAGCATTTTTAATATCTCAATTGAATTATTATCTATATTAATCTGTGTTCCTAGAAAGAAAAGTTCATCATTTTCGAAATTATATAACTTACTTTTTGTTAAAATTTTATCTCTTTTTAGGCCTTTATAAAATAAATTAATTATAATAACTAATAGAATAATTAGCATTGGAACAAAGAATTGATTCCTTGATTGCTCATATTTCAAAAGAGGTATTTCTGAAATTGAGTCAAGATCAATTATATTGCTAAGTTTATATTTTGATAAAATTACTGTTTCTGATTTTGAGTTATGGTTTTTAAATATATTTAGTATTACATTTGATAGGTCAAGAGTGTTGATGTTTTCAAATGTATTGTTGTAGGATATAAATGATTTAATTGAACTTAAATCTGCGGGGGAAAACCCTAGTTTGTATTTATACTTGTAAATTGAGGATTTTTCCATATCAATAAAATGAAAAAATTCTTGACCAAAAACATAAAACCAATTTCCACTTCCAATAATCAGAGGTTCATTAGAAAGATCTAAATTAATATTTCCAAGTTCTGTCCAAAAAAAATTTTCAAAATTGAATCTTAAAATTGATTGATTTTTTGACTTTCTCCCATTATTAAATTTATTCCCTCCGAAAATATAATAGTCATCTTTTGTCAAAAGAGAATGAAATGATGAGATACCAAATGACAATTCATTAGGAATTTCATTTTGAAAAGTAATTTCATCCCACTGATTGGTGTTATTTTCATCAAAATTAAGCATAGTATTATTTGTCCTAAATAATCCATATCCACCAAAGTGATATACTTTTTTATTGTGAAGGATAAAATCCCCCAAAAATTTATTCATAAATGGAAAACTGTTATCCCGTCTTTTAAGTTTATTGTCAATCAAGGTCATTACAAGACCTCCACCATCATGAAAAATATAGAATTCATCGTTTTCTGATTTCTTGAGAACTAAATTATCCATAAGTCCATTCATAACAGATTTTGATAAAGAAAATTCACCTGTGTAGAAACCACCCCATGTTTCATTATTAAAATCGGGTAAATATGCTTCATATTGATATTTAGATTTTATTGAATCGTTGATTAAATCATAAGTTGTTAATGAAATTCTATTATCAAATACGTAAAGTTCATTTTTTTCAATATCTATATCATAAATAAATTTTCCGTTTATTTCATTATTTGGAGATGAAAAAATAAACTTAGAGTTAATTAATATTAAAAATGATATTAACCGAACTAACATAAATGAAGTTTTTTAAGCACATCAAATATATGTAAATTAAATTAATATGTCGGATATTATCGATTAAATGTCCGATATTTTAATCTGTAATTTAAATAAGATGTCTATTATTTTTATGTTAAATCCTTATTAAAAAACTGTTAAATCTGCTTTAATTTTGATATAATTTCTTTTGGATTTTCAGCCTTAAATACATGACTGCCAGAAACTAACACATCTGCTCCATTTTCTAATAGTTTTTTTGCATTATGAATAGTTACACCTCCATCTACCTCAATCAGCGTACTAGAATTTTGTTTTATAATAATTTCTTTTACCTGCTTACATCTATCATAGGTCGCTTCAATAAACTTTTGCCCACTAAATCCAGGAAATACACCCATTACGCATACTAAATCAACATCATTGATGTATTCTGCCAATACATTTGTATCGGTGTCTGGATTTATTGCTACACCAGCCTTCATTCCGTATTTTTTAATTTCCTTAATAGACTCTAGAATGGTGTCTTTTGAAACTTCATAATGAATTGTTAAAATATTACTCCCTAGTTCTGCAAATTTTCCAATATATTTTTCTGGATTTACGATCATTAAATGAACATCTAATGTTTTTGTAGCATATTCATTTATTGATTTTAGAACTGGCATTCCAAAAGATATATTTGGCACAAATACTCCATCCATTATATCAATGTGAAACCAGTCAGCTTCACTATCGTTAACCATATAAATATCTGACTTAAGATCTGAAAAATCTGCTGAAAGTATTGATGGAGCGATTAATTGATTACCCATTAGAAGAATTTGTATTAAAGGTAATCAATAATGAAATAATATTTTATTTATCCCAAGTAAGTTTTTAGAATTTTACTTCTTGATGTATGTTTCAGCCTTCTGATGGCTTTTTCCTTTATTTGTCTAACCCTTTCTCTTGTAAGATCAAAAGTCTCACCAATTTCCTCTAAAGTCATTGGGTGATGATTACCTAGACCAAAATAAAGTTTGATAACATCAGCCTCTCTAGGGGTTAAAGTTTCTAGTGCTCTTTCAATCTCGGTTCTGAGTGATTCGTGAATTAGTTCTTTATCAGGATTTGGTGATTCACCACTTCTTAAAACGTCATATAAATTTGAATCTTCACCTTCTACAAGTGGAGCATCCATAGATACATGACGACCTGAATTTTTCATAGATTCTTTAACATCATTGATGGTCATATCTAATTCATTTGCTATTTCCTCTGCACTTGGTGGTCTTTCGTGTGATTGCTCTAAGAAAGCATAGGTTTTATTTATTTTATTAATTGATCCAATCTTGTTTAACGGAAGTCTAACAATTCTTGATTGTTCTGCTAATGCTTGTAAAATAGACTGTCTAATCCACCAAACGGCATATGAAATAAATTTAAAACCTCTGGTTTCATCAAATCTTTGTGCAGCTTTAATTAAACCAAGATTTCCTTCATTGATTAAATCAGGAAGGGTTAGTCCCTGGTTTTGATATTGCTTTGCTACAGAGACAACGAAACGTAAATTAGCTTTTGTAAGCTTTTCTAAGGCTAATTGATCTCCTTGTTTTACTCTTTGAGCTAATTCAACTTCTTCTTCAGCCGTAATCAGATCAACTTTACCAATTTCTTGTAAGTACTTATCAAGTGATGCTGTTTCTCTGTTGGTTACCTGCTTTGTTATCTTTAATTGTCTCATAGTGAATTATATAGAAGATTTTTTGTAAATAAAACTTTACAAAAATATTATTTATTTTTTATTAAATCCTTTTCTATTATTGTTTCTGTTAAAAGTTTTCCTAGGCTTATCAACATAACCTTCTGGCTTAGGTAATAGAGCTTTTCTGGATACTTTATCTTTTCTTGTTCTAGGATCAACTCCAAAATATTTTACATCAAGTGTATCACCTAAATTAACAACATCAGTTACATTTTCAGTCTTTTCCCATGCAAGTTCACTGATATGCAGTAAAACCTCATTTCCAGGTGCTTCACAGTATTCAACAACAGCTCCAAAATCAAGAAGTTTAATTACTTTAACTTCATATACACTGCCAACTTCAGGTTTGAATAGCATAGATTCAATATGAGATAATACCATGTCAATTCCCTCTTGATCAGTACCAAGAATCTCAACAATTCCTTCCTCTGTATCGGGATCTTCATTAATCACTAGACTACAACCACTTGTTTTTTGTAATTCTTGGATATTTTTACCACCAGGACCTATTAATGTACCAATGTAATCACCAGGGATAGTTCTTGTAATCATCTTTGGTGCATGTGCTTTAACATCAGCGTTTGGTGCACTAATTGTATCAGTTAATTTTGATAAGATGTGTAATCGTCCATCTTTTGCTTGATTTAAAGCTTCAATTAGTATGTCATAGGATAATCCTTTGATTTTTATATCCATCTGACAAGCGGTAATTCCATCAGCAGTCCCGGTAACTTTAAAATCCATATCACCTAAATGGTCTTCGTCTCCTAAAATATCACTTAAAACCGCATGTTTTTTACCGTCAGAAATTAATCCCATCGCAATTCCAGAAACAGGTTTTTTAAGTTGTACACCTGCATCCATAAGAGCCATTGTACCTGAACAAACTGTTGCCATGGATGATGAACCATTACTTTCTAATACTTCACTGACAACTCTGACTGTATATGGACAATCAGTAGGTACCATTCTTTTAAGAGCTCTTTGAGCCAGGTTTCCATGGCCAATCTCTCGTCTTGAAGTTCCTCTTAATGGTCTAGCCTCACCAGTTGAAAAAGGAGGGAAGTTGTAATGTAAATAAAATCTTTCTTCACCTTGATGTGTTGGTGAGTCAATTTGATTAGCTTCCCTAGAAGTTCCTAGAGTCACAGTAGCTAGAGCTTGAGTTTCACCTCTTGTAAATAAGGATGATCCATGGGTGGATGGTAAGTAATCTACCTCACACCAAATAGGTCTAATATCTGTTGTTTTTCTTCCATCTAGCCTAACGCCCTTTTCTAAAGTTAGATTTCTAATAGCTTCTTTTTCAGATTTATGAAAATACTTATTGATTAAAGCTTCTTGTTCTTCTAAATCTTCTTCCGTAAAAGAGTCCATTAATTCTTCTTTTATCGAATCAAATGCCTCGTTTCTCTCTGCTTTAGAGAGTCCTTTTTTAGCAACTTCATAACATTTATCATATGTGAAGTCATTTACTTTTTTCATTAAATCTTCATCTTTTTCCTCTGAATCGTATTCACGAGTTTCTTTTTTACCGAATGCTTTTGCTAATTTTTCTTGAGCATCACATTGTTTTTTGATAAATTCATGTGCAAACTTAATAGCCTCAACCATTTCTTCTTCAGAACATTCTTCCATTTCACCTTCAACCATCATTACAGAATCTTTGGAAGCACCAACCATGATATCGATATCAGCTTCTTCTAACTGAGCTCTACTTGGATTGATTACAAATTCACCATTAATTCTAGCTGCTCGAGCCTCAGATATTGCACATTCAAAAGGAAAATCACTTAATTGAATAGCAGCTGAAGCTGCTAACCCAGCTAATGCGTCTGGCATAACCTCTTCATCATGCGACATTAACTGAATCATTACCTGAGTTTCATTGTGATAATCTTTTGGGAATAGTGGTCTTAATACTCTATCAACAAGTCTCATTGTCAATATTTCATCACTACTTGGTCTAGCTTCTCTTTTGAAGAACCCACCTGGGTATTTACCGGCAGCAGCAAATTTTTCTCTGTAATCCACCGTTAATGGTAAAAAATCAACATTTGCACTTTTGTAATTTGAAACAACTGTACACAAAAGCATACATTTTCCCATCTGAACCACTACTGATCCGTGTGCTTGTTTCGCTAATTTTCCTGTTTCGATTGAAATGGATCTTCCATCCCCTAAATCAATTATTTCTTTATACGTTTTAGGTATCATAATTATTTTTTGGTTTAATAAATTGTGTGTTGAAGTAGTTTTTAACCAATGAATAACTATAAGACAAAATGGATAAAAGAGTTATTTTCTTAATCCTAACTCTTTAACAATCGCACGATATCTAAGAATATCTTTTTTAGTAAGATAGTCTAATAGTGCTCTTCTTTTTCCTACGAGCTTTACAAGTGCTCTTTCCGTGTTATAATCTTTCTTATTTCTTTTTAGATGCTCAGTTAAATGATTTATTCTGTGTGTAAAAAGGGCAATCTGACCTTCAGCTCTTCCTGTATCTTTAGCATCTTTACCGTGCTTTTTGAATAAATCTTCTTTATTTTTCTTTGTTAAATACATTCCAATATTATTTAAATGATTATTATGTATGCTGATATCAGCGGCGCAAATATAGTAAAATAAGATTAAATGAAGATTAATTTATAAAGTGTATAAAATTAAATTACTAATATTTTTTTCGGTTGAGTCAATAATTTAATTTTCTAAATTATCAGGGATTATAACAATAATACACAATCCCTATATGTCAATGGAGTGCTAAATGATTCTCAGTCTGGAATAAATTATTCAGCAAGTGGTAGTAATAATTACATTTTCCTTGGTGATGATAATCCAGGAGCAAATAATACCGGGATGTTTGGAGGGAAATATGGTGAGTTTAGAATTTATAACAAGTCATTATCTTCATCTGAGGTTCAAAGCAATTTTGACATGACAAAATCTAGGTATGGATTATAAATATTTAAATAATCAATTTATGCTAATTTCTGATTGGATTATTGAGAACTAAATCTAAGTATAGGTTTATTTTCTTTTTTAAATCTTTTCTATGAGTAATAAAGTCTAAAAACCCATGATCAAGTACAAATTCTGCTGTTTGAAATCCTTTTGGTAAGTCTTTTCCAGTAGTATCTTTAACTACTCTAGGTCCTGCAAACCCAATTAAAGCGCGGGGCTCACTTATATTTATATCCCCAAGCATTGCAAATGAGGCGGTAGTACCACCAGTTGTTGGATCTGTACACAAAGATATATATGGAACTTTAGCATCAGCTAGCTGTGCTAATTTTGCAGATGTTTTTGCTAACTGCATCAGAGATATAGCAGCCTCCATCATCCTAGCACCACCTGATTTTGAAATAATTACTAAAGGAATTTTCTTTTTAAGTGAATAATCTATAGCTCTTGCAATCTTTTCACCAACAACACTACCCATTGAACCCCCAATAAAACTAAAGTCCATACAAGCAATAACAATGTCATTGTCCATAGATTTTCCTACAGCTGTTCTTATTGCATCATTTAAATTTGTTTTTTCTTTTGCTGCTTTTAATCTGTCAGTATACTTCTTATTATCTTCGAACTTTAGAGGGTCTTTTGAGCTTAGATTTTTATCTAGTTCTTTGAATTTATCATCAAAAATTATTGAAAAATACTCTCTGCTGCCAATCCTTACGTGATAATCATCTTCAGGACTTACATAAAAATTATCTTGAAGTTCTTCGGTATCTACTATTTTACCTGTTGGAGACTTATACCAAAGTCCCTTTGGTATATCCTTTTTCTCTTCTGTTGGAGTTTGAATTCCTTTGCTTTGTCTTTTAAACCAAGCCATAAATCATATTTAATGATTAACAAATCTAAAAATTTATAATGTATTCACATTATTTAAATCCTCAAAAGCTTTAACAAGTCTTTGAACAAAAGAACTTTCACCTTCTCTTATCCATTTTCTTGGGTCATAATATTTCTTATTGGGAACATCATCGCCTTCAGGATTGCCAATTTGTGCTTTTAAATAATCACTTTTTTCATTGAAATAATCTCTAACACCAGTCATAAACGCATATTGCATATCTGTATCAATGTTCATTTTAATCACGCCATAACCTATTGCTTCTCTGATTTCTTCAACAGATGAGCCTGAACCTCCATGGAATACAAAATCAATTGTATTGTGTGGTAGGTTAAATTTTTTTGAAATAAATTCTTGGGAATTTTTTAAAATTTTTGGAGTAAGTTTTACATTTCCTGGTTTGTATACTCCGTGCACATTTCCAAAGGCTGCTGCAACCATAAATTTATCACTTACCTTAATTAATTCTTCATATGCATAAGCAACTTCTTCAGGTTGAGTATAAAGCTTTGATTCATCAACCCCACTATTATCAACTCCGTCTTCCTCACCACCTGTAATTCCCAGTTCAATCTCTAAGGTCATCCCTATATTTGACATTCTGGATAAATATTCCTTGCAAATTTTAATATTTTCTTCAATAGGCTCTTCTGAAAGATCAATCATGTGCGAGCTAAAAAGTGAGTGTCCTTTTTCTTTGTAATATTTCTCATTGGCATCCATTAAACCATCAATCCATGGTAAAAGGTTTTTTGCACAATGATCTGTGTGTAAAATAACAGGAACTCCATATGCTTTTGCCATTGTATGTACGTGGTGAGCCCCAGCAATTGATCCGTTAATAGCAGCATGTTGATTATCATTACCAAGTCCTTTACCAGCATTAAAGCCTGCACCTCCGTTTGAAAATTGAATAATTACAGGAGAATTTAATTTTTTAGCTGTTTCTAAAACTCCATTGATACTGCTAGACCCGATGACATTAACAGCAGGAAGAGCAAAATTTTTTTCTTTAGCAAGTTTTAGTATTTCTTGAACCTGATCACCTGTAGCTACCCCAGGTTTGATATTATGATTCATAAAGAATGGTTATGTTTTAAGGTTAGTTTATATTAATTTTACCATGGGTAAAGTTAGGAATTACAAATAACATGATTACTAAAAATCAAATAAAATTAATTAAGTCTCTAAGATTAAAAAAGAATAGAATTCAATCAGGCTTTTTTATAGCTGAGGGGGAAAAAATAATTGACGAATTACTTGAATCTAAGTTAGAAGTTGTTAATATTTTTTCATCATCAGAAAAGTATAATATTTCTGATTATTATATTCCGATAAGTAGTTCTCAGCTGAAACAAATCAGTAATCTAAAAACCCCAAATAAAGTTTTGGGATTATTTAAAGTTCCAAAAAATTTAAAGATTGATTTAAATTCAAATATTATTGCTCTTGAGGAGATTAATGACCCAGGAAATTTAGGTACAATCATTAGATTATGTGATTGGTTTGGAATAAAAAATATTATTTGTTCTACCAATAGTGTAGATTGCTATAACCCCAAAGTTATTCAAGCCTCAATGGGGTCAATTTGCAGAATAAATATTTCATATATGGATTTTCATAAATTATTGGATAGTGAAAATTATAGAACAGTTGCAGCAGACTTAAACGGACAAAATCTAAGAGATTTTACTTTTTCTGATAATCAAATAATATTTTTTGGAAGCGAATCTAATGGTTTGAGTAAAAAATTATCCTCACAAATTGATCACAAGATAACAATACAAAGATTTAATGATAATGTAGAAAGTTTAAATCTAGCAACTTCGGTTGGTATTATTCTTTCAGAATTTAAGAATCAGACTACTGGAAAGTAAAATTTATTAGTATCCCGCTTGTTTTCATAAATTCAATATTACTTGTCCAAGGACTTAAGGGGTCGTTATCGTCAACATGTTCATCTGAAATTGCAAAAATTCCCCGAATACTTGGGCTAAATTTAAACCATTCCAGGTAAAGATCAATTCCAAAACCCAATTCATAGAAAAAAACATTTTTTTTAGTTCTAAATTCACCTAAACTATTATCATTAACACTGTTTTCTTTACTTGAAAGATTTAACGCTGTAGAAACTCCACCAAGAAGATACGGCTTAAAATTATTAACCCTTTTACTTGAAATTTTTATCAGTAGTGGAAAATGTATGTAAGTTGACTTAATTTCTCTGAAATGTAGGTTTGCGTTAAATTCTGTTTCCCCAAATTGGTTTGGACTAAACACTAAATTTCTATTAGACATAATAAGACCGGGCTCAAAGCGTAAATCAAAATAATCAGAGATTCTAAAATTTCCAATTAATCCAACATTAAAACCAAACGATTTTTCAGTTTGAATATCATAAATGTCAGAAACATAATCAAAATTATAATCATAGTTATTCACCCCGAGATAGTACCCCCATGATAATGGAGGCTTATCAAAGTTTTCATTATTTAGCACTTTCTTTTTAGTAAAAAGCTGCGCATGTCCGTTTATACACAGCAGAAAAAAGTAAAACATTATAGAAATCGATCTCATAGGTTATTTAGTCAAATAAAAACTAGATAAAATAACATAATTTTTTTGTGAATATTGTATTTACTCAAAATATGCCTAAAAGTAACCAATTGTGTAAAATAAATTATATTTGTTCCTAATATTTAATTATAAAAATGAAAATAATAATTGCGGGATCTGGCGAAGTTGGATCTCATTTAGCAAAATTATTATCATATGAATCACAAGAGATAACGCTCATAGATTCCAATGATGAAAAATTAACTTTCCCTAATAGTCAATTAGATATAAGAGTAGTTCAGGGCGATTGTACTTCCATATCTGTTTTAAATAAGGCAAATGTCGAGGAAGCAGATTTATTTGTTGGGGTCACCGCAGGTGAGGCAATCAACTTAACCTCCTGTTATTTAGCAAAGCAATTAGGTGCAAAGAAGACAATAGCAAGAATTTCAAACCCTGAACTAAAAGAAAATGATAATATTGACTTTTCAGAATTAGGTATAAGTGAATTAATATCCCCTGAAATTTTAACTTCCAAGGAGATATATATGGTTATTAATAGATCTGAATTTACAGATCCTTTTGAATTTGATGAAGGGGCTTTATTAACTTTAGGTTTAAGCGCTACACATACCTCAACATTTGTAGGAAAAACTGTAGTTGAGGCGGCTGAGATATTTCCTGAAACACACTTTTTCCCGATTTCGATAAAAAGAGAAGAAAAAACCATAATTCCTCGCGGAGACACTGTTTTTCATTCTGGAGATCATATCGTTTTTATGACAGAACCCGGAGGGGCAGAAGAATTATTAAAACTTTCTGGTCAAAACAATGGAGTAATTAAAAATGTAATGATACTTGGTGGAGGTAGAGTGGGAAAGAAGGTTGCTGAAGATTTATCATCCAATAAATTTAATGTTAAATTAGTAGAAATCAATAAGGAACGTGCTGAAGAATTGGCCGAAGACTTAGAAGAGTGTCTTGTTATCTACGGAGATGGTACTAATTCAGAGTTATTAGAAGAGGAGAATCTTGATCAAATGGATTCTTTCATCGCGGTGACAGGTGATTCAGAGACAAATATTATGTCAAGCCTTATAGCAAAATCAAAAGGCATAAATAAGACTGTAGCATTAGTAGATAATCTTGATTATTATAAACTTACACAAATAAGTGGTATTGATACTTTAATAAATAAAAAATTACTGGCTGCAGATGCCATATCAAAGCACGTGCACAATGCGGAGGTAGTGGCTATATCTCAACTTGCAAATATGGATGCTGAATTACTTGAATATGTCGTAAATGAAGATTCTGAAGTTTGCAATAAAACAATTAAAGATTTAGATTTCCCTAGATGTGCAATTATAGCTGGTGTTATCAGGGATGGAAAAGGATATATAGTTCTTGGAGATTTTAAAATATTAAGTGGGGACAGAATAGTAGTTTGTTGTTTAAACGATTCAATCCAAAAAGTTGAAAAACTTTTCTAAATGAAAATTAATCTTAAAATCATAATATATTTTCTTGGTTTTCTTTTGATAATCAATGGTGGCTTTATGTTTATTTCTGCATTTTTAAGCTTTATTTATGCAGATGGTATAACCGGTAGTCTCATATTGTCTGGCGTGTTAGTTTCTGTGGTTGGACTACTAATGCTATTTCTTAATAAAAATCATGATAAGCAGATAAATAAAAGAGAAGGCTACTTAGTTGTAGTACTAGGTTGGATTATCATGATATTCTCTGGAACCATTCCTTACATTTTAACAGGGACTATTGATGGTTTTTCAAATATATTTTTTGAAACAACGTCTGGCTACACTGCAACAGGTTCTACAATAATAAATGATGTTGAAGTACTTCCTGAGGGAATTTTATTTTGGAGAAGTATCACACATTGGCTGGGGGGAATGGGTATGATTGTATTTGCAATTGCTATTTTGCCCCTCTTAGGAATTGGCGGTATGCAATTATTCAGTGCAGAGTCTCCGGGACCAAGTACCGACAAACTACATCCGAGAATTACAGATACAGCAAAGAGACTTTGGTTGATCTATGTTTCTTACACCGCTATCGAGACATTTTGTTTACAGCTTGCAGGAATGTCATTTTTTGATGCTATAAATCACTCAATGAGTAATATAGCATCAGGAGGTTTTTCAACAAAAAACTCAAGTTTAGGTCACTGGAATTCTAACCCGATGATTCAGTACATTGTAATAATATTTATGTTTTTAGCTGGAACAAATTTTATTTTAAGTTATTTTGGATTTAAGTTCAATTTTAAGAAAATCTTTAGGGATGAGGAGTTTAAAATTTATTTCTTATTTATTTTTGGCTTTACTGCTTCTGTTTCTTTGATCCTTTATTTTAACACAGACTTTTTAATCGAAAACGAAAGTCAATTTAACAGAATAGAAGGTGTATTTAGACATTCATTATTTCAAGTTACATCAATTATTACAACCACCGGTTTTGTTACAGCAGATTACACATCTTGGTCACCACTTCTTTTGCTTATGTTTTTTGGTATGATGTTTTTGGGTGGATCAGCAGGAAGTACGTCAGGTGGATTTAAGATTATGCGTCATCTATTAATTATTAGAAACGGTATTTTACAATTTAAGAAAATATTACACCCTCATGCTATTATACCTCTTAGATACAATAAAACCTCTGTATCATCTGAAATAATCCATAATATATTAGGCTTTTTTATTGTTTATATGCTTTCATTTATGATCGGGACAATTGTTTTTGCTTTGTTGGGTCTAGACTTTCAATCATCACTAGGTGTTTCTGCATCAAGTCTTGGTAATGTTGGTCCATCGATCGGTTCATATGGGCCAATGAATACATTCTTTGAATTACCATTACTAGCTAAGTGGTGGTCTTCCTTTTTAATGTTACTAGGCAGGCTAGAGTTATTTACTGTTCTAATAGTGTTTACACCTTATTTTTGGAATAACAGATAGGACTACTAATTTTTTAATGCTGATTTGATTCTATTTACAGCCTTTTTTATTTGATCCGCTGAAGCTGCATAGGAAATCCTAATACAATTTGGATTTCCAAAAGCATCACCTGTTACGGTAGCAACTAGTGCTTTATCAAGAAGAAACATGGACATATCAGATGCATTGTTAATTTTAAATCCGTCTATAGATTTTCCAAAATAATGAGAAATATTAGGAAAAACATAAAATGCACCATCAGGAATATTACAATTGAATCCTTTGATTTCGCCCAGTAATTCAAGTATTAAGTCCCTTCTTGCCTTAAATTCCTCAACCATATATTCAATTTTATCAGGGTTTTCATTTAGGGCAGTAATCACTGCTCTTTGTGCTATACAATTAGCACCACTTGTTACCTGACCTTGAACTTTATTGCAAGCTCTCGCAATCCATTCTGGGGCACCAATATAGCCTATTCTCCATCCAGTCATTGCAAAAGCTTTAGAAACACCATTTACAGTTATTGTTCTGTCTTTTACTGCGTTATGAGTTCCAATACTATTGTGACCACCTTTATAATTTATATGTTCATATATTTCATCAGAAACTATAAAAATGTTTTCATTATTTTCAAGTACTTTTGAGAGTACCGAAAGTTCTTCGTCAGAATAAACAGATCCACTAGGATTACATGGAGAACTGAACCATATCATTTTTGTTTTTTCTGTAATGGCACTTTTAAGTTGCGTACTGGTCATTTTAAAATCGTTTTCAATGTCGGTTTTTACTTCAACTGGAATACCTCCTTTTAATTTTATAATATCAGCGTAACTAACCCAGTATGGACAGGGTAAAATTACCTCATCACCTGGATTTATAAGTACTGATGCAATATTATATAATGCTTGTTTAGCACCTGTTGAAACCACAATTTGGGATGGACTATATATTAATCCATTATCTCTTTCAAATTTTTTTATTATGGCTTTTTTTAAATCTAAATAACCATCTACTGGGGTATATGAATTATAATTTTCATCAATAGCTTTTTTTGCAGCATCTTTAATGAAATCAGGAATATTAAAATCAGGTTCGCCTAAACTCAAGCCAATTACGTCTTTTCCTTGACCTCTAAGTTCCCTTGCTTTTGCAGCCATAGCGAGTGTCTGGGAAGTTGCAAGATTTTTTACTCTTTTAGATAAATAATGTTCCATAATTTTAAGTTGCCTAAAAATAATACATAGTCTTAATTATTAAAATTTTTGTTTACAATATTATACTTTTGTTTAATAACTTTAAATATGAAGATTATTATTGACCAATTTCCAGATCTGAACAAAAAACAAATTGATCAGTTTTCTAAGTTGAAAAATATATACGAGTATTGGAATAATAAAATAAATATCATTTCAAGAAAAGATATCGAAAATATATACCTTAGACACGTTCTTCATTCTCTAGCCATTGCAAAGTTCATAAAATTTAAAAAAAACACTACAATTTTAGACCTAGGAACAGGAGGAGGATTTCCTGGTATTCCACTGGCAATAATCTTCCCTGAGAGTAACTTTATTTTGGTTGATAGCATTAAAAAAAAAATAGGAGTAGTTCGAGAGGTTGTGAAGGAAATAGAACTTCAGAATGTCAAATTTGAATGGTCCAGAGCCGAGGACTTAAATTGTAAATACGATTTTTTAGTAACAAGGGCTGTTGCAAAAATCCCTGACTTGGTAAAATGGTCAAAAGGAAGATTTAATAATAATTCTAAACATGGAATTTCAAATGGAATAATTGCGCTTAAGGGCGGAGATATTAATAAAGAGTTAATCAATATTAAAGAAAAAAAAATAGTGGATATCAAAGATATTTTTGACATCCACTATTTCAATAATAAAAAGATTGTATTTATCCCAGCCTAGTTTACCTTACACTTATTTTAAAAGTATTTATTCCATTATCACTTTCAACCTTTACAAAATAAATTGATGTAGAAGGATTTGATAGAGAGAGCTGATGGTTATAATTATTAATCTTTTCGTCAACTACTTTTTGACCCAACATATTGAAAATTTCAATATTTCTTAATATTTCACCTGAGCTAATACTTAGTAAATTATTAAACCTGTCGAAATAATATTCAAAATCTGAAATTTCATTATCATTTAAACCAAGTGTTCCCTCAACTACAAATTCATCCATTTGTAAGACAAAATTATCATCACTGACGTAGTTTATTCCAACTCTAATGTTTTGTCCTTCGTAAGTTGACAAATCAAATTCATATAATGTCCAATCTGTGGGCGCTTCCAAATATGCTCCTTCTGAAATAACCGTAAATTCATTATAATTTGTGGAATTTCCAATAGCAACTCTAAACCTCTCTAGACCCCAATCGTCTTTAAGGGTTTTTGCCATAAATCTTAATGTTGGGGATTCAATATTAACCAAAGAAATTTCAGGACTTATCATCCAATCATTATTTTGGGTTACAGAGCCAGAAGGTACACAAGAAATGAAATACAGTCCTTGATTGCCTTCATAAGTTTCCCACCAGCTGGGCTCTTGTGGATTTGTGTTGGGATCGTTAGTAGCAGTAGCTAAGGCTTGGTTATAAATAAATCCTGCACCAGAATATGTCTCACTTGGAAAATCCATAGCAGCAGAGCTATATGTAGCTAACCCGTCAATATCGTATATTATCCAATCTCCAATATTTTCAGATATAAATGGCTCATAACATTCAAAATTTTCTCTCCAGATAATTGGGGGGCCATATTCGTCGGGGCAATCTCCACCACCTACATTTGTTATTATTTCAGAAATTGAATTATTATTCTGATTTTCATCTTCGTTAAAAGAAGCAAAAACTACTAAGCTATAATCACCAACTTCGCTAAAATCATAAGTAACTTCGAATGTAAATTGTGTTGTTAAGCCAGATGAAATTGTTTCAGTATAATTTTCTGTTGAAATATTTATACCATCAACATCATAGGACATTTCAAAATTTGATATATCATTATCACCATTGTTTGAGATTGTTACAGTTACACTTTCATTTTCAGAAAGATTTCCAGCAATTACGGGACTGTCAATTGAATCTACCGATAAGTCATAAGTTAAAGTGTTATATTCCATTTCTGCTCTAGTTACATTTATAACCTCCTGGGTTGACTCTGAAACAAAAACAATAACTTTTAGGTCATCTAATACTACTGGTATTCCATTGTAGTTTTCTGGAATATTGTATGAGTGAGTCGTTTGAATTAGACTTCCTTCAGCTGTAGTAATTTCTTCTCCCCATTGCCCGGTAATAAAGTCAACAAGCCTATCATTGTGAACAAAGTTAGCTCCACCAGCTGCAAGTGATGAACCTGCTTGGAAACCAATCGTATTGTCTTGAACAATAGCAATATTTAAGTAATTTAATGGGGTTGGGCTAATACCTGTGTAATAAACCTCTGAATTAACAGTTAATGTGTTAGTTGAATAGTTAATTTCTGCTTCTGCTGCTACATTTAAATATGCTGGTTCAGCTAAAATTTCATCAATTGCATAAGTTGGAGGACTTTGCATCGCTATTCCACTAGCGTTAGAATAGCATGCACTAATTGCAGTTCCACCACCACTGGTATAATCGGGGAAAAAATGTCTGTTTATCGAAACTTGAGGGTTGCCGGTATTAAATGATTGACTGGATAATGCATCCCCATAGTTGGTTCTAAAATCTGGTTGACCTGATCCTGGAACAGCATAGCTACCTTCATGAATTTTAACCACAATAATGTTTTCAGGATTACTATCTACGGCACCATATATGACTACATCCCCACAAGGACAGTAGTTACAGTTTATACCAGTAAATTTTTCCACTAATGCTTTTTTGTTTTCAGGGCTTGTAGAAACAAAATTTTGGCTAACATTTTTTTGAAATATAAGTAAAAAAAATAGTAATAAATATTTGTAATTTTTCATTGTAATCAGCTAATTGTTATATTTGGGTATCTATTGTAAAATCTAATTTAATGAAAAATTCATCAATATTATCTTTCATATTTCTAATATTTTTTTCTGTTAATTCATTTTCACAAGTTGAATATGCAATCACCCTTGAGGATCTTGATGGCAACTCTTTCTCTGATAATGATATTTTACAATTTGACACTGTTGAATATCCTGATGCATCTTTCACTTACAAGATTCGTAACAACACCTCTGAAACTATAAGGGTTAGGGTAGAAGCTGAAAGTTTTTCTGGCACCGATGGAAGTATGATGGAGTTATGTTTTGGGGAATGTTATTTTGGAATTGATCTTGGTCAATCTTACCCGATAAATCAAGCTCAACCATACGTATACATAGGGGCTGGTGATACCCAAATTGCAGATGGCGACCATTTTTTTAATTCTGATCCTGGAAATGGAAATGATCCGGTTGAATATTCATTTAGATTTTATATGTGTGATGAAAATGGGGATGGGTTAGTGAGTCAAGCTGAGTTGCAAACTGATTTCACTATACACTATTACTATTCAGCTAATTTAGGAGTAGATAATTTTGATAGTCTAAAGTTTAATTATTATTTGCTAAATGATAAATTATATATCAACTCAGAATATGATTTATCTTTGAAAATTTATGATCTTAATGGTAAGAAGCTTTTACAAAATTCAATCCAAATTGGTAATAATACAATTGATATTACAAATCTTTCTAAACAGTATATCCTTTTGTCATTTGAATCTGATGAAAACCAGATTATTACCAAGAAAGTTTTGATCCCTTAGAAGGAGTAAGATAAACTTAAATTATAACCATTACTTTCCGGAACGAATCTGCAAACTCCACCCACACAAACCAGTCCACCTCTTTGTCTACCATAATTAGCACTCAATCTAGCGCTTCCCTTTGAGTAGCTTCCGCCTATGTTATAATAGTGTAGCTTTTCAGAATTTCCATAGTTCCATATATCCGAAATGAAAAAGTTAATATTATTACTAATTCCTAATTCATAAACAAAACCCAACCAATCTTTTCTGTCTTCCTTGGTCCATAAGTGTTGTAAGACAAACCTATTATTTCTGTTTTTATTATCCTTAGTATTAAGCTCAAAAACCCCGACATGAGCATCAATATTACCATCGACTCCCAGAGGACCACCAAGTGCTACGCCATTGTCAATTGACAAGTCAAGAAAAGTTAGCGTGGTACTTAGGTTTTTATTCCATCTGTTTTTTATTTCAATGTTGAAGTCCTGATAATATTTTTCTCCCTTTCCAATAAAATCAACATCATAAGATTCATCATCGTTAAAATTTGCCCCTATAGCCCCCCAATAGGAAAAGTTTATAGCTAACTTGGTTCTGAATTTACCTAGTAAAGTCTCCTTTTTAAAAGAGTAAAAGATGTCATTTTGAAACCCAATTTCTCCCACCCTTTGTTCAACATTATTAATAACCAACCTGGGCTGTGAGTTATAAACATATATATTTGTTAATAGATAATCTTGTTGTTTTGTAAGAGCAGGCACAAAGCTCAAAGTTTTTTGGTTGTAAATATTCCCCTCAGCAAGTTTATCGCTGTAAAAATTAAAATTTTCAAGTCTTCTTATTGATGAGTTTATTCCAAGTCCTTTTTTTGAATATCCAAAATCAATTTGTAATGCTGTACCATCGTACATTCTTTGCGATAATATTTCTCCTTCATTCGCTAAAACATCCTTTCCTTTTTTAGCTAATTCAGCGTTGACATAAAAATCTTTATAGTAGAAGTTTAATCTTAATCCATTTATGTTGACATTTTCAGGTTCTCCAAATCCGGCATCTAATTTTTGATATCTGTTTAAATGGGTTAAACCTAATGAAAAACCAAATTTCTTGAGTTTTAAAAATTCAGAGATGTTAATATTAGAATTAACTCCAGATATAACTGAATTTGAGTAATTAAACCCATATCGTTGTTTTCCGTGTATTGCTGAAATCTCTACTACTCTATTAGCATAAAATTTGTATCTAATTCCTCTGATAGAATTATTTATACCAAGCTGCCTGTCCTCCCATGCTCTAAAAACAAGTCCATTTCCAAATTGCTCATAAAATGATCCCACAGTAATTTCATTGTTTTCATTTACATATTTCATGTAATATTGAGCTATTCCATCGTTTCCATCAAATATTTCTGAATATCCTAACAAAGCACTAGGCAGATAGCTTTCATATTGAATTCCGTATGAAAAATTTCCGTTTTGAAAATCTAATTGTAAATAATTGTTAGAACGAAAATTATCAGAGGGAGAATAAAAATTTAAACCCTCATCATCTTGTAAGTATTGAGAGTTGCTCTCAATACTACCATAAATGAAAGTATTCTGTTGAGAATGAGATACGTAGGAAAAGCAAATAAAAATTGCTATTAATTTAATTTTAATCCGCATATGTATTTAATTTTTCATAAAGGTAATCTTCGTCACCAGGCTGATAACCAGTGTGTTGATATAATATTTTTCTATTTTTTACTATTAGAGTTTGGGGTATAAATGATGTGCCTAGTGCTCTTTTAAAATCTTGATTGGAGTCTAAATATATTTCGTATGGCCAAGCCTTTCCGTTTACTAGTGCTTTAGCTCTTCTAGCTGATCTGCTATCATCTACACTAACTGCTATCAGGTTAAAATCTAATTCTTCTTTCCAATCATAATAAACTTCGTTAATTGCATCAAGTTCTTTAATACAAGGAACACACCACGTTGCCCATAATGATATTACAGTGATTTTATTATCGTCAATAACATCAAAAATTTTAGTTTTTTTTCCTTCAAGGTCATTTAAATTTATATTTGGAATACTCTTTTGTGAGTATGCAGAGAAGGAAATAAGTAAGATTAAAAAAAGTAAAATTCTTTTCATAAACACTTGTAAATATACTTTCTTTTTTAATATTGCTTATTTAATTTTCAAAATATGTAAATTTGAAATCCTCTTAACTATGAAAATAATATTTTTTAAATTTCTTTTTATTTCCTTATTGCTAATAAGCTGTAGTGATCAGGAGAATTTTTCCCATTTAACACAAGAGCCAGAAATTGTTTCAGGTATCAACGTAAAAAGCTCCTACATCTCTGGTCAAAACATCCAATTTTATGTCTTTGATCAAAATGAAAATGATGTTTCTGATATATCAATTTTTTATGTAGATGGATCTGAAATTTTAGGTAATCATATTATTCATGATGAAATTGGTAGTTATACTGTCTTTGCTGAATATTTAATCAACGGACAGTTATATAACACTGAGGAAATCACTTATAATGTAGTAAATCCGATTAACAAAGTATTAATTGAGGATTTTACCGGAACATGGTGCGGATATTGTCCACCTGTAAAACAAGCTATAGAGCATGCAAGGGAACTTTATGCTGATAAAATTTCTGTTGTTGCAACACATCAAAATGATCAATTTGCGTTACCTCAAGAACAGGAGCTAACAGGCGCATTAGGACCATTTGGATTACCAGAGTCTAGAATAAATAGAACCACTGAGTGGGTTGAACCTTATGACTTAAATTTGCTCGATGATTACATAGATGTCCAAAACAGCTTGGCAATATCGATTGAGAGTCATATTGAAAATAGCAGTCTGAATGTTAGTGTTCGTTTTGTGTCCTCCAGTCCATTGATTGACCATAAATTAGTTGTTTATGTCACTAAAAATGGATTGATTGCAGATCAATCTAATTATTTAAATTATGACGATACTAGTTACTTTTATGGAATGGGAAATCCAATAGAAGATTACATTCATAATGATGTTTTGTTGCATAGCCTCACTGGGATTCTAGGAGATAATTTTGATGATACACAACCTTATGATGATATAACAAAGACCTTTTCATTAGATATGTCAAACTCAGAAATTCAAGTGGATAATTCTTACATAGTTGCTTTTATTGTTAATTCGGAAAACACAACAATAAACTCACAATCAGCGGCAGTAACTGAATTTCAGGATTTTAACTAATTTATTCGTCTAAAAATGGATATCTGTAGTCTGTCGGAGTAACAAACGTCTCTTTTATCAGTCTAGGAGAAACCCATCTCAAGAGGTTAAGCATACTTCCAGCTTTATCGTTAGTTCCAGACCCCCTTGCACCACCAAATGGTTGTTTTCCAACAACAGCTCCTGTTGGTTTATCGTTTATATAAAAATTACCAGCTGAATGTTTTAGAGCTTTTGTTGCTTTCTCAACTATATATCTATCAGATGCTAAAATTGCGCCTGTCAGGGCGTATTCACTCGTTTTGTCTACCAGTTTAAGTGTTTCTTCAAATCTATCATCAGAATAAACATATATTGTCATGACGGGTCCAAAAATTTCCTCGCGCATAGTTACATAGTTAGGATCTTTAGTGAGAATTACAGTTGGTTCAATAAAATAACCCTTGGATTTATCATAATTCCCGCCAATAATTACCTCTGCATCTTTACTGGAATAAGCATCTTTAATGTATTTTGATATCTTGTCAAATGATTTCTCGTCGATTACAGATGTGACAAAATTTTCAAAATTTTCGGGTGATCCCATTGAAATAGATTTTAAATCATCATCAAGATTCTTTTTGACTTCATCCCAAATTGACTCAGAAATATAACCCCTAGAAGCAGCACTACATTTTTGTCCTTGAAACTCAAAAGATCCTCTTGTTATAGCTGTTGAAACTTGCTTTGGATTTGCTGATTTATGTGCTAAAATGAAATCTTTTCCACCGGTTTCACCAACAATTTTCGGATAAGTATTATAGTTAGAAATATTTTCGCCAATGGTTTTCCAAAAACTATTAAATACAGATGTTGACCCTGTAAAATGAAGTCCGCTAAATTCTTTTCTTGAGAGGGTCTTTTCAGTTATTAGAGCGGCATTACCATAGACTGCATTTATGACCCCGTCGGGTAAGCCAGCTTCTTTTAATACATCAATAATGATTT
The DNA here is from genome assembly GCA_902517895.1 of uncultured Bacteroidota bacterium. Lineage (GTDB taxonomy): Bacteria > Bacteroidota > Bacteroidia > Flavobacteriales > Flavobacteriaceae > MED-G13. The sequence continues at coordinate 83,847 of CABYEA010000003.1, forward strand.
TTGCTGAATAAATTTGAGTACTGCTTGGTTTCCAAAGAACAACATTTCCTAGCATAGCCATACAAGTTGGTAAATTTCCAGCGATCGCTGTAAAATTAAAAGGGGTTACTGCGTAAACAAATCCTTCAAGAGGTCTATATTCAACTCTATTCCATGCATTATTATTGCTTTCTGGCTGGTTGCTGTAGATTTGTGAAACATATTCCACATTAAATCTTAAAAAATCGATCAACTCACAAGCTGAATCAATTTCTGCTTGATGGACTGTTTTTGATTGACCAATCATAGTTGCAGCGTTAATTTTTGATCTATATGGGCCGGCAATTAGTTCTGCTGCTTTGATAAATATTGCAGATCGATTTTCCCATGACATATTTTCCCACTTTTCTTTTGCTGCAAGAGCCGATTCAATTGCGTCATCAATGTGTTGCGGTTCAGCGGTATAATATTCACCAACAACCTTTTGATGGTTGTGTGGTGGTCTAATAGTTTTTTTATCATTGGATTTTACATCTTTTCCGTTGATGTACATTGGAATCTCAATTACAGAATTGATCATCCTATGATAAGTTTCTATTACATCATTTCTTTCAGAAGATCCTGAGCGATAAGACTTAACTATTTCGTTTTTAGCTTTTGGAACTTTAAAAAAACCTGTACTCATATGCGTTATTTTGGTCCGTGAAAATACAACTAATTTTTAACTTTTTTCTAATTAGTAGCAAATGGTGCACTTAATTTAAATGAAGGTATAATTACTTTAAACCTATTAGTGTTACTTAGGTTAATCATTCTGTAAAAACCGCTCATTGAGCCAAAAGGTGATGCTAACAAACATCCAGATTTGTATTTGTGTATTTCTCCAGGCTTTATCACAGGTTTTTTACCTATTACACCCTCCCCATTTACAACTTTTTCGTCATTAAGTGAGTCTAATATTACCCAATATCTTGAGTTGAGCTGAACAATGTCTGAACTTTGGTTTTCAATGGAAATAGAATACTCAAATGCATAATGCAATTTGTTTTCCTTGTAATAGGTGCCTTGAAAAAAAGTTTCTACTGATATCTTAATTCCCTTAGTTATTTGTGTTACCATAATTACAAATAAAATTAATGAATTTTTTTTAGTTTGTAATGTGTTGTGAAAGTCCTTTTCCGACACCTATGACTCTGTCATATCTTTCCCCATAGTTTCGATAATATACAATAATATTATATTCATTTTCGGTTTCATCAAAATTCCCATCAATATTCCCACGAACAATTTTATTATTACTATCCACTACAACATATTTATAATTATAGAAACCTTGTTTCAGTTTGAATATTGCTTCATATTGACTAGTTTTTGGGTTGAAAGACATAATATGATTTTTAGAGATTTCGTGATTATTGAAATCACCGATAACATAAATATTGCTGCCCTTATCTAAAAAATTTGGCTTGTTTAAGTAAAAATGAATGTTTGCATAATCCGCTTCAAATTCGGGATTTATGGAATTATTTACATCAAATAAAAATCCACCATTTATGTCTGGATTATATGAGTATTTCTTATTTTTTTTTGGAATGTGCGTATAAAGAAAGTTACTATAAATATCATTTAGATCAAATCCCCTAATTTTAATATTGGTGTTGCGAATAAATTTATTTTCAAAATATAAATACTCATTTCCTCCCCAAAAACTCAATTCCTTGTCGTATTTATATATCAGTTTTTTACCTAAATTATATTGAGGTTTAATATCATCTATCATATAATTTAAGTCATTGTTTTTGAAAACTTTTATTTTGACTGTTTGACTTGGATTATTGAATCGAATACCAATAGGGTTTACCTCAAAATTTACAACTTGTTTTTCATTAATAAATTCTATGACTCTTGATCTTTTAATTTCGGTTTGAACTGTGGCTAGGTTTTCAAAAATTATAAACTTTCTTCTAAATAACTCTTCCCCATATTCGTCGAGAATTTTAATAATGTAATTACCTGACTTTTTAAATCTTGTATTTGAATTTGGAAAACTTACACTGTAATGAGTATAAATTTGATAAGTGTTAAAACTACTTGAATAATTTTCGATTTTTACATCATCAAATCCTAGCAAATATTCAGATTTCAAAAGTTGTGATTTTTCCCAGTTAAAATCACAGTGTTCTAATTGATAATATAAGTCGAACTCAAATCCTGAAAGAATATCAAATGACATTTTAAAACCCTCTCCAATGCTACCTATAAAAAGATTAGAGGCTATTTTATCATTTGGTTTTTGAAACGAAATAGACTTTACTAACTCAGGGCTTATTGATTGTGAAAATGCAATTTTTACAACCAAATAGAAGATACTTATTAGAATGAATCTTTTTTTCATTTTTGTTAAAAAAACATCATAAAAATAATTAAAAATTAATTGTAATATCTTCAATATTGGCTTATTTTTGCAGCGAAATTAATTTAGAAAACTAACAGATCAAAATTATGTCTGTAGACATTGTTGTAAGCAAGGGTTTAGATTTAAGATTAGTAGGTGCTCCTTCGCTTCAAATTGAAGAGGCAAAATTCTCAAAGGATTTTTCAATTTATCCCTCAGATTTCCATGGCATTTTTCCCAAATTACTTATTAAGGAAAATGATTCAATTAAAGCTGGTCAAGCTTTGTTTTTTGATAAAAATTCTGATAGAGTTAAATTTGTCTCACCCGTTTCCGGAAAAATAAAAGAAATTGTTAGAGGTGATAGAAGAAGAGTTTTAGAAATTAAAATAGAAGCTGATAAAGTAATTTCTTACAAAAAAATAGAAAAAATAAAATCTGAAGAACCAGCTCACATCATTGACTTTTTTCTTGAAAATGGATTATGGCCGTTTATTAAGCAACGTCCATATGACGTGATCGCTGACCCGAATTCAAATCCAAAACAAATTTTTATTTCTGGATTTGATTCATCACCATTAGCCGCAGATTTTGATTTTATAACCAAGGACGAAAAAGAAAGTATTTCAAAAGCAATATCAATTTTATCTAAGCTCTGCAATTGCCCTATTAACATTTCTCTTAGAAAAGAAAGCAATAGTTTTTTAAGAGAACTGAATGATGTGATTATTCATAATGTTTCAGGCCCTCATCCATCAGGTAATTTAAGTACAATTATCAATAAGGTTTCCCCTATTAATAAAGGGGATATAATCTGGACTTTAAACCTACCGGATTTATCCATAATAGGTAAGGCATTATTGGAAGGAAAGTTTTCGGCTGAAAGAATAATTGCCTTAGCTGGATCTTCAGTATCAAATCCAAAATACATTAAAATATTAATTGGATCAAATATTTCTAGTTTTATTAAATTAAAAGAAAATAATGCCAGAATAATTTCTGGGAATGTCCTTACTGGAGTAAAATTAGAATCCAGTGCTCATGTAAGATATTACAGTAATGAAATAACAGCTATTCCAGAGGGTAATGATTATGATTTGTTTGGATGGGCTAAACCAATGTTTGATAAGTTTTCTGTTTCCAGAGCACTTACCTTTTCGTGGCTATTTCCTAACAAAAAATATGATTTAAATACAAATACTAATGGTGAGCACAGGGCATTTGTTGTCACTGGGTCTTTTGAAGAAGTTTTTCCGCTAGACATATATCCTATGCAAATTTTAAAAGCATGTATGTATAAGGATCTAGACGAAATGGAGGCCCTTGGAATGTATGAGGTTTCTCCCGAAGATTTTGCTCTCACTGAATTTATATGTGTTTCGAAACAACCTCATCAAGATATTATTAGAGAGGGACTAGATTTAATGAAAAAAGAAATAGGTTAATTATGTCAATAAAGTCAAAACTACATGATATAAAAGAAAGTTTTAAAGGTAAGACTATGGCCCCTGCTTTTAATGCATTCCATACTTTTCTTTTTACTCCTAATGATGTTACCTCATCTGGAACACACATAAAAGTTGCAGATGATTTAAAAAGAACAATGAATACAGTTATTATGTCATTGGTTCCTTGTCTCATTTTTGGAATATTTAATGCAGGATATCAACATAATTTTGCTATTGATGCTGCAAATGGTATTTCCACTCAGGCTTCACTATTTGTTAACTTTTTAACTTTTGACAATCTAATGATAGGTTCTATGAAAGTACTTCCGCTGGTGATTGTTTCCTATGCAGTTGGATTGACAGTTGAATTTATTTTTGCGGTTATCAAGGGCCATGAAGTGGAAGAGGGATATTTAGTAACTGGTATGCTTGTGCCTCTGATTATTCCTGTTGACTTACCTCTTTGGATGCTTGCTGTTTCAGTTATATTCGGAGTTGTAATTGGAAAAGAGGTTTTTGGAGGAACAGGAATGAATATTCTAAACCCTGCACTAACAATTCGAGCTTTCTTATTTTTTGCATATCCAACCTGGATGAGTGGAGATAAAGTTTGGGTTTATGATGCGGTAAACCGAGCTGGTTCACCTGAAGCTATTTCAGGTGAAACTATTCTAGGCAGCTATGCTCAAAATCAAGATATTATTTATTCAATGTCAGATATGTTTTTTGGATTTATTCCAGGATCAATCGGCGAAACCTCTAAACTACTTATAATATTTGGTGCCTTATTTTTAATATTTAGTAAAATTGGTAGTTGGAGAATTATTCTTAGTACTCTGATTGGGGCTCTTGTTATGGGTTTAATTTTTAATGGTGTTATTGAAGCAGGTATAATTACGGAATCAAGTAAATTTTACGGACTTATGAGTGTTCCTTTTTGGGAACATTTGCTAATAGGAAGTATTCTTTTTGGAGCTGTTTTTATGGCAACTGATCCTGTTACAGCCGCTCAAACTAATAAGGGTAAATGGATTTATGGTTTTTTAATTGGTTTTATATCAATTATGATTAGAGTATTTAATCCTGCTTATCCAGAAGGTGTTTTCCTTGCTATTTTATTAATGAATGTATTTGCTCCAACTATTGATCATTTTGTTATTCAATCAAATGTAAAAATGAGGTTAAATAGATTAAAATTAAAAACAGCATAATTATGGCGATTAATACTGAAAAAAATACATACACACTTTTATTTGCAGTTGGTCTGGTTGTTATTGTTGGGACTCTTCTAGCCGCTATTGATTCATCTTTGAAGGATAAAATCAGAATTAATAAGATTCTTGAAAAACAACAAAATATTTTATATGCTATCGGGATTAATGAGAATGAAGGTAATAATGTAAGCTTTATTTCCGCAGAAAAAGCTGAAGAGGAATTTAACAAGTATATAACAAAACAAATTTACATTCAAGGAGATGAGGTTATTGAAGATAACAAAGCTTATCTAATTGACGTAAAAAAGCAAAAAGCCCTAGCTAAAGATCCAAGTCATGAAAGGAAGCTTCCTTTGTTTATAGCACAGAAAGACGGAAGGAGCCTTTATGTAGCACCGATTCGAGGTAAGGGACTTTGGGATGCAATATGGGCATATGTTTCAGTTGATGAAAACATGGTTATCAGAGGCATTTATTTTGATCATAAAGCTGAAACTCCTGGACTTGGAGCTAATATCAAACAAAGGTTTTTTATGGATGATTTTATTGGAGAATCCTTATTGGATTCTCAGGGAAATTTTAAAGGTGTAACTGTTTCTAAAACCAATCTTGACCCAAAGAATGAAGATAAATATGATAATGAAGTGGATGCAATTGCTGGTTCAACAATTACAGGTGATGGAGTAACGGCTATGATCAGAAGTGACCTTAGTTTGTATCAACCATATTTTAATTCTTTAAATAACAACTAATATGGGAATACTTTCAAAAAAAGATCGCCAATTAATAACAGATCCATTATCTGACAACAATCCAATTACTGTTCAGGTATTGGGTATTTGTTCTGCATTAGCTATTACTGCCGAACTTGAGGCGTCGGTAGTAATGTCAGTATCAGTATTATTTGTTATGGGAGTGGGTAATGTTGTTATTTCAATGATTAGAAATATAGTTCCTTCAAAAATTAGGATAATTGTTCAACTAACTGTTATTGCAACACTTGTAATTATAGTTGACTTAGTGCTAAAAGCTTATGCCTATGAACTCAGCAAAACACTTTCAGTTTTTATAGGGCTGATAATTACAAATTGTATAATTATGGGGAGATTTGAAGCATTTGCTCTTGGAAACGGATTGTGGAGATCATTTTTGGACGGGATTGGAAATGCATTTGGTTATGCAGTAATACTTATAATTGTTGGTTTCTTTAGAGAGTTACTAGGTTCAGGTACTTTATGGGGTATTCCTATATTAGGAGATCCGATTGATAAGACATTTTTATACGCATTTGGTTATGAAAACAATGGATTTATGTTGCTTTCCCCCATGGCTTTAATTGTAGTAGGAATTATAATTTGGGTCCAAAGAGCAAGAAGTAAACATTTAATTGAAGAATAGATGGAACATATAGAATTATTTTTTAAGTCTGTTTTTATTGATAATATGGTATTTGCAACATTTTTAGGAATGTGCTCTTATCTTGCTGTATCAAAAAAAGTTTCCACAGCAATTGGTCTTGGTGCAGCTGTCACTTTCGTTTTGGCAATTACAGTTCCATTAAATTGGCTACTTGATCAATATATTTTACAAGATGGTGCATTAGCATGGCTTCATGAAAGCTTAATCGATTATGATTTGAGTTTTCTTTCTTTTATTATGTTTATTGCAACAATTGCAACAATGGTTCAGCTCGTCGAGATTATTGTGGAGAAATTTTCACCTTCTCTCTATAATTCACTTGGAATTTTCTTGCCATTAATAGCGGTAAACTGTGCTATTTTAGGTGGATCATTATTCATGCAGTCTAGGGAAATAGCTTCTATACAATTGGCTACAACTTACGGAATAGGGTCTGGATTTGGGTTCTTTCTTGCGATTTTAGCAATTGCTGCAATTAGAGAAAAAATTAGATATTCCTCTGTTCCTGGACCTTTAAGAGGTTTGGGTATTACATTTATCATTACCGGTCTTATGGCTATAGGTTTTATGAGTTTTGGCGGAATGTTAACTGGAGGTGATGAAGCACCTAAAGAAATTTTAGTTCAAAATGATGAATCTGAAAAAGTCAGTGTGAAAGAAGATGAACAGGAAGAAATAGTGTATGAAATTAATAATGATATAAATTAGAAAATGTTTTTAGCCACATCTATCATGCAGTCAATTTTATTAGTAGTTGGAATTCTACTAGTTGTTTCACTACTGTTAATTCTACTTTTACTTTTTGTAAAAGAAAAATTATCTCCATCTGGACCTGTCAAAATCAAAATTAACGGAGAAAAAGAAATTGAAGTTGCATCAGGTGATTCTTTATTGACAACTCTAAGCGCCCAAAAGATATTTCTTCCATCAGCATGTGGAGGAGGAGGAACTTGTATTCAATGTGAGTGCCATATAAAGTCTGGTGGAGGTGAGGCACTACCGACTGAAACTCCTCATTTTACAAGAAAAGAATTACAATCTGGAGTAAGACTAGCATGTCAAGTAAAGGTCAAACAAGATATGGATATTACAATACCTGAGGAAGTATTTGGAATTAAAAAATGGGAAGCAACTGTTGTAAGTAATTATAATGTTGCATCCTTTATAAAAGAATTTGTTGTTAGAATACCAGAAGACATGGATTATAAAGCTGGTGGATATATTCAAATTGATATTCCGGAATCGGAGATAAAATTCAGTAATATGGATATAACTGCTCATCCAGAAGAGCATGATTCACCAGACAAATTTAAATCTGAATGGGATAACTTTAAGATATGGCCTCTTGTCATGAAAAATGGCGAAACTGTTGAAAGAGCATATTCAATGGCGTCTTTTCCTGCTGAGGGAAGAGATATCATGTTAAATGTAAGAATTGCTACACCACCGTTTGATCGAAAAGCAAATGATTGGATGGATGTTAATCCTGGGATAGCATCATCTTATATATTTTCTAGAAAACCAGGAGATAAAGTTACAATCTCTGGGCCATATGGGGAGTTCTTTATTAATGAATCAGATTCTGAAATGCTATATGTTGGAGGTGGGGCTGGTATGGCTCCTATGAGGTCTCATTTATATCATTTGTTTAGAACATTACAGACCGGGAGAAAAATTACTTTTTGGTATGGAGGTAGATCAAGAAAAGAGCTATTTTATTTAGATCACTTTTACAAACTTGAAAAAGATTTTCCAAACTTTAAATTCTATGTAGCGCTTTCAGATCCAGTTAAAGAAGATAATTGGAAAGTAAAAAAAGATCTTGATTCTGAAGGTGACGGATTTATTGGTTTTATTCACAATTGTGTAATAGATCACTACTTAAATGATCATGAATCTCCAGAGGATATTGAGTTATATTTCTGTGGCCCCCCTCTTATGAATCAAGCGGTTCAAAAAATGGGAGAAGATTTTGGTATTCCAGATGAAAATATTCGCTTTGACGATTTCGGAGGTTAAACTTTAAATTATCTAACTTTATTCCTCCTATGAAGAATAATGTATTTCTACTTTTTCTTTTTCTTTTTATTTACTCATGTAATAATTTACGTCATACAAGTTTGACAGGTCTTGTTTATGGTACAACATATAACATTCAATTTTATAGCTCTGCAAATAAAAATTTCTCAAAAGAAATAGACAGTATTTTGAATGAAATAGACAACTCTATGTCAACCTATAAGTCTACTTCAATTATTTCAAAAATCAATAATAATGAAAGTGTTGAAATCGACAATCATTTTAAAAATGTTTTTAATTCTTCAAAAAAAATATTTCAAAAAACTAGCGGTAGATTTGATCCATCGATTGGATTATTGGTCAATTATTGGGGTTTTGGTCCTGAAAAATTTGATATTGAATCTGATATTAAAGATGATAAGCTGTCTTACCTGCTTCAAAAAGTAGGGTTTGATAAATTTGAAATTATTGATGATAATATCAAAAGACCATTTGACTCATATATTGATTTTAACGCCATAGCTAAGGGATATGCTGTAGATCAAATTGGGAATTTTTTAATAAAGAAAAAAATTGAAAATTATTTAATTGAAATTGGGGGAGAAATAATTGCCTCAGGGTTAAATATGAATAAAAATAAGCCTTGGGTTGTAGCTATAGATGCGCCAAGATTTGACGGCGATAGAAGTATTTACAGCATCCTTGAGTTAAATAATACTTCACTAGCATCTTCTGGCACTTATAGAAAATTTAAAATTGATTCAATTGGTAATCGATATGCCCATATAATTAATCCCCTTTCAGGTTATCCTAGTAGAACTAATATTTTAAGTGTTACAGTAAAAGCAACTTCTTGTATTGATGCAGACGCTTATGCAACTGCACTTCACACGATGACTATAGAGGAAATAAAAGATTTCTTTAATAATAATTCTGATATTTCATCTTTAGTGATCTTTGAGAATAATAATAATGAGCTTGAAGAATTGGATTTGAATAGCTTTTATTAATTGTTATTTTCTGCAAATAGGAATTATTTCTCGATTGGGTAAACAATATTTAATGATTTCTTGAGAATTAAGTTTAGAGGTATACTCACATTTTTCTACTATGAAGCCTACTTCTTCAAGTCTATCAAAAAAATCCATTCCGTATATTCTTACATGATCGTATTGTCCAAAAGCTTTGTTTCTTTCTTTAGGATCAGTTATTGTAAAATCTTCGTATGTTTTTTTATTTGACATGTTCATCGGTACTTGAAAAATTCCAATACCGTCTTTTTTTAACACGCGGTATAATTCCTGCATGGCCTTTTTATCATCAATTATATGCTCTAAAACATGATTACATAAAATAAAGTCATAGGACTCATCATCTAATGGTAAATAACAAATATCAGCTTTTATATTTGCAAGGGGTGAGTCTAAATCGATTGTATCATAAGAAATGTTTTTAAGTTTTTTAAATTTCTCAAGAAATGCGGCTTCAGGTGCAAAATGAAGAACTTTAAGTTTCTTATTAAAAAAATCTGTTTCATTTTTTAAGTACAACCACAATAGCCTGTGTCTTTCCAATGAAAAGGTAGACGGAGATAGTGCATTTTCCCTTACATTATTATATCCATAGGGAAGAAATTTTCTAAAACTCGATCCGTCAATGGGATCAACATATTTATTTCCGCTTAAATATATTTTTATCATTGGTTTCAAAAGAAAAATTAATCTTGTTAGAATGCTTCTTGGAATTATATTAAGAAAAATTTTTACTAAACAATTCATTTAAGAAAAGTGGTTATGAAATTCATCTTCTTCACTGGAAAAAATATTAAGTGAATCATAAATGTATTTAAAAGTTGAAAGTATTTCGGGCTGACCATTAATTATTGCAATATTATGTTCAAAGTGAACACTAGGAAGATTATCTTTTGTTGTTATGGTCCAACCATCATTATGTTGTATTATTTTATGAGATTTCATATTAATCATTGGTTCGATGGCAACCACCATACCTTCTTGAAATTTTTTTCCTGTTCCTTTTCTTCCATAGTTTGGCATTTCTGGTTTTTCATGCATTATTTTTCCTATTCCGTGTCCAACCAATTCTCTTACCACACCATATCCATTTTTCTCACAATGATTTTGAATAGCATAACCAACATCACCCACACGATTTCCAGACTTAAATTCTTTTATGCCTAAATAAAGTGATTCCTTTGAAACTTTTAATAATCTTTTAATTTCATCTGAAACTTCACCAACTGAAAATGTATATGCATGATCTCCATAAAAATTATTTTTCAAAACCCCACAATCTATTGAAATTATATCCCCATTTTTTAAAGGTTCATTATTTGGAATACCATGTACAACTTGAGAATTTGGGCTTGTACAAAGAGTATTTGGGAAGTCATATAATCCCAAAAAACCAGGGATAGCGTTATTGTCCCTTATAAATTCTTTAGCTATTTTATCAAGCATTAAAGTTGTAATACCTTCTTTAATTTCATTTGCTAACAAACCTAAAGTTTTTGAAACTAAAAGTGCACTTTCTCTAATTAATTCAATCTCTTCAGTTGATTTTTGCATTCTCATAATTTTAAATAAGTGGCTTTTCGGTCATCTCGGGTGGAATCTCAATATCCATAATCTTCAGTATTGTAGGCGCAATATTTGATAAAATACCATCAGAGATTGATTTATATTCAGAATTAATTAAAATTAAAGGAACCAAGTTTTTAGTGTGTGCGGTATTTGGTGTTCCGTCCTTATTGATCATCATATCACAATTACCGTGATCTGAAATTAATAATACCGTATAATGATTTTTAATACAACAATTAACAACTTTATCAACACATTTATCAATTGTCTCACAAGCCTTTATTGCTGCTTCAAAACTTCCAGTATGACCAACCATATCGCCATTTGCATAATTAAGACAAATAAAATCATTAGTTTGATTTTCTATTTCAGAAATCAATTCATCAGTTATTTCATAAGCACTCATTTCTGGCTTAAGATCATAGGTTGCTACTTTAGGTGAATTTTTTAAAATTCTTTTTTCATTTTGATACGGTGCTTCTCGACCCCCAGAAAAGAAAAACGTAACATGGGGGTATTTTTCAGTTTCAGCTATTCTGAGTTGGGTTTTTTTATTTTTTTCTAAAACTTCTCCAAGAGTATTTCTTAGACCCTCGTTCTTAAAAATCACATTAATATTTTCAAATGAATTATCATATTTAGTCATAGTTACAAAATGATAATTTTCCTTTTTGGTTTTAAATTCATTAAAATCTGACTGAGTAATCACTTTTGTAAGTTGTCTTCCTCTATCAGTTCTAAAATTGAAAAAGATAACAACATCATTTTCAGAAATTATAGCTAATGGATTATTATTTTCATCAATTTTTATCATCGGCATTAAAAATTCATCAGTACATTTTTTATTGTATGAATTTTCGATTTCTTCAGAAAAATTTAAAACCTGTTTTCCTTTACCGTGGCAAATCAAATCATATGCTAGCTTTGTTCTTTCCCATCTATTGTCTCTATCCATTGAATAATATCTACCAATGATTGAGGCTAATTTGCAATTTTTACCAATTAGATTTTTTTCAAGTTTATTGATATCCTTTATCGACGATTTAGGATCAACATCTCTACCGTCAGTAAAACCATGTATATAAACCTCAGAATTATATTTATCAGAAATATTAATAAGCTCATATAAATGATCTATGTGGGAGTGGACTCCACCATTGCTTATAAGCCCCATTAGGTGAACTCTTTTTTGATTTTTATCGGCGTATTCAAAGGCATTGTGTAAAACCTCATTTGAGTGAAAACTTCCATCTTTTATTGACATATTTATCCTAGATAATTCTTGGTAAACAATCCTTCCTGCACCCAGATTTAAATGACCAACCTCACTATTTCCCATTTGACTCTGAGGAAGTCCGACTTCAAGACCATCAGTTTTTAGGCTAGCATTTGGATATTTATCGTATAAAGAGTCAATAAATGGAGTATTTGCATTTTCTATTGCAGAGGTTTCAGCTTTTTTTGACTTACCCCAACCATCTAAAATCATTAATAAGACCTTATTTTCATTCATTATCCAAAGATATAATATTGGAGCTTTTTACATTATATTTTTGAGGTTAAACCCACTTTCAATTTCAAAGTTTTTATTTTCTTTTTTGAAAATAATGGCTCGCTTCAGTCCTTTCAAATATATATCATCTCCATTTACTAGAAGAAATGAACCCTCCCTCAATCCAATAACAACTTGATCATTTAATTTTTGAAACTCATTAATTCTGGTTTCCCTTGATTCACCCATGTGTTCAAATCCAACAGTTGGATCTAGATAATGTGGATTTATATTGAAATGAATTATTCCAAGAGCTTCTAAGCTTTTAACATGAACAATAGGCATATCATTAGTTGTTCCTATTGTAATGCCACAAATATTTGTCCCAGCACTTGTTCCTAGGTATGGAATTCCAGAATTTATTTTATTTTTTAAAATATCAATTAAACTAAATTGGTAAAGTTTATCTAACAATAAAAATGTATTACCGCCTCCAATAAAAATACCATCACACTTTTCAAGAGATTCTTTTAGGTCCTCATCAGTGTAATCAATAATTTCAAGGCTGAGAGTTTTAAATACATCCTTTGCTTTTTCAGTATATTCTAGGTGAGTAATCCCAGATGGTCTAGCATAGGGAACAAAAAGAATTTTTTTACATTCAGAAAACAAAGTTTTAATTTCATCGTGCAAATATTCAAGATATTTCTGGCCATATATTGTTGATGTGCTGGCCAGCAACATTTTTTTCATAAAATTTATGAGTTACTTTAGTTAAATAAACTTACTCATTATATTTGTATAAAACTAAGTCAAATTATGATTTTATTTATCAGTGGCCCTGAAATTGGATTTATTATTTTTATCGTTGTTCTTTTGTTTGGAGCTGATAAGATTCCAGATTTTGCGCGTAACCTTGGTAAGGGAATTAACAATATAAAACACGCTACAAACGAAATAAAGCAAGAAATTAATAATTCTAAAGACACAGTTACTAAAAATTCTGACATTTCTGATCAAGTAAAATCTGAGATAGATAAAGTAAAGTCTGAAATTGATTCTGTAACGGGATCTATTAAAAGAGATTTATAGTTTTATAGAAATACTTATCCCATCCCGTAGGGGAATCATTGCTGTCTTTAAACTTTTATGTAATGCTAGCTTTTTATTGAATTCATCAATCAATTTTGTTGTTTTATCATGATTGTTTTTACTTTTTAAGACTTTTCCATGCCACAATACATTATCGGTTAACAAAATCCCACCTTTTTTTAACAAAGGATAAACAATATCTAAATAATTGGAATAATTTTCTTTATCAGCATCAAGGAATATCATATCAAAGCTATATGTGATTTTTGGTATTATCTCAAGTGCATTACCTGTATGTTGTTTTATTTGTTCTCTGAATCCAGATTTCTTAAAGTACTTGTTCTGTATTTCTAAAAGTTCTTCGTTTTTGTCAATTGTATCAATCATTCCATTAGAGTCTAAACCCTCAGCAATACATAAAGTTGAGTATCCAGAGTATGTTCCAATTTCTAAAACATTTTTAGGTTTAATTATTTTTGATATAATACTTAAAAAGTTTCCTTGGGCTTTCCCGCTAAGCATTATTGGATTGAGACATTTTATTTCAGTTTCTCTTCTTAAATCGGCAAGAATTGCTGTTTCATTTGTTGATCGCATTTCAATATAATCAGAGGTTTCTAAATAAGAAAAATCCATTTTATTCATCTTTTATCAAATCCTCAAATTTAAATTTGAAATTTTTAAATCTAGGATTAGAAATATTTTTTATGTAGGGGTGATTAGGGTTATTTTTTTTAAAGTCTTGATGATATTTTTCAGCAACCCAAAATTTTCTAAAAGGGTATACCTCAGCAGCAACATTTACTTCAGTGCTTCCTTCAATTTGATTGATTTTAGCATTAATAATTTTTTTCTGGTTATCATTTTGATAAAAAATTATAGATCTATATTGAGGTCCCATGTCAGGTCCTTGACCGTTTATTTGAGATATATTTTGGGACCCAAAATAAACATCTAAAAGATTTGAAAAAGTAATTTCATCAGGATTATAAATAACCTCAATAGTTTCTGCGTGTCCAGTTAATTTTGTATTTACTAGTCCGTAGGTTGGGTCATTTGTATCTCCTCCAGAGTACCCGCTTACTACATCTTGAACTCCGATTATACTTTCATAAATGGCCTCAACGCACCAAAAGCATCCGCTTGCAAAGTAAGCTTTATGTATGTTATTAGAGTTGACTTCAATTGGTTTAAGTTCAAGTTGAGTGTTTTTTGGATTTTTTTGGGCACAAGAATTATAAAACAGGCCAAAGAGTAGTGATGATATAATAATTTTTTTCAATTTAAATTATATACTTGAAAAAAGTTTTTCCATTTTTTCTTTTTGCTCAGTTGCTAAAACTTCGTCAACCAAAATTCTTCCACTATGTTCGTCAGTGATGATCTTTTTTCTTGATGCGATTTCCATTTGAATTTGAGGCGGGATTGTAAAATATGATCCACCCGCGGCACCTCTTTCAACAGGGACAATTGCAAGTCCATTTTTTACGTTATTTCTGATTTTACTGTATGCAAATAGTAATCTTTCTTCAATTAGTTTTTTGTAATCTTCAGACTTACCTAAAAGCATATTTTCCTCTTTTTCAGTTTCTTTTAAAATAGTGTCAAGCTCACCTTTTTTGTGCTTTAAATGATCAGTTTTTTCTCCAAGTGTAGACTTTACAGAATCAATTGACTCAATCTTAAGCTCGATTTTTTCTTTAAATTCTTTGATGTTTTTTTCTGCAAGTTGAATTTCTAGTTCTTGATATTCAGTTTCTTTGGTCAATGAATCAAATTCACGGTTATTTCTTACATTTTTTTGTTGTTCAGTATATTTCTTCATTAAAGCCTTTGATTCTTCAATAAGATTTTTCTTAGATGAGATTTGATCTTCCAGTTCTTTTTGACTAACATCTAATTTTTCAATTCTTATATTTAGTCCTTCAATCTCATCCTCTAAATCTCTCACTTCAAGAGGTAATTCACCTCTAATATCTCTAATCTTATCAATTCTTGAGTCTATTAATTGCAAATCATATAAAGCTCTTAATTTTTCTTCAATTGTTGGTTCTTTTTTCTTGGCCATTTTAGCTATATTTTACTGGGTTTGTATTTGTTTTTGTCAAAGCGATTGCAAAATTAGGGAATTTTTTTGTAAGAATATCAAACAATAAATTTTTTGTAAACTGCTCACTCTCATAATGACCTACATCAATTAATAAAATAGAATTATCAGCTTTGAAGTAATCATGGTATTTCAGATCGGCTGTTAAATATGCATCCACCTTTACTGAAATTGCTTTTTCTATACCAAAACTTCCAGATCCACCCAGGACAGCAACTTTTTTAATATTTTTCTCTAATAGTTTCGAGTGCTTTAAAAATTTGATACCAAGTTTGTTTTTTATAAGATCCAAAAAATTATGTTCACTCATTGGCTCACTTAATTCCCCGTACATTCCCATACCAATATTTTCATTAATATTTTCCAAAGTTTTAACCTCATAAGCAATTTCTTCATAAGGGTGTACTTCTCTTAGTGCAGATAATACTTTTTCTTTAAGATGTTTTAAGAAGGTTATATTGACACAAACTTCATTTTGAGTTGTATTTTTTAGTTTATTTCCAATAATCGGATTTGAGCTTTCATTACCTCTAAAGGTTCCAATACCCTCATATGAAAAACTACAATTGTCATATTTTCCAATAGATCCGGCTCCAACACCAAACAATTTATTTTTAAGAGATTTGGCATTACTTTTTGGTATGTATGTAGTTAGTTTTTTTATTGTCTTTGACTTTGGGATCAAAACTTTTTTATTTGATATACCCAAGACTTCACATAATTTCATACTAACCCCCATATTAGAGTTGTCTAAAGCAGTATGTATGGCAAAAATTGAAATATTATTTTTTAAAGCTAAAATTATTGAATCATTTACATAATTTCCTGGCGAAAGCTGTTTTATGCCATTAAAAATTATAGGATGAAAGCTTATTATGAGGTTACTATTTGACTCAATTGCTTCTTGAACAACTTCTTTAGTTGAGTCAAGGCAAATTATAATTCCATTGACATTTGCATTTTTATCTCCAACTATAAGTCCAGTATTATCAAAATCCTCAGAATACTTAAGTGGAGCATAACTATCCAAAAAGCTAATTACATCTTTAACTAACATCACTTAATTATTTATTTCAAAGATAAATAATTACTTTAGTTAAGATGAAATTGATAAAAAAAATAATTTATTGGAAACTTAGTCTTCAGTTTTATTTAATTTCTTTTTTAAGAAATAAGTTTTATGATTTTGGCTTACTAAAATCTTTTTCCTTTGAAATTCCAGTAATTAGTGTAGGGAATTTAGCCGTGGGTGGAACTGGGAAAACTCCAATGGTTGAATTTCTTATAAAAAAATTTTCCGATAAATATAACATAGCTGTATTAAGTAGAGGTTACAAAAGAAAGACTAAAGGATTTATTATAGCATCTGAAAAAGATGATTCAAGCACGATAGGGGACGAGCCTTTTCAATATTATTCGAAATTCAAACATATAAAGGTTGCAGTTGATAAAAAAAGGAAACGCGGCATAAAAAAATTAATCAAGACTGGAGTTAATATGATAATATTAGATGATGCTTTTCAGCATAGAAAAGTAATTCCAACATATTCAATTTTATTATCCGATTATTCAAATTTATACTTCAATGATTACTTATTACCAATGGGTAATTTAAGAGAATCAAAAAGTGGATACAAAAGAGCTGACTCGATTATTATTACAAAATGTCCAGAAAATTTATCAGAAAATAATAGACAACACTTAATTGAAAGAATTAATTTAAAATATAATCAGCATATTTTTTTCAGTAAAATCAAATACTCAGATGAACTCTTTTCAGCTAATAATTCAATAAACATTTCTAAACTTTCAAACCAAAAGGTTGATGTCATAACAGGAATTGTAAACTCTGAAAATTTGATTAAACACCTTGAAGGAAAGGGTTTATTAATCAATCATTTTAAATACCCTGATCATTTCAATTATAAACTAAAAGACATATCAAAAATTAAAAAAAATTTCATTATAACAACAGAAAAAGACTATACTAAGCTAAGAAAATTTAAGCTGGAAAACTTATATTATTTACCTATTAGTATGGAGGTGTCAGCTGAAAAAACTTTAATGGAAAAAATTGAGGAAAAAATTGGCTAATTTACTGAATGTGTTTCCTAGCGCGATATGAAGATCTGACTAAAGCACTACTTTCAAAGTGTCTAAACCCTAATTTCTCTCCCATTTCTTTATATTCTAAAAACTCATCAGGAGTAACAAATCTTTGCACTTGCAGATGTTTTTTGCTGGGCTGTAAATATTGACCAATAGTAACTATATCTACATTTGCATTTTTCAGGTCATAAATAGTTTCTATGACTTCTTCTTTAGTTTCACCTAAACCCAACATGATACCAGATTTTGTTCTCCTTTGCCCGGCGTCCTTAATGTATTTAAGTACTTCCATGCTTCTATCATATTTTGCCTGTACTCTTACTTCTCTTGTGAGTCTTCTTGTTGTTTCAATATTATGGGAAATGACCTCAGGCTTAACATTTACCAATCTATCTATGTGCTCGTGAATTCCCTGAAAATCAGGAATTAGAGCCTCAAGGGTAATGCCAGGATTATATTCTCTGATCTTTTTAATGGTTTCAACCCAAAATTTACTTCCCATATCATCTTTGAGGTCATCACGATCCACACTAGTTAGAACAGCATGTTTAATTTGCATGATCTTAATACTGTTAGCAACTTTTTCAGCTTCTTCCCGGTCAACTGGGAGTGGTTTACCTGTTTTGACTCCACAAAATTTACATGATCTAGTACAGATATTTCCAAGTATCATGAAAGTTGCAGTTCCTTCCCCCCAACATTCCCCCATATTTGGACAGCTGCCTGAAGTGCAAATTGTGTGTAAATTATTTTCGTCAACTAACTTTCTGAGTTTCGAGTATTTTGGTCCAATAGGTAATTTAACCCTTAACCAGTCTGGCTTTTTCTTATGTTCAATTATTCTTTTAGGTAAGTCAACTTTAAACCACTCGGATTTTTCCTTCAAAACAGTCTCTGTTTCAGGAATTTCCATTGTATAGAAATCAGTTTCTAAATTATCTATTTTTTGAGACAAAACTCTAAATTTATATCAGATTGTAAATATAAAAACTAAAATACAAATCCTATATACCTTTTATCAAAAAGAATACCGAAAATCCTAACAAATAAATAATTCCTAAAATACTCAAAATATGCATTTTTTTTGACGGTCTATTTTTCTTTGGCGTGTATTTGGAAGAAATCAATAAGTAGTTCATTATCGCATAAAATGGTGCCGTCAGAAATGATAAAATAGTTGCAATTTTTATTAGCAGCCCCATCTGGGATGTAAAACTAAAAAATATTATGATTGTACCAAATAATAAGATAATTAACCAAAAAAGATATGCATGCTTTATTTTTTTATTGAAAATTAATTCCGTGGTTATACCCATAGCTCTTGGCGATGCATCCAATGCGGTTATCGTGGTACTAAGCATAGTGGAAAAAGCTGCAAATGCTATCAGAAAATATGACCAATAACCTAAATTATCTGTGTATAAATGAATAAGTTGAGTTGAAAAAACTCCTGCAGATTCACTTAATATCTCTTCAGTTCCATAAATCGTAAAATATCCGACCCCTATAAAGCAAACGCCTAAAATTGCAGTTCCAAAATAGCCTAAATTAAAATCAAACAGCGAGTTTGAAACAGAATAGTTTTTTTGTTGTTTTCTTTTTTCAATTGTCCATAATGAATTCCATATAGAAACATCCAACGGTGCTGGCATCCATCCCATAAATGCAATTAGAAAAATTATCCCATTGGAATCCACAGGAAAAACTTGTTTAATATCTAATGGTTTGCTAAAATTTAAACCTGCAAAAATAAAGGATAATATAGTGCTTATTGTTAACGCAATAATCAGGTATTTAATTAATTTATCGAGAGTTTTATACTTTCCAATCAAAAGCAAAAAAAACGAAAGCACCAGTATAATAAGTGTCCAAATTTCAAGTGATATTATATCTCCGAAGATTGAATTTGCTAAACCAGCTGTTACAATTGTAACGGCTGCCTGTATTGTAAACATGGTTCCAAGTGTTATGAAAAAGAAAAAAACCGGTAATGTAGTATGTAGTTTTTTATAACCATGCAGTACACTTTCATTTGTAACTAGGCTATACTTTGGTGCATATTTAAAAAAAGGGTACTTAAGTATTATGGCAAGAAATAGTGCCCAAGTTAGTCCAAACCCAAACTCAGCACCTGCTTTTGTTGATTGTACTAAATGAGAAACTCCGATTGCAGTACCTGCAAATAATAATCCGGGTCCAAGCTTTTTAAGGAAATCGTTAACTTTTCCCATGACAGTCCTTAAATTGCTCAGGACTTTTTCCACAGAAACCACAGTTCTCACCATCCTGATTTAAATATGGATTTTGACTAGCACAGGTTCCTGAAAACTCCCCATCTTCTTTTGCCCAAATTTTGATGCTTATTCCCAAAATACATAAACCTAACACTATGATTGTAACTATTGTAGGTACCATATCAATTCAAAGTTATTAAATAATGTTTACTTCAGTTTCAAGTTCTATCTTAAAAATTTTTTTTATAATTTCTTTTATTGAAAGTGAAAGTTTATAAATATCTCCGCCTTTAGCTCCACCATAATTTACAAGAACTAATGGTTGCGATTTATGAATCCCAAATTTACCAAACTTTTTCCCCTTTAAACCTGCTGTTTCGATTAACCAAGCTGCCGGAATTTTATAATATTTTTTATCGATTTTATATGATGGAACATTTTTATGATGTTTCTCAATCCAGTTTAGCTTCTCTTTATTTACTATTGGATTTTTAAAAAAACTTCCCGCATTGCCAATTTGCTCTGGATCAGGAAGTTTTCTTCTCCTTATATTACAAACAACT
>CABYEA010000004.1 GCA_902517895.1 uncultured Bacteroidota bacterium
CGAAGATGAAAGTTGTGATGCCTCTGGGTCGGGAACTTTAGTTGCAGCAACTCCTTCTGCTGAAGCTAATTCATGTGGTGGATTTGCTGATGATGACGTTTGGTTTGAGTTTACAGCGGTTTCTGAAAATCATGCAATTTCCCTTTTTAATATTATTGGAGACACTCAAGATCTCTATCACGTGCTTTATGAGGGTAATGGATGCGAAAACCTAAATGAGATATATTGTAGTGATGATAACAACAGTACAGCTAATGGATTAACAATAGGTGAAAACTATTTTATAAGAGTTTACTCATTTAATGCAAATGAACTTTCAAGCCTTACATTTGATATTTGTATTTTCACAGTTCCACCTCCAATTTCAACTAGCACAACATTATATTCAGTGGAAGAATTGGTTACTGATGTATTAATTGATTCCGAATGCAATCAGGCATACAATATAACTTCTACCACTGGGGTTGACTTTGGAGATGTAAACGGTATTGGGTATTTTGAAGCAAATGGTTCATCATGGCCATTTGAAAATGGTCTAATTATGAGTTCTGGTGACGTGGCAAATGCCGTAGGTCCTGAGAGCGGAATTCTTCTAGACGGAGATTATGGGTGGCCAGGTGATGGAGATCTGGAAGCATTTATTCCTGGGCTTAATGCAGGTGATACAAATAATGCATCTATCATTGAATTTGAATTTGTTCCAGTAACTAATAGTATGAGTTTCGATTTTATTTTTGCTGCTGAAGAATATGGTGCTTTTCAATGTACTTTTACCGATGCTTTCGCGTTTTTATTGACTGATTCCTCAGGAAATACCACTAATCTAGCAATTGTACCTGGCACTGATGATCCAATCTCTGTACTTACAGTAAGAGATGATCAATATAATAGTTTTTGTGAGTCAGTAAATCCAGAATGGTTTGCCAACTATTATGGTCCTGGAGGACTAACCCCATTAACAAGCCCAACCAATTTTATTGGTCATACCGAGGTAATGACCGCTTTTTCTAATGTAGTGCCAAATGAGGTTTACACAATTAAATTAGTAGTTGCAGATGATGGTGATACTATTTATGATTCAGCTGTATTTATTGATGGTGGAAGTTTTGATATTGGTCAATTAGACCTTGGAGAAGATATTTTAATTTCATCTGGTAACGCCCTCTGTGAAGGTCAAGAAATCGTATTAGATGCAGGAGCACTTCCAAATAATTCAACTATAGAATGGTTTATGGATGGAATGCTACTAGAGGGTGAATCTGGTGTAACACTAACGGTTAATGAAACTGCATTTTACAGTGCCACTATTACAGTTGACAATACGGATTGTGATTATGGTGATGAAATTTTGATTGAATTTTTCCAATCCCCTGATATTACCACATTAGAAAGTAATGTAATTAAATGTGCGAATGAAGGCCATACACTAGAGATAAATGTTGACAATATTGATCAGTTAAATTCATTGACTTATGTGTGGAGTTTAGATGGTGTAGATGTGCAAACTGGCTCTGAAAATACATATTACTTAGATGAAAATCTAGAAGAGGCGGGCGAGTTTACAGTTACTGTATTTGACGATATTACATATTGCTGGAGTTCAACAACAATCAATGTTGATTTTTACGAAAATAGCTATTGTGTTGATTTACCACAAGGGCTTTCACCTAATGGAGATGGATTTAATGATTGTTTAATTCTTGATCATCTTGAAGATGAGGAAGATATAGAAAAGATTGAGGTTTTCAACAGATATGGAACAAAAATATATGAGCTAAATGAGTACATTGACCAATGGTGTGGTACAGATCAGGATGATAAAATTGTTCCAGTTGGCACCTATTTTTACATTATTTATTTTAATTCATCTAAAGAACCTATTACTAGCTGGATTTATGTTAACTACTAAAAAAAACTAATTATGAAAAAACTGATTTTAGTAATTTTTATTTTGTTTGTAGCATTTCAAATCAATGCACAACAAGACCCACAATATACTCAGTATATGTACAATATGAATGTTGTCAATCCTGCATATGCTGGATCCAGTGATGCAACAAGCATTGGCATCTTATATAGAGACCAATGGGAAGGATTAGAAGGTGCGCCTAAAACAGGAACAATGAATATTCATTTTCCTGCAGGAAATAATGTTGGGCTTGGGTTTTCAGCTATTTCGGATGAAATTGGCCCTGTCAGTGAAACTAATTTATATATTGATTTTTCATACACACTAAATTTTGCTAATGATAATAGACTTGCATTTGGAATAAAGGCAGGTGGGACTTTTCACGATATTGGACTTATTGATCTAGCATTAATAGACCCTAATGACCCATTCTTTGCAAATGATATAAATGAAAACACACCAAATTTTGGAGCTGGCTTATATTTTTATAAACCAAATAAATACTATGTTTCATTGTCTGTGCCTAATATATTAGAGTCGGTTCATCTTGATAGTAATGATTTTAATATAGGATCAGAATCAAGACATTTTTTCGCAGCTGCAGGATACGTGTTTAATATTAACAATGATTTTAAACTAAAACCTCATGCATTCGTCAAATACGCTTCAGAATCCCCAATTAGCTTAGATCTTAATGCAAATTTATTTATGTACGATTTTGTAGAGTTAGGTTTAGGTTATAGAACTGACGATTCAATAACTGCTATGGTAAACTTTTTAGTTTCACCTTCTATTAGAATTGGTTATGCATATGATAGCATTCAATCTGAATTAAGTTTTTTAACAAAAGCTTCTCATGAAATATTTATAAACTTTGATATTAACTTTAGAACTAAAGTATCAAGATCACCAAGATACTTCTAATTATATAATATAATAATATGAAAAAAATACTAATACTCTTAATTTTAGCATCAGTTAGCTTAGCACCTGTTTTTGCTCAAAATAATTCAACGAAAAAAGCTGATAAACTTTTTGACCGTCTAGAATATGTGAAGGCTGCGGAAGAATATTTAAAGTTGGCAAATAATGGCTCTAATGATTATCACGTTATTAGTCGATTAGCTGACGCATATTACAATATTTTTAATCCAAGAGAAGCAGAAAAGTGGTATTCAAAAATCATTAATCAAGACCCTGATGCTGAGATTATTTTTAGGTATTCACAGATGCTAAAAGCCAACGGAAAGTATAAAGAATCTAATATTTGGATGTCTAAATTTTCCGAAATGAAAGCATATGATACAAGGGCAATTGCCTTTCGGAATACTCCAAATTATATTGATAAAATAATTAAAAAAGGTAAGAGGTTTAATGTTCAAAATTTGGAAGATGTTAATACTCCATCCTCAGATTTTGGCGCTTTTAGATATGCTAATGCACTTTATTTGACATCTGGTAGAAAGCAAAAGGGATCTCAGAATAAAAAGTATAATAATTATACATCTGATGAAGAATATGTATTAGATGTTTTCAAATATGATGTTATTAATGATGTATATTTGAATGAAACCCCATTTGAGGCAATTAATACAAAATATCATGAGGGGGTAATTGCGTTTAGCCCCTCAGGTGATACTATGTATTTTGCGAGAGAAACATACTATTCAAAATCATATTACAAAGATTCTATTGTAAAAAATGGATCTACCAACAAACAAATTAGTGTTATTAATTTGTTCAGGGCAACAAAATGTGACAAAAAAGAGATCACCTGGAAAAACAACGGAAATTGTAATTTTAAAAAAGGATGGGATATAACAGCTGTTGAATTTAACAGTGCATATTTCTCAATAAAAAATCCTGCTATTAGTTGCGATGGTAATACATTATATTTTTCATCTGATATGCCTGGTGGATTTGGGAATTATGACATATATAAGTCTGCAATAAATGAAGATGGTTCTCTTAGTGACCCAATTAATTTAGGGCAGAAAATAAACACTGAAGAACAAGAAGTTTTCCCACACATGTGTTGTGATAATACACTTTATTTCTCGTCTAACGGTCATTTAGGACTAGGTGGGCTTGACGTTTTTTATTCAAAAAATATTGATGAGAAATGGTCTAACGTAAGGAATGTTGGTATCCCTGTAAATAGTAATTCTGATGATTTTGCATTTAAAATGGGTGAAGGATGTACCAATGGATTTGTGTCTTCAAATAGATCAGGCGGATTGGGTGGAGATGATATTTATGCTATTAAGAAGATAAAACCTTTATGTGACATTTTATTAGAATCAATTATAGTTGACTCTAAAACCAAAATTCCTGTTGAATCTGCATTAACTTCGGTTTCTGATGATACAGGAATAATAAATAATTCAAAGGAAACCAATACTAATGGTATTGTAGAGTATATTTTTGAGTGCGAAGACGAAATTCAATTTATGGTTAGTAAAGATGGTTATGAAAGTAAGATGATTGATATCAAGCTTCTTGATGTTGATCCACCTGTTCTTAAAATCATGCTAGATCCAATCGAGGAAATAATTGTAGAAGAACAAATCATACTTAATCCAATATTCTTTGAATTTGACAAATCAAATATTACAAATCAGGCAGCTTTTGAACTTGATAAATTAGTTGCTGTTATGAAAAAATACCCTAATATGGTTGTTAGAGCAGAGTCTCACACTGACAATAGGGGTCCAGCATCATATAATAAGCTTCTTTCTGAAAGAAGAGCAAAATCTACGGCTCAATATATTATATCCAAAGGAATTGAAGATACTAGGATTTCTGGAATTGGTAAAGGGGAAGAAGATCCTGAAATTGATTGTAGTAGCGGATGTTCAAAAGATAAACATGCAATGAATAGAAGATCAGAATTTATAATTGTATCAAGATAAAATTTAATCAGACTTTTCTTTTGGGTAATAAAGGCCTGATTAAATATGCAAAAATATTATAAAGTAAACTAAATACTTGTTTTAATATTGGTGTACTCATTAATATCGAAAAATTTTTATACCCTAGCTCTCTTAGTAATATAATTATAGTGTCTAGACCTTTAAATTTTTTGGTTTTAAATTCTCCAATGATAGCTTTTGAATAAGGTGAAGGGTTCTCAAGCTTACTTATCTCAAGAAATTCTATATCATTTTTTGGATGTTTCTCTTTTAAATAAGTAATTCCCGAATAACAGACTATACATTTATCATCAAAATATACCTTATTCATAATAGTCTTAACTAAAAATTAAACTTTACCTCTTGGGATAAATCAGAACTTAAACTTTGTGCAACTGGACATCCTTTTGCGACAGCTATTAACTTTTCGGTTTGCTGATCAGAAAGATTATTTTTATCAAAATTAATTTCTATTATAATTTTTGATATTCTCCTAGGATGTGATTCCATAATTTTAGTCACGTTGGCAGTTGATCTGGGTAATTCAAAATTATTTTTTTCAGCACAAATTCCCATAACTGTTGTCATGCAACTACAAAGGGCAGATGCAACTAAATCTGTAGGAGAAAAAGCTTTACCCTTACCATTGTTGTCTGTGGGAGCATCAGTAATTATAATATTAGATGACTTTAGGTGAATTGATTCGGTTCTAAGTTCACCTAGATAATTATTTTCAATGGAATGTGTCATTCTTTGAACTATTCTCCAACAACTAATACATTATCAATCTCATAAGTTGCAGATGCAGAAGCAGATGAGATATATTTAAAAGCAATAAATACATTTCCCCCTGCATATTGGCTTAAATCAACATTTCCAGAATCAGTCCACGACGACCAGCTACTGCTATCCGTATCTAAGTTTACTGAAAGTTCTGTCCAAGACCCGTCGGAGGATGGGTTACCTCCTGAATAATCAGCAGATGCATATACCTCTAAAGCAGGACCACTATATCTGACTACAGATTGAAAATTTAGAATTGCGCTTGAAAGTGAACTAAGATCAATAACTGAAGTTATCAACCAATCTTCATTCACAAAATTTCCTCCGCTAAAACCAGTAATTTTAGCACTTGGTGCTGGATTACCGTAAGGTACCACTTCCCATTCCTGATCACCAACTACGTTTATAACTGTCCAATTATTTAAATTATTTGAGGAGAAATCATCAGCAAATAAAGGATCACACCTGGAGGAATCAAAATTAACATCATCTTTTGTGTTCAACATCATAACTCTGTTATCACCAAAATAGTCACGTGTAATTATCCCAGATATTGTACCACTAGTTTCTGTTGGTAACATTGAATCATTAAAATTGGAAAATGCACTAGTTTCTAGTTTTAGTGTTCCAGAATCAACACAGCTAACAAGGTCTCTTTGAGTATCGTAATCCTCGTCTGGATCCACGTAGGTTAAACCATCCAAATCTGCTGAAAATTGGGCGCTCAAAGCGCTTACATAAATTCCGATATGTGAATCGTTAATGTCGGATAAATTTAAGGCTAGAGGAACCAGTGAAAAACTGTTATTAGAGCGTAGTATACAATCAGATGCCCCGTTTTCAGAAATTTCAGAAATCTCATCTCCAGCTACATTTTCAGCTCCACCAATTGCAATAACACCATCACCAGAGTTTGTTTCTCCTACATAAAGGCCCTGTAGTTTAATATAAACCTCTCTTCCAACATTAAATTGATTATAACTGTCCACTTGATTGATCGATATTTTTATTCCTGCAGTTGGGTTTTCAATATCATCTTGAATGTAAAATTCTTTGTAAAAATTACCAGAATAATCAGATGATGATACATATCCTTTAACTACTAAATTAGACTCAATTAGATTTACTTCTTCTTCGATGAATAGATTTTTTAATTCTGTAATTGACATTATATCTGCTGAACCATTTTCTATTTCAGAAAGCAACTGAACTAATTTTTGGTTCTCTTCCAATCCAACACTCTGCGGAACAGAATAATCATCGTCCTGAACACATGAGTGTACAAAAAGTATAATTAAAGCTAGTATTGTTATTTTATTAATTATTTTCATGTTTTTTATTATTTAAAATCTAAAGTATAAGTTTAAAAAGTAATTAGTCCCTCGACCATACCAGTACTTGGGTCCAAAAACTCTCTTTGGTTTATTTGTGTCTTGTAATAATTGCTGATAGTTTGCATTTCTACCCTGTTCAAAACCTCCTGTTCTATATTTCTGATCTAGAACATTATTTATGCTTGCAAAAAACCCTACAAAATAATCATCTATTTTCCAGGATTTTCCACCAATCATATTAACAACCATATAGTCGTCAAACTTTTCTTGCCTTAGTAGATCTCTTGCAACATTAATATCATAGTCGTTGAAAGGAAGTCCATCTTGGGCAAGGTAAAAATTTTGAGTTCTAGTTAATGGGCTAACATCAACATACGTATTTGTGAAAAAATTTGAAGTTAACCCGATAAACCAATAATCTGGATCTCGGTATTCAAATCCAACGGAATAAGCTTTTTGAGGACCACCAGCAATATTATAATTTTTAAGATTTGAAGGTCCAACAGCAACTGTATTATTATCAGCACCTAGGTATAAGTATGGATTATTATCATATGTATATTGTCCAATTGAGGCTGCACCCTTTAACTTAACAGTGGTTATAATCTGTGCCTCAACACCAAATTCAACTCCTAAATACTTCTTATCAATACCTTGAAGAATCTCTTGTACAAACTCACTATCATCTTCAAATCCTACTAGACCATCAGCATAGTAAAATGAAATCTCGTTGGCATCTTTGACCTCAGAATAAAAACCAGTAAGTCTGCCGTTAAAAATTGGTGTTCTGAATATATAATTAGCATCAAATGACATAACTTTCTCTTCGGTAATAGGTGAATTATTTATTAATCCATTTAAATCACTCCCTACTACATTATGATTTACCCTTGAATTTGTAAAGGTGTTTCTGATGGAAGGGGCTTTTTGTAAATAAGCTGAATTAAAATCTAAAATATGTTTTCCTGAAAACTTATATGTTATACCAGCTTTAACTCCATATCCGTCAAACTTAATTTCATCACCTTTCCCTGATGAATTACCTGCATTTGCTTCATTTTCAAAAATACCATCTCTTTGATAAGTTGTATTCGTTAAATCACCCGCTATGTAAAACTCAAGTTTATTATATGAAAAATTAATCATGGAAAATAAACTCATCTCCTCAGCGGTCATCTCATAATGATACTTAAACTTATCTCCTTTAGAAACTATGCTATTAGGAGATAATAAATTATAGTCTAAAAAATCGAATGAGTCAATATTTGAGTATGTATAGCCACCTAGCATATCCGAAATCTCAGCAAAATTATCTGATACTAAGTTCCTGTAATTAATAGATGAAGTAATCTTGATATTATCATTTATTTCTCTATTATACGCAGAATTAATTGTTAGTTGAGTATCATCAACTCTATCCTCATATAGTACATAAGCAGCATTCAAGCTTGCTTGATTATTTGTTAGGTTTGCATCATAAATTCTATTCCAATTTATTTGACCGTTATTTATAAAATTTTCCTGAGCAATATAAGCTCCTTCATAATTAGGTCCATCACTATCAGCTAAAAAATAACTTGGCAAGTCCTGATAATAGGCAGGGCTTGGGTTGGCTCCACCTGCATAATCTAATCTGCTGTTTCCCATTTCACCAAATTGATAACCAATGCTAGTTTCTAGATTTGATTTATCATCAATAGACCAATCATGATTTAATAATAATATTGGCTCAACTACTCTTTTTACTCTTGAATTTCTTTTTTCTCCGTCATGATAACCCCAATACTCATTGTACTTTATACCTTTTAGGTCATAAACTTCTTGTGTATTTGGAGAAACTTTTCCTCTTCGATTTGGAGCATATATTGCTGCAAAATTTACACTATGTTTACTGTTAAATATTTTTTGGACAGAAAGAAAAGCCGAGTTTGAATCATAAAAAGAAGCATCTTGGTACCCCTCATTCCCCCACCTTCTTCCGATTGAAAGAGAATAAGCCCATCCTTTTTTAAGCATTCCTGAATTATAAGTCGCCATCAATCTGTTTGAATAACTTCTATTTGAGGACGAATAAGTAATTCGTCCACCCTCACCATATTCTGAAGCTCTTATATTAATATTATTGGAACCAAGAATTCCTCCGAAATTATATTTAAGAGGAATGGAACCATTGGACAACTCCTGATTTCTCAGTACGTCATTAAGACCGCCCCAATTACTCCACTGTGGTCTTCCGTTATAAAGCTTATTCATTTTAATACCGTTAATGTGGACAATCGCATTATCAGAATCTAAGCCCCTAACCTTGAAAAAAGAAGAACTAAATTCATAAGCAGCAGTCCTGTAAAATACGTCCATTGAGGAGTTAAGTAGCCCAGAAATATTATCTGATGCATATGTATCATCGCTTAGTTCATCATCACTCAAAGAAATACTGAATAAATCAACAACATCACTCGTTATGGATAAATCATTTATAGTATCACTTACGGTAACTTGTTTTTCATCTTGGGAAAAGATATTAAAGTTTATAAATAATGTTGTAATTAATACTAGCCTTGTTTTATACATATCAATAAATATTTCAACTATTATAATAATTGGCTTAAATTTACACTTTATTTGCTATTAAAATACTAATAATAAATACTTTTTATGAAAATCAAATCAATCTATTTGTTAGCACTTGCGTTACTGATTTCCGCTAATTCAATTGCTCAGGATAATAAAAGGAAATTTAAAATACACACTTTGGCGTTTTATAATCTTGAAAATCTTTTTGACACTATAAATGATGTTAATAAAAATGATGAGGCTAGTCCGATTATGGAAATAAAGTATAATCGAGGAAAAATTTATAGAGAAAAGATTTCAAATATGGCTAAAGTAATTTCAGAAATAGGTTACGAAGTTACCAATAGACCACCAACAATTATTGGAATATGTGAGGTGGAAAACCGTAAGGTTGTAGAAGATTTAATTGCAAACGAAAAACTGTCGAAATATAATTATGGAATTGTTCATTATGATTCGCCTGACAGACGTGGTATCGACGTAGGGTTATTATTTAATAAGGATATTTTTGAAGTTATTGATTCAAATTCTCATGAGCTATATATAACTTATAATAATACAAGTAATAGAAGTTACACCAGAGATCAATTAGTGGTTAGCGGAAAACTAGATGGTGAATTAATGCATTTAATTGTCAACCATTGGCCTTCAAGAGGAGCTGACGAAACTAAAAGGATAGCTGCTGCCAAAGTAAATAATTCAATTATTGATTCACTAAGAAATATTTACAAAAAACCAAAAATTATAACGATGGGAGATTTTAATGATGATCCATTTGATAAAAGCATAAAGAAAATTTTAGGAGCCAAAAGAGAAATTAAGAATGTCGATAAAAATGATTTATATAACCCATTTGAAAAGATCTTAGTTGAAAAAGGTGTCGGAACAAATGCCTACAGGGACAAATGGCAAT
This sequence comes from uncultured Bacteroidota bacterium, assembly GCA_902517895.1. Taxonomy (GTDB): domain Bacteria; phylum Bacteroidota; class Bacteroidia; order Flavobacteriales; family Flavobacteriaceae; genus MED-G13. Next base: position 10,426 of record CABYEA010000004.1, read on the forward strand.
TATTTGATCAAATTATATTATCAAAAGAATTTTTAAATAAGGATTATAAAGATTATCAACTGTATAAAGCTGGTGTTTTTAATAAATCTTATCTGATAAATAAAAAAGGTAAGTTTAAAGGATATCCTTATAGGAGCTTTTCTTATGGTGTTTTTACCGGAGGTTACAGTGATCATTTACCTCCATATATATACCTGCTAAAAGAAATTAAATAAAAAAAAGGCTCACAATAGAGTGAGCCTTTTTTTAAGAAAAGTATATTAGAAATTGTATCTCAAACCTACATTCCAAGTTCTTCCTAATCCAAAGTAACCTTGATTTGCAGTATCAATACCGTTATATAAAACTCCTGTACCATCACCTGCCGCGATAGCGGATCTTAGTTCGCTGATGTAAACATTATCAAATACATTATTAACGTTTAATCTAACATCTAAAGTTGCATCATTTACGAACATTTTATAAGACAATCCCATATCTACAACATGATAGTTTGGTAATTTTAAGTTTTCTTTTACTGCTCCAACATTAGCATATAATTCATCATAAAATCTTATATCAGAATCAAATGATAATCTTTCAGCTAAATCTACGTCTAATCCTAGGCCAGCAGTAAACTGAGCTGCATCACCAACTTTTCCACCGTCAACATCTTGCGTTTCAGTTTCAAGTACATTTTGATCTTCGTCTTGTACTCTAGTGATTGCATCACCTTCATAAATCCAATCACCAACCGAAAGGAACCCTTTCAATGTGTAAGGCACATCTGGTTGAGGCTTAGCGAAAAATGAAAATTCCACACCTTGATGTAATTGACTAACACCCTCAGAAACCTCATAGAATAGTTGATCATTGTCAACGTAAGAAGATGATGTTACTCTATCAGCCCAAGAAGTTCTATATACGTCTAATCGTGCTGAAAAATTTTCTACTTCATAAACGTAACCAGCTTCTAACCCTATAATTGTCTCATTGGAGGTGTTTGGGTTAATTCTATTGGTAAAATTAAGATAAATGTTGTCAAAATAGGGAGCTCTAGAATAGTACCCCGCATTAACATAAGCTTTACCGTTTTCACCTAGGCCAAAACCAACTCCAGCCTTAGCATTATAACCAAAATTATCAACTTGTTCAGATTCAACACCATCAGTAATACCTTCTGGTAATGCCTCTCCTGTCCATTGAGGCGATGTTCCATCAATCAATGTTTGATCAGCATATTGATAGTGATCCCATCTTTGGTACATTGTTTGAGAAACCGATCCTTGAAAGAAAGCTGAAAAGTCATCATTAGTATACTCTAATTGAGTAAAGAGCCCTCCATAAGAAATTCTTTCATCATTGCTGTAAGCAATTTTTTGATCTTCATCAAAATTTGTAAATGTAGCATCCCATGGATTAGCTCCCATACTTTCTGTAGCAACTACGTATTTGTATGTACCATAAGAACCGTAAGTATCATGATTATTATTCTGATCTCTTAATCTAATATTCTCTTGCCAAGAGTTTAAACCGTGGAAGTTTTCAACAATTCTAAAGTGTTCTCCATAGTAAGTTCTTAAATCTGCACCAACGTTAAAAGATAAATTATCAGATAATTTAGTTTCATAGTTTGAAACTAAACCAAACCAGTTATGCATATTCATAGATGCTCTAGTGATATAATTATCGTTGCTTCCAAAATACACACCAGAACCACCAGGAACTGCAGAATTTTGGGCATATATAGCGTCATAATCAATGTAACCATCTGCGGTTCTTAATCTGTTTCCTCTGCCTCCAGTACCACCTCCGTTACCAGTTGAAGCATATAAAACTGTTGATAAGCTAGATTTTTCATCAATAGAATAATCCCAGTTTAAGTTAAATACTGGTTTGTGGTAAAAGTTTCTTCTTTCAGTAAGATATCTGTCACCATGATAACCGTAGTTATTGTTGTACTTTCTTCCTTTTTCAAGGTAAGTCGCAATACTTTTTGTAAAGTTTTGATCATGCCACTGAGGAGCACCTGTCATTAAGAAATTAAAGTTGTGCTTGTCATTCATTTTATAACCTAAGGAAAGGAAATAAGTTTGGCCTTGACCAAAAGTACCTTCAGCATATCCATCTCCTTGCCAATGTGTTAATAACATGCTTGTTGACCAACCATTATCTTTTTCTCCAGTGTCATATGAAAAAGTTGTTTTAAGATAATTGTCGTTAGCAAAACCAGTATATGCAAATCCACCTTCTCTTTTAGTGGTAGATCTCATTACAAAGTTAACAGTACCACCAACAGATGAAATAGCCAACTTAGATGCACCAAGACCTCTTTGTATCTGAACAACATTTGCAATATCATTCATACCGGACCAATTAGACCAATACATTTTACCATCTTCCATTCCGTTAATAGGCTGACCATTTAACATGAATGCTGTATTTGTTTGATCAAAACCGCGAACGGAAATTCTTGTATCTCCAAAAGCACCTGATTGACCTGCTACATATACAGATGGTGTATTTGCAAGAGTCATAGTTATGTCTTGCGTACCAATCTTTTTTTGGATTTCTTCACCAGTAATGGTAGAAACCGCAACGGGGGTTACTCTGTCTTCAGCAAGGTCTATAACCCCACCTCCAACTAAAAGAACCTCCTCTAATTCCTCAAGATCTTCCCAATTTTCTTCGGACGATTCCTGAGCATAAATTGTAGTGCCTAATAATAAAAGAACTACAAAAAATAATTTGTGAGTAATGTTTTTCATAATTTGTTAAAGTTTAATTATATTATAACAATACAAAAATATACAATATTAATAACTTACACCCATCTGTTGGTAAATAAATTATACCAAAATTGTTAACAAAAATTAAGGAGTATCAGTAACTAATCTGTAGACTTAAATTTTTCTAATAAACTCTGCGTTGATGAATCATAACTGCTATAATCACCTGAGTTTAGGTCATTTAAAATATTATTTGCAAGTTTTTTGCCTAATTCTACCCCAAATTGGTCAAAACTTAAAATATTCCAGATGACCCCCAAAGTAAAAATCTTGTGCTCATACATTGCAATTAACGAGCCTAAGCTTTCTGGTGTCAGCATTTCAATCAAGATGGTATTTGTTGGCCTATTACCTCTGAATAACTTATGCTTTGATTCAACCCTCTCATTTATGTTTCCTGACATCAATGCTTTGGTTTGAGCAAAGAAATTAGCCATTAATATGTCATGATGATCTTTTTTACCTTTAACAGAACTACAAAAACCTATAAAGTCACAAGGAATAATTTTTGATCCCTGGTGTAGTAACTGAAAAAATGAGTGTTGTGCATTTGTCCCAGTTTGACCCCAAATAATTTGACCCGTTTGATATTCAATTAAATTATTTGATCTATCTGTCTGCTTACCATTACTCTCCATTGAAGCTTGTTGTAAATATTTACTAAAGCTTTTTAAATTTTCAGAATAAGGAATTATTGCGTGAGTTCGATAGTCAAAAAAATTATTATACCAAAGACTTAAACAAGCCATCATTACAGGAATATTTTCAGAAAAATCACTGTTTCTAAAGTGGGAATCCATCTTTCTAGCCCCCTCTAGTAATTGATTAAATCTTTCATAACCAATTGACAGGCTAATTGAGATACCAACTGAGCTCCATAGAGAGTATCTTCCACCAACCCAATCCCACATTGGGAAGATATTATTAAAATCAATGCCAAAATCAACAGCTTTATCAATATTGCAGCTTACTGCAATGAAATGTTTTGAAATATCATTCACGGTTGCAATCTTTAAAAACCAACTTTTTACCGAGATCGCATTGGTTATTGTCTCAATTGTTGTGAAAGTTTTTGATACCACAATAAATAGTGTTGTTTCTGGATTTAATTTGTCTAAAATTTCATATACATGATCTCCGTCAACATTACTTATAAAATGTGTGTTTAAATGAGTGTTATAATGAGATAAAGATTCCACTACCATAGATGGGCCTAAGTCAGAACCACCAATACCAATATTTACTACATCAGAAATTTTTTTCCCAGAAAACCCTTTATAATGCCCACTAATAACTGATTCAGAAAATAATTTAACCTTTGCTTTTGCTTTTGAAATTTCAGTAATAATATTTTTTCCATCAACAATAATCTGCTCATTTTCTGAAGACCTTAGAGCAGTATGAAGTACAGATCTTGACTCGTTAGAATTTATTTTTTCTCCTCCAAAATATTTCTCAATAGATGATTTTAAATCAATTTCAGTTAACAAATCATTAAATAATGAAATGGTTTTAGAATTAATTTTATTTTTGGAAAAATCAAAATGAAAATTTTCGAAGGTAATACTTAGCTGATTGGCTCTATTACTATTTGATATAAAATAATCATTTATATGAGTTTCTCTAATTTCATTAAAATGATCTTTTAATTTAGACCAAGATTTAGTTTCTGTTGGATTTATCGATTTTAATGACATTTAATTAAAAATTATTTGATCAATAGATTCCTCTAAAGGAAGCTTATATATGTCAAAATTAGCTTTTAATTCTGAAGGAACAGGCTTGCCAGGTGGTAATTTTTGTTTGAAAGGGTCTACTTGTCGATTATTTTTCCAGAATCTGTAACAAACATGTGGGCCAGATGTATTACCTGTCATGCCAATTCTTCCTATTATATCTCCCTGTTTAACATATTGACCTTTTTTTACTCTACCCTTTTTCTGCATGTGTAAATATTGAGTAGAGTAAGTGTTATTATGCTTAAGTTTTACAAAGTATCCGTTTGCTTTAGTGTAAGATGATTTTTCAACCCTACCGTCTGCAGTTGCCATTATAGCGGTACCTGTTGGGGCTGCAAAATCAGTTCCTTTATGTGCTCTAACCTTATTTCCGTAATAGGCTATTCTTCTTTTTAAGTTATATCTTGACGATATATTACTGAACCTAACAGGGGATTTTAGAAAGGTTCTTTGTAAACTATTTCCATTTTGATCAAAAAATTCAGGGGTTTTTTTCATCGAATCAATTACAAAGTTATATGCAAATAATTCTTCCCCATTGTGCAAAAAATATGCAGCATCAATACTTTTAATTCCGACTAGTAATGTGTCTTCTATATACCTCTCATTATATATAATTTTGAATCTATCACCTTTTCGTATTCTTGTGAAATCAATAGTCCAGGCATAAATATCTGAAAGTTGATTTATTAGCTCCCATGGTAATCCATTTTCATCCATAGTTTCAGACAAACTACTGTTAATAATTCCTGAAGTGGTTTTTTTTACAATTTTAAATGGTTTCTTTTTGTTGTATGCTGAAATAGAATCAAAATTTGAAAAATCAATTACAACATAATTAAGTCGATTAGGTTGATAAATAAAATATTGAGGATTTGATACGCTATCTTTTGATGATAAAATTACATAAGGTTTACCAGTAGTTAGCCATCTTATATTAAATGAATCCTTAATGCTTTGAACAATGTTATAAATTTGAGAATTAGAAAGTTTATTTCTTAACATTATTTCCCCAAAACTATCTCCAAATCTTATGGTATCTCTTTGAACTTTAAAGCTGTCCAAATTAAACCCAAACTCAATATTTTCTTTTTCTTTAACAGTAATTTCAAGATCAAATTTTTTATTGTTAATCCAGCTCATGAGATAATATATTGAAAAAACTATGGCCGTAAGAATAGAGGCAAGAAACAAAAGTTTAATTAACCTTTTCATTTAATCAAATTTAATTTCAAAAGGATGATTTAAATTGCTGAAATTATCCAAGTCAGCTCTTACAGAACCAAATATCAGTTCGGCTTTAATCCTAATAGGTATTTTATTATTATCTGCGCTTATCCACATTTTTAAACTTTCATCTTTTTTAAACAATCTTCCAGACTGGACATATGGTTGAATCTTATGACATAAAATTTTCCCAAAATTAGTATTTATTATTTCAGTTGACAAATACTTAATTTTTAACTTATAATTCTCAGAATCAAAAAACATATCAATCGATATTTCATCGTTTTCGTCTAAATCGTCTTTATTAAAAAAATTCCTCAAATAATAAAACACTGAAAGCATATCTTGAGAATTTTCTTTAAATAAAAAATCATTGGAAGTGTTTTTTTTAAAATTATTTACTTTAGCAATTTTAGTGCTTTGATCAAATAAAATCTCAATATTTTTAGTGTAGCCACCTTCGTTAATATTCCTTTTAAATCTGTATGGCTTAATATTTTTTTTATAAAAATAGCTTTCATATCTGTCATATACTTTAAAGAATAAATTTAAAGCACCTGTACTTTTACCAATCATCTTAGCGTGTAATAATTGATCATTATTTACATCCTCATTTAAATTCACGGTAGCTTCACCTGCCTTAAACCAACCACTGTAAGAAAGTTTATATTTAAACCATTCACCAGTTTTAAATGCCATATCATTTTGGGCATTTGAAAAATTAAATAATAAGAATAATGTTATCAGAAAATAATATTTCATCTATTTATTATAGTAATTATAAATAATTGTTCCTTTTTTATCACCGACGGCAATTTTTAAATCATTTAAAGATTTAGATTTTATATTTTTAACCGACTTAAATTGCTTAATTAAACTTACAGCTGTTTTTTCTCCAACCCCGTCAATATTTATTAATTCTAAATCAATAAACTGATTATCTCTCCTGTTTCTATATTGTCTTAAACTAAATCTATGAGCCTCATCTCTGAGTTTTTGTATTAGTTTAAGTGATTCTGATTTTTTATCAATATAAATAGGAGTACTTTCTCCAGAAAAATAAATTTCCTCCAATCTTTTTGCTATTCCAATAATAGTTACATCATCATAAATCCCTAATTCTTTCAAAGAACTTACAGATGATGAAAGCTGACCTTTACCTCCGTCTATTATGATTAGATTTGGTAAACTTTTATTTTCCTTTAACAACCTTGAATATCTTCTAAACACTACCTCTCTCATTGAAGCAAAATCATCTGGACCAGTAACAGATCTTATATTAAAATGTCGATAATCTTTTTTTGATGGTTTACCATTCTTAAAAACAACACACGCAGAAGACGGAAATGATCCTTGAAAATTAGAGTTGTCAAAACACTCAATATGAACCGGCAGGGAATTCATATTTAGGTCTTTTTGTAAAGTTTTTAAAACTCTAATAAAACTATTCTCTGACTGGGAAGTTAAATTGGATTTAAAGAAGTTTATCTTATAGTTTCTTATATTCCTAGTTGACATATCAATTAGATGTTTTTTTTCACCAACTGCTGGTATAAGGGATTTGCTATAATCCAATGATTTAACAGGAATGTTTGAACACATCTGTTTTGATTTAGATAAAAACTTTACTTTAATCTGAGAAATCAATTGTTCTAATATTATTTTATCGTCTTTAACATTTGATTTCTTTACATGCGTGTTGAATGAACTAATAATATACCCATTTGAAATTTGGGTGAAATTAATATATGCATAATTTTCATCTGAAATTATTGAATATATGTCCAAATCCTTAATCTTGGAACTCACCACCATAGATTTTGATTGATAATTTTCTAATGCCTTGAGTTTGTTCTTACACTCTTCTGCTTTTTCATATTCTTCTGAATTCGCGAAGGCCATCATTTCTTTTTTTAATTGAATTTTAGACTTTGAGAATTTTCCTTTCAAAATACTTTTGACTGACGAAATTATTTTGTTGTATTTAATCTCAGAAATTAAATTTTTCGATGAAAAATCATCCTTTTCAAAACCAAGGATAATAAAATGTCCGGTTTTTTCAAGAACCCTTAACGAAAGTTTTATCTTTGGATCATTGATCGTTTTTTTGTTTAAATTGTAATTAGTTTTTCTTATTGGGTATATATTATTTATTAAATCTAGCAGAGTATTTATTGTCTTAATATTAGTGTATGGGCCAAAATAATTAGACCCGTCATTAATCACTTTTCTGGTTAAAAAAATTCTTGGAAACCTCTCATTCTTAATGCAAATCCATGGATATGATTTTCCATCCTTGAGTAGAATATTATATTTGGGTTTAAACTTCTTGATTAAATTGTTTTCAAGAAGAAGAGCATCTGACTCTGTTTCAACAAGTATAATTGAAATATCTTTTATGTTTGTAACTAGAGATCTAGTTTTTTCATCAGATTTTTTACCTGTGAAATATGACCTAACCCTATTTCTTAAATTTTTAGCTTTCCCAACATAAATTACATTATCCGAATCGTCTAAAAATTTATAAACACCTGGTGATTTGGTGAGATTATTTAAAATGTCTGAAATCGTATTTTTAGGCATATTTCAAATATACCACGAAAGTTAATTAAGTGTAAAAAAGAGGTATACTATTTCTGCAAATTCTTTGCCTCAATACTTAAGGTTGCATGTGGCACAAGCTTAAGCCTGTCTTTGGAAATGAGTTTTCCTGTAACTCTGCAAATTCCATAAGTTTTATTCTCAATTCTAATAAGCGCCGTTTTTAAGTCTCTTATAAATTTTTCTTGCCTTCGGGCTAGCTGTGAATTTGATTCCTTACTCATTACAGTGCTACCCTCATCAAATGCCTTGAATGTTGGAGATGTATCTTCTGTTCCATTATTATGATCATTCATGTAAGCACTTTTAATAAGTTCAAGGTCATGCTTAGCCTTGTCAATTTTTTCATTGATTAGTTTTTTAAACTCTGCCAAATCAGAATCAGAGTATCTAATATTTACATCTTTACTCATAGCTTCAAACTTTAGTTATAAATATTTTAGTTTTTAACTTATCTAAAATTACATCTAAACCACCATCAGATTCAACATTAAATTGAATATTACTGGAAAGCGTTTCAGATTTAACGTATTCTAAATTTTTCGTTATTGCATTTTTAATTGCATCATCACCGTTGAAGGTTAAATTTATCCTATCTGTCACTTCAAAACCACTAGATTTTCTTAAGTTTTGAACTTTACTCACTAGCTCCCTTGCGATTCCTTCATTTCTCAGCGTTTCGTCAATAGTAATATCTAGTGCTAGAGTAATATTTCCTTCATTTGCGACTAGCCATCCTTCAATATCTTTTGATGAAATTTCAAAATCATTAATGGTGAAAGTTATAGTTTTTTTGTCAATTAATAAATCTATTTTTCCTGTTTTTTCTAATTCTAAAATACTGCTATTATCCAATGAATTTGTGAGTTTTAAAATTTCTTTCATATATCTTCCATAAGTCGGGCCTAATTTTTTAAAGTTAGGCTTAATTGATTTCACTAATAACTCAGATTCGCCTTCTAAAAATTCAATGTTTTTAACATTAACTTCTCTCTTGATTTCATCAGAAACACTGTTGATAATTTCTTTTTGATTTAGGCTATTTACAGGGATAAGTATTTTTGATAATGGCTGTCTGACCTTAATTTTTTCCTTTGCACGAAGGGAAAGTGTTAATGATGAAATTGTTTGCGCGTATTTAACCTTTTCTTCTAATTTTAAATCAATTTTTGATTTATCAGCAACAGGAAAATCCTCCAAGTGAATACTTCCGCTAAATTTATGATTTAAATTTTTACACAAATCAATAAACAGCCTATCCATGAAGAAAGGAGAAATTGGTGCTGATAATTTAGCAATATTTACAAGAACATCAAATAATGTTTGAAACGCTGATATTTTATCTTTTTCATAATCACCTTTCCAAAATCTTCTTCTGCTTAACCTTACATACCAATTACTAAGATTATCAATAACAAAAATATTGATTGCTCTAGCAGCTTTTGTAGGCTCATAATCATTGTAATATTCATCGACACTAATAATTAGCGAATTAAGCTCTGATAAAATCCATCTATCTAATTCTGGTCTTTGATCAAATTCAATTTCTTTTTCATCATATTTAAATCCGTCAATATTTGCATACAATGCAAAAAAGGAATAGGTATTGTATAATGTGCCAAAAAATTTTCTTTTCACCTCATCAACTCCTTTAAGATCAAATTTCAAATTATCCCATGGGTTTGAATTTGAAATCATATACCATCTTGTAGCGTCAGGACCAAAATCGGAAAGAGTCTGAAATGGGTCGACAGCATTTCCTAACCTCTTTGACATTTTTTGGCCGTTTTTATCTAGAACAAGTCCATTTGAAACTACATTTTTATAAGACACCGAATCAAAAACCATTGAACTAATTGCATGCAGTGTATAAAACCAACCTCTTGTTTGATCAACACCTTCAGCAATAAAATCAGCAGGATAAAATCTTTTTTCATCGATATAATCTTTATTTTCAAATGGATAGTGCCATTGGGCGTAAGGCATACTTCCCGAATCAAACCAAACATCAATTAAGTCTGATTCTCGATACATTTTTTTTCTGGTATTTGAGCATAAAATAATATTATCTACTATGTTTTTGTGAAGATCAATTTTTGAATAATTTTCATCAGAAAAATTATTAGGCTGAAAATCTGAAAAGGGATTTTTTTTCATAAAACCTGAACTAACTGATTTTTCAATTTCATTGATTAATTCCTCAATTGAACCAATACATAATTCTTCTTTCCCATCTTCAGTTCTCCAAATTGGTAAAGGAATTCCCCAAAATCTTGATCTTGAAAGGTTCCAATCATTAACATTCTCAAGCCACTTTTCGAATCTTCCCTCGCCTGTTGATTTAGGTTTCCAGTTAATTTCTTTATTCAATGAAACCATCTTATTCCTATAATTCGAAGCCTTGATAAACCAAGAATCAATTGGATAATACAGTATTGGCTTATCAGTTCTCCAGCAATTAGGATAAGTATGTTTATACTTTTCAACCCTAAAAGCTTTATTCTCTGTTTTGAGCTTTATTGCAATTTCTACATCAACAGATTTTTCAGGTAAATTTTCTAGTTTATAGTATTCATTTTTTACAAACTTTCCTGCAAGCTCTCCCATTTCTTCTCTAAATTTGCCCTGCAAATCTACTAATGGTACTAATTCACCTGATTCGTCTTTAACAAGCATTGGAGGAATAGGTGGATTTGCAGCTTTTGCAACCAAAGCATCATCTGCTCCAAATGTTGGTGCAGTATGTACAATACCGGTACCATCACTAGTAGTTACAAAATCTCCGAAAATAATTCTAAATGCATTTTCAGCATTAGTAAAAGGAGTAGCATAATCTAAAAGCTGTTCGTATTTAATATTTTCTAGATCTTTTCCTCTAAAGGTTGATTTTTTATAAAAGGGGATAGACTTTGCGTCGAATTCATAGTTTTTTATTTCTTTTAGATCATTTACTTCAAAATAATTTCCGGCAAATTGCTTTGAAATCAATTCATCTGCAACAATATAATCAGCTTTTACACCTGTGTACTGATTAAATGATTTGATTAGTGAATAATTAATATTTGGACCAACAGTAAGGGCAGTATTACTTGGCAATGTCCAAGGAGTTGTTGTCCAAGCCAAAACAAAAATATCATTTTCTGAATGTAAAAAATCTGGCAAATTATCTTTGCTCAACTTGAATTGAGCAGTTACAGTAGTGTCAGTAACGTCTTGATAAGTCCCTGGCTGATTTAATTCGTGAGAACTTATAGCCGTTCCAGCTTTTGGTGAATAAGGTTGAATTGTATAGCCCTTGTACATTAAGTCCTTATTATATATCTGTTTCAATAACCACCATACAGACTCCATGTACTTTGATGTGTAAGTTATATAAGGGTCATCTACATCAACCCAATAACCCATCTTAATGGTTAAGTCATTCCAAATATCTGTATACTTCATTACGGCCTTTTTACATTCCTTATTGTAATCTTCAATAGTGATTTTTTTGCCGATATCTTCTTTAGTAATGCCCAGAGAATTTTCAACGCCCAACTCAACAGGAAGACCGTGAGTATCCCATCCAGCTTTACGCTGAACATGAAAACCCTTCATCGTTTTGTATCTTAGAAATATATCTTTGATTGATCTTGCTAAAACATGATGTATTCCCGGAAGACCATTTGCTGAGGGGGGGCCTTCAAAAAAGATAAATGGAGGTTTGTGTTTAGATTCTTGAATAGACTTTTTAAAAATATCTTGATCCTCCCAGTATGAAAGAATTTCGTCTGAGATTTTAGAAAGATTTAATTTTTTATATTCCTTAAAAATCATTGGTTTTTTTAATCTATAGAGAAGACGAAAATACTAAATTTACTTAATTATTTAGGAAATCTTATCTACCAATTCCTCAACACTAGACAAATAAACTACCTGAATTTTTTTTGTTGGTATAATATCACAGAATTTTGAAATAAATATTTTGTTGAAACCTAATTTTTCTGCTTCCTTGATTCTTTGGTCAACCCTGCTAACCGGTCTAACTTCACCAGAAAGTCCAATCTCAGCTGCAAAACAATAGTCATCAGAAATGCTTATATCATTATTGGAAGATAAAATTGCCACAATGATTGCTAGATCAGTTCCTGTATCCTCAACTTTCAAACCTCCGGTAATATTCAAAAAAATATCCTTTGAAGCAAGATGAAAACCTGCTCTTTTTTCAAGTACCGCTAATAACATATTTAACCTCTTTGTATTTATTCCCGTTGTACTTCTCTGAGGAGTCCCATAAACTGCTGTACTTACCAAGGCCTGAACCTCAATCAAGAAAGGCCTAGAACCTTCAACCGAAGAACATATAGCTGTTCCACTAAGTTTTTGATCAGAATTGCCAATAAGAATCTCAGAAGGATTCGTTATTTCCTTAAGTCCATCAGTTACCATTTCATAAATTCCGATTTCATTTGTCGATCCAAATCTATTTTTTTTAACTCTTAATATTCTATATAAATGATTTCTATCACCCTCAAATTGTAATACAGTATCGACCATATGTTCCAAAACTTTTGGTCCAGCTATATTTCCCTCTTTATTAATATGGCCGATTAACATAATTGGAATTGATGTTCTTTTTCCAAAGTTTATAAGCTCTGCAGTACATGTCTTTAGCTGTGTAATGCTCCCTTGCGTTGAATCAATTGAATTAGTTGTCAATGTTTGAATAGAATCAATGATTAAGATATTTGGTTTAATTTTTTCTGCCTGAGCAAAAATATTTTCTAATTTGTTTTCTGAATATATTAGACAATCTTTATTTGAATATTTTATTCTATTTGCCCTTATCTTAATTTGATTTTCGCTTTCTTCTCCTGAAACGTATAAAACCTTATTTCTAATCTTCAAAGATATTTGTAAAAACAAAGTACTTTTACCAATTCCAGGTTCACCTCCTAAAAGTGTAATCGAACCAAGGACAATTCCTCCACCTAATACTCTGTTAAATTCTTTATCTTGTGTTTCAATTCTGAACTCATTCTGAATCTGAATTTCGTCAATTGAAGTTGGATTATTTGAGGCTTTATTTAGATTTGAATTTGTGTGGTCCCATATATTTTCAGTTAAAGTGTGTTTAATCTCTTCTTTAATTGAGTTCCAGCTGTTACATTTATTACATTGGCCTTGCCATTTTGCATACTCAGCACCACACTCTTGACAATGGAAAGTTGTTTTAATCTTAGACATGAATTAATAATTAAAATCCTCTTTAATTCTTTCTGCTAACTCAAGTAAATAATCTTTTGTTAAACCCTCAACTTCGTTCATATTATATGAGGAGCGATATATGTGCATTGCTTTTTGTGGATTCCCAGTTTCCTCAAAAAACCTGCCTTTATAATAACTTGGTAAAATAGTTTCTGGGTATTCTTCAAAAGCAAGCTTTGAAAGATTATCGTATAGATCAAAATACTCATTTTCTTCAATATATTCCTCTACAGCCATAAAATCATTTATTGATATCTTTTTATCCTCATCATAAAAGTCCATAATTAGTTGATACTTGTTTTTAAGATAATCTACAGGAGATGTATCAAGTTTTGATAAAATAGAATCATACTCTATTTTATCAATATCAGAATATAATGAATATGTGGCTCTTATTGAACTTGGGATACTAAGGGATGGTAAGATATAGTGATTTTCTTTTTCAAAAATCAAAGCTTCAAATTTTAAATTTTTATTTTCAATAGAATCCAAAGAATTTTTCAAATCAGAAACATTTTTATAAATGCTTTCAAAGTCTTTTTTAGATGTTGAGAGTGTGTAAGTAATTTTTGAATTGGTTTTTGATAATTGCTGCGTTAAATAACTATTCATGTTATTTGACATCCTTGGGCTTATTGAAATAACTCCTCGAAAAACAGGGTTTTGCTTAAGTAAAAAGAAATTTGCAAAATTAGCAGTTCTCTCCTGACCGACGATAACTTTAAAGGCTGAAATTCTAAAATTTTTAGAAATGTATGGAATTAGCTCATTAACAATAAAATCATAAAAAGATGCAGTTGATGTAATTGGTGTATGTGTAAGATTATCAAAGACACTGGTATCTTTGAATCTTGTGTCCTTTTGATTTAAGCCAACAACTAAATTTTCAGGTATATCCCCCCAGTATGATAAATAATCAACACTACCTGCTACCATATTGAACATATAGTCTCCATCTAAAACTATAATTAGAGGGTATTTCTTTTCTAACTCAACATTGTAGGTCCTTGGTAATTGAATCTCAATATTTCTTTTCTGATTTAAAAATTTAGATAAAATAGTGTCATGAATTCTTGAAACATATAAAGAATCTAAATTTTGGGAATTTAAAAGGTTTGCAGACAATAAGATTATTAAGAAATTAAAGAAATATTTTCTCATGGTTTTTTTCTGTTAATGAAAGGTAATATAAATAAGGATAACCCGCCAAAAATTACTACCATCATTGTCTGGGATAACCAACTTACCCAACCAAAGGCTAATCCCGTGGTTGACTGAACTCCGTACCATCCAAGTGATTCTTCTACCGCAAGTGGATAGATACCTATTCCTCCGTTAGACAGCATAATTGACAATGCTGCCAGTGTAAAAGAAATCATAAATTGATAGAATGAAACTTCATGAAGTTCAATAAATGCCATTGAAGTGACCCAAAACATTAGCAAGTACATTAACCAAATAAAAATACTATGTAGAATAAATGAGTTTCTTTTTTCCATTCTGAATACAACCGTCAAACCTTTAATAATTCCTGAAAAAAAATTTAAAATCGACTTATAATATTTAGATTTTTTTAAAAACAAGATTAAGATTGTTAAAATTATTAAAATAATCACTACATATATAAAAATTACCATTAGCTCTTTTCCATCAATAAAAGAAATTAATTTGTCTGAAATTTTCTGAAATTCGATGATTAATCCAATTCCAATAATTATTAGAATACAAATCACGTCTATTGCCCTTTCAGCGACTATGGTTCCCAAGGTCTTGTCAAGTGGTATTTTTTCATATTTTGAAATTAATGTGGCTCTAGCTATGTCTCCTGCTCTTGGTATGGTGTAGTTGATTAAATAGGCGGAGAAAACAGCTAAAACACTATTAGTCATGCCTAGTTTATGACCCAGAGGCTCGATCAAGTACTTCCACCTATATGATCTTGATAAGTGGCTTAAAGCTCCTAAAAAAATACCTAAAAAGACCCATGAATAGTTGATATTATAAAAATATAGGGTGAAATCTGAAAAATTTATATTTCTGAAGGAAAAATATATACAGAAAACCCCAATTGAAATTGGTAATAATATTTTAATGTATGAATTAATTTTTTTTAACAATTCAGCTTAATAAATTATTTTCCTCGTTTGGAAAAATTATAGTTGGTTTAAATTTTTTGGCTTCATCAAAGCTCATCGAGGCATAAGTAATGAGAATTAAAATATCTCCAATGTTTACCTTTCTTGCAGCTGCACCATTTACAGTAATTTCACCCAAACCTCTAATTCCAGGGATCACATAGGTTACTAATCTTTCGCCATTATTGTTATTTACTATATGAATCTTTTCACCCTCTATTATATTGGCCGCATCCATAAGATTTTTATCAATTGTTATACTTCCAATATAATTTAAATCGGCACCGGTCACCTTAACTCTGTGGATTTTAGATTTTACAATTTCAATATTCATGAAAATTAATAAAGTTTAATATTATCTATTAATCTAACACCCGAAACGTTGGCAGCAATAAAAGCTCTATACTTATGATTTTCTTTTAATATTGGAGTTTCTAATGTTTCTTCATCGGCGATAACAAAATATTCCAGCTTAATTTCAGGAAAAGAGGATAAATATTCCATCACTTTTTTTTCAATCTCAAATGTGTCTAGCGTGTTAAATTTTTCTTTTGCAAAATTAAGTGCTTTAAATAAATTTGTTGCAATTTTTTTTGAAGAAAAACTTAATTTGTTATTTCTTGAGCTTAATGCTAGTCCATCTGCATACCTGAATGTTTCACATCTAACAACTTTAGTTTTAAGTTTTTTTTCAGAAACTAGATTTTCGATTATACGCAGTTGTTGAAAATCTTTTTCTCCAAAATAGATATTGTCAGGTATAACTATTGAAAGTAGTTTATTTACCACAGTTGCAACTCCTTGAAAATGATTTAATCGATATTCACCTTCCATGTGTTTATCTAAGCCATTAAGATTAAAATGATCAGATTTTATTTCTCCAGAATAAATTTCATGGGAATCTGGATTAAATAAAATAATATCATCTGAAATTGATTTTAATAAATTAATATCATTATCGATGTCACTTGGATAAGTTAAAAGATCATTTGAGTCATCAAATTGAGTTGGGTTTACAAAGATTGAAACTACTGTAAAATCATTTTCTAATTTAGATTTTTTTATTAAAGATGAGTGTCCTTCATGAAGCGCCCCCATTGTAGGCACTAAACCTATAATTGTGCGTTCACTTTTTAATTTAAAGAGGTGATTTTGTATTTGTAAAATATCACTAAAAATGTGCATTTTAATAAAAAATTAACAGGATGTAAACTTAATACATTGCAATTAATCTACATAATTTTTGTAATTTTGCTTGCCTGTAGGGATACTTCAAAACAGTGAATTAATGAAAAACAGAAAGATTTTATACGTTTCCTCTGAAGTTGTTCCGTACTTACCTGAATCAGAAATATCTTCAATGTCTTTCGAAATTCCTAAAATGGTTAACAAACAGGGTGGGCAGATCAGAATTTTTATGCCTAGATACGGAAATATTAATGAGAGAAGGCATCAACTTCACGAAGTTATTAGACTTTCAGGGCTAAATCTTGTTATTAATGATTTAGATATGCCCCTAATAATTAAAGTAGCGTCTATTCCAAAAGAGAGAATACAGGTTTACTTTATCGACAATGAGGAATACTTCAAAAGAAAAGCAACTTTGAGAGATAAAGATGGTAACCTTTTTGATGATAACGATGAGAGAGCCATATTTTTTGCAAAAGGGGTTTTTGAAACCATAAAAAGACTAAACTGGTCGCCTGATATTATACATGTTCATGGTTGGATGTCTGCATTACTTCCTTTATACTTAAAACAAATCTATAAGGATGAGCCTATATTTAAAAACAGTAAAATTGTTACATCTATTTACGGGAATGAATTTGATAAAACTTTAAATAAAAAAATGATTGAAAAAATTATTTTCGATGAAATTGAAGAAAGCCACATTATCGATTTAGAAGACCCTACCTATGAAAATTTGATGAAAGTTGCAATTGATTCATCTGATGGTGTAATAAAAGGTTCTGAAAATATATCACCTAAAATTAACGAATTTTTAAAAAAATATAAGAAGCCTATTCTTGGGTTTAAAACTACTGATTCTTTTGCTGAACCATATATTGATTTCTACAACAAATTATTCTGATAGAAAATGAATTCCCAATACATTAAAATTATATTTGTTCTGCTATTTGCTATTGTTTCATGTGAAAAAGATTTTGTCAGCTTTGATTCGGAAGTAATTAATTCAGATAACGCTATCAACTTCTCATCAAATAGTATCGAATATAGTATAATTACTAAATCAGAAATGGTTAATCCAGTGCAAACCAATAATTTACCATCTTTTCTTTTAGGGAGTTACAATCATTTGCAATTTGGTAAATCAAATTCGAGTTTTGTAGGACAATTGGTTCCAGCCCAGTATAATCACGATTTTGGAGAAAATGTTGTGTTAGATTCTGTTGTGCTTACAATACCCTATTTTTCTAGAGGTGTTGAAACCGATGAGGAAGGAAATATCACTTATGAAATTGATTCTGTATATGGACAATCTCCAATAAAGATTTCAGTATATCGAAATAATTTCTTTTTCAGAACTTTTGATCCATTTTCTAGTTTTGACACTTCCCAAAGTTATTTTTCAGATGGATCATTGTCAATGGATGAAAATATTAGCACAAATCAACTTGAGGGTGAATTGCTTTTTGAAATTGATAATTTTATTGCAAGTTCTGAACAGATTAATCTAACCGAAATTGATACTGCTGGCAATACATTCATTTCACAAAAATTAGCTCCTGCTATTAGATTAAAGTTAAATAACCCAAACAATAATTTTTGGGAAAACAATTTTTTTGAAAACGAAGGAGAACAGGTTTTGACCAATGAATCAAGTTTTAAAGAATTTTTTAGAGGACTTTACATTAAATCAGAAGCTGTTTCAGATGGTTCAGTTATGCTTCTAAATTTTGCGTCTTCAAATACAAAACTCACTATTCACTACACATCTGATAACACAACCATTGGGGATAATGATACTGGATCTACAGACGAAGTTGAAACAAATCAACATGAATATGTTATGAATTTTTCTGGAAATCTTATTAATCTATATGAAAATGAAGAATTAATCAATGTTGATTTGATTGATCAAGCAGTTGGAAATGAAAAAATGTATTTAAAAGGAGGTGAAGGAATTGTATCTACACTCGATTTATTTTCGGGAACTACCTTTGATGATAATGGACAAGAATTAAGCGAGTTTGAACACTTTAAAAATTTCTTTTATGATGAAATTTCCGACCAACCAATAAGATTGATAAATGAAGCGTACATTGAATTTTTTGTGAATCAAAGCTTTCCTAATGATGATGAACCAAACAGAATTTATATTTACAAATACGATCAAAATTCAGCACTTATAGATTATTTTTTGGATCAATCTGTAAGCTCATTAACCATAAATGCTAAAATTGATCATCTGGTTCCACTAATTAGAGATTCTCTCAATAATGATAAAGGGATTAAGTATAAGATTAGAATCACAGAACATTTAAATAATCTAATTCTGAGAGATTCTACCAATTCAAAACTTGGACTAGGTGTGATTTCTAATGTTGCTTCTGTTCAAAATTATAAAATTTTAGGTGGAGCTGAGTCAGGAAATAATAGAATAGCTTCTGGAATAATATTAAGCCCAAAAGGAACTATTCTACACGGGAATTTAAGTCCAGATATAGAAAAAAGACCCAAAATTAAAATTTACTATACAGAACCAGAAGATTAAAATATTAGATATTACATTATATATCTTTTTTTTTAAGACTAAAAATCAAAATTTATAAATTTAGAGTAAATATGTGTGGAATCGTTGGATATTTAGGAGAAAGAGATTCATTACCCATTATTCTTAATGGATTAAAGAGACTTGAATATAGAGGCTATGATAGTTCCGGTATTGCAATATATAATGGCAAAACGTTAGTTTCATATAAGTCTAAAGGTAAAATCAGTAAACTTGAAAAACTCCTTGAAAAAAGAAAAAATATTTCTGGTGGAGCTGGAATAGGCCATACAAGATGGGCTACTCATGGTGAGCCAAACGACGTTAATGCACATCCTCAATTTTCAAATTCACGAAAATTATGCCTTGTTCATAATGGAATTATTGAAAATTATTCAACTATTAAGCAAAAGTTAATCAAAGAAGGTTTTTCATTTACTTCTGAAACTGACACAGAAGTTCTTGTGAATTTGATAGAATTTGTAAAGAATAAAAATAATGTGAAGCTGGGTGAGGCAGTTCAAATTGCACTTAATCAGGTAGTCGGTGCATACGCCATTGTTGTAATTGATGATGATAAACCGGATGAAATTGTCGTTGCAAAACTTGGAAGTCCTTTATGTATAGGAATTGGGCAAGACGAACATTTTATCGGAAGTGATGTAACTCCATTTATAGAATATACTAAAGATGTGGTATATCTAGATGATGGTGAGCTGGCAATTATTAGAAATCATAAAAAAACCTTTTTCAGAAAAATTGATGATGACTCTTCAATATCTCCAACTATTAGTAAACTTGAATTGAGTCTTGATAAAATAGAGAAGCAAGGATTTGATCATTATATGTTGAAGGAAATATACGAACAACCTAAAGCAATTAAAGACACCCTGAGGGGTAGGTTAAATATTAGTAAAGGCATTATCAAAATGTCTGGGATGGACGATTATATTAATAAGTTTCTTTCAGTAAAAAAAATTACTATCATAGCCTGTGGAACTTCTTGGCATTCTGCATTGGTTGCAGAGTATATGTTTGAAAAGATCTCTAAAATTCCAGTTGAAGTTGAGTATGCTTCTGAGTTTAGATACAGAGACCCTATAGTTGAAAAAGACGATATAATAATTGCTATTTCTCAGTCCGGTGAAACAGCTGATACATTAGCTGCCATTAAACTTGCTAGATCTAAAGGTGCTTTTGTTTATGGGATATGCAATGTGGTGGGGTCATCAATTGCAAGGGAGTGTAACTCGGGGTCATATACACATGCAGGTCCAGAAATTGGAGTAGCTTCAACTAAAGCCTTTACTACTCAAATGACCGTATTGTACATGATGGCTGTAAAGCTTAGTAAGTCTAAAGGGATAATTTCTGAAAAATTATTTCAAAAATATTTACTTGAGATTTCTAATATTGATAAAAAGGTTCATCAGGCACTTTCATCTAATAAGGAAATAAAAAAAATTGCAAAAAAATTTTTAAACGCAACTAATTGCCTTTATTTAGGTAGAGGATATAACTTTCCGATTGCTCTTGAGGGTGCATTAAAGCTAAAAGAAATTTCATATATACATGCTGAAGGATACCCCGCAGCTGAGATGAAGCATGGTCCAATTGCGCTTATTGATGAAGATATGCCAACAATTGTTATAGCTACTAATAAAATCAATTATGACAAAATTGTTAGCAATATTCAAGAAATAAAGTCTAGAAAAGGAAAAATTTGTGCCATAGTTTCTAAAGGGGATAAAGAAGTTAAAAAAATTGCTGATTATGCTATTGAAGTTCCTGATAGTATTGAGTCAATTACTCCTTTTATTACAGTAATTCCACTACAATTACTTTCTTATCATATTGCTGTTATGCTTGGAAAAAATGTTGATCAGCCAAGAAATTTGGCTAAGTCTGTGACAGTGGAGTAACATTACGGAGTGGTTAAAATTCTTCCCAGAAGTTTGTCGTAAATACATCTAAATATTCCGGAATAACTTCATTCTTATTGTCAACTTTTTCAAATATTTCTTTATTTATATTCTTAGAATCAAAAATCTGAAATTCAGTTGTGGTTTTTACATCGGTTATTAAGTCCATTCTAAAAGAAATTTCATTTTGCTTTCGTCTGCCTTTTACATTTTTATTTTTTTCAATCAACTTTATAGGTCTGTCAAATCCTGTTCTTTGTCCAAAGTTGATTTTTGCATATGATAAGCCATACTTTTCATTTTCGAATTTAGATAAAATCATTTTTCCTTCACGTAGGTAAATATTTACAAAAACTCCAAATAATTTTATGCTGTAAACAGTTTTAATATTTCTAAAATCGATTCGGACAATTGCAAAATCATCAGGGTTTATGTGTAAAGTTGCAGAGTATTTAGATCTTCCTTTTGGTATAGCTTCAATTTGATATACTAAATCATCACCAAGAATATTGAAAGTTGGAACGGAAAAATTATACTTATTTGGTTTTAGTATAAAATCCAATGCAGTTCCCCTTTCAAAAAAAAGTAAATTGTAAATTCTGTTAATTGCCCATATCTGACTTCTAGCAAAATCATTTTTTTCTATTGTTTCTTTTTCTTGAAATTTTTTTAATGATTCGACATTAGTACTATCTAGTTCTTCTAATCCTTCAATCTCCAAGTCGCCACCAAATATTCCAGATTTAATCTTATAATATGAATCAGGTTTCAATTCCTTTTTAAAGGCCTCCTCCATTTTTTTATTTATCGACTCTAAAATTTCCCCATCTTTATTATAAGTTTCTCTTGATTTAATAATCTTTATTTTTTTACTATTATTATCGTCATTACTTCTAAAGTAATAAGCTAAAGTTTGTAATCCAGAACTATTCTCATTGGTTAGGTTCTTTAATAAGCTGTCGATTAAAATTTTATTAATGTCGGGTACAGTAGATTTAAATTTATCAATTATAAATTTTTCTGTAATAGAATTAGATTGTCTACTTAGATAAATTTTGTTTTCAGTAAAACCCTTTTTGTAATTATTATCAATATTTGCGATAACTTTTGAAATAATTTCCTTAGAACTTAATTTTTTATTTGTTAAAAAAATATCAGATAGTTTTATCGGTGTTTCGTTCAATTTTATGATTGTGTCGTTAAAGTCATTTATAAAGTATGATCTTTTATTATATCCCATCGACGAAATATACATTGAGTCATTTTGAGATAATTGAGATTTAATTAATTCAAAATTTCCATTTTCGTCAGAAATTAATCCATTATTATTAGAAAAATAAATATTGGTATACGGAATTGGTAGGGAAGTTATAGAGTCAATTATTTGAACATTTAATGATTGACCATTAACTTCCTTTGTTATTAACAATAAAATGAGAAGTAAAAAAAAAATTCTATTCACTTAAACCCTTTAAATTTTGTTACTTTTATAAATATAATAAATTGTATAATACAGATTAAATATGCCCTTTACAAACGACGCAATAGTATTTGGAATTCTAATGATTTCCTTAGGTTTTGTTTTTTATACAGAGTCTCTAAAGGAAGGGTTCTGGCATAAGTTCTACAAGTTAATCCCAGGATTATTAATGTGCTATTTTATTCCTGCTATATTCAATTCGATTGGAATAATATCTTCAGAGAAATCTCAAACCTACTTCATTGCAAGCAGATACTTACTTCCAGCTGCCCTACTATTAATGACTTTAAGTATTGATTTAAAAGCTATATACAACCTTGGTTATAAGGCGTTAATTATGTTTTTTACGGGTACTATCGGAATAATTATGGGAGGTCCAATATCTATTTTAATTTTATCAATGTTTTACCCAGAATTATTTAACGGGGCCGGTCCTGACGCAATATGGAGAGGATTATCAACTCTTGCCGGAAGTTGGATTGGAGGTGGTGCAAATCAAGCAGCAATGCTTGAAATATTCGAATATAATCCTCAAAAATATGGAGCAATGGTGTTGGTGGATATTGTTGTTGCAAACATTTGGATGGCAATTATTTTATTTGGTATTGGTAAGAAAAAAATGATAAATAAATGGCTTAAGGCGGATACTACCGCAATTGAAGATTTGAAAAAAAAGGTTACATTATTTTCCAATAGCACTAGCAGAATTCCAAACTTAAGTGACTATATGGTTTTATTAGCAATAGCGTTTGGTGCCGTTGCCTTATCTCATTTCGGAGCCGAATATATATCTAAATTTCTGACCTCAAATTTTGAAGCTGTAGCGGATAAAAGCTCAGGGCTTTCGTCTTTTGCATCCAGGTTCTTTTGGATGATTTCAATTGCCACATTTATAGGAATAGGGTTATCATTTACAAAAGCTAAAAATTTTGAAGGAGCTGGAGCAAGTAAAATCGGAAGTATATTTATATATATACTTGTTGCTACAATAGGTATGAAAATGGATTTAGGGTCTATTCTTGATGAGCCAAAACTAATTCTTATTGGATTAATTTGGATGTCAATTCATGCGATACTACTTATTGCAGTCGCAAAATTAATTAGGGCGCCATACTTTTTTCTAGCCGTTGGTAGTCAAGCTAATGTTGGTGGTGCTGCTTCTGCTCCTGTTGTAGCTGCTGCTTTTCATCCATCTCTTGCCACAGTTGGAGTATTATTAGCTGTATTTGGATACGTTGTGGGGACTTATGGTGCAATGATATGTACTTGGTTAATGGAATATTGCTCTGCTCTTTGATTTATTTAAACCATTCGGTTTTAGCTAAAATATCATCCCTTTGGGTCGCAATTTTTTCTTCATGATTAAATTCACCCATATAAAAAAAACCTAAACATTTTTGATTTCTCTCTAAGTGAAAATATTTACCCATATTTTGAATATAACTTGGTGTGCTCCAATAGCAACCAATGTTCTTTTCGACACAGGTAAGCCACATGTTTTGAACAGCCATAGCAGTTGAGGCAATTTCTTCCCACTCAGGAATTGACTCAGCAATATCTCTATTCATAAAAATTACTATTAAACAATTGGATTGAACACACTTATCTATTATTTTTTTTTCTTTAATACTTACATTTTCTAGTTTTGATGAAAGCTTTAAGTGATTAACCATTGAATTAGCTAATTCAATTTTAAATTCATTTTGATAAACCTTGAAAAACCAAGGCTGCGTAAGTTTATGAGAAGGTGCATAATTAGCATTTTCTAGGATTTCATTTATATCATTTTCCGAAATATCACCCCCTTTATATTGACTTGGATAAATTGTTCTTCTTTTCTTAATTGATTCTGAAACTGTCATAATAGTTTTAATTGTAATTCTTTATAAAAATACTACTTAGAAACAGTATAAATAATTAAATTTATAAAAAAAATAATGAGAAAAGATCAATTTGAGTCACCAGATTATTTTAAGGTTGAAAAGCTTTTTTCTGAAGAACAAATCATTGTTAGAGACGCTACAAGACAATGGGTCAAAGAGTACGTGTCACCTATAATCGAGGATTGTAATCTAAAAGGTGTTTTTCCAAAAGAGTTGATTAAAGGCATTGCAGAAATCGGAGGTTTTGGGGCAATTCTTCCAGCTAAATATGGAGGGTCAGAACTTGATTTAATTTCATATGGACTTATGATGCAAGAACTTGAAAGAGGTGATTCTTCAATCAGAGTAATGTGTTCAATTCAAACATCATTGGTAATGAATAATATATTTGAACACGGAAACTATTTTCATAAAGAAGAATTTCTGCTAAAACTTTCAAAGGGGGAATTGATTGGCAGTTTTGGGCTTTCAGAACCGGGACATGGCTCAGACCCAGCCTCAATGCAAACAAGACACACTATTGATGGTGATCATTATATCATTAACGGTTCAAAAATGTGGATTGGAAATGCGCCTTTTTGTGATATGGCGTTAGTATGGTCCAAGTCTGCAAATGATAACTATGCATGTTTTATTGTTCAAAGAAATGACCCTGGTTTTTCAACATCAAAAATTGATAAAAAATGGTCATTTCGTGCATCTGAAACAGGTGAACTAATTTTTGATAACTGCAAGGTTCATAAAAAATATTTACTGTTTGAGTCAGACAGCATTAATGCAGCACTTAAAAGTCTTAATATTGCACGTTACGCAGTGGCGTGTGGTTCGATTGGAATCGCCATGGAATGTTATGACGTAGCACTAAAATATGCTGACGAAAGAATTCAGTTTGGTAAAAAAATATCATCTAACCAACTAATTCAAAAAAAATTAGTTGATATGATAACCGAAATTACTAAGGCTCAACTTTTGAATTGGAAACTTGGAATGATGATGAACGATGATGATGCAACATTTGAACAGATTTCTATGGCTAAACGAAATAATGTATCGGTTGCTTATAATGTGGCTAGAAATGCCAGACAGATTCTTGGTGGTATGGGTATTACTGCCGAATATCCAGTTATGAGGCACCTTATTAATCTTGAGACGTTAATCACATATCAAGGAACTGATGAAATTCACACACTGATTACAGGCAGAAATATCACAGGTGTTTCTGCTTTCTAGAAATAAATACACTAATTAGTTGGAATAAAATTTGTGATATTTGCAATGTGAAAAGTAATCTATTATTTTTTCTGCTTCTGCCATCATTAATTTATTCTCAGATTGAGGGTGCAATAAATGGTTATGTTTTTGATTCAAAAAGTCAACTGCCACTTTTTGGTGCAAATGTCGTAATTGAAGGAGCTGAAAAAGGTGCAATTTCTGACGAAAATGGTTTTTTTGAAATTTCAGAAATAAAACCCCAATCATATAATTTAACCATCAGCTATATTGGTTATCAACCGAAAAAAATATTTAATGTTATAGTTAAAAGTAAAGGAAATCAAACACTAGAAATATATTTGATGGAATCTACTCAGGAACTCGACGAAGTAATTTTGTTTGAAAGTCCCTTTAAAAAGTCCAAAGAAACACCTCTGTCAATCAATACATTTTCAAGAGTAGAAATAGAAAGTTATCCAGGTGCTGATAATGATGTAACAAAAGTTGTTCAAAGCATGCCAGGGCTTTCACCATCTGTTGGAGGATTTAGAAATGATATAATTATACGAGGTGGTGCTCCAAATGAAACAGTATATTATTTAGATGAAATAGAAATTCCAAATATAAACCACTTTAGTACTCAAGGAAGTGCTGGAGGACCCCAGGGAATGATTAATATATCATTTATTGATGAAGTAACACTAAGTACTTCAGCATTTGGTATCGAATATGATAATCCTCTGAGTGGAGTATTACAATTCAATCAGAGAAATGGTAATCCAAAGAATATCAGCGGAAACTTTAGATTTGGAGCAAGTGATTCAGCTATTACAATTGAGGGGCCTTTTTCAAAGTCTGATGACAATAAAACAACATTTATTTTTTCAGCAAGAAAAAGTTATCTACAGTTTTTATTTAAATTAATTGGTCTTCCAATCAGACCTGACTATTGGGATTTTCAGGGAAAAATAAATCACAAGATTGATGAATATAATAGCATAAATATTATTGGCCTTGGTGCAATTGATAATTTTTCTGTGGAAGCACCTGAAGACTTTGATTTTACCCAACAATCATTTTTAGAGCAAGTACCAATAATTAAGCAAAACTCGTTAACTCTGGGAGCATCTTGGATAAGAAAATATAGAGAAAGTAAAGGTCAATTTATTTTGGCCTTAAGTACTAATAAACTAAAAAATATTTTCTCAAGTTACTTTGATAATGAAAATTTAGAAGGATTATACTTTAGAAATGATTCACACGAGTGGGAAACTAAATTAAGAGCTAAAACAATTAACTATATTGATGATTGGAAAATAACTTGGGGAGCAAATATTCAATATTCTGATTACTACAATAATACGATAGATATTATTAACACATCAGAGTATTTTACCCAAATTAATTTTTATAAATACGGATTATTTGGAAGTATTTCAAAAAGTTTCATTGATTCAAAATTAGATATATCATTAGGAATAAGAGCTGATGAAGATAATTTTAGTGAAGGCTCAAAACTTCTTGATAATATTTCACCCAGAATTTCAACTTCATATGCACTGACTGAAGATCAAAGATTAAAATGGAATTCAAGTATCGGGACTTATTTTAAAATTCCCCCATACACGATTTTGGGCTTTAAAGAAGTTTCAGGAGATTTTACTAATCGAAACTCTAAGTACACAAAAAGTAATCACTATGTAACAGGTTTGGAATATGCATTAGGAAATGCGTCTAGAATTTCAATTGAAGGATTTATTAAAAATTATGAAAATTTTCCTGTTTCCATAGTTGACGGAGTTTCATTAGCAAATAAAGGAGCTGATTTTGAAGTACTAGGTAATGAGAATATAATTACAAATGGAAGGGGAAAAACAAAAGGGATAGAGTTTTTATTTCAACAAAAATTAACAAGAAATTTCTACGGAATTTTCTCATACACTTTCTTTAAAAGTGAATTTACCGATATTAACGGAAATTATCTTCCTTCTGTTTGGGACAGTAAACATCTTTCATCTTTCAGTGGAGGTTATAAGCTCAAACGAAACTGGGAGGTAAGTTCAAAATGGCGTTTTGCAGGAAGAACTCCTTATGTTCCTTATGATTTAGTTTCCAGTCTTTCCAATTATCCTAATATGATTCTAGATTATTCTCAACTTGGAGATGTAAAACTTGGTAATTTTTCTCAGTTAGATATAAGATTTGATAAAAAATGGAATAAAGAAAAAATATCTATCAATTTCTTCATAGAAATCCTTAACCTTCTATCTCAAAAAATACCAACTCCTCCAGAGTATGGTTTGCAAAGGGATAATATTGGTAATATAATTACACCTTTTACACTGGTTGAAGTAGATGTCAACAGAGAATCAATTATTCCTTCATTTGGCTTTTCAGTAGATTTTTAGATTGATTTTTGGTCTAGTAAGCATTTTTTATTAAAAATGTTAATTATTTGAATATATTTCAATTATAATGTCAATATAGTATGATTATTATTGTCTTTTAGTCAAAATTTCAATACTATTTTTAATAAAAATTTATTTTTAAAGCCCATTTTTTTACAATTATGCATTGCGTTAACAGATTATTAACATATATTTAGCCTATTAAAAATTAAACATAAACAAATTATGAAAACAATTCTTAAGATTTTAATAATGTTAGTTGGGGTTTTTACTTATGCTCAGACTACAGTTTCTGGAAGTATAACTGATCAAAATAACCAACCATTATCAGGCTCTACTGTCATTGTAGTTGGGACGTCAAGCGGTGTTGCAGCTGATTTTGACGGTAATTACTCTATTACTGTTGATATGGATACTCCATTTAGTATCGAGGCAAGTAGTGTTGGTTTCAAACCTGCAACCGTTGAAGTTACAGGTAGCTCAACAATAAACATTGTTTTAGAAGACAATTCAGCTCTTGATGAAGTTGTAGTTTCAGCTTCAAGAACTCCACAAAGAGTTTTTGAATCTCCCGTAACAATCGAAAGATTTGGTACTAAGGATATTAGAACCACTGCTTCAGCAGATTTTTATGACGGACTTGAAAACTTAAAAGGTGTTGATATTAATGTAAACAGTTTTACTTTTAAATCGATCAACACAAGAGGTTTTGCAACATTTGCAAACACAAGATTTGTACAATTAGTTGACGGAATGGACAATTCAGCTCCTGCACTTAATTTCCCATTAGGTAACCTATTGGGAATGACAGAAGTTGATGTTCTTGACGTCGAATTAGTTCCAGGTACATCATCTGCACTTTATGGTGCAAACGCATTTAATGGTATTTTATTAATGCGTAGTAAAAATCCGTTTGATCACCAAGGAATTAGTGGTCAATACAAAAGAGGTGTTACCGTGCAAGACGCTGCTGGAACAAATGAATTCCAGGACCTTCAAATAAGATGGGGTCATAAGTTCAGTGATAAACTTGCCATGAAAATTAACTTCGGATATTTAACCGGAACGGACTGGATCGCTAATAGTGAAGAAGATAAATTAAATAGAGCTGTTTTTGCAGGCGTATATAATAAAGATGGGATTAATATCTATGGGGATGAGGTTCAGACAAATATATATGGCGTTGCTCAACAAATGGTTGGGTTAGGTCTTTTACCAGCGGGTGCTGAAGCACTAGTTCCTTCAACTAATGTTAGCAGGACAGGGTATAATGAAACAGATATGGCAGAACCTGATGCAACTAGTAAAAAGGCTGATTGGGGTATATACTACAGGCCAATTGAAGGAAGTAACCTTGAAATTTCATACATTGGAAAATGGGGTACTGGTAAGACTTTATACCAAGGTATAAATAGATATGCTATTAAGAACTTCTTAATGACTCAACATAAACTTGAAGTAACCAATGATAATTGGTTTGCTAGAGCATATGTAGTTGAGGATGATGCAGGAGACTCTTATGATATGACATTTGCTGCAATTAATGTTAACAGAAGATGGAAACCAGACCTTAACTGGTTTGCAGAATACGTTGGTGGAATTGTGAACGGTCAACTAGCAGGAATGACAATCGACCAGGCTCACGTTTTAGGTAGGCAATTAGCGGATACAGGAAGATGGCTTCCTGGATCTGAAGAATTTAATGCTAATTTAGCAGAGGTAATTCAGGACCCAGATTTAACTACCGGTGCAAGATTTACTGACAATTCTAAATTCTATCATTTGGACTATAATTATAACTTTGGTCACATGTGGGATTGGGCAGAGGTCCAAGTTGGAGGATCTGCAAGAAGATATTCTTTGAATTCTGGCGGAACGATCTTTACAGATGTTGACGGACCAATTGAGTATCAAGAAACAGGTTTCTACACGCAAGCTGTTAAGAAAATGATGGATGATAGACTTGTCGTTACAGGTGCAATTAGATATGACAAATCAGAATACTTTGATGGTCAATTTTCTCCAAGAGCAGTTTTAAGTTATACTGCCGGTGAGTACAAGAATTTAAACTTCAGAGTTTCTTACCAAACAGGATTTAGAACTCCAACAACTCAGGATTTATTTATCGGACTAGACGCTGGTCAAGCTAGACTAGTTGGTTCTGCTGAAGGTAACCCTGAAAGATATATTAGAGATTATGGAATTAGCACTGCAGGTCAGGCTTTAGGAATTCCAGCAACAGTAACAATATCAGGTGCTTCTGCATATAATAATGCTTATGAAGCTAGTTCTGTACAAGCTTTTGCTGCTGCGGGTGATCCGTCACTTCTTAGAGTAGCTGAAGTTGATTATGTTAAGCCTGAGCAAATGCAATCAATGGAATTTGGTTTTAGAGGTAAATTATCAAGAACATTCACTGTTGATGCTGCTGTATACAGAAATGATTTCCAGGATTTCATTAACACTCAAGTTGTATTATCTCCTCTATATGGAGAAGTTGGTGATGGAGGTTTATCAGTTCTTGCAATGGCAAATCAAGATTTTGAAACATGGAGTTCATACACAAACTCTCCAGCAGAAATATCTTCTTGGGGGATGTCTATAGGAATGGCTACCAAAATCTTTGGAAATTTTGATCTTTCTGGTAGTTACACAAAATCAAAATTAGAGTTTGAACAAGCATTGTATCCAGACTTTAGAACAAACTGGAATACTCCCGAGCATAAGTTTAAAGCTCAGTTTGGTAATACAGAGTTGTTTAGAAACTTTGGATTTAACATAGCTTGGAGATATTGGAGTGAATACTTATGGCAAGCATCTTTTGGAGATGGTATGGTGCCAGAAACTCATGTATTGGATGCACAATTCAATCTAACTGTACCAAAATGGAAATCTACAATAAAGGTTGGTGCAACTAATATCGGAGGAGATGAATACTTTACAGCATTTGGTTCAGGATTTATAGGAACTCAGTATTATATCTCATGGACTGCTAATAACTTTTAAAAATTAAAATAAAATAATTATGAAAATTAAATATTTATTACTTTCTGTTTTAGTATTAGCTCTTTGGAGTTGTGAAACAGATGTCGTTAACCCTAATGAATCTTACCCAGATCAATACTATGATGCTGATTCTGGTGATGCCGACTTTAGTTCATATGTTGCAATGGGTGAAAGTATAACAGCTGGTTTTTCAGACAATTCACTTTTTGCGGCTGCTCAAATGAATTCATATCCAAATATTCTGGCTGAATACATGTCTTTAGCAGGTGGCGGAGAGTTTACTCAACCTTATGTAGACGACAATGTTGGTGGAATTAATATTGGTGGTAATGAATTTTGGGGCCCAAGGTTCTTTTTTAATGGAGCTGGACCTGCGGAGGTTTCTGGATCTCCATCAACAGAGGCTACTAGTGTTGTGCCTGGCCCATATAACAATATGGCAATGCCATTTGCAAATGCAATTACATTTGTAGCACCAGGTGTTGGAAGTATGGAGGGTTTAATGGCCGGACTTGCAAACCCATGGTATGTGAGAGCTGCATCCAGTAATGGTGCAACGATGGTTGGAGATGCTCTAATGCAGGAGCCAACTTTTGTTACTCTAGTTCCAGGACATGATTTTGCAAATTATGGCTTATTTGGCGCTAGTGGTTTCCCTTTCGGCCCTCTTGAATTAGAGGGGCCAACCGGAATGCTTGCAGGAGTAGTTGGAACAATTCAAACCCTAAGCGCAGCTGTGCCTAACGGAGTTATAACAACCTTACCAGACCCAACAAATACTGCAACTTTTAATACAGTTCCCTATAACTCAATTCCTCTCACAGGGGAGCTTGCTGAGATGCTTAACATGGCATTAGCTCCGCCATATAACCTTGGTTTACTAGCAGCTCAAGGAGCTGGACTAATAAGTGCAGACGAGGTTGCTCTTAGATCTTTGGTTGCTATTAGCGGAAATAATCCTGTATTAATTGAAGATGAAGATTTAACTGATTTAAGTGCATTAGGACTTCCTAGTATTAGATTAGCCAATGCTAATGACAAGATTAGTCTTTTTGCATTACCTGTTTTAGGTTCTGTACCAGATCCAACAAACCCTCTGGGTATTTGGGGAGTAACAATTCCTGCCCCAGACTTATTTGTTTTAACAGCAAATGAAATCGAGGAAATTCAAACTAAAGTCTCAGCGGGTAATGCAGCAATAGCTGCATCAGTTCCAAGTGGTTGGGCATTGTTTGATTTAGCTGGTCTATATAATGAAATAGTGACTACTGGTGTTAGCGAAGATGAATTTAATATGACAGGAGACCTAATTTTTGGTGGATTTTTTGGAATGGATGGATATAATCCAACATCTAGAGGTAGTGCTTTGATTGCTAAAAAAATGCTTGAGGCTATTGATGCTACTTGGGGATCTAATCTTTCTGAGGCTGGATTAGATATTGGAGACTATCCAACTAATTATCCAGATGGAATATAATCTTTAAAAAAACAAGCAAAAACAAAAAAGTCTAGAATTTATTCTAGACTTTTTTTGTTTAAAATAGTTGATTAATTGTTAAAAAATCTATTGAATATATTTCATAAAAAATCTATATTTGCCACTGAATTAATCGCTTATTATTTAACACGATACCCACAAAAATGATTTCAGGAAAAATAGCTCAAATTGTAGGCCCAGTAATTGATGTAGAATTTGATTCAGAATCTGGCTTGCCAAATATTTATGACTCATTAGAAATTGATAAAGCTGATGGAACCAAACTTGTTCTTGAAGTCCAAGCACACATTGGTGAAAACATGGTTAGAACCATTGCAATGGATTCATCCGATGGCCTTAGTCGTGGAACTGTAGTTAAAGCAACTGAAAATCCTATTCAAATGCCAATTGGAAAAGAAATAAATGGTAGACTTTTTAATGTTATTGGAGATTCTATTGATGGTATAGGAGACCTGCCAAAATCCGGGGATAACGGTATTCCAATTCACAGAGAGTCACCTAAATTTGAAGATTTATCTACTTCAACCGAAGTTCTTTTTACAGGTATTAAAGTAATCGATTTGATCGAGCCATATGCAAAAGGCGGTAAGATTGGTTTATTCGGTGGTGCAGGTGTTGGTAAAACGGTATTAATTCAAGAGCTGATAAATAACATTGCGAAAGGCCATGGGGGTCTTTCTGTGTTTGCTGGAGTTGGTGAAAGAACAAGAGAGGGGAATGACCTATTAAGAGAAATGCTTGAGTCTGGAATTATCAATTACGGAGATGAATTTATGGAAAGCATGGAAAAAGGTGGATGGGATCTTAGCAAAGTAGACAAAGAAGCTTTAAAGGATTCAAAAGCAACATTTGTGTTTGGACAAATGAATGAGCCTCCAGGAGCAAGAGCAAGAGTTGCTCTTTCTGGTTTAACCGTAGCTGAATATTTTAGAGATGGGGCTGGTGACGGTCAAGGAAAAGATGTTCTTTTCTTCGTTGATAATATATTCCGATTTACACAGGCTGGCTCTGAAGTATCTGCTCTACTTGGTAGAATGCCTTCAGCAGTTGGATATCAACCAACACTTGCAACTGAAATGGGTACTATGCAAGAAAGAATTACCTCAACAAAAAATGGTTCAATCACATCTGTTCAGGCCGTATATGTACCTGCAGATGATTTAACAGATCCTGCCCCTGCAACTACTTTTGCTCACTTAGATGCAACAACTGTACTATCAAGAAAGATTGCTGAGTTAGGTATATATCCTGCTGTTGATCCACTTGACTCAACATCAAGAATTTTAACCGCAGAAATTTTAGGAGACGATCATTATAATTGTGCTCAACGAGTTAAAGAGTTATTACAACGATATAAAGAATTACAAGATATTATTGCTATTCTTGGTATGGAAGAATTATCTGAGGAAGATAAGCAAGCAGTTGGTCGAGCTAGAAGAGTTCAAAGATTCTTATCACAACCTTTCCATGTAGCAGAACAGTTTACAGGCATTCCTGGTGTATTAGTTGATATTAAAGACACAATCAAAGGTTTTAATATGATTATGGATGGAGAACTTGATCATTTACCAGAAGCTGCTTTCAACCTTAAAGGAACAATTGAAGAAGTAATTGAAGCTGGAGAAAAAATGCTTGCTGAAGTATAAACTTTCTATAAATGATTTTAGAAATAATTTCCCCTGAAAAAATAATCTTTACCGGCGAAGTAGAATCGGTTGCAGTTCCAGGAGTTAATGGTGAATTTGAAATGTTAAATAATCACGCAGCAATTGTATCAAACTTAAAAAAGGGTGCAATAAAAGTTTGCGGAAATATTACTCTTGATGACACTCAAAAAGAAATTTTTGAAAAGGGTGATAGAGGTTATCATTTATATATAAACTCTGGAACAGTTGAAATGAAAAACAACAAGGTAACTGCATTAGTGGAATAAAAATCTTACAGCTTCTTAATTACGTTTGTAACAATCCCCCAGATTATCAGCTGATCATCATCTTTAACCTCAATTTGTTTATAACTAGAATTTTCAGGCTTTAACCAAATTTTATTTCTTTTTACGATAAGTCTTTTTACTGTAAACTCACCGTCTATAAAGCAAACTGCAATTTTATTATTACCTGGCTCTATACTTCTGTCAATTACAATTAAATCTCCATCCTCTAAGCCAGCATTAATCATTGATTCGCCTGAAACTCTAGCAAAAAACGTAGCTTCTTTATTTTTAATTAGCTCTTGATCAAGACTTATTCTTTCCTGCTTAAAATCTCCTGCAGGTGAAGGAAATCCTGCTGATATTCCGGCATTGATTAAAAGTGCATCAAGATTAGTATTCTTACTGGGTGTGAAAAAATTTAAACTTTTTTTATTTTTCATTTGATCTTAATAATATCATCTATTTTGGTTGTATAACAAGGTGATAAAAATTCTTGTTTCATCTTCCACTTTCTTTTTAAGTCTTGATTAGCTAGCTTGAGTTTTTCACAATACTTAGAATTAATATAGTCCATTGTCTTCATTAAAGACTTATGTCTATAATCTTCATTTTCAAAAATACCAAGTTGATAACTGTTATTAGGAACAAGACTAGCAACAATTACACCAGCTTTTTTATAATCTATATTATCTTGAAACATATTTTCAACTGCTTTTAAAGCATAATTATTTAAAACAAATGAAGAATTTGTTGGATATGGTAATGTTATAACCCTAGAACAAGAATGTTGTTTTAAATCTTTTCTAAAATAATTGCTTCTTATAAATACAATCATAATATTACAAAGAGAATTCTGTCTTCTTAACTTTTCAGCACAGGAAAGTGAAAAAGTTGAAACCCTTTCTTTCAGTTTACTTAAATCCGAAATGGGTTTTTCAAAAGATCTGGTAGTAGCTATAGACTTCTTAATCTTAAAAGAATCTAAATCTAAATTTGATATACCTCGTAATTCTTGTTGAATCTTTAATTCAACGATTGATAAATTTGATTTCACCCATTGTTCAGGTAAATTAACAAAATCTGATGCATTTTTACATCCGATATTTTGAAGGCGTTTGGATAATCTTCTGCCTATTCCCCATATATCATTCAAAGGAAAATAATTTAATGCTTTAGATCTTTTATAGTCTGTATCCAAAACATATACGTGTTTCGTTTGAGACGGAAATTTTCTTGCAATTTTATTAGAAATCTTTGCCAATGACTTTGTAGGAGCAATCCCCACAGAAGTTGGTATTCCAGTCCATTTCAAGATCGTATTTCTAATTTTTGAAGCATAACTAAAAAGATTATAATTTTCATATCCTTCAAATTTTAAAAACGCCTCATCAATACTGTATATTTCAACATCTGGGATAAAATTTGAAATTGTTGTCATTACACGATGGCTCATGTCAGCATATAAAGGGTAGTTGGATGATAAGACAACTACATTTTGCTGATTAATAATTGATTTATATTTAAAAATGGGGGCTCCCATTGGTATACCTAATTTCTTAGCCTCATCACTTCTAGAAATAGCACATCCATCATTATTAGATAAAACAACCACAGGCTTACCGTTTAAACTTGGGTTAAATACTCTCTCACAAGAGACATAAAAATTATTACAATCAATTAAGGCAAACATGATATAAATATAGGTTTTTAAGGATTTAAAAAATACAATATTTCAGAACTTATTTAACAAAAAAATAATTTGATAAGTATAGGTAAATAAGTACTTTTAAAGAATCAATTTTTGATTAAAAAATCATGAAAAAAATACTCTTTGTCATACTAATTTTTCAGTCAATTACATCATACGTAAATGCACAAGAGAACAAACAAGAAATAGAACTTGATCAAGTAGAATTAATGTCAAGTCCAAGAATAGAAGTGAATAAAGCAGATAATTCAATTAGTATATTGACAATATCAAATGAAGAAATTAAAAAAAATACAGCAACAAATGTTAGTGAATTATTACAACAAGTAGCTGGACTAGACATAAGAAGAAGAGGTGCTGAGGGAATGCAAGCAGATCTCTATATAAGAGGTGGATCCTTCGACCAGACATTATTATTAATAGACGGCATAAATGTTGAAGATCCTCAAACTGGCCATCACACAATGAATATGACAATACCGTTAGAGGTCATAGAAAAAATAGAAATAATCAAAGGCTCAGCAAGTAGAATATACGGACAAAATGCATTTACAGGGGCTGTAAACATTATTACAAAAAAGGAAATTAAAAATGATCTCTCAATAGAACTTAGTAATGGATCATTTGATCAAAAAAGAGGAAACTTCACAATACAAAAAGAACTTAAAAATTCAGACATCTTGTTTAATTACAGCAGAAAAGAGTCTGAAGGATATAGATATAATACTGACTATGAAAATGATGAGTTTTTTATTAAAAGTAATTTTAAGATAAAAGATCAAAAAATATCAGCTATTGGGGCATTTAATCAAAGGAAGTTTGGGGCAAATGGATTCTATGCAAGTCCAGCTGCTATCGATCAATATGAAGAAACTCAAGCAAGTCTAATTGGGTTTAGCACAACATACAGAAAGAATGATTTAATATTAAAACCAAAACTTTACTGGAAAAGAAATCAAGACATGTATATATACTTAAGACAAGACCCCTCAGTTTACAGAAACTTACACATTTCTAATAAAGTGGGTGTTGAGCTTAATGCCTCAACTTCCAACTTATTGGGAAATCTAGGTTTAGGGTTTGATTTATCACAAGTTTCTCTTCAAAGTAATAACCTTGGAGAAAGAAAAAGAACTATGCTAAATATGTTTGTTGAGCAACAAGTGAAACTTAATAATGATAAAATTGATTTTACTCCAGGGGTTGCAATAACATATTTTTCTGATGTATCAACCAAACTAAACTATCAGAATAATTTTTTTAATAATTTATTTTTCTATCCAGGTATGGATTTGGGGTATAGGTTAGATAATGACTTAAAATTATACACTAATATTGGTTTTACCTATAGAATACCTACTTACACAGATTTATTTTATTCAAGCCCTACCACTCTGGGGAATGAAAATTTAAAACTTGAAAAAGCATTTACCAAAGAAATTGGACTAAAATATTTAAAAGGTGATTTCAATTTTAATTTTTCTTTATACGAACGAGATGCGTCAGACATCATCGATTATGTTAGAAATAATGAAGTAGAGCCTTGGCAAGCAAGTAATATAAGAGAAATAAATACCAGTGGTTTTGAATTAAGAATAGGATACAAATTTTATTTAGGTTCTTTAGGAATGCAAACGATAAATATTGGGTACAGTAATATTGACGATGATCTTTTAGAAACAGATTTCGCATTTTCTAGATATGCATTAAACTCATTGAAAAATCAAATCACTGGTACATATACATTTGAAATAAACGAAAAAATTTATTCAACAGTTACCTACAAAAATGCTGAAAGATCAGCTGAGGAAAAGTATACAGTTATAGATTTTAGAACTTCATATAAATTAGATAAATTTACTTTATCAGTTATATTAAATAATATCCTAGATACGCAATATTCAGAAACAAATCTAGTTCCAATGCCTGGGTTTAATTCTTTAGTTGAAATTAATTATTCTATTAATTAATATCCTTTAATTTTTTATAGATAAGGCTGTTTTCCCAACCTCTGTAAGTAAAATAATTTATAAATGATCTTTTCTTTTGATCCTTTGTTCCTTTTAAAAATTTAATCTTATTTGTTGAAAATTCATTAAAATATTGAATATAATCCTCCTCTTTAATTTTATTAATATTGTCATCGATTATATTAATATCCAGCCCCTTTAATCTTAATTCATACTTTAATTTAATCCGTCCCCATTTTTTTATTCTTAATTTTCCCTGAATAAACATCTTTGTGTATCTATCCTCGTTTAAATAATCATTATCAATTAATGATTGAAGTATTTTGTCTGCAGTTTTGTTTGTGGCCTTTAGAGAAAATAATTTATTTCTTACTTCCTTAATGGATCTTTCTTGATAATGACAGTAAGATTGAATCTTATCAAGTATATGCTTTTCATCTTTACTAAAACTAATATTCATAATTTATAGAAAAGATAAAGTTTAAGCCAGGGGCAGAAATACCAGACGAATAGGGTCTATATAATTTATTTGTCATATTCTCAACCGTGAAATTTAGGTTTAATTTTTCGGAAATTGAAAATTGAGATCTCAAATTGAAAGTAACCCATGATGGTGAATATGGATTGCCGTTGTCATCCAATGCATAAATATATGGCTTAGCTCTTTCAGACTCGGCTAAGTTGTTAAAAGATATTTCGGAATTATAATTCAAATATGTGTCGACAGTTATATTGCCATTGTTATAAAGCAGGTGTAAATTGCCATAATTTGGTGGAATGTGTCTAACAGGCATTGCAAAGGGTAGTTGATCTAACTCATAACCAGCAATTAAGTTATGTTGAGATTTAATTCGAAAGTTCTTATTGATAAGCATATTAAGTCCAAATTCGACCCCATAAATCAAAGACTTTGAACCATTTTGAAGCGCCTGTATTTGTGATAACTCCCCATCATAAATAATTTCAGAAATACCATTATTCAAGGTGAAATCATCTCTCAATAAAGAATTATATAGATATGTGATATACGCAGAAAAATCTAATTCAATATTATTCTTTGTTCTAAAATATCCGCCAAATTCAATTCCAAAAGATCGTTCGGGCTTTAAATTTGGATTTGGGACAACCACATTACCAGGCTCAGAATCAAATACCTTAGCAAGATCGTCGATATTTGGAGATCTAAATGCAGTATTGATATTAAACTTCCAATTATTATATATATTTCTAACCCAGCTTAATCCAATTCCACCGACAAAAGCACCATTTTCTAGCCTTGTATTTTCAAACTGAAAATCATAATATGTGTTATTCTGTGACAAATCTGCCTCTAGAGTTGTTGAGCTGTATCTCACGCCACTCTGGAAAAAAACATCTTCTATTATTTTATTTTTATAATTAACATACAGCCCATAAGAGTTTAATGATGAATTATTAGGGTACCTTGTTGAAATGGGTGAAGACATAGAATTATTAATATTCAAACTTGCAGCAAATGATCCGACATCATTATTAATAAATTCTATCCCATATGTAATGCCCGAGTTTGGTGAAATATTTTTAAAAAAATCTAGATTAAAAGAAAATATATCTAATTGCTCTTCTCTTGAATTTAAATAAGTTTCGTTGAACTTTCTACTGTTTCTGCTTTCAGAAAATTTCTGATATGCAACTCCAAATTTTAATTCATCATATATCTTTTTAGATTTTGGATTAAAGCTTAGTTGACTATTTATTAGCAACCACTCTTGCGGACCATAATACCATTCTGAATAATAAAGTCCTTGGCCATCCCCAACAACAACTTGATTTTCATCATTTCTGATTAATCTATCATATCTTGGTATATTACTACTTTTTGAAAAATGAATACCTAAATCAATATTTAAATTTTCTATCGGTTTATAAAAAATCTTCTGCATAAAATTTATTTGATCATATGCAGTATTTCTTTGAACTCTTGGATTAGGGTTTTGGATTAAGATATCTTCACCTGCATCATTAAAATCAACGTAATTTGGTCTAAAATAATCTGATGGGCCATTTTTACCCATGGTCAAATTTCCAAACTGAGATTTTGAAAAACTTGATAAAAAAGCAATTTTTTGAAGCCCATAATTAAAATCAAAGTGATACATTTTCTCAATCGATGCAGAGGAATATCTTGATCGCAGATTAAGTTGTATTTTTGGGTCAGAATTATTTGAGAGATTAGCCTTTTTTGTGTAAAAATTCATAACTCCCCCAATAGCATCACTACCATATAGAACCGATGCTGAACCCATTATAACTTCAGTGTTTTCAATATTAGTAGGGGAAATTGAAATTACATTATGTATGTTTCCTCCTCTATAAATTGCATTATTTAACCTTACCCCGTCAACAGATAAAACTAATCTGTTAGTAGAAAGCCCTCTAATCATAGGGCTACCACCTCCTAATTGACTTTTTTGAATAAAAACATTACCTCCACTTTGGAGCAAATCAGCGCTAGTCATCGGATTTGTAAATTCAATAGCTGAATTATTAATTTGAGTAACTTTTTTTGGTACTTCTCTAAATTTTTGTGAAAATTTTGATGCTGAGATCACTACCTCATCCAATAACTCATTGTCATAAAATAATGTAATTGTCTTGTCAAGATTAGATTTGATAAATTTAAATTCTTCAAATCCGTATTGATTAATATTTACAGTATCTCCAATAGCAAACTTATCTAATCTGGCACCACCGTCTTTATTTGTTGTTATATATTCGTCTAAACTACTAAAAATTGATGCACCTATTACTGGCTTATTATTCTCGTCAATAACAACTAGGTTTTGTGAAAATGTGGCAATTGAAAAAAAAAATAATATATGAAATTTATTCACAATTAAAACAATTTTCTAAGCACCTCAAGTGACTTAACAGAAACAAAATTTACAATATGGAGTCTGTAATATAAAATAATATTGTCAAGTAATTTTTTTCTTTGCACAAAAGTTAAGGTTAGTGTATTTAAATCATCAAAATTTATGCCTAAAATCTTGTTGAAGCATTTCAGATCATCATCATATATAATATAATCTGAATCCTTTGTGTCTGTATAAAAACCATGTTGCAAATCAAAATATCGATGATTATTATTTTTCACGTCAGGGTAAAAGCCTAAAAACTTAGATAAGTTTATGAGAAAAACAATATGAAATGTTGATGAGAAAACATATTTATCATAGTATTTTATCGCCTCTTCAATAAAATCATATAGATGGTAATCTTTCTGCTGATGAATTAATATTTTTGATAAAACTTCGGACAAAAATATAATAACCCCAATCTTCTTAAAATCCGTATGAATTGTTTTAAGATTATATTTACTTTCAAAGTCCTTAAAATAATGTAGGTTTCTTTTGCTATTAAAATCAAATTCAATTTCTAATAATGAAAGCTGTTGAAAATAATTTATTTTATTCTTTTTAGACCCACCCCTAACAATAAATGACGTTAGACCTAATTCTCTAACGAATAATTTAATGATTAAGTCATTATCCCTATACTTCAGTTTACTTAATACAATTGCACTTGAAGAAATAATCATTAGCGAACAATCATTAATTTTAAAACCTTAGTTTCATACGAGTCTAAATCTGACAGCATAATAATATAAACTCCAGATGAAACAAGTCTATTTCTCAAATTTTTTCCGTTCCAAAATGCAGTTCCGCCATCGATTTCTAAATTGAAATTTCTATACCTAGAATTGATGTTTGACTGAGCTTCGGCTACCAAATTTCCTTCAATATCGGTTATCTTAATATTTACATTCTGAGTCAAGCCAGTAATTTTAACCTTTTCAAACTCAGTGTTAAACTCTGGCCGAACAGGATTAGGATAGACATATGTGTTAGAAAAATTTTCAGAGCTAGAAGAACTTCCCGTATTATAACTTACTAAACCATGGTCAGTCGCAAAGTATACCTTTCCATTTGAATAATTTATACTAATATCATTAATATTATTTGATGGAAGTGGTGAGTTTTCTTTTGTGAAATGGTGAATTGTTTGTTGGCCATTTGGTGAGAAATAAAATACTCCTGATCCAATTGTTGCTACCCACTTATTATTTGCTCCATCTACTTCAATATCAGAAATGTATTGTTGCTCTAAAAGTTCCCTAGGTATACCATCTTCTAAAATTACAATTTGTTGTGTTGTAACAACTGAAGTGTCAAAAAAATTAGATGTATTATATAGAACTCTTAAGCCCTGAATTGTACCAATCCAAAGGTGGTTGTTATTATCAACAGCTATAGACTTTACATTTGAAGAAGGCATATTTGATTGATCTTGACTAAATACTTTTCGTAATCGGTCTGTTCCAGATTCATTATTAAATCCAATTAATCCAGACCTTAGTGCTGCTATCCATTTGTTTCCATAATCATCTACTTCAATATCATTAAACCCAAGTTCATCCTGAAATCCATCATTGATAATCTCAGTAAAATCATAACTATTCCAACTGTTATTCTCCAGGTTAAAAGATTTTAGCGGACTGTCTATTCTTGAATTTAAAACCCATAAAACTCCATTTTGATCAAATTCTATATCAGAAATTCTTACACTCTCGTATAACGGATCATTGACAGATAAAGATTCTAATCCACTGTTATTATTTTGATATATCTCAATAATATCCAAATTCTCAATTTCTAATAAACCACCGTGAAAAGAACTAATGAAAACATTGTCATTATTAAAAGGGTTAATCGATATATTATTGAGATTTACTGCCTGATCTGGCACACTATCTTGACTTATATTAAACCACGATTGCAAGTTTTCATCATAAGCGCTGATGCCACTTAATTTTAAAGGATATGGATTAAAGTACTCAGTGAAATCACCATACGTAACCCAAGTTTTATTATTTAATGTTTCCACAGAAAATATGTTGTTTTCTGTAGGACCATTAGGTTTTATATATGAAAATACCCCACTATTACTTAAAATTAAAACTCCTTTTTCCTCAGTTGCTAAATATATATTATTGTTTTTAATAATGGCTTCATTAAAACTGACCGAATATGTTTCAGCATCAATGTTATTAATTAATTGTGATAGTTGATCATCATAAATCAGGCATTCTTCATCCGTGATGATTATAATTTTTGAATCGGTTGATTTAACATTAATTATTTGATTTTCTATCGTTAGTAAACTTGTTATATCATCATCATCAATAGTAATTATGCTATTATCGTTATAAAAAAATATAT
Organism: uncultured Bacteroidota bacterium; assembly: GCA_902517895.1. Classification (GTDB taxonomy): domain Bacteria; phylum Bacteroidota; class Bacteroidia; order Flavobacteriales; family Flavobacteriaceae; genus MED-G13. The sequence goes on from CABYEA010000004.1 coordinate 54,157, forward strand.
CATCACCATCGTAAAACAACTCTTGAGTATCTCCAAAATAAATATTCTGCCAATTATTAAAGTCAATAAGATTTGAGTTGGCATTCGCTCTCAATATTCCTAATTCAGGGCTAGAGGCATAAATAAAACTTTCATGTATAACAGTGCTTGTTATATTAATTTGTGACGCTAGATCCCCAATGTAATAAGTGTCTCCAAACTCATTTCTATTTAAATTATAAATTGAAATGCCATACCCTGTTGAAATTAATAATTGATCACCATTTTGAAAAAAATGATTAATTATTTTTTTATTAGATGTTATTGTTGGCTTATTCACAATATCATAAATATTAATAATTGAATTTGAATTTAAATCTATCATTTGAAGAAATCCACTATTGTAACCTATAACTATTTTATTATTAGTTTCAGAGAAATAAAAAGCTGAAATTTCATCTCCAGATAATTCGTTTAGTGTGTCAAATTTTTCAATTTGATTGTCTGAGATGTCATAGGAGAAAATTGAATTATATGATGCAAAATATATTACTGATTCACCGTTATCTATTCCTGAAATTAAATTATAAGAAAAATATGCATCCCAATTTGAATAAATTGATGTTTCATTTTCTATTGACAGTTTATTTTGTTGGCCATAAAATAAACTGACGGTTAGAAATAAAAACAAAAAAAAACGAGTTTTTAACATAAGATACTAGGAACTATTTCTAATAAACGATAAATATACCAGTATAATATATAATATAAAAAATTAGATTACTCCTTGAGCCAGCATGGCATCAGCAACTTTTACAAATCCAGCAATATTTGCACCTTTGACATAATTAATATATCCATTTTTCTGTTTTCCATGCTCAATACAAGAGTTATGTATGTTTAACATGATTTCACGAAGCTTTTGATCAACCTCTTCCCTTGTCCAATTATATCTAAGAGAATTTTGCGTCATTTCCAATCCTGAAGTTGCCACACCCCCTGCATTTGCCGCTTTTCCAGGTGCAAATAAAATTTTTGCTTTAATAAAAACATCAATAGCCTCCTTAGTTGAAGGCATATTAGCTCCTTCACTTACACACTTACATCCATTGGATATAAGAATTTTAGCATCTTTTCCATCTAATTCATTCTGAGTAGCACAGGGCAATGCAATGTCACACTTAACAGACCAAGGAGTTTTTCCTTTTTTAAAAACTGCTTTGGGATATTTTTTTACATATTCACTGATTCTACCACGTTGAGTGTTTTTTAGGTACATTATGAATTTTAATTTTTCTTCATCTATTCCAGATGAGTCATAAATAAATCCTGATGAATCAGACATTGTTAGTACTTTTCCGCCAAAATGCAATACTTTCTCAGCAGCATATTGGGCTACATTCCCTGAACCAGAAATAACAACCTTTTTGCCTTTTATTCCGTCATTTTTTTGGGCTAACATATCTTGAATAAAATAAACAGTACCATACCCAGTTGCCTCAGGTCTAATCAATGAGCCACCCCATGACATACCTTTTCCTGTGAGCACACCGGTAAATTCATTTGCTAGTTTTCTGTATTGACCATACATAAACCCGATTTCTCTTCCGCCAACTCCGATATCTCCTGCAGGCACATCGGTATTTGGGCCTATGTGCCTATACAATTCCGTCATGAAGGCCTGACAAAATCTCATAATTTCATTTTCACTTCTGCCTTTTGGGTCAAAATCACTACCGCCTTTTCCTCCACCCATTGGTAGAGTTGTTAAACTATTTTTAAAAACCTGTTCAAAAGCTAAAAATTTAAGTATGCTCATATTTACAGAGGGGTGAAATCTAAGGCCTCCTTTATAAGGGCCAATAGCAGAATTCATTTGAATTCTATAACCTCTGTTTACCCAAATTTCTCCTTTATCATCCACCCATGAAACTCTGAATGCTAAAGCTCTTTCAGGTTCACACATTCTCATTAATATATTTTTTCCACGATAAATGTCATTTTCAATTATGTATGGAATTACAGTTTCGGCTACTTCTTCAACCGCTTGCATAAATTCAGCTTGGTGTCCGTCTCTCTTACGAACGATATTTAAAAAAGCGTCTATCTTTCTTTTCATAATTAATAATTTTCAGTGCCCTAATCAGGGGGAAATTTAATTTTCAATAAAATTAGGCATTTAAAATTTTTGTTTTACCAAAAAAAAAGAGAATAATTAACAATTTTATAAAAATGCTTTTTGAAGATCATTGATTAAATCATCAACATCTTCAATTCCAACACTTAATCTTATCAAAGAGTCAGTAACACCAGATTTTTCACGTTCTTCTTTTGGAATACTGGCGTGTGTCATTGTTGCAGGATGTCCGCATAATGACTCAACTCCACCAAGAGATTCAGCTAATGTAAATAAGTGAAGTTTTTCAAGAAATTTTATTGTTTGCTCTTTACTAAAATCTTTAATTCTAAACGAGAGCATACCTCCGAAACCAGACATTTGTTTTTTTGCGACTTTATGATTTTTATGAGACTCTAAACCTGGCCAATAAACTTTCTCAACCATTTCATGGTCATTTAAAAAATGTGCAACTTTATGCGCATTTTCACAATGTCTCTGCATCCTTACATGCAATGTTTTAATTCCCCTTAATGTCAAAAAACAATCTTGAGGTCCAGGAACTGCACCACTTGCATTTTGAACAAAATATAATTTTTCAGCAATTTCATCATCGTTTAACATTAGAGCTCCTAATACAACATCACTATGGCCGGCTAAATATTTAGTGGCAGAATGCATTACTATGTCAGCGCCTAAATTTAATGGGTTTTGTAAATAAGGTGATACAAAAGTATTGTCAACAACAAAAAGCAAATTGTTAGACTTGCTAATATTTGAAAGCGCCTCAATATCAAAAACATTTATCATCGGGTTTGTTGGGGTTTCAGCCCAAATAACTTTTGTATTTTCATTTATTAATGATTCCACGTCAGCAGTATTATGTAAAGATGTAAAATGAAATTTTACTCCGTATTTTTCAAAAATTTTGGTAAATAATCGAAATGTACCTCCATATAAGTCGTTCGTACTTATTACTTCATCCCCAGGGCTAAGTAATTTTATAATCGCATCAATCGCTGCTAAACCGGAAGAAAATGCAACTCCATATTTTGCATTTTCCAGACTTGCAAATGAATTTTGTAAAGCGGTTCTTGTAGGGTTATGAGTTCTAGAATATTCAAAACCTTTATTAACTCCAGGGCTTTGTTGTGCATAAGTTGATGTTTGATAAATCGGCTGCATAACAGAATTAAATGCAGGATCAATCTTTTGCCCTCCGTGTATAGTTTTTGTGTTAAACTTCATAATTCTTTTAATTAAATGATTGCTTATTAGCTCCAAACAAATGTATAGATTATCTTTAAAATTCAATCAGTTTTAATGGATAAAAGAATCCCAGCACTTTTTGCGGCATTAGTAGCTAGTTCAATTTTTGGATTCAATCATACAATAGCAAAAGAACTTATGCCTGATGTGTTATCCCCAAATGCATTATTGTATTGCCGAGTACTTGGAGCGGCAATATGTTTTTGGGTTATTTCTCTCTTTTTTAAAAATGAAAAAATAGATTTTAAAAATTTTAAATTAATAATAATATGTGCTTTTTTTGGAATGGGTTTAAACATGATTACTGCTCTAAACGGTTTGTATAATTCGACGCCAATAAATAGTGCCATTATTTCAACACTTGCCCCGATTTTTATATTTATAATTTCAGTTTTTTTATTAAAAGAAAAAATCACAAAAATTAAATATTTGGGAGTATTTATAGGATTAATTGGAACGTTAACCTTAATTCTTTTAAATGAAAAATCAATAGCAAATGCCCCAAACATCAATCTAGGAAATTTTTATTTTTTTATTAATAGTCTTTCTTATGCAATATATTTTGTTTTAGTCAAACCGTTGACAAAAAAATATAGTATGATTACAATAATGAAATGGCTATTTCTTTTTTCGATAATTATAAATATGCCTTTTGGATTATTGGAGTTTACAGATATTAATTGGGCAAAAATTTCAAGAAATTCTTTGATCAAAATCTCTTATGTAGTCTTTTTTACTACATTTTTAGTTTATTTATTGAATCTTTATGCTTTGAAAAATTTAAAAGCTTCAACTGTTGGTATGTTTATATACATCCAGCCTGTAATAGGAATTTTATTTGCAATATATAGAGGTGCAGATAAATTAACTATAGCTGATATAAGTTCAGTTATCATGGTTTTTGCAGGTGTATATTTGGTTTCTAAAAAATCTACCCAGATTACTTAAAATCTATTCATATATTTGCTTAATATATCATTAGAAATGATTAAATCAATGACTGGCTATGCCAGTGAATCCTTCGTAATTAACACAAGAAAATTTCTTGTTGAAATAAAATCTGTTAATAGTAAAAATATAGATTTGTCAATTAGAGTTCCTCAAGTTCTTAAGCTGTATGAAAATGATTTGAGAAAAAAATTAACCAATAAACTTCATCGTGGTAAAATTGAAATTAACGTAATTACGGAAGGTAAATTAAGTAAGGAAGATGTAAGTATTAACAAAGAAATCATAAAAAAATATATTAAAGAATTAAAAAGAATTGATAGTAGTGGAGCTGCAAATTATTTAAAAATAGCTATGAGCTTGCCAAATAGCTATGAGTCAAAATCCATAGAATTAAATAACAAACAAAGTAAATCTCTGTTAAATAAAATATATTCTCTTATAAGTAAAGTTGATACTTTTAGAAAAAAAGAAGGCTTAGAAACTGAAAAGGATATAAAAGATAAAATTTATAAAATCAAGAATTCACTAAATCAAATTAAAAAGATTGAAAAAGAAAGGATTTCAAAAAAAAGAAAAAAACTAATTGCAGAACTTGAAAAAATCAAGCTCGAAATTGACAATAACAGGTTTGAGCAAGAAATGATATACTACATGGAAAAATTTGATATAAATGAGGAAATAATAAGACTAAAAAGTCATTTAATTCTTTTTTATGAATCAATTAAGTCAAAAGATCCAATTGGTAAAAAACTAGGTTTTATATGTCAAGAAATTGGGAGAGAGATAAATACTCTGGGTTCAAAAGCTAACGATGCTGTTCTTCAAAAGCATGTTATTGAAATGAAGGAAAATTTAGAGAAAATTAAAGAAAACATTTTAAATATTCTTTGATGAAAAGATCAAAATTTATAGTCATAGCGGCACCTTCAGGATCGGGAAAAACTACAATTGTAAATAAACTACTTAATGAGAAAAATTTAGGATTGACTTTTTCAATTTCAGCAACATCGAGAGAGCCAAGAAAAAATGAAAAAGATGGTGAAAATTATTTTTTCATTTCTAAAGAGGAATTCTTGAGGAGGGTTAATTATGATGAATTTGTTGAATGGGAGGAAGTCTACAAGGGAGTGTTTTATGGTACATTATTTTCAGAACTTGAAAATGCAAAAGAAAAAAATTTAATCTTTGATATAGATGTAATAGGTGGTTTAAATATCCAAAGAAAGTTTAAGGACCAATCATTAACTATTTTTATAAAACCTCCAAGTTTAGATGAACTTGAAAAGAGACTTAAGAATAGAAATTCTGAGACTGATTCAAATATTAAAATTAGAATTGATAAAGCTAAGGATGAAATTTTATTAGCTGATAAATTTGATTATGTTGTTGAAAACGATATTCTTAAAAAAAGCTATAAAGAAGTTTACAAACTAGTAAATCATTTCATCAATGAATAAAAAAAAGGTTGGTTTATTTTTTGGAACTTTTGACCCTATTCACAATGGTCACCTAAAAATTGCAGAATATATTATTGAAGAAAAATTAAATGATGAGGTTTGGCTCGTTGTTACACCTGAAAACCCGATAAAGCAAAACAATAAAATATCAAACTTTATGCATAGATTCAATATGGTTGATATTGCTACTAAAAAGTATGATAATATAATACCAAGTGATTTAGAAGTTAATCTTAAGAAGCCAAACTATACCATTGATACTTTGGAATTTATATCAAATAAATTACCGGAAATAGAATTTAGCTTAATCATTGGTGAAGACAATTACAAAATTTTTGATACATGGAAAGATTATAAAAAAATTCTAAAAAATTATAAGATTTTCATTTATCCAAGAAAAGGAAACCTAAAAGAAAGTCAGCATATAATTAATGAAAATGCTATGTATATTGGAGGTCCAAGAATTGACTTAAGTTCAACAAATATTAGAAATATAGTTTCAAAAAAAGCCAAGCCTGAAGATCTAATTTCTGAAAATGTTATGCAATACATTAATACCAATGAATTATATAAATGAAAAAAACTAAATTAAAATTTGGAATTATAGGAAGTGGCAGCTGGGGAACCGCATTAATAAAAATACTTTCAGAAAATAATGATGAAATTAATTGGTTTATAAGAAATAAAGATAGTATTGATTTTATAACTAAAAACTCTCATAATCCAAACTATTTAAGTTCAGTAGAACTTAATCTAAAAAAATTGAAAATTTCTGCAGAAATAAATGAAGTTATAGTAGCGTCTGATGTAATTATTATAGCCATTCCTTCCGAGTATGTGAATAATGAGATGAAAAAAATTGATGTGGATATTTCTGACAAAATTGTTATTTGTGCTTTGAAAGGTTTAGTCCCTGAAACAAATCTATTATTTGGTGAACACATGCAAAAACACTATAATGTTTCTAAAGATAATTTTCTAGTTATCGGCGGGCCTTGTCATGCAGAAGAAATTGCATTAGAAAAATTATCATACTTGACAATCGGATCTGCAAACCTAAATTTAGGTAAACTAATTTCAGAAAAATTTAAATGTAATTACATAAATGTTAAAGCATCTGATGATGTAATCGGAATTGAATATGCAAGTATGCTTAAAAATATATTTGCTTTAGCCGTTGGTATTTCAAACGGTTTAGGATATGGAGATAATTACCAAAGCGTTTTAGTTAGCAATTCACTTAAGGAGATGAAAAGATTTATTTCTAAAAGACATAAAATAAAAAGGAATATAAACAATTCAGCATATTTGGGAGATTTGTTAGTAACTGGATACTCTTCGTTTTCAAGAAATAGAATGTTTGGGAATATGATTGGTAAAGGCTATACAGTTAGAGCTGCACAATTGGAAATGAAAATGGTGGCAGAGGGGTATATTGCAACAAAAAAAGCTTACTTATTAAACAAGGAGTCTAACAAAAGAGTCAAAATACCTATCATAGATGCAGTATATAAAATACTCTATGAAAAAAGAAGTGCTAGAAAAATATTTAGAGAGTTAAGTGACATAATTTCTTAAAATGATGATCTAAATTGTTCTAAAAATCTTACATCATTTTCACTTAAAAGTCTAATATCATCTATTTGATGTAATAAAAGAGCAATTCGGTCTATTCCAAGTCCAAAAGCAAATCCTGAATACTCTTTAGGGTCTATATTACAATTTTCCAAAACATTAGGATCAACCATTCCACATCCCATAATTTCTAACCAACCTGTTCCTTTTGTCATTTTATGGTCTGTTTCATTTTTGAGGCCCCAGTATACATCTACTTCTGCACTTGGCTCTGTAAACGGGAAATAAGAAGGTCTTAGTCTAATTTTTGATTTACCAAAAAGTTGAGTTGTAAAATATTCTAAGGTTTGTTTTAAATCTGCAAAACTTACGTTTTTATCAATACACAAACCTTCTACCTGATGAAAAAAACAATGAGAACGTGCTGAGATTGCTTCATTTCGATAAACTCTCCCAGGTGAAATAGTTCTAATTGGAGGTTTATTATTTTCCATGTATCTGACCTGAACAGAGCTGGTGTGAGTTCTTAATAAATAATCAGGGTTCTTTTCAATAAAGAAAGTATCCTGCATATCTCTTGCGGGGTGGTGTTCAGGAAGATTTAAAGCGCTAAAGTTATGCCAGTCATCCTCTATTTCTGGTCCCTCACTAATGGTAAATCCAATATTAGAAAAAATATCAATTATTCTATTTTTTACAATTGATACAGGGTGACGAGAACCAATTTCAATAGGATCTCCAGGCTTTGAAATATCATTGATTTTTAAATTGTCAGATGTATTAAATTTGCTAGATTTTAGATCTTTAACTTTTTGCTGAGCTGAATTTTTTAATTCATTTAACAAACTGCCCAATTGCTTCTTTTCATTACCTTCTAATAACCTAAAGTCATCAAAATATGAATTCAAAAGACCTTTTTTTCCTAAAAATTTAACTCTAAATTCTTCAATCTCAGTATCAGAATCTGATTTAAATTTTTTAATATACTCTAAATCCTTCTTTATTTTATCTTTCATGACCTTATTGTATCAAATTTATGAAATCTTAATTAATATAATTTGATTTAGTAAACTAATATAAAGAAGTTAATATTTATTAAATTAACGTCAACCAATAATTTTTTGTGGTCTATTTTGATATTTTTTTAGGTTTAATAATTGCTTGGGGTGCTTATAATGGTTTTTCAAAGGGACTTGTTAGGGAGCTAGCTTCAGTTCTTGGTATTATTTGTGGAATATACTTTTCAAAAAATTTCTACCCCTATCTAGACATAAAACTAAAGCCATTATTTGAAACGGAGGCTAGTTATATTTCAATTCTGTCATCGATTATAATATTCTTATTTACAATTATGATATTTAAAGTTATTGCTAAGCTCCTAACAAAATTTTTAAAACTTATTGCTCTTGGTTTATTAAACAGAATTGTTGGTTCTGTTTTTGGAGCTATAAAATCGGTTCTTTTATTATGTGTTATTGTTTTTATATTTTCGAAAATCAACAACTTTGTAGGCTTGAGCGAGAATGAAACTCTAAATAAATCTTTTCTGTATTCTAATATTGAAAAGATAAATAATATAATAATTAAAAATACTTATAAAGAAAATGGTAATGATGAATGATGAATGTCAATAAAAAGACTTCCATTCCTTAATATATATCCAAATGTATATTCAACCTTGACTACTTTCCCTTCCAAATCAGTAAAAAAATAATTACCCATAGAAATTGCTCTTTGATTTTCAATTATAAATCCTGAGTTTTCAAATTTAACATCTACCCAGGGTTTCAAAGCAAAACCATCATCCTCAGAGCATAATGAGTCATTACCTCCTAAAAAATAAGATAATGCCATTTGAAAATTTGGTCTAAACTGCTCTTCTGAAGCCATTGTTGGTTTAAATAATATGTCATTATTTTTAAAGTCATAAAGAGAATTCAAAAACGATTTTGTGAATTCAATACATTCTTCTTTATTATGTTTTAATGTTCCGATTTTGACGATTCCATTACCCCATTCTTTTTGTGCTTCACGAATTTGATTTTCTGTTATCATATAATTTTAATTTGATTATTTTTAATCCAACCCTCTTGACCATTTACTAATTTTATTTTTACCCACTCATCACTAAAATTATTAATAATTCTAACTTTAGTTCCTAAATGCAAAGTAAGTAAATTCTTACTTCTTTCATTCGGATCAGCCTTAATTTCAATCTTATTTGAAAAGATAATAGCATACTTTTCGAGGTAATTTTTTTCGTAAGCATTTAAGCTAATCCGTACCGTTATTAAAATGGTGATAATAATAATAAAAAGAGAGGCAAATGCAGTTTTTTTAACAATTGTTGTCTTAGAAAAGAAATATATTAGAAAAAACAAAAGAAACATAAAAGCAAATAATATCAGTGCAATACCCCAAGACGAATAGCTTAAAAGATTAGATGTTTTATTTAATTGTTCGTCAAAAAATGATTGTGGAACTACTGCGATATCATCTATGAGGGTATTTTTAACCATATTCAAATTATTAATTACTTCATTGTCTGAAGAATCAAGCTTTAATGATTTTTCATAATACAAAATACTATTTGCAATATCATTTAACCTGTAGTAAGCATTTCCAATATTGAAATACAAATCTGGTGAATGAAAACCTGAATCTAAAATTTGTAAATACACCTGAATTGACTGTTCATATTTTGAATCATTATATAAGTTATTAGCTTCAGAAAATTTTTCATTTACAACAGATTGTTCAGATTCTAATTGGCTAAAGCATGATATAGAACAAACCGTTAGGAACAAAAAAGTGATTACAATATTTAAATATTTACTTTTCATTTTTTACTTTTTCTAATTGATCAACAAATAACTTTGCATTTTCATAATCTTCACTCATAGCTTCAATATTTAAAGGGGTGTATCTGGCCAGTTGACAGTTTTCTAATACATTAAATAGCAAATCAATTAGATTTTTTTCCACCTTCATTTGTTGAAGTCTAGAACTTATGTATTTATTGTTTAGCTGAGAATTGTCAAGGTTTAATTTTGACTTTAAATAAGTTCTAAGAGCTTTGTCAATAGACTCATAAAATTTTTCTTTATCTCCGATTAACCCTTTTGACTGTACTAAAAGTTTTTGGGTTAATCCCTTCGCAATTTTTAATTTATCTACTTTTTTAGAATTATAAATCTTAAAAAACCTAAACAAGATTATAATAATTATGCATATTAAAAAAGGAGATAAAAATAGTAGCCAATATGCAGTTGAATTGAAAAATATATTCTCTCCAATTTTTGAAAATTTTGTTTTAGTTTTGAATGAAGTAAATTGATTTTGAGCTAATTCAATTTTATTTGTCGTATTTAATTCGTTAGAGTCATCTTTTGAAGCTGAGGTTCTATTAAGACCCACAACATCAATATATATTGGGTCTGAATAAATTGATATATACTCTTTAAATTTTGGATTAAAAAAAGAGAATTTAGTTTGAGGTATAGTATACTTTCCGGGCATGTTTGGCACAATAGTAAATTTATTATTTACCTTTCCTTTTATCCCAGCTGCCATGACCGAAACGTTTGAAATTTTTTCAGGTTCATAAACTTCAAGTGAAGATGGTAAAGAGATTTTTGGATCCTCAAACAGGTTAAAATTTCCATTTCCTGAAATAATTAAACTCAATTGAAAGGCTTCATCAATTAACAATTCTTTTTTATCTGATTTTATTTCAAAGTTAAAATCACCAACGGCCCCAGAGAAATCATTTGGTTTATTTTCAATAGGCAGTGGTTTAACATCAATAAATGAACTGCCTGATGATACTGTTTTATTAACACTTGATGATATTAGATTGCCAAAAAAATCTCTTCTATTTGAAGGTACTTGCACGGAAATATCTAAAGTTAGTGGTTCAATTTTTAATCTACCTTTCTTCTGTGGATATAGTAAAGTTCTTCGCAATACGACATATCTATACGGTTCACCTTTATATGTCCCATTTTGAACATTTAGAGATTTAATATCTATGTTATTGCTCCAAAAATTGGCATACCTAGGTGCTTCTAATTCTCTCCAATTATCAACACCTGTATCAGGTGAAACATATAACTTATATGTAACGGAAACTGCCTCATTTATAAATGGGCTTTTATTGGATAATTCTGCAACTAAGTGAATCTTTTTATCAGCCAAATAGTTAGGATCATTTGGGTTTGTGGGCTTATCAACAGCTGAAGTTACTATTACTTTAACAGGAAGTGTTTTATAAATTTCTCCATCAACCTCAATCGAAGCTTGCCCAATTTCAAAAGAACCTTTTTCAATTGGGGATAAAAAATATGAATAGGTTTTAGAGTATGATCTTTTACCGTTTATCCAAGAATTTCTGATTGATTGACTTGGGCCTCCAACAATTCTAAAGTTTTCAAAAACTGGAGGTGTAAAATTATCACCGTCTTTGTCAACTGAAAATTCTACTTTCACTCTTTCATTTAAACCCAATTGATTCTTACTCAATTTTGTAGTAAAATTAACTTGTGAAAATGCTGAAAAGCTAATCAGGAAAATAATTATATGTATAAATTTATTTCTAAACATTACCAGTCTTTTTCAGAAACAACTTTTGTGCCTTTTTGTTTCTTATCATTCACTTTTGCTTGAACTTTCTTTTCAGCATTTTCCATAGCCTTCAATAAATTTTTAATCTGTTCAGAAGAAAGTTTTGATTGTTGATTCTTATTTTGTTGAGGTTTCTCAGACTTATTATCGTCCTTGTCCTGTTCATTCTTACTTTGATCTTTTTTATTCTCATTCTGATCATCTTCGTTCTCATTATCCTTATCCTTGTTCTGATCATCTTTGTTCTCATTATCCTTGTTCTGATCATCTTTATTCTCATTATCCTTGTTCTGATCATCTTTATTCTCATTATCCTTGTTCTGATCATCTTTATTCTCATTATCCTTGTTCTGATCATCATTTTGCTGTTCCTCTTCACACATCTTAGCCAGTGCTAAATTGTAACGAGTATCATTATCGCTAGGGTCATTTCTCAAAGCACTTTTATATGCTAATACTGCTTCAGAACACATTTCTTTTTTCATAAAAGAGTTGCCTAGATTGTGAAAAGATTTGTGTTTTTCAAATTTATTTTTAGCAAGTTTTGTTGATTCTATTTGTCTTGAAATTGCTTCATCATATAAACCTTCACTGTAATATTTATTTGATAAATTAAACGTGGCTCTTAAGTCACTTAGTGAATCATCAATAGCAACTCTAAAATTCTTTTCAGCTTCCTCAAAGTTGTTTTCAATAAACTTATTTCCTTTGTTATAGAATCTAGCATAATTTTCAGACTGAGCATAAATATTTTGAGATGCTAGAATAGAAATAAAAAAACAAAAAAGTATATTATTTTTCATTAAATAAATTTAAATTTTTCAGCCATATCGTTTTACCATCTCTCATGAAAATATCGACAACTATCAATAGAAATCCAATTAAAATAAACCACTGAAATTGGTCTTTAAACTCAGAAAATTTTTGAGTATCAAATTCTTTTTTTTCAGTATTTTCTAAAATTTCAATTACCTCATTTATCACATTTTCAGTTACTGAACCATCTATATATTGTCCTTTAGTTTTATCAGAAATATTTTGAAGATAATCTTTATTGAGTTTTGTAATAACCACCTCTCCATTGATGTCTTTTTTATAACTCATTACGATTCCATTTTTTTTAATCGGAATAGGTGAACCCTTTTCTGTTCCAACACCAATCGAGTAAATGGTAATATTATTTTTTGCTGCTAGATCTGCCATTTCATATGATAAATCATTATGATCCTCTCCGTCTGATATAATAAATAATAACCGCTCTGTTGATTGGTCTTGATCAAAATAAGTAGAAGATAATCGGATAGCCTCATCAATGGCAGTCCCCTGAGATGAAAGCATATCAGTATTCATGTTTTGTAGAAACATTTTACCTGATGAATAGTCTGTGGTTAGGGGAAGCTGAGGAAATGCCTTTCCCGCATAGGCTACTATACCAATTCTATCACCACCCAGATTATTTATAACCTGGCCTACTAGCTGCTTAGATTTTTCTATTCTATTTGGAGCTATGTCTTCAGCAAGCATACTTTTAGAAACATCAACTGCAAAAACTATATCAACTCCTAGCCTTTGAAAAATCTCAATCTTACTTCCAATTTTAGGATTAATCATCGCGATTATAAACAGTGAAATCCCGATTACAATAAAAAGTATTTTTATGATAGGTTTTAGGGTTGAAATGTTTGGACTTAATCTTTCCAAATTGGACTTTGAGAAAAATAATTTCTGAGTTTTAATTTTCCAAGCTCTGTCAAAAATGAACAATATGCTGATTAAAATAATCAACAAAAACAACCAAGACCATAATATGTTTTCTAATTCATACATTATATAAAACTTCTTAGTATTGTTAATTTCATAATCATCTCAAGCGCAATTAATATAATTGCAGGTAGAAGGAAGTATCTAAACTTCTCGTCAACTGAATAATATTTAAACTCCTCTATCTCTGTCTTTTCTAACTCGTCAATATCTGAATAGATTTCTTTTAGTCTTTCATTATCTGTAGCTCTAAAATATTTTCCCCCAGTCATTTCAGAAATTTGAGTAAGTAGATTTTCATCAATTTCAACCTGAACATTTGCATAATTAAATTTTCCTTTTGCATCAATACCGACCGGAGATAATGCAAGACCATTTGTTCCCAAGCCGATGGAATATATCTTAATTTGAAATTCTTTTGCTAACTCAGCTGCTGTTATAGGATCAATAAATCCTGCGTTATTTACTCCATCTGTCAAAAGAATAATCACCTTGCTCTTAGCCTTACTGTCTTTTATCCTATTTACAGATGTTGCTAGGCCCATACCAATTGCAGTTCCACCTTCAATGATATTATTATATTTAATCTCCCTCAAGGATCTTATAGTTATATTCTTATCAGATGTAAGCGGTGTTTTTGTGTAACTTTCACCGGCATATTCAACCAGCCCTATTCTATCTGAAACTCTATTTTTAATAAACTCGTCGGCGACATTTTTTAATGCATCAAGCCTATTTGGTTTTAAATCTTTTGCCAGCATACTTGCAGAAACATCAATTGCCATTATTATATCGATACCGCTATTTGTTTTTACTCTAGTTGATGTATCAATTACTTGCGGTCTGGCTAGAGCAGTAATAATTAATATTAATGAAATTAATCTTAAATATTTGAATGTTAATTTTAGTTTTGAGTAGAAGTTTCCTGAATCACCAAAGGCTTTTGAATTAGAAAATTTAATCGAGTTGGTTAAATTATCTTTCTTTAGATAATTCCATATTACTATTAAAGGTATAACAGCCAATAAAATAAAGTACTCTGGATTTAAAAATTCTAAATTCATTTTTTCTCTTCTTTTAATACTTCAATTGACTTAATAATTCTTTCTCTAATCTCATTCACATATCTTTTTTCATGCGTTAAAAGAATTGCTGTTTTAAATCCTGTTTCCGTTAAAAAACCTATAACATTATAATTTCCAGGTTTATACTTTTTATCACTTATTTTAAAGTCTGATGTTCCTGAAATAAGTAGACCTTTTCCTTTATTTTTTGTTTCGAAGTCCTCATACTTTACAAGCATATTTTGAAGTCCTCTACTTTCTAAATCATCCAAACTTGACTCTAAAATTGATTGGAACTTTTGTGGTTCAATCTTAAATTCAGAGGAGTAGTTTGAGACAAAAAACTCAATAGATTCATTTGAATTCGAGAAATAAAATTGAGATTCAATTTTATAATCATCATATAAAAAATCATTGTTGTTATTTAGTCTTACTAAAGCATCTGGAGTTTCTACAAATATTCCAGGAGCCCCATATTCGGATTTTACCCAAATTTTATTTAATAATCTAAGATTTTTATTAAATGTTATCTTATCGATTGTGTATTGAAAACCGTTTATAAAACTTGAGAAAATAAATAATAAGAAAATTAGAGAAGCTGCCAAAATTGAAACAATTTTTAGTCTTTCATTTCTCAACTTCTTCTCTGCTTGTTTTTGATAATTTAAATTTTTTAGTTTTTCTTCTTCACTAGGTTCAGGAAGCAATTCAGAAAAAAGTTTAACCTCTTCGTTAATTATATTAAGGTCATTTTGAATAACATTTTTTTCAGGAAGAAATTTTGCAAACTTTACCAAGTCAGCTCTTTTAAAAATATCTTCAATTCTATCAATAGATTTCCTGGAAATATTAAAAGATTTTATTTCACTTAAGTTGATTAGTTTTAGGATTAACTCACCTGTAGTACTTTCTAAAGCCTTTTCATATACTTCTTTTTCAAAAAAACTTCTTAGTGCATATGTTAATTCAGAATAAAACAACTTAATATTTGATTTCGAATCAAGATTAATTTTTTCTAAATCACTCAATCTTTTCTTAATTAATTCAATAGGCCTTAATGCAGGCTTAATATTTATTAGTGGGTTAAAAAAATTAACCACTTGTACTCTGAAAAAAAGTAATATCAAGATTAAAAAAAGAGTGAATAAAATAATTGGATAATTATTCATTAAGCGAAGTCTAAAAACTTCGAATGTAGAAAATTTGTCAAATGGTGGTTTTATATCATACAGACCTTGCTTAGTAGTATCAACTTCAACTAAATTAACAGAGATTTTTTTAGAATCGGTTGAAAATAATTTATCTCCAATTTGAATCTTTATTTTTGGAATGATGTAATTTCCTTCATCAAATGATGTAATACCATATTTCTTTGAAAACACAAAGCCGTCTTCATACTTAATTGTATCAATCTGAAATTCTGAAATTAATTCGAAAGGTGCAAATGAAGTTGAATCGGGAAAAATAATATTTTCTTCCTTTTCGGAATTGACATCAATTGTGTAAATAAGTTCTTTTCCTATTAATATTGAATCAGACTCAATAGATGCAGTTACATTTTGTGAATTGGATGTAATGCTTAGTAAAAAAACAAAACAAATAATTAAAATATTGAGAAATAGTTTCATCGACTCTTGAAATATTTTAATAATTTGTTTTGATAATCATCCTGCGTATTACATTCAATTATACCCGATCCTGACCTTTTAAAATAGTTTACAAATTCACTCCTTTTGAAATTATAATATTCATTATATTTCTTTCTAATATTTTTTGAGTTGGTGTTCACCGTAATTCGTTTTCCGGTTTCATTATCATTTATATCAATAACACCTAAATTTGGAATAATTTCTTCAGTTTTATCATATATTCTAATTCCTGTTACATCATGTCTAGAAGAAAATATTTTAAGAGAATTTGAATAATCTTGAGAAATAAAATCAGAAATAATAAAAGCGATAGATCTGTTTTTTAAAATATTAGAGACAAACTTTAAAGGAACATTAATGTCGGTCTTTTTGCTCTTTGATTTAAATTCAAGTAACTCTCTTATAATCCTTAAGACATGAGATTTACCTTTTTTTGGAGGGATGTATAATTCAACATTATCAGAGAATAAAATTAGTCCAACTTTATCATTATTTTTTGTTGCTGAAAATGCAAGAGTAGCTGCTAGCTCTGTAACATACTCATTTTTAAACATCGAGTCAGATCCAAAAAAATTAGACCCAGAAATGTCAATTATTAACATCATTGTTAATTCTCTCTCTTCTTCAAATACTTTGATAAACGTGTCATTGTATCTAGCTGTTACATTCCAATCAATAGCCCTTACATCATCTCCAAATTGATATTGCCTAACCTCACTAAAGGCCATGCCTCTTCCTTTGAATGTTGACTGGTACTCTCCACCAAAGATATGATCAGATAATCTTTTGGTTTTGATTTCTATTTTTCTGACTTTTTTTAAGAGCTCTTTTGTATCCATATTTTGGAGTTTATGGAACTTCTATTTCATTTACAATTTTTGTGATAATATCAATCGATGACATATTTTCAGCTTCAGCTTCATAAGAAATTCCTATTCTATGTTGTAAAACATCAAATACTACTGCTCTAACATCATCAGGGATAACAAACCCTCTTCTATTTATAAATGCATAACATTTAGCTGCCAAAGCAAGATTAATACTGCCTCTTGGTGAAGCACCAAAAGATATTAATGGTTTTAGGTTTGATAAATTATATTTTTCAGGAAATCTAGTGGCAAAAATTATATCAAGAATATATTTCTCAATTTTCTCATCCATGTATACTTCTCTCACTACTTTCTGGGCAGTAATAATTTTTTTAAGTGTGACAACAGACTTTACTTTACTTACAGTATTCTCTAGATTCGTTCTCATTATCAACTTTTCATCCTCTAATTCTGGATAAGAAATAACTGTTTTTAACATGAATCTATCAACTTGTGCTTCTGGAAGTGGGTAAGTTCCCTCCTGATCAATGGGGTTTTGTGTAGCCATCACCAAAAATGGCTCATCTAACTTGAAAGTTTTTTCTCCAATTGTAACTTGTTTTTCCTGCATTGCTTCTAATAATGCTGATTGAACTTTAGCAGGTGCTCTGTTTATCTCATCTGCAAGAACAAAATTTGCAAAAACAGGTCCTTTCTTGACTGAAAATTTTGATTGCTTAACATTATATAGTTGGGTACCAACAACATCTGCGGGTAATAAGTCAGGAGTAAACTGTATTCTACTAAAACTGCCACTTATTGCCTTTGATAATGTATTTATAGCTAAAGTTTTAGCTAAACCAGGAACACCTTCAAGTAATATATGACCTTTTGCAAGCAGTCCAATAAGAAGTTTATCAATCATATCCTTCTGGCCTACAATAACTTTATTCATCTCTGATCTTAAAAGATCTACAAAGGCACTTTCTTTCTCTATTTTCTCGTTAATTTTCTTTATATCAACTTTATTTTCCATAAGTAAAAATTATTATAACTTTAAAATTGGTTTTGCAAAATGGCAAATCATCACAAATATCTCTGTTAACATTAGGTTAAAAAAACCATTTTTAACCTAATGTTAACATTTTAAATAACTTAAAACTTAAAACTTGAAAACAATACTAATCACTGGAGCAACAAGCGGTATTGGATTAGCGGCTGCTAAAAAGTTAGCAAATGAAAAAAATCAACTGATTTTATGTGGAAGAAGACAACATAAATTAGATGAAATTTGCGAGGAACTTTCTAAAATTATAAATGTCTTGCCTCTTCGTTTTGATGTTTCCGATAAAAAGGAAGTAAATAAAGTTTTAGAAAATGTTCCAGAGAAGTTTAGTTCTATTGATATTCTTATAAATAATGCTGGAAATGCTTATGGACTTGAAACAATTCAAGATGGTTCGCTTGAAGATTGGGATAACATGATTGATATCAATGTTAAAGGCTTGTTATATGTTTCGAGAGCAATTATTCCAGAAATGGTTGCGAGAAAAAGTGGACATATAATTAATATTGGTTCTCTTGCTGGTAGAGAAGTATATGAAAAAGGTAATATTTACTGCTCGACAAAACATGCAGTCAATGCTATTTCAAAAGCTATGAGAATTGATCTGAATAAAACAGGAATTAAAGTTTCTGAAATCAATCCAGGGCTTGTAGAAACTGACTTTTCAAATGTTCGCTTTAAAGGAGATAATAATAGAGCAGAAAAGGTTTATCAAGGATATAAAGCACTTCAAGCAGATGATATTGCGGATATTATAGAATTTGTAATAAATAGACCAGACCACGTTAATATTGCCGATATTTTAGTACTTCCTAAAGCACAAGCAACAAGCTCAATTATAAATAAGAAATAGTATTTAATTCCCTAGTAATACAATTTGTATTAATTTTAGTTTATAATTAAACATTTATTATGAGATATATATTAATTTTTTTCTTGATTATTTCTTTTTCTTGTTCTGAAGACTCAGCATCAAATGACCCTAACAATAATAACCCTTCAGGTCCAAGCGGAAATGTATTCACATTTGGGGATATAGATGTGACAGGGCAATGGGACTTTGACCAAAACAGAGGTCAAATAAATAATTTTAGTGAACCAAGAAAAAGAGAGATTAATATTAATATAGCTCAAAGAGATTATGATGACTCTCTTGATGTTGGAATTCTATCTGCTGGTGCTTCTCCATTAAGTGGTCAATTAAGCTCAAATGAAATTATTAGTTGTGTGGTAGGAAATTACGGCTACCTGCCAATATTTGATGATTTCCAGGTCTCATATAAAATAGCATATGAGGATGGTGAATTTGGGGAAGAGGTTTTTGAAACTTATATGATTACAGATTCTTTAGCATCAATTGATTACACATATTTTGATTTTGCCACAACAGCAGATTTTTCTCAATATGGCACATACACTATAGAAATGAGCACACATATGCCTAATGATATGGATACTGAAACAGATAGCTTTGTAAGAATTGTTGAATCTTTACAATACACTGATGTGTGTAATATTCACTCAATAATTTTAACCGGAAATAATACCTTTAATCTTTACACAACAAACGAAGAAGGAATTTCAAACTATGTGATTTTAGGAGATTATGTTTTAGATCAAGATAACAATATGTTAACGCTCCTGGTTACAGAATCTAGTGGTTTTGTGTCAGAAATTGGTCAAATTCACGATGTTGAAATTGACGAAAATGGAATAATTTCGGGAACTGTAAACATTGAGGGCTTATGTGTTCAGCTTCTTGATGGATATGAGGAGGAATCTTATACTTCAGGGTTAACATATATTCCTGACGAAAATTTAGAGCAATGGTTAGTTGATGAAGGTTATGATGATGATGTTGATGGCTATATGTTAACAGCAAATGCAATAAGCCAGGGAGGAGTTGCTATATATGCTGAAGATACTTGCTACGATGAGGAAAATAATACTATTACATGTGATTATGATGACTATATGAATTATGAAACAAGATTCTTAAATAGGTTGACAAGTTTAGCAGGTATTGAGGCTTTCCCAAATCTTGAAATTCTGAATTTGACAGGGAATGACCTTGACAGTATCAATATATCTCAAAACTCTAATTTAAAATATTTGTATTTAAATTTTAACAGTTTTTCCAAACTTGATACTAGCGGTAATCCAAATCTTGAGGTGATATCTCTCGATAATAATTTGATTGTTCCTGAAGTTGATTTTTCAGAAAATGCTAACATGACTGACATTGCTATGCCAAATATAGGGTTTGGTTCAGTTTCTGACGAATATATTGGTCCTGGTGGTTATTTTGATATTACTAATATGGAAAATTTGAATGGATTAAGTATTGGAGATAATAATTTTACTTCTATAGATTTAAGTGGGAATCCAAATCTTACTATCTTCAAAGGAGGAGGAAATAATTTTACAGAAATTGATATTTCTAATCTAAGTCAATTGTATGAGTTTGGTGTTCCAGAAAGTCCAATCACAACCATCGACTTTTCAGGGAATCCTTTATTACACACAATTCAAGTTGAACAGTGTAATTTAAGCTATCTTGATGTATCTATGCTTGATGAATTAAGGGTTCTAAGGGCATTTGGAAATCCAAACCTAAATTGCATAAAAGTAAGTCCGTTTCAGTTAGATGCAATAGAAAATAATGATCCTGAATTTGAATTTGTTGTAGGCGGAGTTGCTTTATCTTTGGATTGTAATTAAATATACAATCATTTTCATTTGCATAAATAGAAGAATTATTCAAAATTTCTTGATTAGATAATTCTTCTATTGTCAGACTAATTCTTTATCACCCTTTTATTTATTATTCCTTCAGAAGAATAAATCTTTACAAAATACACTCCTTGAGCACTTCCTTCCAAAGAAATTTTATTGACTGAGGAATTGCCTCTATGTATCAACTGTCCTAAATTATTGTACAATTCAATTTTATTTATCTGTAAATAATCCGGGTATGATAAGTTAATAATATCATTAGTAGGATTTGGATAAATATTTATCTCACCCTCAAAATTAACTTCTTGATTTGACAATGAGCCATCAACAATGGTTAATAAATTAGACTTCAGCGTTACAGTTGACACAGATGATCTTCCTGAATCACCACAATCATCGATAATAATTGCAACATAATACCTGTAATCATTTGCGTCAGTATCAGCATTTGTGTCATTAAAAGTAAACTGATTAGAAGGAATTGCATTCAATAATTCAAAATCAGCATTATTTATTGATCTATAAATATAGAATGTGCTATATTCAACACCAAAATATGCTGACCAACTCAAATTGACAGATCCTCCAGCTGCTAAATTAGCTTGTAAAAGAGTGTTGTAATGCTCGGAGCTTAAATCAGAATTGATTCCACAAGCATCAACAGATCTAACTTTATATTTATATTGCTGCTGTTGGTTGTTGGACGTGTTATCTAGGAATGAATCTTCACTAGGAAGTACAAATCCGATAGACTCATACTCATTAACCACTGAAGTTTCTCTTAAAACTTCAAATGTTGCAACATTATAATTCCCAGCGGAGTTAAAGTAAATTCTATTCTTTGTAAAATCCTCTTCATCACTTGTTATATAGCAAATTTCAAGGTCATTATAAATTGGTATTTGACCAATTGTAAATGTTTCATTATATGTAAAGTATTCATCTGCAAAATCTAAAATATAAGTGCCAGGATTTAAATTTTCAATTGACTGATCTTGTGAAGAGAATCCATTAGGCCCAGTCCAATTAAATGTTAAGGTTCCAGCTGTTTGATTAATTTCAGAAATTTCAATGAAACCGTTGGCAAGTTCACCTTCACAATATGAGTCACTGGAAGAACTTACAATATTTATATCATTAACGTTTAAAACATTAATTATAAATTGTTGTTCAATCGAATCATTTTCATTGAAGGATCTTATCCTTACAGAATATTGATTTTGATCTTCAAAGTCAAAGTCAGTATTATTAATTAAAGAATTACCTTCAATTGTAAACAATTCATTATCGCTATCACCTGTTCCTTCAACAAATTCATATGTGAACGAATCTCCAGGATCATTATCAATTGTAAATAGCTGACCAATAACATCTAATAAATTTTCATCAATGGTATTTGAAGATAAACTAACTGATGTTGGTGAATCATTCACAGGGTTTACATTAATTGTAATCTCGCCTGATGAACTGTCTTGATTTCCGTCATTTATATAGTAATTAAATACAGCATAGTTTTCTCCATATCCATTTTCAAATGGTTCATACAGAATAATATTTTGCGAATTAATTACTAAATCCCCTGGTGAGATAAGTGATGATATTGATTCACCGTCTTCTGTTTGATATAGGGTGCCTGTATTAGGCGTAGACGAAATAAAGAATTGCATTTGATCATTTTCTAAATCAAAACCTGCTAAAGTAATAGCAACCATTGTATCCTCATCGGTGTTCACAACTTGGTCTTGAACGACGGATGGGTCATTTAAATTATTAATTTGAATTATAATAACTTCATCATGGTTCAAACCTCCAGGGTCAGTTGTTCTGACTCTGATACTGGCCTGTTCTTGTGTTTCAAAATCAAAAGCTGAAGACACCATAAGCTCTGAACCATTTATAGTAAAGTTGGCATTATCACTATCTCCCTCTCCTGCAACTAACTGATATGTAAATGTATCATCATCAACATCAGTTGACAGTAAATTATCTACTATAATATCAATGGTGTTTTCATCAACACTATAATTTCCATCTACTAATAAAATTGCTGTTGGGGAATCATTAACCGCAGCCACATCAATTGAAAATGTTTTTGAGATATAGTCTATAGCATCATTTTCGGTTCCACCATCATCGCTCAAAGTCACACTTATCTCTGCGGTTCCATATGCATTTAAAGTGGTGCTGTAAGAAAATGTTGCAATCGATTGACCTTGGTCATATTGAATATCCATTGATTCAAATAAATCACTATTGTTTGTTTCTACAACAAAAGATAGGTTTTGAATTTCAAGAATATCTCCATCGACAACACCTGTTATGTAAAAACTTTGCTCACCCTCATCTTCATTGATATCTAAATTGTTGATGTTATCCATTCTAGGACGTGCGTTATTTGGAACGCCTAACTCGCTTTCATAGGCACCAATATCTACATTAGATCCAAGTGGTGCGGGCCTTGAGTTCCCTAAAATATCTGTTGATATTGGGTAATAACCGTATCCAATAGCGGGAGATGTGTTTTGAAGCGTAAAATCACTATTCTCATAATCTGTAAAATATAAATCAGTAAAGCTTTCTGGAGCTAATTGCCAAGTCGAATTACTTTGTGGAACTACAAGTGGACTATCTGTAATTACTTGATTAAATTCAGGTGGTGATGTATAACCAGAACTATCTAATGGTGTCCCCATTATTATGGTATTTACATATCTGGCGCTATTAGACACACATGAAGCATAGATTTCCTGATGATTAATAATTGTACTATTATAAAAAGTTGCTTGAAGACCTAACGCACCGACAGAACAATTATCCTGATGTAGAACTAACCTATTATTTACCAATAAACTATTATTCACAGTAACCGAAGAAATTCCTGTACCAATGGCTCTATCATCATAATCAGTAATAATACAATCATTTATTGTAACATAATGCTCGCCATATGCCCAAATACCGTTAGTACCTCCAATATCTTGACTCGGATAAATATTAAATCCAGTGATTGAAGAATTGACAATTCCAATATTTGAACTAAATGATATGGTATATCCAGTTGCTGGAAGTGCAATTGAAGCTCCTTGTGGTTCTGTAGAAATAAAATTCAATCCCTTATTTAATATGGAAATCTGCTCGATGTATTCACCTGGGGAAACTAAAATATTATCACCCTCAATAGCATAATTTACTGCAGCTTGAATGGTTAGAAAAGGATTGTCCTCTGTACCAACCGTATCTTCGTCTGTTCCAGAATTGGACACGTAAATATTTGTATTATGAACGGTTTCAGCTAATGGGTTTTCAAAAGCCCCAATATCCACGTTTGAGCCTTCAGGATTTGGTCTTGAATTTCCAGAAAAATCGACTAAAGGAGTAGTGTAAGTAGTTGAATATAGCTCAACAGCGT
Organism: uncultured Bacteroidota bacterium; assembly: GCA_902517895.1. GTDB lineage: Bacteria > Bacteroidota > Bacteroidia > Flavobacteriales > Flavobacteriaceae > MED-G13. The sequence continues at coordinate 78,621 of CABYEA010000004.1, forward strand.
TCACTCCTCCGCCGATAGCCGGTGAATAGTTTGACAAATTAAAGTCATTATTGCTAAAATCATTGAATAAAATCTCACCCTCTGAATTATTTTCATAGTTTAAGAAATTAGTAATTTGATTTATAATTTGTGTTTCACCCTCTTTTAAATGTGAATTTGTAACTGTTAATAATCCATCATTTGTGAAGAATTGGCCTCCGTCAATAATTGTATTTACAACAGCACTATTACCGTCAAAACGATTATTTAGTGAATTCCCTATAATATTTGAATTTATAATTATCGCATCAGTTACATTTAAGTCTCTTGAAGTTAAATTATCTCTAACAATGGTATTCTTAATCGTTGAATAATGTGTATCTCCATTATGCCAGAACTGAATAGTAATGTTTCCCTCATTATTATAAAATTCACAGGCATTCATTTCAAATTCTTGGTTAAAGCCTGCCAATGTATGAACAGCGTTGTTATCCCTAAAAACTACATTGTTAAATTGCATCTTTCTGTTTGTATTTGTGTAGTATAGATAAACAGCAGCTGCATTTGTGGCTAAGTTATTTTCAATTATTAGATTTTCGAAATTTATTCCGATATTAATATTTGAGGTGCTGTGTAACCAGATTGCCGACGCAACTTCATATGATGCAGTCAGGCCATTAGTAATCGTGAATCCGCTGATTAAAATTGAAGACTCTTGTTCAGGCTGGTATGATAAACCAAGTCCATTAATATCAATAACAGAAATTCCGTTTGACCCACCATCAATAATTGTTGATGCAGCTGAGGTCGATGGATCTGGTGTAGTAATTGTTACATATTTGTCATCTAAAGAAATATTTTCAACATATGTTCCAGGATTTACCATAACTGTATCCAAATTTGATGCTGTATCAATTGCAGTCTGAATAATTTTAAAAGGATTGTCCTGTGATCCGGTAGCAGAAGAATCAGCTAGAACATTTGCGTCAACCCAATAAATACCGTCAGACACTACAGAGTTACCCGCAACTGAAAAACTGTAGTCAACACTTACCTCAGGGTACACTGTTTGGTAAAGATTATCAACTAGAAAAGCATGAACAGAATAATCTTGTCCGGCTGTAACTGGTAAATTAATTTCTGTATCCTCAAATACACTAACTGGGTCTGATCCATTAACAGTGTATTGAATATGCCCATTACCTGGAATTAAATTAAACCCAGCAGCTGCACTATCCATATTTAGAGACACAGGATTCAATGTCATTGTAACCTCAGTTATTGAATTTGGAAATATGGCTCCGTTTGTAGAGGATTGTGAATATGATAATTCAGGAAGAGTCATCTTTGCATAAGTGATCTGGTCAAAAACTGAGCTTACAGAATTATTATCATTGTCAAGCAGTTGATAAGATTCTTTGTAAAGACCAGCGCCAGGAAGATCAAAAAGGTCATTCAAATTATAATTTAAAGCGTCCGAGCCAGATCCAATAATATTGGGTCCGTGAGCATTAATAATTACTGTTTCAGATGTCACAGCAAGTTCATTTTCCTCCAGATTATAATTAGCTAAATCACTAATATCATTAACATCATTATAATCACCAGGATAATATGTGATTTGATACGCTATTGAACCGTCAACTCCTAAATCAAAACCTTGAAGTATAAATGAGTGTAAAACATCATATTGACCATAGCTTAAAAAGTTACTAATTCCTGAGGAGGCAGTAACAATAAAATTAACATTTGATACGATTAATGTTATCTGATCTGATATTCCCAGAGGATTACCTTGATTATCCACCAAGTCAAATTTGATATAATATTCATCACCAAGTTCAGTGGTAGTTGGTTCAACAAGTCCTAAATCGACTAACGCCTCTGAAGAATTATATATGTTTACTGTTGAGAAATCCCCATCAAATTCACCCGCTGTGGTTAAACTATTTCCTATAGTGTATTGAATATATCCATCTCCGGAACCATCTTCAGTAACAATAAAATCAGAAATTGTATATGTGACTATTGCTTCGGTTGTATTAACAGGATATTCCGTTAAATCTTCAGGGGATGTTATTGAAATTGAAGGGGCATTTTCTACAGAAAAGTTAACCGAATCAGTTAATGGTGGAGATAACTGATTATAATTTGAATCCGTTAGACTTACTTGAACATTATAAGCCTGACCACTTTCAACATTAATACTAAAATCACCCACAAATGAGTCAATTGGGTCAGCTCCGTTTACTGAGTATTGCATAAAGTCTGTGCCAAAATAACTGGTGAAATAAGATATTTCAATAGAATCGGTATTGTAATCAAAAACCTCCCCCTCGGAAGGGTTATTGATGCTTATCACATCATCCACATTATTACTGGTTAGTGTAATAAACCATCTGTTAGGTGAATCCCAAGAAGGATACGTTGCTAAAATGATACTATTTTCATTAATTTCGATTAGATCATAAGTTAAACCTGCTCCATGAAAAAAGCCTAGATATCCATTTCCGGATAATGATATTTGTTCCAAACCGTCATTATCAGAGGATAAATTCCATGAAGACTCAATATTGTCTGAAGGGTAGTTTTCATACTCTAAATATTGATTTTGTCCTAAACCTTGATCACTACCAAAAGCTTCTAAAATAGGAGCGGCCTTTCCGTAAATATCTCCATTAGTAAAAATGGTCAATGATCCATCGGGATTGAAGTAATATACATCATTGTACATTCCTAAACCTTCTTTTTCAAACGGCATAGCCATGTAATAATTTGGAAATGATTCATTTTCTCCACCAACACCAAAATGACCTTGTGTTTCTGCCTCCACTCTGAAAAAAGTGTTTTGTGAAATAAATTCTTGTAAAGTTGGTGTATATGGATTAACTAACAAATTTATAGCTACTATTTCATAACATGATTCATCGTTCGGAGATTGAACTCTAACATATATGGTGTCAGCTTCAGGCTGCTGATTGGTATATGGGCTTATGAGGAAGTTTATATTTTCCTCTGCATCTTGAACAGATACATGATATGAAATTGTATAAGATTCATTTAATTCAGCTGAAAGAATTGTATTTAAATCAAATTCAGCAAATCCATCATTATTATCGTCATCAACTTCGATTATGTTGATATTACCAATAATCAAATCTTCATTTAAAGGACATGGATCAACATAGGTTTCAGGCATAATTACTACCCTACCTAAAGCTTCTTCATCATCCGGATTAGCCACAGGGCCAACAACTGTGAATCCGTACTGAACTAAGAAACCCTCAGGTAATTCATCAGCGTAAATTATAAAATTGCCAGGTTCAGAAATTTCAAATGAATATGCTCCATTAGTAATATCGGTAAAATTATTATTTGGGTCAAGTGCTCTTACAAAAGCTTTACATGTGTAGGATTCATCAAGAGTATATTCGTGAACAGAAACCGAAAAATGAATCGGCCTTTCATTAAATGCTGTATAGGACTCTACTTGAGTTATGCCTTCCATTATTGCATTTCCTGAACCGTCTTCATTGACCCAATTGGAATCCGAGGCATCATAGGCGCTAAAATTTGGTTGAAGAATAATCTCGTTAGTTTGTGTGTCAATTGTTGTTTTTAGATCAGGTACTGACCATGTATTACCAAATGTAAAGGTTCCGTCTAACTGATATACCTGCATGTATCCAGTCCAAACATCGGATGGATCGGCATAAATAAATAAAGTTTCATCTCCATTGTCTTGCTGAAATTCACCTTGACCAACCTCAATATCATCAAAATAAAATGTTCCTGGGTTTTGATTTCCAAAATCTGGAAATATGACTACAGTAGTGTAATCTAAATCTGGGGCTCCAGTGAAGTCATATGTTAGTATTTCCCAAGTATTAGAAACAGTTGTTAAAACATCAACCTCATGTGTATAGCCCTCAACATCACCTGCAGTTGTTTCTAGTTTGACTTTTACAACTTTGCCTGCTTCTGGACTATAAGATTTTATTCTTAGCTGATAATGTTGATCAAAGTTTATTGTTCCTTCTGCATCCACAGCTATCCCTGCCCAGGGCTCTGAGGACTCAGTTTTTACCATTTGTAAAACTCTTGTTGAGTAATTTATATCGGATACATCGGGGTTATCAACTATTCCTATTTGATCTATATTTCCAAAAGGAGCTATATCCATATTCATACCTTCCTCCTCAAAATCATGAATTATATCAAACCCATTGTCTGTGAATCCACATGCTTCACCTGAGCAATCTCCGAAACACGCAGTAACTGTTGTGTCCTCAGATGCACAAGGAAGTAATCTATCGCTGAATTCACCAAATGCACAGAATTGACCTGCTAATTGTTCTTTAGTACCCCAGTCATTAGGGTCATTTGGACTATTTAAGAAAATGAAGGCTCCTCCTATGTTATTAGGTACCGCTTCAAAAGATCCAGTCCAAATACCATCACCGTCTTCATCGGACAAAGGAATTGCCATTGCACCCCCAAGCACTCCACCACCTGCGTAGATTCCTTCAGGACCTACATCAATTGAAGCTGTGTTAACTTCAAAAGTATATGTAATACTTTCAGCTGGGTCTTCTCCAGGACACTGATTCCAGTGATGTGAAGCAAGATCTTGATCAGCACCAGCAACAGTTAAAGCTCTGTTCCAATAGGATCCATCCCAAGATAAACAGTCTTTTTCACAGTTCCAGAATTCTTGATTTTCCCAACCACCTAATGTATATTTATATTTGTAATCTCCATCCTCTAATGGTAGTGTAAGAGACCATATTCCGTCACCATCATCATCAGTCATAGGATATAATCCTGGATTCCAGCTTTCACCACTACTTCCGTTATCACCGAAGTTTCCAACAACGTGAGGTATAGAATTTTCTAACAAACTTAATGATGTTGAAGGGTCGACATTAAATGTGATATTTGGCGTAGGGGTTGGTGTATTTCCAGCTTCTACTGTATTTTCATAAGTACCAGTTGAGATCTTAATTTGATCTAAAACCATTTTACTTCCAGCATTTTGAAATACTGGGGCAAATTGCATCATTTGAACAACAGCATTTAATAATCCAGCATCAGCGCCAGGTGTAGCTGTCATAGCTGGGAAACCATTTGTGTTTGCCCAACCATCATCATTATACATTTTAAAACCCCATGCACTACCATCGCCTGATGAATAAGTTTCAGGTGAATCTATCCAAAATCTAATAGATCCATTATTTCCTCCACTATAATCAACAGTAACTCCAATGGTAAGATCTGTAAGAGTGTAACCTTGAGTTTGACCAAAGTGGCCAGCATACTTTAAGGTACCGTTTTGATTACCACCATTAATAATCATTGTACTAGCCTTAAGGGATCCACCATCACCGCTGGTATTTTCAGCGATTTGAAGACCAGTCAATCTCCAATTTGTACCGGTACCTTGATTGGCATCCTTTAAAATAAAAGTTACTTTGTCTCCACTTCCAGGTGCTATAGTAATTTCTTTAAAAGACAATGAAAAATGAAATCTATTGTCTACTAAACCAGAACCAGCTGTCGGGTCACCCGTTGTTGGGCCTAGATGTAGATTATTTAAAATAAAATTAGACCACGCGTTAGCATTAGCAGAAGTCGTAGACATTGTAAAACTGTCGTCTAAATCTCCGCCTGTTTCGTCTTCGTTTACAAATGCATTATTTCCAGATCCACCAGCCTGTAGGTAGGTAAGATCAGGATTTGCAGCACTAGCAAAATCAGGGTGAATATCTCCAACCACTGAATTTTCTGCAAAGTCCCAAACTGCAATTACAGTTTCTTCGGCTTGCAAGTTAAATGAAATAGCAAGTGAAAACACGGCAGCAACAAAAAGGGATCTTATATTTCTAAATAAATTTGAGAAAATAAAACAAATTGAAGAGTTCATAATTTTAATTTTAGTTTGCAGCCCAAAATTACGGTTTTTATAAGTTTTTTAGATTGAAAAATGATATAATCTCGATTAAATTTCAAATTTAATGCCCTGAGCAAGTGGGAGATCATCTGTATAATTAATTGTATTTGTTTGTCTTCTCATGTAGATTTTCCAAGCATCAGAGCCTGATTCTCTTCCTCCGCCAGTATCTTTTTCTCCACCAAATGCGCCTCCAATTTCAGCACCTGAAGTGCCAATATTGACATTCGCAATTCCACAATCTGAACCAGCAGCTGATAGAAATTTTTCAGCTTCTTTTAGATTATTTGACATAATTGCTGAGGACAATCCTTGTGTAACATTGTTTTGAATTTCAATTGCATTAATTACCGGACCAGAATATTTAAGTAAGTATAAGATTGGGGCGAAAGTTTCCTCTTGAACAATTTCAAAATATGGCTGAGCCTCAGCTATAGCTGGCTTTACATAACAACCACTTTCATATCCTTCACCTTCTAGCAGACCACCTTCAACAATGATATTTCCGCCTTCCTCAACTACTTTGTCTAAGGCCTTATTATACATGTCCACAGCTAATTTATCTATTACTGGTCCTACATGATTTGATTGATCAAGTGGGTTGCCAATTTTAATTTGTTTGTATGCTTTAACAACCGCATCACGAACATCATCATAAATGTCTTCATGAATAATCAACCTTCTTGTTGAAGTGCATCTTTGTCCAGCTGTTCCAACAGCGCCAAATACTGCACCCATAACCGTCATTTTTATATCAGCATCAGGGGTAACAATAATTGCGTTATTTCCGCCAAGCTCCAGCAATGACTTTCCTAGTCTAGCTCCTACCTCGCTTGCGACAATTTTGCCCATCCTTGTAGATCCAGTTGCTGAGATGAGTGGAATTCTCTTGTCCTTTGTCATGTATTCTCCGACTTTATAATCTCCATTTATTAAACAAGAAATTCCTTCAGGCAAATTATTTTCTTTTAATATGTCGGCTATAATCTTTTGACATGCAACTGAGCAAAGTGGAGTTTTTTCGCTAGGCTTCCAAACACATACATCTCCACAAATCCAGGCCAATGCAGTATTCCAGGACCAAACTGCTACAGGAAAATTAAACGCCGAAATGATTCCAACAATTCCAAGTGGATGATATTGCTCATACATTCTATGCCCAGGTCTTTCACTGTGCATGGTTAAACCATGTAATTGTCTTGAAAGACCTACAGCAAAATCACAAATATCAATCATCTCCTGAACCTCACCTAAACCCTCTTGAAAGCTTTTTCCCATTTCATAAGAAACCAAAACTCCAAGTGGTTCTTTTAATTCTCTAAGCTTATTTCCAAATTGTCTTACAATTTCACCTCTTTGTGGTGCAGGTATTGTTCTCCAATATTTAAATGCAGATTGAGCGCTCTCTATAACTTTATTATAGTCTTCAGAAGTTGTTGTTGAAACAGTTCCGATTTCTTTTCCATCTACCGGTGAATAGCTACTAAACTTATCTCCGTCTTTGAAATAATTACTACCAGTTGAAGTTCCAATATTATGGCCTGATAAGCCTAATTTTTTTAGTGAGTTTTCAATATTCATGATAAATTATTTAACTTGACGAAGATAAGGATTTATTAATATTTTATGATTATGAAAAAATATTTGTGTCTTCTAATTATTATACTTTTTAGTTGCAATAATAATGATGAAAATAAGATTGCAATTGTGATTCATGGTGGCGCTGGAATCATACTCAAAGAAAATATTTCCAAATCGAAAGAAGATTCAATTATTAAAAAACTAGATGAAGCTATTTCAAAGGGATGGAGATTATTAAAAAAAGGCGAATCTAGTGAATTAGCTGTTATTGAAACCATAAAAATATTAGAGGATTCTCCACTATTTAATGCTGGTAAAGGAAGTGTATTTAATAGCAACGGTAAAGTGGAGCATGATGCATCTATTATGAGAGGAAATGATCTTAATGCTGGTGCCTCATCTGGAACTTCTAATATTAAAAATCCAATAACCCTAGCAGCAGATATTATGAATCATTCAGAACATGTATTTCTTTCTGGTAAGGGAGCAGAGAAATTTGCAAAAGAGAGGAATTTAGAAATTGTTGATAATGAATATTTCCATACAGAGTTTAGGTATAATCAGCTAATAAATAAGAAAAATGAAAATAAATATGGTACAGTTGGATGTGTAGCAATAGATATTAATGGAAATATTGTAGCAGGCACATCAACTGGCGGAATGACTAATAAAAAATGGGGCAGGATTGGAGATTCTGCGATTATTGGTTCTGGAACATATGCTAACAATAATACCTGTGGGATCTCATCAACTGGTTCAGGTGAATATTTTATAAGAACTGTTGCGGCTTACCATGTTTCATCGTTATTGGATTACAATAATTATAATTTAAATAATGCAATGTCCAAAGTAATTCATGAGAAAATTGGAGAGATTGGTGGTGATGGAGGAATGATTGGAATTGATAAAAACTCTAATATCTCAATGGAATTTAATACGCCTGGGATGTATAGGGCTTTTGTAAATAAAAATGAGGAAAAAGAAATTTTACTATACGAAAAGTAATCTACTTAATTTCAGAGATTTTTAGAGTATTTACCATTCCTCTTTCCTTTACGGGCATGGAAGCTAAGTTAATAACCATATCTCCTTTTTTTGCAAAACCTTTATTATTTACAATCTCGTTAATTTCATGAATTGTCTTATCTGTTGAAACTGATCTATTATAATAGAAAGCTTTAACTCCCCATAATAAATTTAACCTACAAAGTATTCTTTTGTTGGAAGTAAAAACAATAATAGTAGAGTGAGGTCTCCACGAGGAAACCTGAAATGCTGTATAACCACTTTGGGTTAATGTTGTTATTGCTGCAATCGTAGTTTCATTTGCAATCTGAGCAGCATGATAACATATAAACTTTGTAGTATATCTGTTTGTTTTGATTTTTGGTGGTGACTCAGGAACTGAAATCATATCAGAATACTCAACACTTGTAATAATTTTTGAAATCTGAGTTACTACTTCTGCTGGATATTTTCCGATCGAGGTCTCAGCAGAAAGCATTACAGCATCAGCACCATCCATGATAGAATTTGCTACATCATTCACCTCAGCTCTGCTAGGCTTGAGGCTGTCAATCATACTTTCCATCATTTGAGTAGCGATGATTACAGGGATCCTATGTTTCTTGGCGAGGTGCACAATTCTTTTTTGTAAAAGTGGTACTTCCTCAGATGGAATTTCAATACCCAAATCTCCTCTCGCAACCATTATACCGTCAGAATTTTGGATGATTTCATCAATATTTTTAATCGCCTCTGGTTTTTCAATTTTTGCAATAATGGGAATTTTCTCATTTGATTCTTTTTCAATGAGTTCTCTAAGTTTGATCATATCGTTGGCATTCCTAACGAAAGATAGAGCCACCCAATCAAGCTCTTTTGAAATGGCATATAATAAATCTTTTTTGTCTTTTTTGGTTAATGAGGGTGTTGATATTTTAGTGTTGGGAAGATTGACTCCCTTTTTGGAGGTAAGCTTTCCTCCCTGAACATTTTTTAATTTAACTTCGTCTTTTTTATTAGATGAAATGACCTCAAAGATCAATTTTCCGTCGTCAACTAAAACAGTATCTCCATTCTTAACATCATTTGCAAAACCTTCATAAGAGAGTGATGCTTTTTCTTTATCTCCGATTATATCACCAGAGGTAGTTACAGTGAATATGTCTCCCCTTTTAAAAACTACACCATCTTGCATTCTACCAATTCTAATCTTTGGGCCTTGTAAGTCGGCCATTATAGCAACATTAGTATTTAATTCCTTATTTAGGTTTCTGATTAAGTCTACATGTGAATCAACTTCTTGATATGTAGCATGAGAAAAATTAATCCTAAATACATTTACTCCTGCTTTAATTAGCCTAGATAAGATGGTTTTACTAGAGCAGCCAGGACCTAGCGTTGCCACAATTTTGGTTTTTTTAAATTTTATATAACTCATGAGAAAATTAAATTTTCTTTGTTATCCAATTTGTTTTCAGCGATGAATGAGGTTATTATACCTCTAATTTCTGAAATTTTTTTCAATATTTTTTTTACGTAGGTCCTATCAGCTATATTTTCTATAATCAGAAAATAATCAACAAACTTATAATTGCTCAGAAAAACTGTTTCATTTTTAACTAAATTGTCGTTATTAAACAAGTTGATATTTTGGTCCATTGAATTTTCTAAAACGAGTGATTTATTTGAAAAGTATATCCATTTTAAAAATTTTACTTTATCCAAAAACTCATAAGACGAATAACTGGCATTTTGATCAGTAAAATAAATATCATCTCTTTTCCTTTTTAAATTAATATTGAGTTTTTTATTTAAAAAAAAAGCCAATCTGTACTCGTCTAAATCAGAATGAATTGCAATTAGATGATAATTTTCGGGGAATTGATTTACGTTTAATTTTCTGCTTTTCAAAACCAAATATTTCTATTTAAAGATAAGCTTATTCTACGAATTTTTGTTTTGATATTTTAAAATATCTTCCTGAAACATAAAAAAAGCTCGTTTGGAAGCTTTTTCTTCAGCTTTTTTCTTGGATGTGTCTCTTCCCTTAGCAATAACTTTATCATCAACAGAAAGTTTAACTGAGAAATGTTTAACCTTATCATTGCCTGTATCTTCAAAGGTTTCGTAATTGTATAGTTTCTTGTTTTTTTGGCACCACTCAATAAATAAGCTCTTATAGCTAATAATTTTATTTTTTAATCTTTCTAAATCAACATGAGGATTAATCACACGATCAAAGACAAACTTTTTGCAATATGGATATCCTCTATCTAAAAATATGGCGCCTATAAGTGACTCAAAAAGATTACCGTGAATATTATCACCATAATTTTCTTCCGATAGATTTGGCTCTACAAAATCGAGTAAATTTAATTCTAACCCAAGTTCATTTAAATGATTTCTACTTACTATTTTGGATCTCATCTGGGTTAAGTATCCTTCTGATCCTGTTGGTATATTTTTAAATAAGTAAGATGATATAATTGAACTTAGAATTGAATCACCAAGAAACTCTAATCGTTCAAAATTTACAGCAACCCCATTTAGATCTTTTTTATTTGAAGATCGATGAGTAAAAGCTCTTTTGTAATACTTGAGGGATTTTGGTTTAAACTTAAGTAAATTTTTAATTGGTGTATAAAAAGGATCTCTTTTTAATTTTAATAAATCGTAAAAATTAAAATCCATTCTAGTCCCATTTTTTAAACAAAACACATGCATTATGACCTCCAAATCCAAATGTGTTGCTCATTCCAATTTTTGCATCTCTTCTTTGGGCTTTATTTAAAGTCAAATTTAGTTTTGGGTTTATGTTTTCATCAACATTTTGATGATTTATAGTAGGAGGAACTATACCCTTATTAAGTGATAGGATAACAGAGATTGCTTCAACAGCTCCGGCTGCCCCAAGCAAATGACCAGTCATAGATTTTGTTGAGTTAATGTTAATATTTGAAGCATGGTCTCCAAAAATATAATCAATGGCTTTTAATTCAGCAACATCACCAAGTGGGGTTGAAGTGCCGTGAGTATTTATTAAATCAACATCACCAATATTTACCTTTGAGTCATTTAAACAATTCTTAATTACAGCTTTAACACCATCTCCTTCAGGGTGAGGAGCTGTAATATGATGAGCATCAGAAGATAAACCTCCCCCAAGAAATTCAGCATATATTTTTGCGCCTCTTGCTTTTGCGTGCTCATACTCCTCAAGAATTAAGGTTCCTGAGCCCTCCCCTAAAACAAAGCCATCGCGTGTAGAATCAAATGGCCTGGAAGCAGATTCAGGAGATTCATTTCTCGTTGAAAGTGCATGCATTGCATTAAAACCAGCCATCCCTGCGATATTTACTCCTGCTTCACTGCCTCCAGTAACGATAACATCGCAATAACCTAATCTGATATAATTAAGTGCATCAACCATAGCATTTGCACTGGAAGCACATGCAGAAACTGTTGTATAATTAGGTCCCATAAATCCATATTGTATTGAAATATAACCGGGAATAATATCAGCAATCATTTTAGGAATAAAAAATGGGTTGAATCGTGGTGTTCCGTCTCCAGAAGCGTGGTCAAGCATCTGATTTTGAAAAGTTTCAATACCTCCGATCCCTGACCCCCATATTACACCTACTCTAAGTTTATCAATTTTTTCTAAATCTAAACCCGAGTTAATTATAGCCTCCTCAGTAGAAACCATTCCATACTGGGTAAATCTATCCATTTTTCTTTGTTGTTTCCTTTCCAGATGTAATGAAACATCAAAGTTTTTTAATTCACAAGCAAACTTAGTTTTAAATTTTTCAGTGTCAAAATAAGTAATTGGAGCTGCTCCGCTTTTACCTTCAATAAGACCAGTCCAAAATTCATCAAGGTTGTTCCCAATGGGAGTGAGTGCTCCAAGACCAGTAACTACTACTCGCTTTAAAGCCATAAAATAAATGTTATGAATTCTCTATATAAGAAATCGCTTGACCTACAGTTGCGATATTTTCAGCTTGATCATCAGGTATTTGAATATCAAATTCTTTTTCAAATTCCATAATTAATTCAACAGTATCAAGTGAATCTGCTCCTAAGTCATTTGTGAAACTTGCTTCTTTAACAACTTCACTTTCATCTACTCCTAATTTATCTACAATAATAGCTTTTACTTTTGATGCGATATCTGACATAACTTTGTTTTTTAATTTATAATTTTAGTTAAAGTGCAAAAATAAAAAACTTTATTTTAATTTAACCACTTCAAAAAAAAATTGTGAACATTAATTCTGATAAAAAAGTTAGTATATTAATTTTTGCATCTGGAAACGGCTCTAACGCTGAGAATATTATAACATATTTTCAAAATAAGCTTAGGGATATAAGCTGGACAATTATAACTAATAATTCAAATGCTGGAGTTATTGAAAGATCAGTAAGATTAGGAGTTCCTTTTTTGGTTTTCAAAAAAAAAGATTTTCATGAAAATATGTTTCTAGAAAAAATAAGTTTAATTAAACCTAAACTAATAATTTTAGCAGGTTTTCTGTTAAAAATCCCAGAAAATATAATCAAAAATTTTAAAAATAAAATAATTAATATTCACCCTTCTCTTTTACCAAAATACGGAGGCAAAGGAATGTATGGGATCAATGTACATAATGAGGTAATTAAAAATAAAGAAGTTGAAAGCGGTATTTCAATACACTATGTAAATAATCAATACGATGAGGGTGAAATTATTTTTCAAAAAAATATTAAAATAATATACCCCACAAATGCAACAAATCTTTCAAAAAAAATCCATGAACTTGAAATGAAATATTTCCCAGAAATAATTGAAAAATTAATTAATTCACAAACCTATGAGTAAACAAAAATACTATGTTGTTTGGAAAGGAAATAGCCCTGGAATTTATACATCATGGGAGAAATGTCAGGGTGAAATAAAAAATATAAGAGGTTCATTATTCAAAAGTTTTGGTAATATTGAAGAGGCTCGGAGGGCCTTTGAAATGGGTTATGATGAATACATGAAAAATTCAATACCTGTTGATGTTTTAGACGGGCCGGAATTAAATTCAATTTCGGTTGACGCAGCATCAAGCGGAAATCCTGGATTAATGGAATATCAGGGTGTTGACACAGAAACAAAAGAAGTTTTATTTAAAATGGGGCCATATAATAATGCAACTAATAATATTGGAGAGTTTTTGGCTTTGGTTCATGGAATAGCAATTTTGGAGAAAGGCCTAAAAAAGAAAATTATTTATTCTGATTCGATTACAGCAATGAGTTGGGTTAGAAAAAAAAGATGTCAAACCAAACTAATAAGAAGTAAAGAAAACGAAGAAGTGTTTATTCTAGTTGACAGAGCAATATTATGGCTTAAAGAAAATAAGTACTCTGCTATAATAAAAAAGTGGGAAACAAAAAATTGGGGAGAAATTCCCGCTGATTTTGGCAGAAAATAAATTAACAATATGAGTAAAATAATAGTTGTTGGCACATTAGCATTTGATACAATTGAAACTCCTTATGGAAAGGTTGAGAGAGTAATCGGTGGTTCAGCACCATTTGCAAGCCTTGCTGCTAAAACAAAAAGCGTTGAATGTGCAGTGGTTTCAGTTGTTGGTTATGATTTTCCGAAAAGTTACTTAGACCTTTTGGTTTCAAGGGGAATTGATATTTCTGAAGTTCAAATCGAAAAGGATGACAAAAGTTTCTTTTGGTCTGGAAAATATCATGATAATATGAACAAGAGAGACACGTTAGAAACTCAGGTAAATGTACTAGCTAATTTTAATCCTAAAATTCCAAAAAATTATACCAATCTTGATATTCTAGTTCTTGGAAATCTAGACCCAAAAGTTCAATTAAGTATTATATCACAATTTAAAAAAAGACCCAAGTTTACTATCCTAGATACAATGAATTTTTGGATGGATAATACATTAGATAATCTATTAAAAATTATCTCGAAAGTTGATCTCATTTGTATTAATGACGAGGAAGTAATTCAACTATCAGGATGTAAGGATTATAAAAACGGTATCAAAAAAATTCTTACAATGGGGCCCAAATATTTAATCATGAAAAAAGGTGAGTATGGTTCAACGCTGTATTCGGATAACTTGGAGTTTTTCTGCCCATCATTTAAAGTTAAAAAAGTCATTGATCCTACCGGAGCTGGTGACTCATTTGCAGGGGCTTTTGCTGGTCACTTAGCTGAATCAAAAAACTACACTTTCGAATCCATTTCAAGTGCCCTAATTTATGCTAACGCAGTTGCATCATTTTGCGTGGAAAAGTTTGGAGTAGAGAACATGTTAAATATCTCAAAAGATGAAATTGATAAACGTATAAGTTTTATAAAAAAACATAATAATTAAATGTCTTTATTCAATATTTATTTTGTTTTTTTGTATGCATACTATTAAAAAATGAGTGATGCTATAAAACACGAATGTGGTATAGGCCACATTAGACTTCTTAAGCCACTAGAGTTTTACAAAAAAAAATATGGTAGTTCATTTTATGGAATAAATAAAATGTACTTACTAATGGAAAAACAACATAATAGAGGTCAAGATGGAGCAGGTTTTGCCTCCATAAAACTTGATGTTAAACCAGGAAAAAGATTTATCAGTAGAATACGTTCGACTGAAAAACAACCGATTCAAGATGTTTTTAGTAAAATAAATGAAAGAATTAACCAAGAGCTCAAGTCTGATCCATCATTGCCTGAAAATATTGAAAAATTAAAGTCAAAAGTACCCTACTTAGCCGAAGTTCTTCTTGGTCACGTTAGATATGGGACATTTGGCGGAAATAGCGTCGAAAATGTTCATCCTTTTTTAAGACAAAATAATTGGAAGCATAGGAATCTCATATTAGCAGGAAACTTTAATATGACCAATTCGAATGAGCTTTTTAATAGCTTGATTGAATTGGGGCAACATCCAAAAGAATATACCGATACTGTTATAATAATGGAAAAAATTGGTCATTTCTTAGATGATGCCGTTAGAAAAATGTATAAAGATTTTAAGAAAGAAGGTCTTAATAAACAAGAGTGCTCATCTTTAATTTCAGAAAAAATAGATATTTTCAAAATCTTAAAAAAGGCATCAAAAAGATGGGATGGAGGATATGTGATTGGTGGCTTATTAGGGCATGGTGACTCTTTTGTTATGAGAGACCCAAACGGAATTAGACCTGCCTTTTATTATAAAGACGATGAGGTTGTTGTTGTAGCATCTGAAAGACCTGCAATTCAAACTGCCTTTAACGTAAATAAAAGTAACATTATAGAATTGAAACCAGGAGATGCCATCGTTATAAAAAATAGCGGAAAGGTAAAAATAAAGGGTGTGGTAAAAGCTAAAGAAAATAAATCTTGCTCTTTTGAAAGGATCTACTTTTCTAGAGGAAATGATGCTAGCATTTATCAGGAAAGAAAGGACTTAGGAAAATTAATAATGCCGAGAGTATTAAATGAGATAGATTTTAATATAAAAAATACCGTTTTTTCATACATACCAAATACAGCTGAAACATCATTTTACGGAATGATTGAAAGTGTTGAGGAATATCTTAACACTAGAAAAAGCGAAGAAATTATTGGTAAGAAGGGGCTTTCAGAAGATAAAATAAAAGAAATTTTGTCTATCAGACCCAGAATAGAAAAAATAGCTGTAAAGGATGTTAAGCTAAGAACTTTTATAACTGAAGACGATAGCAGAGATGATTTAGTTGAACATGTTTATGATATAACATATGGTGTTGTTAAGAAAAAAGACTCTCTGGTTATTATCGATGACAGTATTGTCAGGGGAACAACACTCAAAAAAAGTATACTAAAAATGTTGGATAGATTAGATCCAAAGAAAATAATTATTGTTTCCTCTGCTCCTCAAATTAGATATCCAGATTGTTACGGAATTGATATGGCTAATTTAGAAAGCTTAATTGCATTTAACGCAGCTCTTGAGCTATTAAAGGATCATGATAATACTTCATTAATAAAAGAAGTATATGAAAATTGTAAAAGTGAACTTGAGCTGGAGGACAGTAAAATGGAGAATAAAGTAAAAGCAATATATGACCCCTTTACGGCAGATGAAATATCTGATAAAATAACAGACTTATTAAGCTCACATTTAGATAAAAGAGATGTCAAAATAATTTTCCAGACAATTGAAAACTTACATAAAGCATGTCCTACTTCAACTGGTGATTGGTATTTTACAGGCAACTATCCAACCCCTGGTGGTAACAGAGTTGTTAATACAGCTTTTGTAAACTTTTATGAGGGAAATAAAAAAAGAGCTTACTAAAGGGCTTGATCAAATTTTTCTGAAACAACTCCCCAATTTATAACCTCAAAGAAAGCGCTAATATAATCTGGTCTTTTATTCTGATAATTTAAATAGTAAGCATGCTCCCACACATCAAGGCCTAATATAGGAGTTCCCCCACATCCGTCTGGCATTAGCGGATTATCCTGATTTGGAGTTGAGCATACATCAAGTTTTTTGTCTTTTACGCATAACCATGCCCATCCAGACCCAAACCTTGTGGCCGCTGCTTTAGAAAAAGTATCTTTAAAATCATCAAAAGATCCAAATACATCGTTAATTGCAGATTTAAGGCCATCTGACATTACACTTTCATTATTTGGGTTCATAACTTCCCAGAATAATTTATGATTATAATAGCCGCCAGCGTTATTTCTTAAAGCCATATTGCTCATATCTAGTCCTTCCAAAATATCAAATATATCTTTGGATTCATGTTCTGATCCTTCAATAGCTGCATTAAGCTTATTTGTATAACCTTGGTGGTGCTTTGAATGATGAATTTCCATAGTTCTGGCATCAATATGAGGCTCAAGGGCATCATATGAATATTCTAATTGAGGTAAACTAAAGCTCATATTTAATAGTTTTTGTTAATCAAATTTACAATAAAGTTTGTCAATAATCAACAACTATCATTAACTTGTATTTTGATGTTTTCAACAAACTCCTACAATATATATAATGCATCTGCCGGAACAGGAAAAACATTTAGTCTTGTTAGAGACTACCTAACACTCTTATTTAATTCTAAAAATTATGAGCTTTATAAAAATATTCTTGCAATAACCTTCACCAATAAGGCTGTCAACGAAATGAAAGGTAGAATAATAAAATATCTTATTAACTATTCAAATTCTGTAGATCCAGATCTAATTATGCTAAAAGAAATTTCGAAAAAAACAGGTTTAAATAAGAAAGAAATATTTTTAAAATCATCAATAATATTAAAAAATCTATTAAAAAATTACAGTGCTTTTGAAATTTCTACAATTGATAAATTAACTCAGAAAATAGTCAGAAACTTCACATATGAATTAGGAATTGATTCAAAATATGAAGTTGAAATAGATCAAAATGAAATTATTAATAAAGCAATTGATAATTTAATTTCCAAAATTGAACTAAATGATGAAAACTCAAAGAATATTATCAACTTTTCCTTTGAAAAAACATTAAATGACAAAAGTTGGGATATTACAAGTGATTTACAAGATATTGCTCAATTAATATTTGATGAGAATAATTTTTCTGAGCTTGAGTCAATAAAGGAGTACAATCTAAAAGACTTTGAAAGATGGAAAAAAGAGTTAAAATTAAAAATTAAAAATTGTAATTCTGCTGCTAAGAAAACTGGAAATAAAGTCTTAGAGATGATTGAATATGAAAAAATATGTGCTGATAGTTTTAAAAAAATAATAACTAGACATTTTACTAAAATTTCTTTGGGTGATTTCAATAATTTATACAAAAACCAAATTAAAAAAAATTTAATTGAAGGAAATTTACATTTATCAACAGCTTCAGAAAAAGATAAAATAAGTATTGAGAAAATAAGAGGAGATTTAATAAAAAGTTATAGTGTTTGCAGGGAAATAATCTTTAAGAAAAAACTTTTTGAAAATATATTGAATAACATCTCACCTCTTTCTATTTTAAGCGAAATAAAAAAGGAAATAGAGTCATTAAAAGAGGAAGAAAATTTTTTATTAATTTCTGAATTTAATAAACTTGTAAACGAAGAAATTAAAAGCCAGCCTGCTCCGTTTATTTATGAAAAAATAGGGGCAAAATTCAGTCATTTTTTTATAGATGAATTTCAGGATACTTCAAAAATGCAATGGGATAATTTAAAGCCTCTTATTGAGAACTCTTTATCCTCTGAGAACTCAACATTAACCTTAGCAGGAGACCCTAAACAATCTATTTATAGGTGGAGGGGTGGTGACGTGGCAGGGTTCATGAATCTTATTGCCAATGAATCTCCTTTTTTCTGTGATAAAAACATAATCAATCTAAATACTAATTACAGAAGCTCAAAGGAAATTGTACATTTTAATAATTCACTATTTAAGCATATTTCAGAATTATATGCTGACAACTCTGACTTACTACAGATTTTAAACTTTCCAAAACAAAATCACTCTGATGATGAAAAAGGTTATCTGAGTTTAAATTTCTATGAAAAAAACAATAAAATTGACATTGAGCTATTTTATAATATTCAAACCTTATCAAGTATTAATGATCTAATCAAAAGAGGGTATTCGTATAAGGATATCTGTATCATTGTTAGAAAGAAAAAAGAAGGTGTGAAAATTGGAGATTATTTGACTGAAAACAATATACCAATTATTTCGTCTGAGGTGCTAAATCTATCGTCCAGTCCTGATATTAATTTAATTTTAAATCTAATTCGTTTTCATATTGAGCAATCTAATTTTAATAAGATAAACTTATGTAAATCATTATGTGAATTGAATTTTATAAATCAATTGAAAGAAGATTTCTTGATTGATGTTTTAGAAAATGACTTTGAAGATATCAAAAAGCATATCACGATTGATGATTTTAATTTTGAGCTCAAGCAATTAAATAGAGTATCTACATATGAAGCATTAGAATATATCATTGATAAGTTTAAAATAATGAAAGATGGAAATGCATATGTTCAGTTTTTTCTGGATTTTGCTCATGAGTACACACATAAATTTCAAACCGGATTAAATGAATTTGTTGAATATTTTGAAGAAAAGAAAGAAAAATTAAATATTATTAATCCTCAGGGTGTAGATGCAGTTGAAATTATAACAATACATAAATCCAAAGGTTTGGAATTTCCGGTCGTTATTTACCCTTATGCAAATATTAATATTCATGGTGATTTAAATCCAAAAACATGGATTAATATTGAAGATGAAAAGGACATTGATTTAAAAAAATCACTAATTAATATTAATCAAGATTTAGAAAAAATAGATAAAGATTTATTTTACAGTTACAGACAAAAATTAGAGATTGATAATATTAACTTATTGTATGTTGTACTAACAAGAGCACAAAAAGAGCTTTACTTACTTTCTGATAAAAATATTGACACTAAAGGAAATGAAAAAATCAATTTATACTCTGGAATTTTTATCAGCTATTTAAAGAAAATAAATGCCTGGGATAATTCTAAATCTGTATATGATTTTGGGCTAAAAACTTTAAACAAGACAGAAATTAAAACATCTAAAAATTTAATTCAAAATCATGTTACAGTTAATTCTCGAATTAAAAAAAATATAATAATTAGTTTAAAAAATTCTAATTCTTGGATAAATGATTTTGAAGTTGCACAGTATGAGGGAAATATTTTTCATGAAATAATGGAGGAAATAAGATCAGAAAAAGATATAATAATAGTTTTAAATAAATTTTACGATTTAGGAGCAATTGATGATGGGCAAAAAGAAGAATATCAGAAGAATATTTTGGAGTTTATAAATCATGCCGATCTTAAAAAATATTATAACGAGGAATTAATTAGTTTTAATGAGAGAGAAATAATTTCAAAAAGTGGTATAATATTGGTTCCTGACAGATTGGTTTTTCTCAATAATTCGGAGGTTTCTGTTATAGATTACAAAACAGGGTCAGAAAGTTTATCTCACAAAAATCAGCTAAATAAATACGAGGCTGTTTTACAAGAGATGAAGATTAAGGTTATTGAAAAAATACTCATATACATAGGCAAAAAAATCAAAATTAAGCATTGTAAATAAAGCCTATTCAGTTAACAGACAGAGCAATGTCATCAAAATAAAGCTTGAATTTCAGAGAAAATGACTAAATTTACTTTGAAATCCGTATTTTTGCGGAAAATATTTAATAGTAAATAAAAAATTATGAAAAAATTTTACTCTTTATTCTTAACTACTTTATTAGTTTTTGGGCTTTCAAGTTTACAAGCTCAAGATAAGAATAACCCATGGCAATTTAGCTTTGGTACAAACGCGATCGACGTTGAAGCTGATTCTAGCACTCAGTTTGCAGATTTCTTCGACGTAGATAAAAACTGGAATACAGCTAAATCTCCTGTTTCGATGTTCACAATTTCAAAGTACATAGGAGATAATCTTTCATTCGGGGTTGGTGGCTCCTTCAATAGTATTAGCAAATACGCAACAGGGCTTGAATTAGCTGATGTCACAAATGATTATTTTAATGTTGATGCAATGTTAAAATATGATTTATCAGATGCTCTTCCAATTAGAGTATTGGGGATGGACTTTGAGCCGTTTGTTGGTGTTGGGCCTGGGTGGACTTGGTTCGATGACCAAGATGGTCTTACTGGAAACCTTTCTATTGGTGTAAATCATTGGTTCAGTGATGTATTTGGATTTACATTAATGGCAGATTATAAACATAATATGGATGATTTAGGTATGTCAAATACCCGTCTACTTGACGAAGGTGGAACAATGAGATGGTCTGCAATGCTTTCTGTTAAATTTGGAGGAACAGATACAGATGGAGACGGAATTTATGACGATCATGATGAGTGTCCTGAAGTTCCTGGTTTAGAAGAATTTAATGGTTGTCCAGACACTGACGGTGATGGGATCCAAGACAGTGAAGATGACTGTCCAATGTTAGCTGGTTTAACTGAGTTTAACGGATGTCCAGATACTGATGGAGACGGAATTTCTGACAATAAGGATAGATGTCCTAAGGTTGCTGGTTTAGCAAAAATGGGAGGATGTCCAGATACCGATGGAGACGGAATTGCTGATGGTAAAGATGCATGCCCAAAAGTTGTGGGGCCTAGAGGAAATAGAGGTTGTCCTTGGCCTGACACTGATGGTGATAGCGTAGTTGATAAAGACGATAACTGTCCTGAAGTTCCCGGTACCGTTGCAAATAACGGTTGCCCAGAGGGCCCATCAGAAGAGGATATGGCTAAAATAACTGAGCTTTCTAGAGGTATTCAATTCGCATTTGGTGAAACTACATTCACGGATGGTACGCCTCCTGTGCTTGATAAAATTGTTACAATTATCCTAAAGTACCCAAATGCAAATTTTAGTGTAGAAGGTCATACCGATAGTATTGGGACTAAAGTTTATAACCAGTCCTTGTCCGAAAGAAGGTCTGCTGCAGTTGTTGACTACCTTTCATCAAATAATGTTTCAGCTGATAGATTAAATGCTGTTGGATTTGGTGAAAATAATCCAATTGATACGAATGTAAATGCTGCAGGAAGAGCTAATAACAGAAGAGTTGAAATCTTATTTGTGAGATAATTCTTTAAAACATTCTCATACTATATTAAAAAAACGCTTCGCTAAATGCGAAGCGTTTTTTATTTTTATAAGATGCACCATTTTATAAAAAATGTTATTGAAAAATTATTTGCGGATAAGACAAAAAATATTTCAAATAGCATTATTATACTTCCAAACAAAAGATCTCGAGTTTTCCTAAAAAAGGAAATAAGTAATTTTTCAAGGAAAACAATATTTGCTCCAAAAATTTATGACATAGAAGAATTCATGTCGATAATTTCAGGAATAGAAAAAATTTCAGAGACAGAATTACTTTTTGAATTTTATAATGTTTACACTCATCATACTAAGAATAGTGATAGGGAAACTTTTGAGGAGTTTATTTCATGGGCTAAAACTCTTTTAAAGGATTATAATGAAATTGATAGGGAGCTCTGCAACACAGATGCCTTATTTGATTATTTAAAAGCTTTTAAAGACTTGACTCATTGGTCAAATTATGAAAAAGAAACTACCCTAATCAAAAACTATAAAGAGTTTTGGGGGAAAATTAAAGCTTATCATAAGGATTTAAATGACAGATTAACCAGAAGAAGAAAAGGATATCAAGGTTTAATTTATCGAGAAGCTGTAGAAAGAATTCAGGGCTATATTGAAAGTACTTCAGATATCAATCATATTTTTATCGGTTTCAATGCATTAAGTAAATCCGAATCTGAAATTATTCAGGAAATTATAAGTAATAATGGAGAAATATATTGGGATATAGACAAAGAATATCTAAGCTCAGAATACAATAATGCATGTTTATTTATTAGATCATACTTAAAAAATTGGCCATACTATAAAAACAATGATTTAGAAATATTTTTCGATGACTATAAAAGGAAAAAGAATATTCAAGCAATAGGAACTCCAAAAAATATTGGTCAAGTTAAATATGTTGGCCAATTACTTAATTCATTAAATTCAGAGGAGCTTGATGATACCGCTATTGTTTTAGCAGATGAAACAATGCTTATTCCTCTCATTAACTCAATTCCACCGAATGTTAAAAATATAAACGTAACTATGGGGTACCCATTAAAAAATTCAAATATTTTTTCATTTTTTTATCTATTGTTAAGAGTTCATTCAAAAAATCAATCTAGCTTTTACTATAAATACTTATTGTCAATTTTATCTCATGAACTAATTGCTCCAATTCTAAATAAAAAGACTGACATATGCCAAAAAATTAAAAAAGAGAATCTTATTTACATGACTATTGATGAAATCATAGAAATTGATAAAGAAAATAAAAGGATTTACAAATTACTTTTCTCAAAATGGGACAATGCTAGTAAAGGCGTAAGTTCCTGCTTACAATTAATAGATCTTATAAAAAAATATTATTCAAAAAATCCTGAAAATGATTTCATAAATATAGAATTATTATATGCGATCAATAAGATATTCATGCAAATTAAAATTTCAAGTAAGAAATTTGATTTTCTAAAGAATATAAATTCATTGAAAGTAATTTTTAAAGAACTTTGTGAAATAAGTTCTACACCATTTAACGGAGAGCCGATTAAAGGCCTTCAGATTATGGGAATGCTTGAAACTAGATTATTGAATTATAAAAACATCATTATTTCTTCAATGAATGAAGGTATTCTTCCTTCTGGAAATAATAATAATAGTTTTATTCCATATGAAATCAAGAAAGCAAATAATCTTCAAACTTTTAAAGAAAAAGATGCTGTATTTGCATATCATTTTTACAGATTTATTCAAAGAGCAGAAAACGTATGGATGCTATACAATACTGAACCAGACAGCATGAATAATGGAGAGGTAAGTAGATTTATTAGGCAAATAGAGGTAGAGGGAATACATAAAGTGAATAGTCACATCCTAGTTCCAGCAACAGCTATAAAATATAAAACCGAAACAGTTTATAAAAAAACCAGTGCGGTACTGAAAAAAATAGAAACCTTATTTAGTAATGGGATTAGTGCCTCGATGTTATGTTTATATTCTCTAAATAAAATCAAATTTTTTGAAAATTATATTCTTGGTCTAAAGGAAGAAAACATAGAGGAGACAATAACTTCAAGTACTCTGGGCAATATAATTCACGACACCTTAGAATTACTGTATAGTGAGCTTGTGGGCAAACGACTAGATGATAAATCTTTGAGAAAACTAAAAGATCGTGTTAACGACAGTGTTTTATTTACGGCTGAGAGATACGTAAAAAAAAGAAACTTGAAGAAAGGCAAAAATGTAATTATAATCGAAACAGCAAAGAAATATGTAGAAAGGGTAATAAATATTGATTTCAAATACTTACAAAAGGGGAATAATATTAAAATTATTGCAATAGAGAAGGATTTTTCATCAACATTGCAAGGAAATCTAAGGGAATACAAGGTTAGAGGAAAGATAGATAGAATAGATGAAATAAACGGAGAATTAAGAATAATCGACTATAAGAGCGGTAAAAAATTAAATAAGGGAAACTTGAATTTGAAGGAAATTAGCGATATAAGAAATGAAAAAGGAATTTATAACCTACAACTATTGTTTTATATGATAGGGATATATAAAGAAACGAATGCAGAATTTATAAAAAGCGGTATTATATCCTTAAAAAATATAAATGATGGAGTATTAGAGGGTA
>CABYEA010000005.1 GCA_902517895.1 uncultured Bacteroidota bacterium
TATTAATCATTTCGGGAGAAGCACCTATAAACTTTATATTATGTTCTTCACAAATCTTAGAAAACTTAGCATTTTCTGAAAGAAACCCATAGCCTGGATGAATAGCATCGGCATTTGTTATTTCAGCGGCCGCTATAATATTAGAAATCTTTAAATATGAGTCGGTGCTTGGGGCTGAGCCAATACATACTGCTTCATCAGCAAACTTAACATGAATACTTTCAGCGTCTGCCGTTGAATAAACAGCAACCGTTTGAATACCCATCTCTTTACAGGTTCTTATGACACGTAAAGCAATTTCACCTCTGTTGGCAATTAATATCTTTTTAAACATATTGAGTTATTTATTTAAGAGGGGTCAACTAAAAAAAGTGGTTGATCAAATTCAACAGGGCTTGAGTCATCAACTAAAATTTTTACGATTTTACCTGAGATCTCAGACTCAATATCATTAAATAATTTCATGGCTTCTATAACACATAATACGGTGCCTTCGGAAATTGTATCTCCTACTTCAACGAATGTAGGTTTGTCAGGAGAGGGTTTTCTATAAAATGTTCCAATTATTGGAGATGTAATAGTAATAAGATTCGATTCATCATCTGCTGGAGTTTCAGGTGTTGGATCAATAGTATCAGGTGTTGGAATAGAAACTGGCGAGACAGGTTGTTGGGGAACAACAATTGGCTCTTGCACAACAATTGGTGGTGTTCCAGAAGATGTTTTAATGGTAATTTTTACATCCTCCATCTCTAGGCTAACCTCATTAGCGCCAGATTTTGCAACAAATTTAATTAAATTCTGAATTTCTTTTAACTTCATATTAAATATTTAATAATGTCAAAATTGATAACTTTTTAGCCAAAAAACAACAAAAAACTACTAAAATTGAATAAAAACTGCTAAAAATGCTTAAAAAATTGATAAAAATGCTTAAAATTTACTAATAATAATTTGTATAAAAATTATGAATTCAATAATTAACTATTTTTGAGTAAAAATGGCCATTTTTGGACCAAATTTGATATTTTTTTATAAATTTTAATAAAAAATAGACAAAAATTGATGATTTTTTGGTTAAAATGATTTCCTTGCAAATATGTGATTATACAGCATATTCTTAAAAATTTAACTATTTATATAACAAATTATGAAAAAAACATTTACACTTTTAGCATTAATTATCTCGTTTAGTATGAATGCACAGATGAGCGACAATAGCAGTGGCACTTCAGCAACAGGAAGTAATGCCGTTGCAATGGGAAGTAATACAATAGCAATTGGAGATGATTCTACAGCAATGGGAGATAGCACTACAGCAAGTGGAGATGGTTCTACAGCAATGGGTGTTTAAACAACAGCAAGTGGAGATGGTTCTACAGCAATGGGATATGAAACAACATCAAGTGGATATGCTTCTACAGCTATAGGAACAGCTACAACAGCAAGTGGAGATGGTTCTACAGCTATAGGAACAGCTACAACAGCAAGTGGAGATGGTTCTACAGCAATGGGGCTTTTATCAACAGCTAGTGGAGCTTATTCTATAGCATCGGGATATGAAACAACGGCAAGTGGATTTGGCTCTACAGCTATGGGAGCAAGCGCTACAGCAAGTGATTATGCATCGTTAGTAATAGGACAATACAATTCTTCGGGTTCTTCTGTTACTGATAGTGGTACTTCATTTAGCACTTCAAACACAGCCTTTGTGATTGGAAATGGAACTTCAGATAGTTTATCTGATGCTTTTAAAGTAATGTTTAACGGAGATACTTATGTAAACAATGACCTGACTGTAAGTGGAGATGTAAATGTTAACTCTGACGCAAGATTAAAGTCAAACATCGTATCTCTAGGATCAACACTCTCTAAATTACTATTGATTGACGGGAAGTCATATGTTATGAATCGTAACGGGAAACAAAAGATAGGTGTACTTGCACAAGAGATTCAAGAAGTATTTCCTGAACTTGTAAGTCAGGATGACAATGATATTTTAGCAGTAAACTATCAAGGATTAGTCCCTGTACTTATTAATGCAATAAAAGAACAAAACGAAAAAATAACAAGGCTAGAAGTCTTAGTTGAAAAGCTAATAAAATGAAAACCATGAATAAAATAATTATTACAGCTTTTTTCACTTTTACTTTCTCTAATTGTTTCATTGCTCAAGTTAATATTGAGGAATCTGGGAATTGGAATATAGCAGGTGGAGGTACACTTAATGTTGCTGGCTTAGAGATAAGCCCAGAAAGCGACTATGTGTTGGCTGGTCCTAATTCCGTTGAAATGAGTTTGACTTCAATTTCTATTGCAGGCTCCGAGTCTATGGCAAAACATTATACTGTGTCACAAAACTTACCATCTTTTTCAGGGGCCTTAGTTTACAATCATGAGGAAGAAGACATGAATGGTATTTCACACGATGCTAGTCTACAAGTGTTGGGCTCACCTGATGGTGAGTGGACTACTCACGAGGATCATGATGAGGAAGATTTTTCAATCACACATAATTTTGAAAATCCTACAGAAATACACAAAGTAACTGCCCATGAAGCTTCATTGAGTGTTGAAACAATAGATGGTGAAATGGTTATATCAATTTATCCCAACCCAACATCAAATATTATTAATGTAAGCTATGATAAGGAAATAGAATTGACTTTGTTTAATATGCTTGGCCAGGAATTAATCAAAACCAATGATAAAAATATAGACATCTCAAGTTTTGAGAAAGGAAATTATATTCTGATTGTAAAAACTATAGAATCTGGTAATTTTATAAACTTTAATGTGTTAAAAAAATAAAAAAGTTAAACTTTAAGAAGTAATTAATTAACTTGTTTGTCTTATAAATAATCTAGTATGGAATTAATTGTAAAAAACTTAACAAAAACCTATTCTAACAAAGTAAAAGCTCTTGACAATGTTAACTTAAGAATTGGTGTCGGAATGTTTGGCTTACTGGGACCAAATGGTGCAGGAAAATCTACCTTAATGAGAACAATTGCCACGATACAATCCCCTGACCAAGGTAAAATCCATTTTAATGAAATTGATGTTCTTAATGATAAACTTTCACTAAGAAAGGTGTTGGGATATCTACCACAATCTTTTGGTGTTTATCCTAAAATGTCTGCTGAACAGCTTCTAAATTACTTAGCTTCATTAAAAGGGATTCAAAATAAAGAAGAAAGAAAGGCATTGGTTCAAGAACTACTAGAAATAACAAATCTTTATGATGTAAGGAATAAAAATGTAGACGGATACTCTGGTGGTATGAAGCAAAGGTTTGGAATTGCTCAACTATTACTAAACAACCCTAAACTTATAATTGTGGATGAGCCAACGGCTGGATTAGACCCTGCTGAAAGGCAAAGGTTTTTAAATGTTCTTAGAGAGGTTGGGACAAATTGTACGGTTATTTTTTCTACGCATATAGTTGAGGATGTAAAGGAGCTTTGTAATGATATGGCGATAATGAATGGCGGAAAGATATTAAGGCATGTCAAACCTGCAAAGTCAACTAAAGAAATCCTTGGTAAAATCTGGACTAAGCCTGTTAAAAGAAGTGATTTAGAAAAGTTTGAGGAAAAATATAATGTACTTTCCTCAAATTATAATGTTGATAACACAATTAACGTTAGAGTTTTTTCTGAAAAAAGACCTGCTGTTGGATTCAAAAAAGCAGAACCTCAACTGGATGATGTTTATTTTATTGCGCTAAAGGAGGATAAAACTAATTAATCTGCTCATGTTTAAGAATATTTTTATAAATGAGATAAAGTACTGGGTTTATAGGCCTGCATTTTATATTTACTGCCTCATTTTCTTTTTTATTTCCCTTATGATTTCAGGTTCAGCAGCTGGCATATTTGATGCGGTTACTGTGACAGTTGGCTCATCACTAATAGTAAACTCCCCATATGCATTAGGTGGTTTATTTGGTGCAGTTAGTTCTCTCATAATTTTCTTATACCCTTCTATTATAGGAGTTTCTGTATATCGTGACTTTAAAAGCAATATGCATAGCATATTGTATTCGTACCCCTTTACAAAACTTGAATATTTATTGGCTAAGTTTTTAAGTGGATTATTGATCGTTAATATTATTGTTTTTACAGTTGGTTTGGGAATTGCTAGTGGGTTTAATTTACCGGGGGCTAACCCAGACCTGTTAACAGAATTTGAGTTAAAACCATACTTTGACGTATATTTTATATACATAATTCCAAACATGATTTTCACAGGTGCAATTGTCTTTGGAATTGTAACATTCACAAGAAATATTTCTGCAGGGTTTATATTTGTGATAATTATCCTAATACTTCAAGGGTTCCTTGTCAGCTTTGGTCAAGAGCCGGACAATAGACTTATTTCTGCACTACTAGATCCCTTTGGGGATATGGCTTTAGATTACTACACAAGGTATTGGACAGTAGCAGAGCAAAACGAGTTATATATTCCAATTAAAGAGGTTGTAGTATACAATAGGCTTATCTGGATGAGTGCTGCTTTATTTGTTTTTATTAGTATATATAAATTGTTTTCATTTAGTCAAAACGCGTTTTCATTTTCCTTTAATAAAGAAAATTCAACCAGATTTACAAAGTCTAACTTTGGTGGAATAACCAAAATTAGACTTCCAAAAGTTAATCTAAATTTTTCCAAGGGGTCAAAACTGAGCTTATTGTGGAAGCTATCCAAGGTTGACTTTATGTATATTATTAAAAGCTGGCCATTTATTTCAATTGTTTTAGTTGGTCTAGTAATTCAGCTGGTAGGTCTTTTTGAGCTTGGTAATATTTTTGGAACTGCAACACTGCCAAGAACCTGGAGAATATTACAGGTGGGAAACTCATTCACACTAGCAATAAACATTTGCACCTTTTTATACGCAGGCCTTTTAATTCACAGATCAAGAATATCAAATATTAGCCAACTTATTGATACTACTCCTGCCCCTATTTGGGTTTTGTATGGATCAAAGTTTTTAGCCATAGTCAAAATGCAAATAGTGTTATTATCGCTTGTTATGATTTCAGGTATTATTTTTCAAACCTATCAAGGATACTATGACTTTCAAATAGGCTTATATCTATATGAGCTAATTGCACTTAACCTTATCTATTATATAATTTGGGCACTTTTATCTTTCTTGATTCAGGTTTTAATACCAAACCCATACCTAGGACTGTTTGTAATGATTGTTCTTTTTATAGGAATTCCGCTCACAAACTTAGCAGGAATTGAACAGGCAATTTTTAAATACAGTCAAGGCTCAGGTTTTTCATATTCTGATATGAATGGATATGGGTCTGGGTTAAACAGATATTATATATATAAGCTTTATTGGTTGTGTTTGGGTATTGTATTCTACATTCTTACTCTTTTATTTTACAACCGTGGATATGTATCTGGATTCTTTGAAAAACTCAAAATTGTAAAGTATAGATTTAGAGGGGTTATTCCATTTTTAATCTCTGTTTTTACAATTCTTTTTATTTCAATTGGTGGATATATTTATTATGTAAATAATATTATAAATATCCGAAAGTCATCAAAAGAAAGGGAAATTGAAACCGTGGAGTGGGAAAAAAAGTATAAAAAATTTGAAAACTATGCTCAGCCAAGAATTGTCTCTGTAAATGTTAATGTTGATATTTTCCCAAAGACAAGAGATCTTAGTGCTTCAGGAAAATACACTATGGTCAACAAAAGCTCAAAATCAATAGATAGTATATTTTTAAATCACAACAGCGCAATTAATACTTTTAAATTTGATAATGCCAACACTTTGGTCCTAGAAGACACGGTTTATAATTTTGATATTTATAAGCTTGACAAACCTCTAAAACCAGGGGACTCACTAGGGCTAGCTTTCACTGTAAAAAATAAACCGAACACAATACTGAGAAATAACTCCTCTGTTGTTTATAACGGCACTTTCATAAATAATTTTACGTTATTCCCTTCACTTGGTTACAGCGGGGGAGAGTTGAGAGACGACAAGACAAGGGAGAAATACGGTCTTCCACCCAATGAATTAAAACCTCACCCCTCAGACTCTACAGCGCTCGGTAACACATATATTTCCAGAGATGCTGACTGGATTGACTTTGAGGCTGTAGTCAGTACCTCTAAAGATCAAATTGCAATCGCTCCAGGGTATCTTCAAAAAGAATGGTTAGAAAATGATAGAAGGTATTTTCATTATAAGATGGATAGTAAAATTTTAAATTTTTACGCATTTAATTCTGCAAGGTATGAAGTACTAAAAGATAAATGGAGGGATGTTAATCTTGAAATTTATTATCATAAAGGACACGAATATAATCTGGATAGAATGATGAAAGGTATGAAGGCTGCTCTTGAATATTGTTCAGAAAACTTTAGTCCATATCAGCACAAGCAGGCAAGAATTATTGAATTTCCAAGAACTGCAGGAAAATTTGCACAATCGTTTCCTAATACAATTCCTTTTTCGGAAACTATCGGTTTTATAGCAGATGTTGATGATTCAGATGAGGGAGGTAATGACTATCCTTTTTATGTAACTGCACACGAAATTGCTCACCAGTGGTGGGCACATCAAGTCATTGGCGCTGATGTTCTTGGATCTACAATGTTATCTGAAAGTTTGTCCGAGTATGTTTCTCTAAAAATCATTGAAAGTATAAATGGTAAAAATAAGATGAGGAAGTTTTTAAAACGATCCCTTGATACATATCTCACAGATCGAGCTTTTGAACGAAAGCGAGAGAACCCCTTAATGTATAATGATGGACAAGGCTACATTCATTATCAAAAGGGATCTCTTATATTTTATGCATTAAGTGATTACATAGGGGAAGAAACGCTTAACCAGGCTCTTTCTAAATACGTTAAAAAAACTGCCTTTCAAGAACCTCCATATACAACAACTATTGAGCTTGTTAATGAGTTAAAAAGGGTAACTCCTGATTCTCTTAGTTATGTAATCAACGACATGTTTGAAACGATAACCTTATATGAAAATAGAATTATTTCTGCCAAATCAACAGAGCTAGAAAATGGAAAATTTCAGCTTGATTTAGAGTTTAAGGTCAGCAAATATAGAAATGACGAAAAAGGGAAAATGTATTATGGAGAAAGGGAAATAGACTCCATTTACTACCAATCTGAAGAAATGAAAAAACCTGAGTATTCGGTTTATTTAGAGGACTACGTTGATATAGGGGTTTTTGGGGAAGATGAAGATGATGAGCTTTATTTAAAAAAGCACAAAATAACTACAATTAATAATAAGCTATCCATAATCCTAGATGAAAAGCCTGTAGAAGTTGGTGTAGACCCATATAATAAACTCATAGATACAAACTCAGATGATAACAGGCTAAAAATATAGAAAAAGTTAAAACAGATTAGTCTTAGGCTTCATCTACTTTTAAACGATATATATATTTGGCAAATGGAAAAGGGATAGTTTAAGCTTCTGTTTCGGTAGCAGCGCTGTCTAATAGAAGCTTACCTCTGTAATATAGTTTACCCTCGTGCCAGTAGGCTCTGTGGTACAAATGGCTTTCACCAGTTTTTGAACAAACTGCAACCTGAGGCATTTCAGCCTTGTAATGAGTTCTTCTTTTATCTCTTCTAGTTTTTGAGGTTTTTCTTTTTGGATGTGCCATTGTAAACTATTTTATTTTTTTAAACTTTTTAGCTGCTCCCATCTAGGGTCGGCTAAATTACTATTTTCTTTTGGTTTAAGATCTTCCAATATATCTAATATTTCTGATTTTAGACTTCCGTCTTCAACGCCAGGATGAATTCTCTTTGGCGGCAAAGATAATACAATCATTTCAAATATATACTGATCAACATAAAGCTTGTGCTCACCGTGAGGTAATATAAGAATTTCATCATCTTCATCATTGTACTCTTGTCCAAACTTCACTACAAGAGATGCTTCATGTTTTATTTGAAAATCAAAAGACTCGTTAGTCAAATCACAATTCACATTTACAATTCCCTCTAAAACAAAGAAAAGCTCAAGTAGTGTTGATTTTTTTGTTAAATCAATGTCAATTTTTACAGACACATCATTAAAATCAGAAAAATTAAATCTATCAAAGAACTTTTTATCAGTCTTAAAGTTATATTGATGGTTTCCGATCTTTAGACCTGCAAACTCAATTTTATATTTGCTGTCAGACTTCATCTCTAAAAATTTAAGGCGAGCAAATATATAAATTTTCTTAAAAACCTAACAGAAAAGAGTTTGATTTAAACTATTGTGTGTTGTATGATTTATTTTTTAATTTCTCATCGTAAACCTTTCTTCTTTGATAAATTTCTATTGCAAGATGAACAGAGCATAAAAAGGATTCATTTGATGCAACTCCCTTTCCAGCAATTGAGTAAGCAGTTCCATGATCAGGGGATGTCCTAATTCTATCTAGTCCGGAAGTATAGTTTACACCCATTCCAAATGATAAGGTTTTAAAAGGGGTGAGGCCTTGATCGTGATATGCGGCAATAATCAAATCATACTTTTTGTGCTCTGACGATCCAAAAAAACTGTCAGCAGAGAAGGGGCCATAAACTAAAACTCCAAAATCCTGCATTTTATTAATAGCAGGAACCATTATTTTTTTATCATTATCTGAAATTACGCCCCCGTCACCCACATGAGGATCTATAGAGAGAATTGCAATTTTTGGTTGCTCTATCAAAAAATCCCTGATTAGAGTTTGGTTCAAGGTCTTCACTTTGTTTTTAATTACATTGTAGGTAATTGAATCTGTAACCCTTGAAACAGGAATATGCTCTGTTAGCAGGGCTAATCTGAGATCGCTGGAAACCATCATCATTGTAGAGTTGCCGTTAATCTCACTGTTTATATAGTCTGTGTGTCCCACAAACTGAAACTCTTGCGAATGTATAGCTTCTTTATTTATGGGTGGTGTGACCAAAACATCAATTTTACCATCTTTCAAATCCCTAACGGCTCTTTTTATCGACTCAAAAGCTGCGTGTCCCATCTCTTTGTTTAGCAATCCAAATGAAATTTCAGGTGGATTTTTAAAACAGTCAACTAAATTGATTTTACCTTCTTGAGATTGTTCAGCAGAGATTATTTTGTTAAATGAAATCTTAAAGCCAAAATGTGTAGAGGTGTAGTTTAAGTTTTTTAATGGCCCGTATATGATTGGCGTACATTTAGATAATAACTCCCCGCCCCTAAGAGAATTTAAAAGAATCTCAGGGCCAATACCGTTCATGTCACCTGTTGTAAAGCCTACTTTAATGTTGTTTTTTTGATCTTTCAATTTGATTTTAGCTATATCCTAATATTTCAGTAAATTTATCAAATTAAACAGATATAATGTTTACGGGAATAATAGAAAGTTTAGGAAAAATTACAAACGTTAAAGTTAATCAAGGAAACATTGATTTCACAGTTGAGAGCGAAATAAGCAGAGAGCTTAAAGTTGATCAAAGTGTTTCTCATAATGGAGTGTGTCTAACAGTTACAAACGTAGACAACAACACGCACACTGTTACAGCTGTAAAAGAAACACTAGATAAATCATCGCTAAAAAACTTCTTGGCAGATGACCTTATAAATCTTGAACGAGCAATGAAGCTGGGCGAAAGATTGGATGGACATCTTGTTCAGGGCCATGTAGACGGTGTCGCAAAATGTGTAGATGTGTCATTCAGTGAAGGAAGTTGGATTTATGAATTTGAGTTTGACATCGCCAATGAGATGCTTTTAATTGAGAAAGGGTCGATATGTATTAACGGTGTTAGCCTAACAGTTTTTGACATTGCCGAAAACAGGTTCAAGGTTACAATAATTCCATACACCTATGAAAACACCTGTTTTAAAAGATTAAAAAAAGGCGAGGTGGTTAATATTGAGTTTGATATGGTTGGCAAGTATCTTGCTAGGTTTAATAAATAACAATTAAAATAATATAAAATGAAAAATGTCTTAAAAATAATTGGAGTATTAGTTTTGGCTTTTATTGGCTATGTAGTATACATGCTGATTAACCCTGTAAGCCCAAAGGAAACTGTTAGTTACAGCTCAGAAAATGCAAACTTTGAGGTGGTTTACAGTCGCCCATTCAAAAAGGATAGGTTAATTTTTGGTTCAGAAGAAGACGGAGCTTTAGTTCCTTTTGGAAAATATTGGAGAACTGGAGCTAATGCTGCTACAACTTTTGAAACAAAATCCGATGTCTTATTTAATGGTGAAAAGCTAAGGGCTGGCAAATATGCTCTTTATACATTTCCATATGAAGACAGCTGGACTGTCGCCCTAAGCTCTAAGAGTGATGTTTTTTTTGCAGTTTCAAAGCCTGATTCAAAACTAGATGTGCTTAAAACATCTGTTAAAGTAAAATTAGTGGAGAGTTCATTAGAGCAGTTTACGGTTGAATTTTCACAAGATTCTAGTGTTGTAAATATGAATTTGATGTGGGATAAAACAAGTCTTTCAATTCCTTTACAATAGCATTATGTTTAGCTTAAAAAACCTCTTTAAAGTTTTATCCTTTATTATTGTCGTAACTCTTGCGATCTACTTTGCAATTGACACAATACAGAACAAACAAAATATAATGAGCTTTGAAGATTATAACCCTCCTTCATCCTTAATTGTTGAAGGAGAGGTGATCAAAAAAGCAAAGTATACATTTATAGATGTTCACAGCCACTTGTGGAATATGCCTGTAATGGATCTTGACGAGCTTGTGGCAGAAATGGATGAAATAAACATGGGTTATATTGTCAATCTTAGTGGGTCTGGATTTGGCCCTCAAGCAGCTAAAGACCTGTATTTTGATGAGTCCACAAAAAACATTGAAGAGAATCAGCCTGGTCGAATTGGCTTATTTGTAAATGTTGATTTTGACAATGCAGATGATGCAGCTCATGTGGAAACTCAAGTAAACGTAATAAAAGATGCTGCTACTAAAGGTGCTATTGGCCTTAAAGTGTATAAAGGCTTGGGTCTGACCAATAAAGATTCTAAAGGAAATAGGGTTAGGGTTGACGACGAAAGATTAGGGCCTATATGGGAAATATGTGGTGAACTAGGTCTTCCTGTCTTAATTCATTCTGCTGATCCGTTTCAGTTTTGGCTTCCTAAAGATGATCAGAATGAAAGATGGTTTGAATTGAAAGAAAAGCCTAACAGATATTATGGAGATTCTGATTTTATTCCACCCTTTGAGGATATAATTAAGGAGCAGCATACAATTTTTGAGCGGCATAAGAATACAACGTTTATCAACGCTCATTTAGGCTGGATGGGTAATGATTTACAACGATTAGGAGAACATCTTGATAAGTTTCCTAATGTTGTCACCGAGTTTGGAGCTGTCATAGCAGAACTTGGAAGACAACCAAAGACTGCTAGGCAGTTTTTTATAGACTACCAAGACAGAATTATGTTTGGGAAAGACTCTTATAATAAAGAGGAGTTTTATACCTACTTTAGGGTTTTAGAGTCTGATGATGAGTATTTTGATTATTTTAGAAAAAGACATGCATTCTGGAAAATGTATGGCCTTAACCTCCCTGACGATGTTCTAAAGAAAGTTTACTATAAAAACGCTCTTCGTCTTTTCCCGTCAATTCCTAAAGATCTGTTTGAATAAATGAAAAAAGCTTCATTCTTTTTGTTTTTTTTATTTTGCCATTTACTTTTCACACAGAATGTTGATGGCATTGAAAACTTTATACTTGCGTCTGATGAAGACAGGAAGATTCTGACTAAGCAATACTTTGAACCTCTTTTTAATTCCATGCAAATTTCAATGGGTGAAGGCTGGGTAAAAAGCGCTAAACCACATAAAAAGCTAGGTTTTGACCTCACTTTTCTTGTCTCCGCAATTAATATTCCATCCTATGCGCGTCAGTATAATACTGATGGGCTAAGCAGTATTGATTCTTCACATGACTCAAGCCCTACAATTTTTGGTTCCGACACCGAGGGAAATTATTTAGTAGATTTTTACCCTGATGGCAGTGATTATTCTTTGTCAACTTCTTTTGCTATTCCTGCAGGCCATGAAGATTTATTAAAAATGGATAGATTACTGCTGCCCAATCTACAATTTTCAGTTGGAATTCCCTTGAAAACCGAATTGGTTGTTAGGTTTATGCCAAAAACCCAAAGTAAAGGTGCAGAAATCAAGTCGTTTGGTCTTGGTATAAAACACAGCTTGTCCCAATACTTTAACAGCTCAAAAGCCACACCATTCAATCTGTCTGCCTTGCTAACTGCTTCTAGATTAGAGGGGGCTTATGATTTTGGCGCAAACTCACAGCTGGCAGGAGAAAACCAGTCTATTGATTTGCAAGTTTATAATGCTTCTTCTGGTCTAATTGCCTCTCTTGATTTTAAAATAATGAGTATTTATTGTTCAATTTCTCAGGTTATTAGTAAAAGCTCTTTTAAAATCAATGGCTCGTACAGCTTGGTATATGAGTCTTCATTTTCAGAAATTGATGGAGTCGAATATGTTTTGAGTGATCCCGTTTCGATAGAAAACAAATTAAATTTTTTAAGAAAAAACTTTGGGGTTGGGTTTAACTTTCCGTTTGTTAATCTGTTTTTGGACTATAGTATTCAAGACTATAACTCAATTAATCTTGGAGTGTCAATTGGCGCAAGATAAGAGGCGTTTTATAAAAATTTCGTATTTTAGTAGACCGTCCTACAGGCAATGTAAGACTAAGTGGACAAAACAAAAAAATTAATTACATGAAGAATTTGAAACTGTTATTGGTTTCTTTAGCAATGCTTTTCTCTCATAATTTAACTGTGGGGCAAGGATCTAAAGAAGGAAAAAAAGAAAGAAGTGCTGTTAAATCTGCACTTAATGCATTTAAGTTTAGAAGCATTGGCCCTGCATTTATGTCTGGAAGAATTGCTGATATTGCAATTGATTCAAAAAACGAAAACGTATGGTATGTGGCTGTAGGGTCTGGTGGTGTTTGGAAAACCGAAAACTCTGGAACAACATGGACGCCTTTAGCTGATAACATGCCTTTTTACTCAACAGGTTGTATTACAATTGATCCTCATAACAACGCATCTATTTGGTTAGGTACTGGTGAAAATGTTGGAGGAAGACACGTTGGTATCGGACATGGAGTATACCATAGTAAAGATGGGGGGAAATCATGGAAGGATATGGGCTTGAAAAAGTCTGAACATATTTCAAAAATTATCGTACACCCAGAAGACCCAAATACAGTTTGGGTGGCATCTCAGGGTCCTTTGTGGAGTCCTGGAGGTGAAAGAGGTTTATTCAAAACAGTTGACGGCGGTAAAACCTGGAAAAACACACTAGATATAAACGAATGGACTGGCGTAACTGATTTAGTAATTAATCCTACTAATCCTAATGTGCTTTATGCTGCAAGCTGGCAAAAACACAGAAATGTTGCTGCATTGATTGGTGGTGGTCCTGGTACGTCTCTTTACAAGAGTGTTGACGGCGGTGATAGTTGGTCTAAAATTGACAAAGGTCTTCCAAAATCTAACAAAGGAAAAATTGGACTTGCAATTTCTCCTATGCAGCCAAATGTTCTTTATGCAGCTGTCGAGCTTGATAAAAGAGCTGGTGCTGTATACAGATCCGATAACAGTGGTGGTAGTTGGAAAAAAATGTCTGATACTGTATCAGGTGGAACTGGACCTCACTACTACCAGGAATTGGTGGCTTCACCTCATGTGTTTGATAAAATTTATTTAATGAATGTTCGAGTATTAGTTTCTGATGATGGAGGAAAGAATTTTTACACTATGTCTGAAAGACAGAAACACTCTGACAATCATTCATTAACCTTTAAAACTAATGATCCAAATTACATGCTAATTGGTACTGACGGCGGTATTTATGAGTCGTTTGATGACTCTGCTAGCTGGAAGTTTGTAGGAAACCTTCCTTTAACACAGTTTTATAAGTTAGCTGTTGATGATGCTGAGCCTTTTTATAATATTTATGGGGGTACTCAGGACAACAATACCCAAGGTGGGCCATCAAGAACATTTGAATACAGTGGGATTTCAAACTCT
Source organism: uncultured Bacteroidota bacterium (assembly GCA_902517895.1). Lineage (GTDB taxonomy): Bacteria > Bacteroidota > Bacteroidia > Flavobacteriales > Flavobacteriaceae > MED-G13. The sequence goes on from CABYEA010000005.1 coordinate 14,081, forward strand.
CACTGGTTTGTGGTATTAGGTGGTGATGGTCATCAACCTGCAACTGAGCCTGGAAATCCAGATATCATTTATGCTCAATCTCAACAAGGATATATCAATAGAATTGATATGACAAATGGAGAGGCTGTAAGTATCAGGCCTCAAGAAGGTATTGATGAACCATATGAAAGGTTTAACTGGGACTCTCCTATTTTAGTTAGTTATCACGACCCTAAAAGATTATACTTTGGTACTCAGAGAGTTTGGAGATCAGAAAACAGAGGTGATAGCTGGACTGCAGTATCCGGAGATTTAACAAAAGATGAAGAAAGATTATCTCTTCCAATTATGGGGAGGGTTCAGAGCTTTGATAATGCGTGGGATGTCTATGCAATGTCAACATACAACACTGTAACTTCTTTATCTGAATCAAGAATTGATGAAAACATACTTTATGCTGGAACAGATGACGGAATAGTTCAGTACACCAGAGATGGTGGAGAAAACTGGACTAAAATGACTGTTGACAACTTGCCTGGTACTCCGTCAGGTGCTTTTGTAAATGATATAAAGGCCGATTTGCATGATACTGAGACCGCTTATGTTTTATTAGACAACCACAAGTTTGGAGATTATAAACCATATATGTTTAAGACAACAAATGGTGGAAAGAAGTGGGTGTCTATAACCAAAGGAATCCCTGATGGAACACTTCTTTGGAGAATTGTTCAGGATCATGTTAACCCCAATTTATTGTTCTTAGGAACTGAGTATGGTGTATACATCAGTCTTGACCAAGGTGACAACTGGTATAAATTTTCTAATGGTCTTCCGACAATTCCTGTGAGAGACTTAGCTATTCAGAAAAGAGAAAATGACTTAGTATTGGCCACTTTCGGTAGAAGTTTTTATGTGCTTGATGACTATAGTCCGTTAAGAGACATGACAAAAGAAAACCTAACAAATGATGGCGTTATTTTTGAGCCAAGAAAAGCTCTTCAATTCAACCAAGTTTACGGTGGAACCAGCAGTGATGGTGGTCAAACATATTATGCTAGCAACCCTCAATATGGTGCAAGTATAACATACTTCGTAAAAGATGCTCCTGAATCGATGAAAGCTAAAAGAAAAAAATCTGAAAGAGCTAAAAAAGATGGCGACATACCGTTTCCTGGTTGGGATGCTTTAGACGACGAAATGACTGAGCAGAAAAACCAAGTAGTTCTTGTTGTAAAAAATAAAGAAGGGGAAATTGTTTCAAAGATTCCTGGCCCGCTAAGAAAAGGTGTTTCTAAAGTTAATTGGAATCTTACAAGCTCTATTCCAACAACTGTTAGGGCTACATCAAGAACCTCAAGAAGAGTTTGGAGAGGTGGTTCTGGTAGTGGAATTACAACTCAGGTCGACCCTGGCACATATGACTTGTTTTTAATGAAAAGAGTTAATGGAGAGGTTAGTCAGATTGCTGGGCCTGTCGAGCTAGAGGTTGAAAAAATCAGGTCAGGAACCTTGACTAATCCAATGAAAGCTCAGCATGATGAATATTATGCAAGCTTAGCTGATTTTTCATCGGTTGTCGCATCATATCAACATAGGTTTGAAAAGTCAAAAGCAAGAGTTTCAACATATCAAGGGATGTTAATGCAAATCACATCTAATATTCCTGAAGCTAGTAAAATGCTTTATGACCTAACCAAAACGATGAATGATCTGGATAGAAAAGTTGGAGGAAGCGATGCTAAAGGGGAAATTGGTGAAAAAGACTTTTTAACTATAAGTGACAGGCTTTCTACTGCTAGAGGTGGTTGGTATCCAAATTCTTATGGGCCAACAGAAACACATATGCGAAGTTTTGATATTGCTAAAGAACTGTTCAATAAGGTAAAGCCTGAAATGGACGCCTACTTTGAAAATGTAATGAAAGTAGGAAAGATCTTGGAGGAGGCCGGTGCTCCAATTGTGCTGGACTAAATCAAGTTTTTAGTTAATATAAGCCCTCGCCCTAATCAAGCGGGGGCTTTGTTTAACCAAGCGTTTCGTCTAAGGCATAAGAATTGATTATAAATATTAGTATTAAAAAATGAAAATGAAAAAAATAATAATGGCAATCTTCGCTTGTGGTTTTGTGTTTGAGTCTGGAAACACCCAAAACAATGACTCAACATATGATTATATTGAGGCTTTTAAAACAGCTTTTTATACAAGCCCCTCAACTGATGCGAGATCTGCAAGTGGTAAGCCTGGCTATAGATATTGGCAAAACAGAGCCGACTATATTATTGATGTTGAGCTTGACACTCTTTCTGATATAATTATTGGTAAGGAAATCATCAGGTATACCAACAATAGCCCTGACGAATTAGATTTTTTGTGGCTACATCTAGATCAAAATCTTTTTATGGAAGACTCAAGAGGAAATGCAATTGTACCTCTTAAGGGTAGTAGAAACGGATCCAAAGGTCAAAAACTTGATGGTGGTTTTAAAATCTCTGCTGTTCAAGTTGTTCCTGAAAGAGGCAGCAAGAATCGTTCATTAGTTAATGTAAAGTATGAAGTTTATGACACCCGAATGAAGGTTATTTTACCAAAACCACTAAAAGCAAATGGCGGGAAGCTCTCGTTAAAAATTGATTTTTCATTTTTATCACCTGACTATGGGTCGGACCGCATGGGAATTCTTAGAACGGATAATGGCAAAGTTTACACAATTGCACAATGGTATCCAAGAATGTGCGTTTATGATGATTTAAGAGGTTGGAATATTTTACCTTACACAGGTCAGGGTGAGTTCTATTTAGAATATGGTGATTTTAATGTTAATATAACTGCTCCTGCAGATCACATTGTTGTTTGTTCTGGGGAGTTGCTAAACCCTCTTGAAACTTATACATTAGATCAACTTGATAGGTGGGCTCAAGCCGAGGCAAGTGACAAAACAGTAATGATAAGAAAAGCTGAAGAAATTAACGATTCAAGCTCGAGGCCTTTAGGCAGAGAGATGATAACTTGGAGGTTTAGTATTGATAATGCTAGAGATGTTGCTTGGGCGTCATCTTCAGCGTTTATTGTAGATGCTGCTAGAATAAATCTTCCCAGTGGAAAAAGCTCAACTGCTATTTCTGCATATCCGATCGAAAGTTATGGTGGTAATGCTTGGGAAAGATCAACCGAATACACTAAATTCTCTGTTGAACACTACTCAGAAAGATGGTTTGAGTACCCATACCCAACAGCTATAAATGTTGCTGGAAACGTTAAGGGAATGGAGTACCCAGGTGTTTCTTTTTGCTACCACGGATCAAAGGGTAATGATTTGTGGGGTGTCACTGATCACGAGTTTGGCCATAACTGGTTTCCAATGATTGTAGGGTCAAACGAGCGATTATATGGTTGGATGGACGAAGGTTTTAACTCTTTTATAAATGATATTGCCACTAAAGAATTTAATAGTGGTGAGTATTATCCAGGAAAACCGAACCAACACAGAAGGGCTATAATGTATGGTTTTTATTCTGATAAAGTTGAGCCGACGATTACAGCTCCAGACAACCTAATTGAGGACAATATGGGGTTACAATATAGAAAAACTGCTATGTTTCTGTGGCTCTTAAGAAATAATGTACTTGGTGCGAAAAGATTTGATGATGCATTTAAAGAATATATACATCGTTGGGCTTATAAACATCCTGCCCCTGATGATTTTTTTAGAACAATGGAAGATGTTTCTGGAGAAGACCTGAGTTGGTTTTGGAGAGGTTGGGTTTTTAATAACTGGAGCCTTGATCAAGCAATTACAGGCGTACAATATGTGTTAGGAGACCCGGGCAAAGGGGCTTACATAACTGTAAAAAACATGAGGGAAATTCCGATGCCGCTAAATCTAGAAATTACAACGTTAAGCGGAAAAAAGATCAGAAAAAGCCTGCCGGTTGAAATTTGGAAAAATAATGTTGACTGGAAGTTTCTTGTGGAAACCTCGGAAGCGTTTGAGAAAGTTATAGTTGATCCTGACTTTGAATACCCTGATGTTAACCCGCGAAATAATTATTGGTATAAGTCCGAATAATTATATTGAAACAAAATAAATTATTGTCGGGATAAAAACTAATGCAGATAAATAATTTACCCATTTAGGATGTTTTTCTTTTGAATGCCAATAGGCAAGAAGTATTAAAGGTGCCTGGAAAGGTATTCTTATCAAAGCTTGCAATTTTGATATACCAAGTAGTTGCTGTGGAATTTCAGAGACATATAGGTATATGTTTGCCGGAAAAACAATGATAAGAAGAAAAATTAGGGTAAATGAGCCTGGTTTTCTTGTGTTTTTATTTAAAATTAATAAGCCCCCCACAACCTCTAAGGCTCCAGTAAAGTAAACTGCAAAACTTTTATATTCTATCTGCTGAGGGGTTATGTTTATAAAATATTGTGGATCAATAAAATGTTTAACTCCTATAAACACATACATTGCGCTCATTACTAAAACTGTGAGTGTTTTGTAGTTTTTAAAATAATTGTTGTCCAAGCTCAACATTTTTTCAAAGCTAAATTAACTTAAGTGTGTCTTCAATTATTGGTTTTTTCGATATTTCACTTAAAGCATTGTTTTCAGTTTCTAATATAAAGATTAGTTCTTAAAGGGGTCTTATGGCATGGTTTTTTATTAGATAATTATAAAAATCATGAAAAAATTAATATACTTTTTAAGCTTGAGCTGCCTGCTTGGCTACTCTCAAAATCAAGTAAACCTGGAAGAAAGTTCTGTAAAATGGACTGGGGAACAGCTTTCAGGAAAGTCTCATTACGGTACTCTTACGTTCAAATCTGCTGACTTAAGTTTTAGTGATGAAAAATTAGTTGGAGGCAACTTCATAGTAGACATGACGTCTCTTTCTGTTGATGATTTAACTGGAAGGGGTAAAAAATCACTCGAAGGGCACCTAAAGTCTGATGATTTTTTTTCAGTCGACAACTTTAATTTTTCAGAGTTAAAGCTTAAGAATGTTACTATGATTTCAGAAAAAGAATATAGTACCACTGGTGATTTAACAATTAAGGGTTACACTCACGAGGCTAAGGTGTCTTTCTATGCAGAAGAGGGGTCAAAAAACATGATAGCAAAACTAATATTTGACAGGTCAAAATATGATGTGAAATACGGTTCGGGAAGCTTTTTTGAAAACCTAGGAGACAAATTAATTCTTGATGACATTGAGTTAGAGGTAATACTGGTTGTGATGTAATGATTTTGAAATAAGTCCAATGAAAAACCCCTCTACTTGAGGGGTTTTTTTGTGGTCCCACCTGGGCTCGAACCAGGGACCAAATGATTATGAGTCATCTACTCTAACCAACTGAGCTATAGGACCAAATAGTCTGCAATATTAATGAATGTTTTGTTAATGGCAAAACATCTTAAATTTCTTCACAAAGCTCAACCAAAACGCCATTAGTTGTTTTTGGGTGTAAAAAAACAATATTCTTATTGTCAGCACCTTTTTTGGGGGTTGTTGAGATAAACTCAAAGCCTAGAGACTCAAGCCTCTCAATCTCTTTTTTTATATTGTCGACGTGGAGTGCAATATGGTGTACTCCTTCATTTCTTTTTGAGATAAATTTTTCTATCGGAGAATCGCTGCTGATGGCATTAAGCAATTCAAGTTTTTGATCAGCGATTTTGAAAAATGATGTGGTTATACCTTCAGATTTTACCTCTTCATGCTTATAAGCTTTTTTTCCTAGTAATTTTTCGAAAATTTCTTCTGATTTTTGCAGGTCCTTAACTGCAATACCAATATGCTCAATTTTTTTAATCACTCTACAAATTTAGTTTAATTTTATTTTTGTTTAAATTAAAGGAGTAAATGTTCTAATTTTACCCAATGGAAACAACCAGACAAAAAAAGATTTCAAAACTTCTTCAAAAAGATGTTGCAGAAATTTTACAAATTAAACTTAAAAAACAGGGAAATTATGGCCTTTTACTTTCGATTACTAAAGTTTCCGTAACTGTTGATTTTTCAGTTGCTAAAATATTTTTAAGTGTCTTTCCTTCTCATATGTCCAAACAGGCTATGGGTGAGGTTTCTAAAATGTCAGGTAGAATTAGGCACGAGGTTGCTCAAAGGGCAAAAAAGCAATTAAGAAAGGTTCCTGAATTATTATTTTTTCTCGATGACTCTCTTGATTACATAGAGAAAATTGAAGACTCATTAAAAGGGTTAGACAACCCTTTAAGAAAATAAGTTTTGAGTTTTTCAAGATACATATCCCTAAGATACTTTTTTACTAAAAGCAAAAACACTGCAATAAACTATATGTCAATTCTTGCTATTGTTGGAGTTATAATAAGTACTGCGGCAATGTTTGTGGTATTATCTGGGTTTAGTGGCTTGAAAAACTATAGTCTTGAGTTTATTTCATCTATATCGCCTGAGCTAAAAATTTCATCGGTCAAAGGAAAAACCTTTGAGTTCAGTGATGAAATGAAGTCTTTCTTTGAAAAAGAGAATATTGATTATGGGCTTTCGGTTGAGGACAAGGCGCTTCTTTCAATTAACCAAAACAACCGAATTATAAAAATAAGAGGTGTGGATCAAGGTTTTCCAAAAACGAGCATTGACTCAATGATTTATGAGGGGCGTTGGTTTAGGGTTGGTGAAAATGAAATTGTTGTTGGTTGGGGTACTGCATATGATCTGGGAATAAGCACAATGGACGTTGTCAACCCTGCTATAATGTACGCTCCAAGGCCCGGTAGGGGCCAGGTATTGTCTGAAGAAGATATCATGAGCTCAAAAAGAGTACTAAGCTCTGGCATTTTTTCTCTTAACGAAGAGTTAAACAACAATCTTATCTTTTGTGATTTAAATCTTGCTAGAAACCTGTTTAGTTTAAGTGATCAAGAGGTTAGCTCAATTGATATTTACTCAAGTGGAGTTTCTGCTAAAAAAGTAGCATTGTTTTTTGGCATTAATTTTACAGTTGAAGACCAAATACAGCAAAACGAAACCATTTATAAAATGTTAAATACTGAACAATTTGCAATATATCTTATATTTTCCTTAATTGTTATTGTTGCGCTTTTTAATTTATTTGGGTGCCTTATAATGATGGGGCTTGAAAAAAAAGAAAACCTCCACACTCTGCTTGTTTTGGGGGCGACTAAGAGTCAGGTTGGTAAAATATTTTTTTTTAACGGACTACTTGTGACCATTACGGGCTGTTTTACTGGTATTCTTTTTGGGGGTGTGTTGATTTTTCTGCAGCAATACTTGTCTCTGTTTATGATCACTCCTACTTTAGCGTATCCTGTGATTTTTGAGTTAAGCAACCTTTTGTTTGTGTTTGCTGTTGTGGTTGTTTTTGGGGCAACTTCGTCTGCTTTAATTTCTTATTATGTCAAAAAGAGTATTCCGCAAATTTCTCAGAAATAGAATCAAGAATCTCATATACTTGTGTCGATGTTTCGGTTGTAACCAATCTTTGTCTAAAGGGCTTAAAATTTTCAACTCCTTTAAAATAGTTTGAGTAGTGTCTTCTCGTTTCATATACCCCAAGCCTTTCTCCTTTCCATGCAACTGACATTTCTAGGTGGCGTTTTGCAATAGCTGCCCTCTCCCTTATAGATGCTGGTTGTTTGTGAAGGCCTGTTTCAAAATAATGTTTTACCTCGTTAAAAAACCAAGGGTTTCCAATCGAAGCTCTGCCTATCATGGCTCCATCTAAACCTAGATTATCTCTGATGTGCATTGCTCTCTCAGGTGTATTTATGTCTCCATTTGCAAAAACAGGAATATGCATTCTTGGGTTGTTTTTTACTTTTTCTATATAACTCCAATCTGCATCTCCCTTATACATCTGAGCCCTTGTTCTTCCGTGAATGGCGATTGCTTTACAGCCTATGTCTTGCAGTCTTTCTGCTACTTCAACTATTTTAATCGAATCATGATCCCACCCTAGTCTTGTCTTGACTGTGACAGGCAAGTTTGTCCTTTCAACAATTGCTTTAGTTAAGCTTTCCATTAAACATATGTCTTTTAGTATTCCCGCGCCGGCCCCCTTAGAGACTACTTTTTTAACCGGACAGCCATAATTGATATCTATTATATCTGGATTCGATTTTTCAACTATATCAACGGCTTGAAGCATGGAGTCAAGGTTTGCTCCAAAGATTTGTATCCCCACTGGTCGTTCTTTCTCATATATGTCAAGCTTGATTACGCTTTTTGCAGCGTCTCTTATTAGGCCTTCCGATGAAATAAACTCTGTGTAAACCACGTCGGCTCCATTCTCTTTACACAAAGCCCTAAACGGTGGGTCACTCACATCTTCCATTGGTGCAAGCAATAAAGGAAAGTTTCCTAACTCTATGTTTCCGATTTTTACCAAACTTTTACTTTTGTATTTGCAAAGATAACCAAGTCTTTAATATAGTTTTATAACAATAATTTTTACTTACTTTTGTTCACTAAGAATAGCCAATGAAAAACATAAGAAATTTTTGCATTATCGCTCATATAGACCACGGGAAGAGCACATTGGCTGATAGGCTTTTAGAATTCACTGGGTCGATAACTGACCGAGAAAAACAAGACCAGCTGTTAGATGATATGGACCTTGAAAGAGAAAGGGGTATTACAATAAAGTCTCATGCGATTCAAATGTACTATGAGCACGGCGAAGAAGATTTTGTGCTAAATCTAATAGACACCCCTGGTCATGTTGATTTTTCTTATGAGGTCTCTAGATCAATAGCTGCTTGTGAAGGGGCGCTTCTAGTTGTTGATGCAGCACAAAGTATTCAGGCTCAAACTATTTCTAATCTTTATCTTGCCTTAGAAAACGATCTTGAAATAATTCCTGTTTTGAACAAGGTAGACCTTCCAAGCGCAAACCCTCAGGAAGTTACCGATGATATCGTTGATCTTCTTGGGTGTAAGGCTGAAGATGTGATTCCCTCAAGTGCAAAAACAGGTCTCGGGGTTGAAAATATTTTGTCTGCTATTATAGAGAGAATTCCTTCACCATCAGGTGACCCAGAAAAACCCTTGCAGGCGCTTATTTTTGATTCAGTATACAATCCATTTAGAGGAATTGAAACATATTTTCGTGTGATTAACGGGTCAATCAAAAAAAATCAAAAAATTAAATTTCTTGCTACCGATAAATCATACGGGGCAGACGAAGTTGGAACATTAAACCTTAAGCAAAAGCCGAAAACAGAAATTTTTGCAGGCGATGTTGGATATCTAATTACCGGTATAAAAGAAGCAAAAGAAGTAAAGGTTGGGGATACTATTATAGATTTTGAAAACCCAACTAATGAAGCTATCTCTGGTTTTGAAGATGTAAAACCAATGGTTTTTGCTGGAATATATCCCGTCGACACCGAGGACTACGAAGAGCTTCGAGGTGCTATGGAAAAGCTTCAGCTTAACGATGCTTCTTTGGTTTTTGTTCCTGAGAGCTCTGCTGCCTTGGGTTTTGGTTTTAGGTGTGGTTTTCTAGGAATGTTGCACATGGAAATTGTTCAGGAAAGGCTTGAAAGAGAGTTTGGAATGACTGTTATAACCACAGTGCCTAATGTTTCTTATCACGCTTTTTCAAAAAAGCATACCGAAGAAATCATTCTTGTAAACAACCCTTCTGATTTACCCGACCCTTCTTCTCTTGACAGGGTTGAAGAACCTTTTATTAAGGCTGCTGTTATTACAAAATCTGATTTTATCGGAAATGTTATGTCATTATGTATTGAAAAAAGAGGGGTTATAAAGAGCCAAACATACTTAACTACCACAAGAGTTGAGTTAATTTTTGATATGCCTTTAGCAGAAATTGTTTTTGATTTCTATGATCGGCTAAAAACTGTTTCAAAAGGATATGCTTCATTTGACTACTCTCCTATTGGGCTTCAACAATCTAAACTTGTGAGGGTTGATATACTTTTAAACGCAAAGCCCATTGACGCTTTGTCGGCCCTTATTCACACCGACAATGCATATAGGATGGGTAAAAAAATCTGTGAAAAGCTTAAGGAGTTAATTCCTAGACAGCAATTCGACGTTCCAATCCAAGCGGCTATTGGAACAAAGATTATTGCTAGAGAAACAATAAAAGCTGTTCGAAAAGATGTAACTGCAAAGTGTTATGGCGGGGACATAACCAGAAAAAGAAAGCTTTTAGAAAACCAGAAAAAAGGAAAGAAAAGAATGCGTCAGGTTGGTAGTGTTGAAATTCCTCAAGAGGCTTTTATGGCTGTGTTAAAACTAAATGACTAGTCCTTAAGGGTGATTCTTAAAACTGAGCAAGCTGCTCTTTCTGTGAACTTATCCTTTCCTCCTCCAAACAAAACCTTGATCCAATTATCTTTTTCGGGTGTGCCGAGAATTAATAAGTCGTAGCTAGCAGAAATTTCTGAAATTGTTTCCACAGGATCAGAGCTTTTTAAAATTAGAACTTCCGCATCAACACCAGATTGTTTTAGTTTTTCCTCTGATCGATGCTTAACTGTTTCTGTTGTAGAACTGTTTTCTGGAACAACATGTAATAGTGTTAAAGACCCTCCAAAATAATCACAAACATTTTTTGCAATGCTTATAAAGTTTTTATCCTTTCTTCCAGGTCTTAGGGCTAATAAAACTTTTCCTACATAACGAACTCCGTTGTCTCTATAAAGCGCTAGGTTAGAGTTTATGTTTGCCAATAGCCAGCCTATTGGATTTGTAATAAAAATTCCTGTTGTTGGTCTTCCGTCCCACCCCATCACAAGCCAATCACAGCTGCTTTGAGAGCTTAGTTGGTTGATTGTGTCTGAAAGCTCGTGGGTTACTACGGCTTCAAAATCAACAGATATTTTTTGAGATTCTGATAGTCTTGAAAGTCTTCTTTTTAAGGAATTCTCTGTAGGTGAGTCTTCTAAGAACGCATCAAGATCTGTCTGGCTTGGCACTTCAGTTATGTTTAGTGCTTGGATTACTTTTTTACTTTGAATCGCCGCAGCCATTTCAACAAGCATTTCTGGTGAGGTTTCATTTCCTAAAAAAGGGACTATGGCCCCTGCGCTTGATGCTATTTTAGGATCGAGTTTTGAAGATGCTTTTTTTATGTTAATTGCTTTTTGTTTTTTTGTCTCCTGTTTTTTAGCAAACAATGAAGATGCTGGTCTTTGTGCGTAGTTTTTTAAAACTCCTGATCTCATTACATCCTTTCCATAGACAAAGTAAATCACTGCTCCAATTAAAAATATTGCAAAAATAGCCAGCAAGGGAACCATGCCTAAAAAGACTAAGAAAAAGATTCCACTTACAATTCCAAAAATCTGAACCCAAGGATAAAGTGGAGATTTATATTTTGGCTGATACCACTGAGCTGCTGTTTCTCTTAGTACGATTACCGCTAAATTTACTGAAACAAACATCATAACTTTAAATGCGCTGGCCAGCTTGGCAATCTCAAAGACATCTAAAAACAAAACAACAAGAGCAATAGCCACGCATGTAATAGCAATTGTATTAATCGGGGTTAGAAACTTCTTGTGAACTTTACTCCATATTTCTGGAAGAAGACCGTCCCTTGACATTGCAAAAGGAAATCTTGATGAGGCCAAAACTCCTGCATTTACTGTTGAAAGAAGCGTGAGAACTGCGATAAAGGCAATAGCAGCTCCAACCACATGAACGCCGTTAAACTCAAGTGATGAAATGTTAAGGTCAAGCGCTAATGTATGTATTGGGTTGTAATTGCCCGCTAGTTCCGAAAGGCTAACGTTTGCTGTTAAAACAAAAGAAATTAAGACATAAATTATTGTAATTATAAAAAGGGATAAAATCATCCCTTGAGGTAAGTTTTTGTCTGGGTTTTTGATTTCTTCTGCAATTGCTGCTACTTTGGTTACCCCTGAGTAAGAAAGGTAAACAAATGCAACGGCAAAAATAAGATCTTTGTATCCTGCAAGCTCAACGGCATCTCCTTTTAGTTTGGCAAAAAACGGGGTTGTTTGGTCCATGGTTTGAAGTCCTAAAACAAAAAGAGCTGCAAGAACTAATAAAGCAACAAGAACAGCATAGGATTGAAAATTTCCTGCTTTTTTTGCCCCAACAATATTTAATAGAAAAACTAAAAATAAAAAACCTAAGCCAACTGATTTTGTAATCGCCTCACTATCCATGTCTAAAACTACAAGGACATATGCGCCTATTCCAACTAGGGCAAAAGCACATTTTAAAATAAGTGCAATCCACAGGCCGAGTCCTGAAATTGTTCCAAATAGAGGTCCAAAAGCTCTTTCTATAAAGACATAGGTTCCTCCCGAGCTTGGCATTGCTGTGGCTAATTCTGATTTTGAATATGCTGCGGGTAAAATACAAATAGCTGCAATTAAATAGGCTAACCAAAGAGAGGCTCCAATCTTAGTTGCGGCAAGGCCTGGAAGGACAAAAATACCTGTACCAAGCATTCCCCCAATACCTATTGCAATAACTGCAGGCAACGTTAAGCTTCTCTCTAACTTCTTCAAAATATTGTTTTATATTTATTAAAAATACTAAATAATATTTTCACTTGAATCTATATCCCATAATTGCTGGAAACTTTATGCTTGACGGCGGCGCCATGTTTGGCGTTGTTCCAAAATCAATTTGGCAAAAAACAAACCCTGCAGACAATAACAATATGGTAAAAATTGCTGCGCGCTGTTTGCTTATTGAAGACGGCGATCGGTGTATTTTAATTGATGCGGGAATGGGTGATAAGCAAAGTGAAAAGTTCTTTGGCTATTATTATAGGTGGGGGGAAGATTCGCTGGAGTCCTCATTAAAAAAACATGGGTTTCATACTGATGATATTACCGATGTTGTCCTAACGCACTTACATTTTGATCACTGCGGTGGTGGGGTGATTCGCTCTGGGGAAAGCTCTTTTGAAACTACTTTTAAAAACGCAAAATATTGGAGCAATAAGGGTCATTGGGACTGGGCAACCGATCCAAACAAAAGAGAAAGTGCCTCTTTCTTAAAAGAAAACATTCTGCCAATAGAAGAGTCGGGTCAATTGCATTATTTGGAGAAGGGTGGAGAAGGTTATTTAACCAGGTCTGATCTTGGATTTGATGTGCTCTTTGTGGACGGTCATACCGAAAAACAAATGATTCCGGTTGTTAATTATAAAGGACAAAAAATTGCATTTGCTGCTGACCTTGTGCCCACGCATGGTCATGTTCCTTTGCCTTATATTCCTGGTTATGACATAAGGCCTTTAATCTCTTTGAAAGAAAAAGATTTATTCTTAAATTATTGCGCCGAAAACAATGTGTTCTTGTTTTTTGAGCACGATGCTTTTGTAGAGCTTGCTTCGCTTCAGAAAACCGAGAGAGGTGTTCGTCTAAACAAAAAACTAAACCTGCTCGACTTATGAAAAAACTATTATTCTTTTTTTTGTTTCCCTTTGTTGCGATAGCTCAGTCTAACGGAGTAATGGACGACTATTATAACTCGATTACTGACTGGAATATTTCAAGCGCCGCTTTAAAGTCGACATTAAATTCTTTAATTTCATCAGGACACACCAATTTACCCTATACCTCTGGAAGTGAAGACACTTGGGATGTTTTGCAGATAAGCGACTTAATCTCTGGTTCAAATAATGTTTCGTTGATATACGGCTATGAAGATGGTTCAGATGCTGAACCAAAAAATGACATCTCTCGAGACAAGTCCTTAATGTCAAGTGGCACCTGTACCGGATACTGGAACAGAGAGCATATCTTTCCTAAGTCTCTTGCGACCCCCGCCCTTGTCACTGACTCTGCTGGGTCAGGAACTGACCTTCACAACCTTAGAGCGGCCGATTGCCAAATGAACTCAACAAGAAACAATAATGTGTACGGGGATGGGTCTGGGGATTCTGTTTTAAATAGTGGTGTGTTTTTTCCTGGAGACGGGACTGGAACTGGGGGAGATGATTACCGTGGGGATGTAGCAAGGGCTATAATGTATATGTACATTAGATATCCTTCGGAAATAAACCCAAATGATGTTGCTTCTTCAAGCAATTCTTATCATGATGACATGCCTGATATTTTTTTAGAGTGGAACAAATTAGACGCACCAAGCGACATTGAAAAATTAAGAAATAATACTTTTGAATCGAAGCAAGGAAATCGAAACCCTTTTATTGACAATCCATATATTGCTGAGCTTATCTGGGGTGGCCCAACTGTTACCGACTGGTGGAGCCTTGCTGCGCCAAGAATCTCTTTCAGCTCATCTAGCTCTGTCAACGAAACGGATGGTAATGTAACTGGAACACTTACAGCCACTATGTTAAACTATGCAGCTGATGTTACAATAAGTGTTACGGCCAACAATAGTTCAACCACAGCAGAAGGTGGAGATTATACTTTAAACCTATCCTCATGGGCTTTTACAAGTGACAATGAAACAAAAGATATTGGGATGACAATACACAACGACAGTGACAATCATGATGAAACTATTGTAGTTGATGTGGCTGTCACCTCGGGTTCTGCAAACCTGATTAATAGCCAATATACTGTTTCGGTTACTGATGATGAAAAAGAGCTAATAATAACCGAGCTTGCTGACCCAAACAATTCCACCTCTAGTCGTTTTGTTGAAATCTACAACTCGTCAAACAAAAGTGTGGACCTCTCAACCTATTATCTTCTTCGATGGACAAACGGGGGCGCTACTCCTCAGAGCGCTAAAATTAGTTTAAGTTCTGAGTGCGGGGCAACACTTGCTGCAAACACTTTTTGTATAATTAGCAATGATACAAACTCAGGAACTAATTTTGCTACAATGTATGGTTTTGAGCCTGACGGAAAATCTGGGACTGGAGGGGCTGTTGACAGCAACGGTGACGACAACATTGCATTAATAACAATAGCAAGTGGAGTTACATATTCTAACTCAGACGCGTCAACGTACACTGTTATAGACATGTTTGGTGTGGCTGGTGAAGACGGCTCTGGCACTGCGCACGAATTTGAAGACGGAAGAGCGGAAAGGAAAGCTTCTTCGACCATACCTTCTACATCCTGGGTCTCAAGTGACTGGAATGTTGAGAATGATTCTGGCGGAGGAAGCTCCACCAACAACCCGCAAACCGCCCCTGATGATTATGATCCTGGATATTGGATTGGAGCAACCACAACTGACACATGGACCGGCCGCTTAAATACCAGCTGGGCAACAGCCGGCAACTGGTCAAGCGGCGTAGTTCCGGCTTCAGGAGATAAAATTTTTATTCACGACGCCAATAATGATCCGGATATTTCCACCGACATAACTCTTACTGATCTTACCGTAAAAGCTAGTGGCTTGTTAGATATTGAGTCTTCTGGATCAATAATCCTTTCGAGCAATTATTCAAATAGCGGTACAGTAAGTTTGAACTCTTCTTCGTCTGAATTTTCTTCTCTAATTGTTCAAGGAAATTCAACTGGAGACATTAAATACAGAAGATGGGTTGCTGATGAAGGTACAGCTGAATGGGATTTAATAGGATCTCCTGTTGTTGGGCAAACTATTGCTTCATTTGTTTCAGCAAACTCTAGTCTAGCTGATCATAGTAATCAATATGCCATAGGGGTTTTTAGTAATGACGGATCTACAGATAGCGCGGATGCTATGTATACAAATTATACTTCGGATGGAGCTGGTTCCACAACCAGTATTAATGACGCGGGTAGTTTCAATTTAGGGCAAGGATATGCAATGGCTACTGATGAAGCAGATAGCCCTGGAACAACTCTTGACTTCACAGGAACAGTAAGAACTACAGATGTTACAGGGATAGCTATAGACGACAATACTGCTAATGCTGCCAATTTTGGAAAATGGAATCTAGTTGCTAATCCTTATCCTTCTTATCTAAATGCAAATGATGATGCTGATTCCAATGCGTCTAATAATTTTTTAGGCGTAAATGCGTCTAATCTTCATTCAAGCTTTGCATATATTTATGGGTATGATGGCGATGGAACCTACACTTACTATAATCATTTAACTCCTGGATCAGCAGTATATATAGCTCCTGGTCAAGGATTCTTTGTAGCATCTGATGATTCAGCAGGAAACACTATTCAATTTACGGAAGCTATGCAAACGGTTGGTGGAAGTGATGACTTTAACGCAGAGAACAGTGATGTCATGAATGATACTTATGAGGTTTCATTAAGATTATATCACGATAATCAAATGATCGAAAAAACAAGACTATTCTTTGAGGAAAACTTAGGTTTAGGTCTTGATGTTGGATACGATGCAGGAAGCTTTAGTCAAGAAGCGGCAATCATGACAAGACTTGTTGAGGAAGATGAAGGTTATGGAATGGCTATTAACGCAATGGGGCTTGATGCCATGGAAAATGCTGTGATCCCATTAGTGATTAATCAATCAGCTGGTCAAGAGTTTAGAATTAACCTTCATACAGCTACTATTACAGATCCTAATGTGTATTTGGAAGATATAGAGCAAGGAACTTTCACAAATCTTTATGAAGGAGATTTTGTTTACTCACCGATGAGTGATTTAAGTGGTATTGGAAGATTCTTCATACATATGACTGCTGATACTATGAGTAATGAAGATGTATCAACTAGTATGTTGAATGCTTACAAAGAAATAGATGCTAGCTACATCACAATAGAGGGATTAGCTACTCAAACAAATGAAACTAACGTTAGTTTATATAACATTCTTGGTAGAAAAGTATTATCTACTACTCTAAACAATAACATGGGTACACAGACCATCTCAACAGTTGGATTGTCTGCTGGTATTTACGTAATTGAATTAGAGTCAGGAACTGATAGATTAACTAAGAAGCTTATAATAAGATAACTTTATTTTATATACTTAATATTTATTTTTATATTTATAGTATAGATTTTTTAGAATGGATATTGTTAAGTGGATTAAAAAAAATAACTTTAAGCAAATCGATGATGATTTATCGGTTCAAATAGACAAGTTAGGATTCTTACAATCTGAAAAAGAAAAATTTAAAAACAAAATTAAAGTTTATAAGGCAGCTCTAAAAGCTTTAAATAAAGATCTTCAAATCGTTAACTCAGAAATTTCAAAAACAAATAAAAAGGCATTAAAGTCATTAAAAGTAGCACCTGTTATTTCAATTGGATTTGATAAAAGGTCTTCAACCTATATTTGTATAGTCAAATACAAAAAAGCTACAAAATCATTTTATTTAGGAAATGAGTCTAAACTAAAATCAAGACTACAACAGTTTTATTTAGATGATTTAAATGCTAAGAAAATGGACTATGTTAAGGATGAAGTAAAAATGATTGTTTCTAATGTAATCTCAGACTTTATAAACACTAGAACCAAAAATATATTTACAGAATCACCTAAGTTAGACTTCACAAATATATTAGATAAATACTACGAAAGTAATCTGTGGGAACACTGGAGAAATATTTAATTATAAATATATAATTATCTATACTATATATATTTTTTATAATATAGTATAGATTTTATTTATTCATTAAATTCTCTATTTCTTCAACTTCTATAGGTATATTTTTCATTAAATTAATAGGTTCTCCACTCTTTTGTATTACTACATCATCTTCCAATCTTACACCAAACCCTTCATCAGGTAAATATATTCCTGGCTCTACAGTAAATACCATGTTTTCAGTCATTGGTTCATTTATGAGTCCATAATCATGTGTATCTAGCCCCATATGATGTGATGTTCCATGCATAAAGTATTTTTTATATGCTGGTTTCTCCTTTGATTCGTTTTGAACATCAGATTTATCTAGCAGACCTAACCTAAGAAGCTCTGATGTCATCAGTTTTCCAACCTCAAAATGATATTCCTTCCATTCTTCACCAGGGATTAGCATTTTTGTAGCTTCATTTTTAACTCTTAATACAGCATTATATATATCTTTTTGCCTTTTTGAGTATCGACCGGAGACAGGAATTGTTCGAGTCATATCACTAGAATAATTTGCATATTCGGCTCCAACATCCATTAGTATTAGTTCTCCGTCCTTACATTGTTTGTTATTCTCGATATAGTGAAGAATATTTGCATTGTTTCCTGAAGCAATAATAGGAGTATATGCAAACTTCTTTGATCTGAGTCTTAAAAATTCATGTATAAATTCCGCTTCAATTTCATACTCCCAAACTCCATCTTTAACAAAATTCAAAACTCTTCTAAAACCTTTATTTGTTATATCACAAGCCTTTTGAATTAGCTCTAATTCGATAGGGTCTTTTATTGATCTAAGATGCTGAAGAATTGGATTACTTCTTTCTTTTAATTTATTTGGATATTTACCTTCAAGCCATTTGTTAAACCTTTCTTCTCTAGTCTCCATTTCAATTTTAGCTCTGTAATGTTCATTATGATTAAAGTAAATAGTTTCACATTCATTCATTACTTTATCAATAATATTTTCTATTTCATCTAACCAAAAGACAGATTTAATTCCACTGGTTTCAAAAGCTTGTTTTTTATTAAGTTTAGGTCCTTCCCACACAGCTAGATGTTCATCGGTCTCTTTTAAAAAAAGTACTTCTCTCAAGTTTTGGTCAGAGCAGCCTGGGCATAACATTAGTACACTTTCTTCTTGGTCAACACCACTTAAATAGAAAATATCGCGATGTTGTTCAAATGGAAGGGTTGAGTCTGCACTTACTGGATATATATCATTAGAATTAAAGAAAGCAATGCTACTGGGCTTCATTCTACTCAAAAAGTTTTTTCTGTTTTTGATAAATAATTTTGAATCTATTTTTTGATACTTCATTGACTTGACTTTAATTCTGTTTATCCAAAGATAATATTAACTCATTTAAAGTATTAATTTTTTGTCTAAGAATCTAATGCTGCTTATTTTTGTGTTACAATTAAAAATGATGAAGAGTTTCTTATTAACTTCTATTGGCAAGAAAGTAGCAATGGCTATTTCTGCAATTTTTTTGATGATTTTTCTACTTCAACATTTTATTATTAATATTACCTCAGTTTTTAGTGAAGACATCTTCAATATGCTCTCACATTTTATGGGAACAAACTTTTTAGTACAATTTATATTGCAGCCAATATTAATTTTTGGAGTCATTTTTCACTTTGTTATGGGCTTCTATTTAGAAATCCAAAATCGAAGAGCTACTAAATATGAGTATGAAAAAGTTAGAGGTGGTGCTAACTCTACTTGGATGAGTAGAAATATGATTTGGAGTGGATTAGTAATACTATCCTTTCTTATTCTTCACTTTAGAGATTTTTGGATTCCTGAAATGAATTATAAGTATGTAGAATTTTTACCAGATGACCCAAATAGATACCATCATGAGCTAGTTGAAAAATTTCAAGATCCTTATAAGGTAGTTTTCTATTGTATTTCATTTGTATTATTATCCCTTCATTTACTTCACGGGTTTTCATCATCACTAAAATCAATGGGAACTAATAAATCCTATTCATCTTCAGTTAAAAACCTTAGTTATGCGTATTCGATTGGAATACCTCTTGGTTTTTGCTTTATAGCAATCTTTCATTATTTAACACATTAATTACAATTTATTGTCATATTATGTGTTATAAATGTGTTACAATATAACCATAACTAATATATAATTAATTGATATTTATAGTGTTACAATATGTGTTACAAATTATTTTGTTTTTTTTATTATAAAATTCAATTATTTATTATTTTTGTTTAAAATTTAGAAATGTCAAAGAAGAAGTTAACCTACTCTTTAAATTATAGACGTCCCAAATCGGAGTATAAAAGTTCAGATGAACTGATGATATGTATTCGATATTATCATAAGTGTTCCACAACCAATAAATCCAAAATTATTAAAAAGAGTACTGGAGTTAAATGTAAGTTAGCTGATTGGAACTCTGACTGGCATAAATCCAATAATCGAAGTCCAATTAAAGATTCTGACCCAAACCACAAAAAGAAAAATAAATTATTAAAACAAAAGGTCAAAACTTTTGATATAAATGAATTGTTTAATAATGTTAAAAATGATTCATACTCATCCCTTCTTAATTCCATCCTTCCCAAAGGAGATTTAGATAAAAAATGGACTAATCATAAAAACACTATCAATTTAGTCAGCCCTGCTAATAAAAGAAACATTGATGTAATAGTTGTAGGCACCGGGCTTGCTGGTGGTTCTGCATGTGCAACGTTAGCAGAATTAGGATATAATGTAAAAGCTTTTTGTTTTCAAGACTCGCCTAGAAGAGCACATTCAATTGCAGCTCAAGGAGGTATAAATGCTGCAAAAAATTATCAAGGCGATGGCGACTCCATTTATAGATTATTTTATGACACTGTTAAAGGTGGTGATTACCGCTCGCGTGAAGAAAACGTATACAGATTAGCTGAAGTTTCAGCAAATATTATTGATCAATGTGTTGCTCAAGGTGTGCCTTTTGCAAGAGATTATGGTGGCCTTTTGGATAACCGATCTTTTGGAGGCGTATTAGTTTCAAGAACCTTTTACGCTAAAGGCCAAACTGGTCAACAGTTATTGCTAGGAGCTTATTCGGCTATGAATCGACAGATGGCTCGCGGTAAAATTAAAATGTATAATAGACATGAAATGTTGGATGTCGTTTTGGTTAATGGAAAAGCAAGAGGAATCATTACAAGAAATCTTGTAAATGGTGAAATTGAAAGACACTCAGCACATGCAGTTGTGTTAGCAACTGGTGGTTATGGAAATGTTTTTTATTTATCTACAAATGCAATGGGAAGTAATGTTACAGCTGCATGGAAAGCTCACAAAAGAGGTGCTTATTTTGCAAACCCTTGCTTTACACAAATTCATCCAACATGTATTCCTGTTTCAGGTGATCATCAATCTAAACTAACTTTGATGTCTGAATCATTAAGAAATGATGGTCGTATCTGGGTCCCAAAAAATATTGAAGATGTTGAAGGTATTAGAAATGGAAATCTAAAACCTACAGAGATTAAAGAAGAAGATAGGGATTACTTTCTTGAGAGAAGATATCCGGCTTTTGGAAATTTAGTTCCAAGAGATGTCGCATCCAGAGCTGCAAAGGAAAGATGTGATGCTGGTTTTGGGGTTAATAAAACTGGTGAGGCAGTGTATTTAGATTTTGCATCTTCTATAATCAGATATGGAAAAGAACAGGCCCTTGTAAATGGGGAAGATGAAAACAACGAGGAAATTGTTGAAAAATTAGGAAAGAAAATAATCAAAAAGAAGTATGGAAATTTATTCCAGATGTATGAAAAAATAGTTGATCAAAATCCCTATGAAACTCCTATGATGATTTACCCAGCTGTCCATTATACAATGGGAGGCATATGGGTTGATTATAATTTAATGACTACAATCCCTGGATTATATGCTATTGGGGAGGCTAATTTTTCAGATCATGGAGCTAATAGGTTAGGAGCATCTGCTTTGATGCAAGGCCTTGCAGATGGATATTTCGTTTTACCTTACACAATTGGAGACTATCTTTCAGATGAGATATCTACTGGACCAATTCCAAATGATTCTGAGGAATTTATCGTTGCTGAAAAAGAAGCTAGAGAAAAGTTAGATAAATTAATAAATAATAAAGGTTCAAAATCAGTTGATTACTTTCATAAAAAACTCGGTAAAATCATGTGGAATAAGTGTGGAATGGCTAGAAACAAAAAAGATTTAGAATTTGCAATTTCTGAAATTTCAAAATTGAGGAAAGAATTTTGGAAAGAGGTTAAAGTTCCTGGTGATCAAAATGAGTTTAATGAAGAATTAGCAAAAGCTGGCAGAGTAGCTGACTTTTTAGAGCTTGGTGAGCTTTTTGCTAAAGATGCTTTAGAAAGACAAGAGTCTTGCGGAGGTCACTTCAGAGAAGAATATCAAACAAAAGAAGGAGAAGCAACAAGAAAAAAGGAATTCCAATTTGTTTCAGCTTGGGAGTATATTGGAGAGCCCAAAGATGCAATACTTCACAAAGAAAAGCTTGAATATCAAAATATTGAGGTTAAGGAAAGAAGTTATAAATAATTTGAAAATGAAACTGACTTTAAAAATTTGGCGACAAAAAAACTTTGAGACTAAGGGTCGAATTGTCAATTATAAGATTGATAA
This sequence comes from uncultured Bacteroidota bacterium, assembly GCA_902517895.1. Taxonomy (GTDB): domain Bacteria; phylum Bacteroidota; class Bacteroidia; order Flavobacteriales; family Flavobacteriaceae; genus MED-G13. The sequence goes on from CABYEA010000005.1 coordinate 36,205, forward strand.
TATCTCACCTGACATGTCATTTCTTGAGATGTTGGATGTTTTGAATGCTGATTTAATCTCAAAAGATGAAGACCCTGTGTCTTTTGATCATGATTGTAGAGAAGGTATTTGCGGTTCATGTTCATTATTTATTAACGGTCAAGCTCACGGACCTGACAGAAGAATAACTACATGTCAGCTTCACATGAGAAAGTTTAAAGATGGGGATACTATATATATAGAGCCTTTTAGAGCCAAGGCATTTCCAGTAATTAAAGACTTAGTTGTAGATAGAAGTGCTTTTGATAGAATACAACAGTCTGGCGGATATATTTCTGTGAACACATCTGGAAATACCCAAGATGCGAATTCAATTCCAATAAATAAAGATAATGCAGATGATGCTTTTGATGCAGCCACATGCATTGGTTGTGGCGCCTGTGTTGCTACTTGTAAAAACTCATCGGCTATGTTGTTTGTTGGGGCAAAGGTTTCTCAATATTCTTTGCTACCTCAAGGCCAAACAGAAGCTTCAAGAAGAGTTATCAATATGGTTAATCAAATGGATCTAGAAGGGTTTGGAAATTGCTCAAATACTGGCGCGTGTGAGGTAGAATGCCCAAAAGGGATATCCCTTGATAATATTGCAAGAATGAACAGGGAGCTTATGAAAGCATCAATAAAAAAGTAATTATTCTAATATAAACTCTTGAACTAAATCCCATCCTGCTCTAACATCAACTTCATCGGGATAATAAACGACTCTTTCAGGAAATATTTTATTCAAAAAATTCCCTGAATCAAACTTTTTATTTTGATTTTTATCAAAGGTTATTCTTATGAAATATTTTCCAGGGTCAATATTGTTAAAGTCAATTGATGAGGAATTTATTGAATAAGTGTCATATTTTACTTGCCCTCTAGAATTAACCAATTCTATAATTATTGGAAATACTGCATTTCTGAGATTTAAGTTTAAATTTCCGTAATCATTATAAGTTCGGGTTCTTGCCTTAAAAAATAAACTATCATTTATATTTTCATAAAAGTCTGTTAAAGCACCCGGCATAAGTTCAATTCTATATTCCTGTTCCTCCTCCTTTTCAAAAATAAAACTATATTGGTTTGCTAATGAATCAAGTTTGATTTCAAAATCAATATTTAATGAGTCTTTATCAAAAACCTTAATTTTTTCTTTGTTAATTTTTTCGAATGGTAAATTTGCTTCAATTATAAAATTATCCTCAAATTTTAAGGTTTTATTTTGTTCAGATTTAATTATTAATGAGTCATTTTCTTTATCCCTTAATTTTATTTTTAGAGTATCAGAAAATTTTTTATTAAAAACATTAAATAGTATTGAATCTAATTTTTTGTCTGTTTTTAGCCAATAAATTAAACTGTCTGAATCATGATGTCTTGTAATTTTTCCATAGTAATTTAGACTATCATCATTAATAATTTTGATTTTAAAATTTTCAAACTCACCTTCATATCCAAACTTAAAAGACCTATTTGTTTTTTGTTTTGGCTTACCTAATTTAAAGGGTGGTGTTTCCTTAAAAACTTTTAAATCTATAATACTATCGGCAGGTAATTCAATAAACTCCTTTGTAAAGCCTATTTTATCTAATTTGCTTTGAAAAATATAATCTTTGTTTTCTTCTTCTAATGCTATAACAAGATATTTCCCCTTTTTTATATTTTGAACTATATAGTTATTAGTTGAATCAATAACTTTGGCTACGTGTTTTGGTTTTTGTTTGTAGATAATTGAGTCTGTGAATAATGAATCAATTTCATATAATAAAACATTAATATTTTCGCTAATTTCTTTACTGAAGGCATCATATACAGATCCTTTAATAAATAACGAATCAATATAATTCCCGGTTGAAAAGACATAACGATAGTTACTCAGGGGATTTTTCTCATTATTATCTTGTATACTTTCACCAAAGTGAAAACTGTATGTTGTATTTTCTCTGAGTGAATCAAGTTCTGATATTTTTAATATTTTACTAGCTGAACCCATCGGTAAAATGTAAGGCATCGGGTCAATTGGAGGAGATATTATCAGTTCTTTCTGTGTATTATTTAACTTGATATATTCATCAAAAATTATTTCAATATTTTCAGAATTAAAATTTGACGAGAAATTTTCAGGAATTGATTTCAATACAACAGGAGGATCAGTGTCAATTTCTCCGCCGGTTGGTGTACCCCTATTTGCACATCCTGAGATTATTAATACGATAATCAACAAATATTTATTTACACCCATAATTTATACTTCATTACAAAGAAACACATAATTTTAAAAAAAGCATTCCTTTGTTAAATGCGTTTTATATTTTTGTAGCATGACTTCTAACCAAGAAACCTTTAAAAAAATCATTTCACATGCAAAAGAGTATGGTTTTATTTTTCAAAGTAGTGAAATATATGATGGATTAAGTGCTGTTTATGATTACGGTCCCAATGGTGTCGAATTAAAAAATAATATTAAGAGTTATTGGTGGACATCTATGGTTCAAATGAATGAAAATATAGTTGGTTTTGATGCATCAGTTCTTATGCACCCAAAGATATGGAAAGCTTCAGGCCATGTGGATGCTTTTAACGACCCTTTGATTGACAATAAAGATTCTAAATCAAGATACCGGGCTGATGTTTTAATTGAAGATTATGTTAGAAAAATTGAATTAAAAATTAATAAGGAAATTATTAAATCCAAAAAAAGATTTGGTGACTCTTTTGATGAGAAACAGTTCCGAAAAACTAATTCTCGTGTATTAGATTATGAAAGAAAAATTAAAGAGATAAACACAGAAATGAAAAAATGTTTTGACGATGATGATTTGGTTTCATTGAAGAAATTAATTGACGATCTAGGAATTGTTGACCCTGTTTCAGGATCAAAAAACTGGACTGAAATAAAACAGTTTAATCTTATGTTTTCCACTAGTATTGGTGCAAGTATAGATTCTTCTTCAGAAATATTTCTTAGACCTGAAACTGCTCAAGGAATTTTTGTTAATTTTCTGAATGTCCAGAAAAGCTCTAGGAAAAAAATTCCCTTTGGCATCGCTCAAATTGGTAAAGCCTTTAGAAATGAGATTGTTGCCAGACAATTTGTTTTTAGAATGAGGGAATTTGAACAAATGGAAATGCAATTCTTTGTTAAACCGGGCACTCAATCTCAATGGTATAATCAATGGAAAGACACTAGAATGAAGTGGCATCAGGCCCTAGGTTTGGGTGAAGAAAATTACAGGTTTCATGATCATGATAAATTAGCCCATTACGCTGATGCTGCTTGTGATATAGAGTTTAATTTTCCTTTCGGATTCAAAGAGCTGGAAGGTATTCACTCGAGAACTGATTTTGATTTATCTCAACATGAGAAATATTCTGGAAAGAAAATTAAATATTTTGATCCTGAAATTAATGAAAGTTATACTCCATATGTTGTTGAAACCTCTATTGGACTTGACAGAATGTTTCTTGCTATTTTATCTAGTTCATATACTGAAGAGCGAATAGATGAACAAAATTCAAGATTAGTACTCAAAATTCCTGATTTTTTAGCACCCTATAAACTAGCAATCCTTCCTCTAGTAAAAAAAGATGGTTTGCCTGATTATGCCAATAGAATTTTTAATGATTTAAAAATTCATTACAATATTTCCTACGACGAAAAAGACGCAATTGGAAGAAGGTATAGACGTCAGGATGCAATTGGAACTCCTCTCTGTATAACCGTTGATCATGACTCATTAAAAGATGATAAAGTAACAGTTAGATTTCGAGATTCCATGCAACAAATTAGAATTGATATATCTCAATTAAAAAAGGAAATTGACGATAGACTGAGCCTTTCAAATTGGCTAGATTAAATCTATAGCTTAGATATTTTATTTATTTATTTAAATGAGTTAAATTGCGAAACTTTTGATACAATATTAATCTTCCAGATGAAAAAAAATTTCAACTTACTTTTTACATTAATTTCTTTCCTTTTTTTTAACCTTGAAGGTTTTTCTCAGCTAAAATATAATTCTCCACAACCAAAACCTGATTCCTTTAAGGTTAATAAAGTATCAAATCTTAATTATAAATATGTACCTAGTTTCAAGGAGCAAATTCAAAATGGAACTTTTATACCTGCTAATCCCAGTGATTATAAAAACCAGGGCCCACAGAAAAAAATATTTACCAATACAAAAGTAGTCCCAGGAAAGGGTCTTCCTAAAGGAAATGACCCATTAGTAGACTTTACTTTTAATAATATAAAAAAACAAACAAGGGATCCGTTGTTAACTTTTCAAACAACTGCAAATACTGCCACACCAGGGGATCCAACTGGCGAGATTGGAAGAGATTTTTATTTAGCATCTTGGAACTCCGCATTTCGATTTTTTAATCTGGATGGTACACCCGTAATTCCTGCGGCCAACCTAATCTCTTTATTTAGTGAAAATTTAGGAGATCCAATAGTTATGTATGATAGTGAAGTTGATAGATATATAATATCTTCAATGGGAAATTCAGCCTTAAATTTTGCAATTTCAGAAACCAACGATCCTGTAAATGATGGATGGCATACTTACCAAGCTTCCAACGAAACTTTTCCAGCAGGAGACACTTCATTCCCTGATTATCCTAAATATTCAATTTGGTCTGATGGTTATTATTGTACTATTAATAATGCAGGTGGTAATAATTTATATGTTCTTGAAAGAGAAAAAATTATTAACGGAGATCCAACTGCTTCAATACAAGCTTTTGCAACTCCTTCAATGGCAACATTTGGTTTCTCTTCAGCTCAAATCTTAGACATCGCTGATGACAATCATCCTCCCGAGGGAAATGCAACTTTAATTTACTTACAGGATGATTCATGGGGAGGTGTTTCTAACGATCACATAAAGCTATGGGATGTTAATATTGACTGGGATACTCCTTCGAATTCTTCAATATCCAACCCAACAGAAATTGAAACAACTCCTTTTAACAGTGTATTACCTGGTGGTTTTAGTAATCTACAACAACCAAATGGAGTTTCTATTGATGCGGTTCAAGCTACTATAATGAACCAAGCACAGTTTAGAAAGTTTCCAACTCACAACTCAGCTGTATTTAATTTTGTAGTTGATACTGACGGATCATCTCAAGTATTAGCTGGTATAAGATGGTATGAGTTAAGGCAAGATGCAGATGGTCAACCCTGGACGATTTTTCAGGAGGGAACTTACCTTGCTCCTGATGGGCGCCATGCTTTCATGGGTAGCATGTCAATTGATTTGCAAGGTAATATTGGAATGGGATATTCCTCTGTTAGCACTTCAGAATCAGTTTCGTTGAGGTATACCGGAAGATATGCTGCAGATCCTTTAGGTGAAATGACATTAGAAGAGGGCTTAATCACTCAGGGCAATGGAAATAGTAATGCTAATAGATATTCTGATTATGCACAAATTAGTGTAGATCCAAACAATGATAAACAATTTTGGTTTGTAGGTGAATATTTTTCACCTGCTAGAAGTCATATGGTAGGTGCTTTCCAAATTGCTGCCGATGCTGCTTTTGACGCGGGGATAATTAGTATAGATACACCTGTGTCAGGGACATTGTCTGACAATGAGAGTGTAACGATAACAATATTTAATTATGGAGAAAATGATATCTCAAATTTTGAAGTGTCATTTCAATTAGACGGTGGAGATGTTACAACCGAAACGTTCCCCGGTACAATTGCAACTGGAGAGACAGCTCAATATACTTTTTCAGCAACTGTTAATATGTCAACGGTTGGTACAATATACTCTTTAACTGCTTTCACAGATTTAGCCGAGGATGAAAATAGTGATAATGACTCTGTAACCGAAAATATAGTTCATCTGAATCCAAATGATTTAGGTGTTTCTGAAATTACATCTCCTTCATCTGGAGAATTACTTTCTGATTCAGAATCCGTAACTGTAACTATAGTTAATTATGGTGGAGAAACCCAATATGATTTTGAGGTTAACTATGAATTTAACGGAGAGATTGTAACCGAAATTCTTCCCGGGCCGCTGGACGGAAATAGTTCAATGACCTATACTTTTGATCAAACCGTTGATGTTTCTCAATTTGGACCATATTTAATTTCTTCCTATACTTCATTGGATGGTGATGCAGATCCAACCAATGATTTAACTGAGATAGAATTCAATAATATTAATTGTGCTCCCTCTGCGGATTGTAGCCTAGATGATGGATTACAATTATTCCAATTAGGTGATATTAATAATGAATCTGGGTGTGAAGGATATGGTGACTTTACCGACCAATCAACTGATTTGTTTCCCGGGGAAACTTATGATATTACCATGACAACTGGTTATGGTAATCAGTTTGTTAGAATTTGGATTGATTATAATGATGATTTTAATTTTACATTGGATGAGCTGATACTTGACAATTACGAAATCGCTGATGGTCAAAATAATGGTTCATGGACTGAAACGACGCAGATTACGATACCATTAAGTGCTCCAATTGGTCAGCACCTAATGAGGGCAAAAACAAATTGGAGTGTTCCTGTCCCTGACGATGCTTGTGAAGCAACAATGTGGGGAGAAACAGAGGATTACATGGTTAATATTGTTCCTGCAGCTTCCTTTGATATTGGAGTCACTGACATAATTAGCCCTACTACTTCTACACTTTCAAATAATCAAACAATAACAATTCAGATCTCTAATTTTGGTGAAAATGAAGTGAGTAATTTTGATGTATCATATTCCTTAAACGGAGGCGATCTGGTAACCGAAATATTTCAGTTGACTATATCTTCAGGTGAAGTTGTTGACTTCAGTTTTACAACAACAGCTGATATGTCCATTGTAAATGAATATTATGCAATTTTTGCTTCAGTATCATTGGACGGAGATGAAAATGCTGAAAATGATTCTTTTCTTATTGATGTGCAAAATCTTCCTGCCATAGATGTCGGTGTAACAGAAATATTCTCACCACTTTCTGGTTCTGGATTAACTTCATCTGAATCGGTTGGGATAATAATAACAAATTTTGGAGGTACTGCAATTTCTAATTTTGAAGTATCATTTTCTATAAATGGTGAAGTTTTTACAGAAGTCGCAGAGGGCCCAATTGAAATTAATTCATCGATTGAATATATTTTTGAGCAGGGTGCAGATTTATCAGCAATTGGATCATATGAAATTTCTTCATTCACGTCTGCTGACGGAGATTTTGATGAGTCGAATAACTCAAGTACCATTAATGTAATTCATGCAGGTTGTCAGCCAACCCCAACATCTGGTTGTAATCTTGATGGAATTAAAAGGTTTGTATTGGGAACAATTGATATAGATGATGGAGAAAATGGTTGTAATGGAGAAAATGAAGATGGATATGTTGACAGGACAGACTTGTCAACGGATTTGGATAGATCACCAGGTAATAATGAATATTTACTTCAAGCACAACATAATTGGACAAACGCAACTGGAGAAGCTCTTTCAGTATGGATTGATTTTAATGACAACGGGGTTTTTGAAGATTCTGAAAGATTAATTTCAGGTGAACAATTTAGTGTTTCAGGAGTCTTAAATGATTTCTATTTAACAATACCTACTGATGCTCCCCTAGGTTCGCATATATTAAGGGCAAAAGCAATTGATATTACTCCTGAAACTGGTAACCCTGAAAGTATACTCGATCCTTGTGCAGAATTCTCCTATGGTGAAGTTCATGATTACACAGTTAACATTGGTGAAAATTTATCTAACACTGAATTATTTATTTCTGATAATCAATTTAACATATATTCTGTAGGTAATGATTTATTCAGGGCCAAACTAACTACTGACTATTCAGATATAATAACTTTTAGTGTTTATGATTCATCTGGAAAAAGAGTTGTGTTCAACTACATTGATAAAACAGATAATTTAAGTTATATTTATGATCTTGACATGTCTTTTGCATCCCCGGGAGTTTTTATGATTAATATGGGTAATTCTGTTATAGGCTTTCAATCAGGTAAAATCATTGTCAAATAAAAATTTAATAATTAAATAAAATGAAAAAAATAATTTACACTTTAGCATTTCTTTTTTCGATTTCTGGTTTTTCTCAGGTTACAAATGAAGGAGCGCCAAATAGCTGGTCCTTAGGGGTTGATAATTCTAATATTACTGAGATAGAGTTACCATCTTTTGACCTTGATAGAGTAAAAGCTGAGGATAAGGTTAATGATAATGAGCCTTCCGTTCCTTGGAGATTTGGATATATGCATAGTGTTGATTATAGTTTTGAGGATGGATCTTGGACAACATTAGAAAACGGTGATCGAATTTGGAGGATTCTTATTTCATCTTCTGGTGCATTGTCCTTAAATTTTATTTTTGACGATTTTTATATGCCTGACGGAGGATACATATATATATATAATGATGAAAGAACTGACCTTCTAGGTGCTTATGATTCTCAGCAGAATCAAGAAAGTGGAATACTTGGAACATGGCTTGTTGAAGGTGATAAGGTATGGATTGAATATTTTGAGCCGAATGAGTCTTATAATCAAGGCAGGTTACATATTGCAAAGGCAACCCATGGCTACAGAAATGCTAAGACTTTCAATGAAGCTAAAGCACTTAATCAATCTGGCCATTGTAATTTAGATGTTGAATGCTCAATTGGTGACGATTGGGTTGATTTGAAAGATCACCACAAAAGAGCATCTGCACTTCTAATTTCTGGTGGTTCTTCTTTTTGTTCAGGAGCCCTTATAAATAATACAGAAAATGATGGCACACCTTATTTTTTAACTGCAGATCATTGTACTGGAAGTAGTGCAGCTGCTTGGTCATTTAGGTTTGGATGGATTAGCCCAACAACTGTATGTGCTACAACTCAGTCCAATGCCAATGGCCCAACAAATATGACAATTAGTGGCGCTACGATTCGTGCAAGATCAAGTGCTTCAGATTTTGCCCTTATTGAAATTAATAATAATATCCCAACATCTTGGGATAGGGTATTTTCAGGTTGGGATAATTCTGGACAAACCCCTGATTTTACTGTTGGAATTCACCACCCAGTTGGTGATGTAATGAAGGTATGTAGAGACGATGACCAGCCAATCCAAGCATTCAATGCCGGTGCTGCAACTTGGGAAATTACCACAGCAGGTGGAGGTTGGGAATTTGGAGTAACAGAAGGAGGCTCATCTGGATCACCATTATATGATCCTGAGGGGAGGATTATTGGTCAACTTTACGGTGGAGCTGCAGCGTGCTCAGGGACTAATGATAATAACCAATTTGATTATTATGGTAGAGTTGATGTTTCATGGAATGGTGGTGGAACTTCTTCTTCAAGATTAAAAGACTGGTTAGACCCCAATGATACAGGTGCTACAGATGTAGGGCCATACCCAGCACTGACTTTATTGGCTTATGATATAGGGATTGATAGTATAGATTCTCCTGTTTCCGGAACGCTTACTAATAATGAGTCGGTTACAGTATCAATCACAAATTATGGTAGTGAAGTTGCCTCAAATTTTGATGTCTCATATCAAATTGACGGGGGAACTGTGGTTTCAGAGACTTATACTGAATCAGTTGATTCTGAGCAGACGGTTCAACATACTTTTAATACTACAGCTGATTTATCCACAGTTGGAGCTACCTACTCAATTCTTGCATCAGTTTCGCTTCCCGGAGACGATAATCCTGAAAATGATTCAATAACAATTGAGTTAGAACATCTAAACCCAAACGATATTGGTGTTTCTGAAATTATTTCTCCCTCTTCTGGAAATAATTTATCCAACGCTGAACAAGTAACAGTTAATATAACAAATTACGGTGGAGCATCACAATCAAGTTTCGATGTATCGTTCGATTTTGATGGTTCTGTAGTAACTGAAACAGTTGATGGTTCTGTAGACGGAAATAGCTCAATTGAACACACATTTTCTCAAACACTTGATCTTTCTGAATTTGGAAGCTATTCTATAACAGCTTACACTTCTTTGGCTAATGATAGTGATTCAACGAATGATTCAATTACAGCAACAGTTAATAATGTAAATTGTACACCTACAGCTGATTGTAGTCTAGGTGATGGTTTTCAGCTATTCCAATTAGGTGATATTAATAATGAATCAGGTTGTGAAGGATATGGTGACTTTACCGACCAATCAACTGATTTAGCGCGTGCTGAAACTTATGACCTTACAATGGTAACAGGTTGGGGAGCTCAAAATGTTAGAGTGTGGATTGATTTTAATGATGACTTCAATTTCTCATTAGACGAATTGATTGTTAATAATTATGTCATTGCTGAATTTTCAAATACTTCAGGCTCTTATGAAGATACAGTTCAAATTACTATTCCTGATGATGCACCTCTAGGACAGCACATGATGCGGGCTAAAAGCAATTGGAATAATCCTGTACCGGACGATGCTTGTGCGGAGACACAGTATGGTGAAACAGAAGATTATATGGTAAATATTGTTGAATCACTTTCCATTGATAATTTTGAAATGAATTATGCTGAATTAATGATTTACTCTAATGATAATGAATATTTTTCTATTAATCTTACGACAAATTACAGTGAAGTTCTAGAATTAAGTGTTTATGATTTAAGAGGAAGGATATTAAGCTTTGATAATATTTTTAAATCAAATAATTTATATTACAATCATAATTTAGATATGTCAGAGGCAGACGCTGGTGTATATATTATTAAACTAGGTAATCAAACTATTGGTTATAAAACTGCAAAAATAGTAGTTAGATAATCACAATTTTTTACACTCAAAAAAAAGGGGGGTATGCATTAATTTGCAGCCCCTTTTTTTAAAAAATAGCTTTAATCTGAATGGTGCCATTATGAATTGTTTTGCTATTTTCACCTTTCCTGCCCATATATATGAAATTAAAATCTAATAATTTTGAGAGTTTTCTTTGAAATTTAAAAGACCAGGTATAGTTTTCACCATTTTGTAAACCATTCATCATAACATAACTAATAACTGTATTTTGATTTCCTGTAAAATCGTTTTTATAATAGTTGAATTCAGATACAAATCCTCTTTTATCTTTTTGATTTAAAAACAGTGAAATTCCAAAGTTCTGTTGCTTTAATTTTTCTCCTCCTCCGATTGAATTATCAATATTGGAATATTTATAAATAAAATTCAAACGATTATTATCCCCTGAAAAATAAGTTATTTTTGGATTTATATTGTATTCATTTAACTGGAAGTTTTTATCTGTAAAGTTTTCACTCCAATTTGACTTTTTCTGTCTATTACCGATTATTTCTAAAAGATATAAATCATCTATTTTATGAATAAAATTTACTTTATTTAAAGTGTTTGAATTTCTGGTTGATCCAAAAGAGAAATTATTTTTTGACTTGTTTTTTAAATATGTATATATGAGTGAATATTTTTGTTTTGATTTATTTAGATAAAAAACATTTTTCAATGAATAGTTAAATGCCAAGAGTCCACTTTCATTCAAAGAAAAGGGATTAAGCTCTATTTCTGGATTAATGTTTAAGTTGGTTTTTTTATCTAATGAGTATTGAAATTGATTTGATAGTCTTGATAGAAATCTTTTTATTTGGTTTTCAGATTTAACCCAATTAATTAAACTTAATTTTATAGAATAATTGAATTTACTTTGATAGGTTTTTATGAATATTTGATTTGGTAGAAGAACCCTGATATAATTTCCTTCATCTTCAAATACCGCAATTTCAAATTCCTCTAATTCTTGGATATTATTATTATTAATATCTATCCATTTGTACGTTCCAAGACCAGGTTCCACTTCTACAAAAGTATACTCTTGTTGTGGTAGATTACCAGAACTTGTCTCATAAAAAAGATTTGAATCTATATTATTTCTAAAAAGTTTCTGGTTATATAATAATTTTGTATTAAGAAAATCTTCTTTTTTATTTTCGCTAATAGATGACAATTTATTTTGATTTACATAAATATTTATTTTGCTATTTCTACTGCTTAAAATTCTTGAATTTAAAAAATACCTTTCATATGAATTTACTTTGTTTAAAGTGCCATTAAAAATACTATCATTTACTTTTTTTGCATATCCGATTTCCAAAAATGTTTTTTCTTTATCTCCAAAACCTTTTTTAAGTTCGTATAATTTGTGACCAAAATCTGGACTTATCAAATTTTGTATTCCGTTACTTATTTTTTTTTCATAATTATAATTTGCTTCAACCCAACCAATTTTATGTATAAATTCAACTTTATTATTTGACACAGCGAACTCACTAGAATAGCTCTCTTGTTGAGATTTCATAATACTTGTGTAAGAATTAACCCTTAGATTATTCACATTATTAGAAATAAGATTCAAACTATTTTTCACACCCTTGTAATAATTGTCTAATCTTAAATCCTCAAATTTATATTTTATTGAACCCAGTTTATCATTTTGTAGATCAAATATTCCATTAGAAAATAAGTAGTTATAATTTTTCAAAACACTTTCATTTAAATCCCAATCCCTACTAAACTCTGTATTGTATACTCTTTGAATTGATTGAAAATTATTTTGAACATATTTTATATCAATTTCAGAGCTTAATTTTGAATTATTAATCTCATTTTCAGATTTATAGTTTATTTTTGAAGCCAGCCCTGAATTGTCGTTATCGTCAATGCTGGAAAATAAGTTTTTATCTTTTTTACTTGCAGTTAACTCAATATTTATTCTAGAGTTAGAATTCGTTTTGTATGTTGAATTATAAGTGAATAGTTGTAATTTTTCTGGTGCAATTAATTGAATTACTGGATCATAGCTACCCTGCTTTTCTCCGTTTATCGGAGAAACATACTCATATATGTTTTCTATCGTATTATTAATCAATAGTATATAGTCACCTTGGTTTTCACCAACATTAGTAAAATTTACATCATACAACTCATCATCGGGATTATTTGAATAAATATATATTTCACTATTATTAACCATTGATTTTTTATATAATATTCTGTTTTCTTCGTATGCAGCTAATACCCCAGTAGGTGCTGACATGAGCTCATTATTATCCCCTGCAGATGATAATATTTCGATTTGATTCTCTGAAATATTTTGAAGTAGTGGCTGATCCTTGATGTCATTTTCATTGTAAAAGGAAATATTGTGAGTAAAGTTATTCCGATTTATATTTAGTTTCGTGTAACCAACAAAGCCATTGTAATTATTTTCATTTACTTGATATTCAACCTGAACTCTCATGTCAGACATTATTGGGAATGTTGAATTAAATATAATTTCTGCAGCATTATAATTAATTACATAGTCTTTATCAATTCCTCTTTGAATCTTTTTGCCGTTTACAAAAACGGACTCGCTCCCAGAAACAATTAAAACATATAGTTCACCATTTAATCCTATAATTTTATAGGGTCCCTGATTACCATTTTCCGTGGAAATTTGTGATCTTTTATATTTTCCTTTAACAATTGCTCCAGCTACCTGAATATTTATTGAATCTTTTAAGTTTGCATTAATGGACAAACCTTGAATCCTTTTCTCAAAATTTCCGAAAAATGTTTCTCTTTGACTTATATCGATATCCCCTCCACGAATAGTCCAATTATTTGACAAAAGCTCTATAAAAATTTGGTCAAATTCATCTATTTGCTGTGAATATCCATTATTTTGAAGTGGAATATTTGAGTCTTGAATAGATGCTTTAATCTTAACATTTTCACTTAATTTACCTGAAATTTGTAGATCAAGTTCACTATTTAGAACGGAATTTTGATTGCTGCCAACAGTTATACCCCTTGAGATATTACCGTTTGTTTCAACTTTATAATTATTTCTCTTTATGTTCGAAATATTAGTTTTAGATAATTTATATAACTTATCCATATTATCCGTATTTTCTATAATCAAATCACTATTTAATTTTGAGTATATTTTTGATATAGCGATGGGATAAATCTTATTATCAATAGAATCCTTAAATTTTTTTAATTCATCTTTGTAATCAATAATTTTATAATTATTAATCGATATTGAGTCCTTGTCTATCTCTTGAGAATATGAAATAAAGAAGAATAAAAATATAGATAAGCTTATTGTTGTACGCATATAATAGAATAAACTAAAAATAATAGAAAATATTTTATCATATTTACGATATCAAATTTCTTAAAGATGAAAGTTGTTTCGTATAACGTAAATGGAATTAGAGCAGCAATGAACAAAGGGTTAATTGATTGGCTAATTAAAGAAGACCCTGATATAATATGCTTTCAGGAAATAAAAGCTTTGGAAGAGCAAATAAATATTAGTGAATTTGAATCTATCGGTTTTAAATATAATTATTGGTTTAGTGCTGAAAAAAAGGGTTATAGTGGGGTGGCAATTTTGTCCAGGCACAAGCCAATTCATGTTGAGTATGGCACTGGAATTACATATATGGATTTTGAAGGAAGAAATATCAGATTAGATTTTGAGGAATTTTCTGTTATGAGCCTATACCTGCCATCTGGCACAAATCTTAATCGGCTTCAGTTTAAGTTAACTTACATGGATGATTTTCTAAATTATATTTTGGAGTTAAATAAAAACATAAAGAATTTGATAATTGCGGGAGATTATAATATATGTCATAAAGCTATTGACATACATGATCCTGTAAGAAATAAAAATGTCTCAGGGTTTTTGCCAATTGAAAGAGAATGGTTGCAAAAATTTATTGATTCTGGATTTATTGATTCGTTTAGAGAGTATAATACTAGTCCAAATCAATATAGCTGGTGGACTTACAGAGCCAACGCTAGGGAAAATAATAAGGGTTGGAGAATTGATTATATAATGATCTCAAAAGAAATGAAACAAAAATTAAAGGGGGCGGCAATATTAAAAGACATCATTCACAGCGATCATTGTCCTATTTTGGTTAATTTAAAAATTTAAAAAAAAAAAACCCTATCAACAGATAGGGTTTTTTTTAAATAGTTTTACCATTTTCATCTAAAAAACGGTATTCGAGATATTTGTAAGCATCTCTTGGTTCAATCTTAATCCATTTTTTATATTTAAAGTACCATTTAAGTCTAACGGATGGATATCCTTTTTCAAGATAAGCAGCAATAAAAGGATGAGTATTTAAATTAATATCATCTTCTCCTTTATTTATAAGCCTATCAATGTCTTCAGATATCTTATCGATCAATACAATTGGAGCTTCAACTTCATTTTCTTTATTATTACTAGGATTTTTCTCTCTAGTTTTAATATTCATCTCTGGCCTAACCCTTTGTCTAGTTATTTGAATTAATCCAAATTTGCTAGGCGGAAGAATTTTATGTTTAGCTCTATCCTCTTTCATCTCTAATTTGAGATGATTGAAAAGCTTTTTTCTATTATCTGCTTTATTCTGATCTATAAAGTCAACCACAATAATACCGCCCATGTCTCTCAGACGAAGTTGTCTAGAAATTTCAGTGGCAGCAATTAGATTAACCTCTAAAGCAGATTCTTCCTGATTTTTGGCAGATGATGATCTGTTACCGCTATTTACATCTATTACATGCAAAGCTTCGGTATGCTCGATAACCAAATAAGATCCTTTAGTCATTGAAACAT
This sequence comes from uncultured Bacteroidota bacterium, assembly GCA_902517895.1. Taxonomy (GTDB): domain Bacteria; phylum Bacteroidota; class Bacteroidia; order Flavobacteriales; family Flavobacteriaceae; genus MED-G13. The sequence continues at coordinate 51,864 of CABYEA010000005.1, forward strand.
TTTTGCCAAATGAAGTTTTAATTTGCCTCTCAATTCCAAATTTTTCAAAAATTGGAACTTTAGAATTGTATAGTTTTACAATTGACTCTTTTTTTGGTGCAATTTTCTGTACGTAATCTTTAATTTGAATTTGCAATGTTTCATCATCAACCAGTATTGAAGTAAAGTTTTCGTCAAATAAGTCTCGAAGAATTTTAGATGAAATATTCATTTCATCCATAACTTTACTTGGAATATTGGCATTCCTGATTTTTTTACACATTGCAATCCATCTAGCATAAAGATTTTGTAAATCTCTGTCAAGTTCAGCAACTTTTTTGCCTTTAGCAACGGTTCTAATAATGACACCAAATCCTTTAGGTGTTATACTTTTGACTAATCTCTTTAATCTGTCTTTTTCTTTTTGGTCTTCGATTTTCTGAGAAATAGAAATTCTACTAGAAAATGGAACAAGAACTAAGAATCTTCCTGCAACCGAAAGTTCAGAAGTAACTCTTGGGCCTTTGGTTGAAATAGGTTCTTTAACAATTTGAATTAAAACAGATTGATTGGGGCTAAGAACATCTGAAATAGCACCATTTTTATCTATTTCTTCTTCAAATTTATAATTATTTAAAGAGAAATTTTTAATTTGTCCGATACTAACACCCTTTATAAATTTTTGAAGAGTATAAAATTTAGGACCTAAGTCGTGATAATGTAAGAATGCATCTTTTTTATATCCTACATTTAGAAAAGCTGCATTTAATGCAGGCATCGTTTTTCTTATTTTTGCAAGATAGATATCACCAACTAAAAATTTTGTATTGTCATTATCTTTATGAAATTCAATAAGTTTTCCGTCTTTAAGTAAGGCAAAATCAACATTGTTTGAACTCGATCGAATAAGCAATTGTTTATTCATTTTATCAATTTTATGCATTAATGCTGATTAATATTTATACTACGATTATTCATCTGATGTAAAAGCAATTATTACAACGAACTAATGAATAAATTTCAAAGAACTTAAGTTGATATTAATAATGATTAAATAAAAAGTTAGGATTTAATCCTTTTTCTTGTGACGATTAGCTCTACGTCTCTTTTTTCTCTTATGAGTAGCTACTTTGTGTCTTTTACGTTTTTTACCGCTAGGCATAAGTTATATTTTAGTTAATTTTTAATTTCGTTTTGACACCATCAATAAAAAACTTTGACGGTTTAAAGGCTGGAATATTATGTGCTGGTATTTTTATGGTTGTGTTTTTTTTAATGTTCCTTGCGGTTTTTTCGGCTCTTTTCTTCACGATAAAACTCCCAAAACCCCTTAAATATACATTTTCACCATTTTCTAATGAATTAATAATTTCTTGCATAAGTGACTCAACAGTTAGTTGAACATCAACTTTTTCAATTCCTAATTTTTCAGAAATATTTGCTACAATTTCAGCCTTTGTCATAAATCAATTTTTTATATCATTAATAATTCAACAATGGCTGCAAATATATATATTTTTATTTCAATATTTAATTGCTTTATAATTTAATTTATAACTTCTAAAGATTAAATTTACTTAGACCAATTTTTATATGAAAATTAGTAAGGAAATTTTAAAATGGTATGACAGTAACAAAAGAGATCTTCCGTGGAGAATAACCAAGAACCCTTACAAAATATGGATCTCAGAAATAATTCTTCAGCAAACGAGAATGGAACAGGGCATTTACTACTACAACAGATTTATTTCAAAGTTTCCAAATTTAGAATCCTTAGCAACCGCAGAAGAAAAAGATGTACTTATTATATGGCAGGGTCTAGGTTATTATTCAAGGGCCAGAAATTTATATTATACAGCAAAACATATATTTCATGAATTAAATTCAAAGTTTCCGGAATCATATGAAGAGCTGATTAAACTTAAAGGAATTGGAGACTATACCGCTAGCGCAATTGTATCGATATGTTTTGAAAAAAAATATCCTGTTTTAGATGGTAATGTTTTTAGGATAATATCAAGGATTTTTGAAATAAAAAACCCTATTGATTTAAATAATTCAAGGAAAGTATTCAAAAAAAAAGCATCTGAATTAATGCCAAATACTAGATATGGTGACTATAATCAAGGATTAATGGATTTTGGATCTATGATATGTAAGCCAAAAAAACCATTATGTTCTAGTTGTTTGGTTTCTAATAAATGTAGTGCTTTCAAAAATGAGCTAGTAACATTTTTGCCCGTAAAGACCACTAAAAATAAAATCAAGATATTATATTTTGACTATTTGGTGGTAAATAATGCTAATCATATGTTAATCGAAAAAATTACTGATGGTATTTGGAAAAATTTATATCAATTTCCTGTAAAAATGTCTAGTTCTAAAAAAAATAGATCAGAAGTAGTTAAGTTTTTTTTGAAGAAATATAATCTGGATTCATTAAGTTTAAGAATAATAAATAGCAAACCAATTGAACATAAGTTGTCGCATATTTTGATTAAGTCAACTTTTTGGTTTACCAAAGAAAAATTGCAAATTAAAAACGGATTATTCACAACTATTCTGGAAGACTATCCAATGTCTAAATTAATGCACAAGTTTAGTGAAAAATATCATGGTAAATATATCTTTTCTGAAGTTAAAATGGTAAATTAGAAAAAAATTATGTCAGGAACTCTAAATAAAGTCATGTTAATAGGTCACCTTGGTGATGAGGTAAAAGTTCATCGCTTTGAAGATGGCGGCTGTGTCGGAAGATTTCCGCTTGCAACAAACGAAACATATATGAATAAGCAAACTAATGAAAGAGTTTCAAATACCGAATGGCACAATATTGTTCTAAGAAACAAAGCAGCAGAGATTTGTGAGAAATATCTTTCTAAAGGGGATAAAGTTTATATTGAAGGAAGAATAAAAACAAGAAAATGGCAAGATGATAAAGGAAATGATAGATATTCAACTGAAATTAATTGTTCAGAGTTCACGTTTTTATCAAATAAAAACGACATGCAAAACCAAGTTGATAACCCTAAATCTGTCTCTGAAACAAAACATGAAGAAAATGTTTCAACCCATGAAAATGATGCTGATGACTTACCATTTTAGAACTTTGAAAGTTTGATTTAATCAGTTAAACACTTCTTTCAAAAATGAGTAAAATACTTAGTTTTTTTCTTATATTTTTTATTTTTCTCATCTCATGTAACGATTCTAATCTACCAAAACAAAGTGCATTTTTAAGAATTGAATTTCCAGAGCCTAATTATCTGTTTCATAATGAGTTAAATTTACCAACTGACTTTTACTATAATTCAAACGCAGCCATGATTGGTTTAGCGAATGATAGTCAATTATCCATTGATTACAGTAACATGAATTTGTCAATAGATTTGTCATTTAATAATTTAAATAATCAGCAACGGCTAGAAAATAATTTACGTGATTTTTTACTCATATTAGATACACATTCTAAGAAGTCAAATGGTGTTGTTATGAGGGAATATGAAGATAAAAATAAAAGAAAATTTGGAAAAATATTTGAAATGAAAGGGGACGTTGCGTCTCCGATTCAATTTTATATAACGGATAGTCTTTCAAATTTTATGAAAGGATCTTTGAATTTGAAATTTAAATCTAAATATGACTCCATTTTCCCTTCAATTCAATATGTTAAAAATGATATTATAGTTCTATTTGAATCTCTAAATTGGAGATCTAAATGAAAAACAATAAGTGGTTTTATTTAATCCTTCTCTCGCTGATTTGGGGAAGTTCTTTTATACTGATAAAAAAGGCTTTAGTCGGTCTTGATGCTTCGCAATTGGGATCACTCAGAATAATATTTTCATCCGTAATTATTTTTTTTATCGCATGGAAGAAAATATTTACAATAAAAAAATTAGAATGGAAATGGATTACCATTTCAGCATTTTTAGGTAGTTTTTTTCCAGCTTTTCTATTCGCATTCGCCGAGACAGAAATAGATAGTTCCGTAGCATCAATTATTAATTCAATAGTACCCTTAAACACCCTGATCATTGGCATGATTATTTTTAAAATTGAATCTACTAAAAGGCAGATAATAGGTGTTCTTATTGGTTTTTTTGGGACTTATCTTTTGATTACATCAGGTTTAAAGCTTAATCCTGATCAAAATTATAATTATGCCGGATTAGTTATTCTGTGTTCTTTCCTCTACGCGTTAAATATTAATATTATAAAAAAATATCTTCAGCATCTTTCTGCTTTAACAATTACAGTCGGTCATTTTACAGCAATAGTAATTCCTGCAATTTTGGTTTTTTTATTTTCGGATTTTAAGTTTGAAACTTTAGAGGATAAGAGTACCCAAGTCTCAATATTTTATGTGTTTATATTAGCCTTCTTCGGAACTGCTCTAGCAAAAATTATTTTTAATAAACTTATTAAAATTGCTAGCCCTGTTTTTGCATCTTCAGTTACATATTCAATGCTTATTGTTTCTATTTTTTGGGGTCTAATTGACGGAGAGAAATTTTCTATCTATCAAGTTATCGCAACTTTGATTATTGTATTTGGAGTAATATTAACAAACAAACAAACAGGTACTACTAAAAGCTAGAATCTTTTATTTCTTTATTTAGCTCAAATTCTGTTGTTTTAAACTCTAGTTTTTGAGCTGGTAAACTCGTATAAAATGGTAACATAATATTATTTACCAACCGGTAATCTCCAAAGTTGGTGGTAATAACATTTTTGCTGTCATCTGTAACCTCAGTACTTAATAATAGTCCACTTTCAACAGAGTAATACCTATGCGATTCCTTACCATTCTTTGTCACCTTTATTTTGTATGCATCTTCAAAGTTTACAGAGTTAATACTTACTAATTCAATTTGATTTTCGACGTAATAAAGTTCATCAAAGATTCCTTCAATATTTTTACTCTCATTTAATTGGCTTTCGTTAAATTCTATTCTTTGACCTTGCATTTCCGTGTAACCTCTTTCTCCGTCAAAAGTGGTTTTATTCAAGGTAATCTTTTGACCTTGCATATTTGCTTCAATTTTTTGAGAATATTTATTTGGAAATTTTTGACTCATTATTGCTGTTGGAATAAAAGGTGCGCCAGGAATTGTTACATCTGCACGCATTACTAATGTTTTAACCGATTCAAGATTTTCTCTGCCACCAACCTTGTTAACATATTTATTTACAACATCTAAAGCTGTCAGCCCCTCAGGAATTGCTTTATTAAAGATTGGCTTTGCAATAGGATTAGCAAATTTATCAAAATAGTTTATTGGAAAACCAATCTCTTCTAAACCAGGTGCAACTTCACTACCCCTTCCAACAACTATGATTCTTGTATTGCCAAGTTTAAAGTATTTATTTGCTGCTTTTTTTAAATCTTTTCCAGTTACTTTATTAATATTTTCTATAAATGTTTCATAATAATCGTCTGGCAAATTATTTAGCTTTTGACCTAACGCAAAATTAGCAACTGTTGATGCCCTCTCTGTTGAAAAAATAAAATTACCAAGATATGAAGCCTTTACATCTTTTAGTCTTTGTTGATCAACATTTTCAGTTCTAATTCTTGAAATTTCATTAACAATCTCTATGACAGTACTATCGGTTACAGAATTCCTAACCTTTGCCTCGGCAGTAAATCTAGAAACACCATACCTATTTGAACCAAGTCTAGAATAAGATCCGTAGGTCCAGCCGTTATCATCTCTAAGATTTTTAAACAAGTAACCTTCACTACCACCCCCTAAAACTTGATTTGCGAGTAGGGCAGCAAAATAATCTTCGTCAGTTTGTTTTAAAGGAGTGTTATTGGTAAATATTACTGTTGACTGGGTGGCAGAGGGGACATCAATAAAATTAACCTCGGTTAAGTTGACATTCTGCGAGTAAACAGGCTCAGGATTTTCAGGAAGTTTTCCTTTTTTCCAATTATCAAAATTTTCTTTCAAAAGAGATTTGATTTCTTTAGTGTTAACATCCCCAACTACAACAATGTAGGCGTTGTTTGGAATATTATATTTTTTATGATATTCGATTACGTCATTATAGGTTACGCTGTTTAAGCTTTGTTCAGTTATAAATTCGCCATAGGGATGATTTTTTCCGTAAGATAAAGCAGAACTAACCCTAGAGGAAATTGCATCAATATTATTTACATCCGATTTTAAACTCTCCAATAGTTTTGTTTTTTCCTTATCAAATTCTTCTTCGCTCAACAAAGGATTTATAATTGCATCAGACCACAACTCTAGCACTCTAGCATTATTTTTTGTAAGTGTGTTTGCAAATCCACCACTAAATGTAACAGAAACAGACGCTCCCAGAAACTCAACTTCTTCATTGAACATGTCTTTAGGTATAGAAGTTGTTCCATTTCCAAGCATTGCGCTCAAAATACTAGAAACTCCTGCTTTATCTCCGTCGTAAATCGGATTTCTGTCTATTCTTAAGCTATAAGTTGCAACAGGCAACTTGTTGTCTTCAACAACTAAAACTTCGATTCCGTTTTTAAGTTTAAATGTTTTTGGTTTTCCAAATTTAATTTCTGGATCAGGGCCAGAATCAGGTTGCTTACTTCTGTCTATCTGTGAAAAGTTCAGATTGAATACAAAAACTACAAGTAATGATATGATAATATTTTTCTTCATTTTATTGTTTTTTTACATAATCCATTTCTAACCTTTGATTTGGATTTAAATATTTATTTGCAACTTCCATTATATCTTCTCTGGTTATGGATCTATATATTTCGATTTCATCATTAATTAAAGATGTATTATCATAGAGGAGATAGTATGAAGCTAAACTGCTAGTAATCCCAAGAATACCTGTGTTCTTTTGAACAAAAGCTGTTTCTATTTGGTTGTTGATTTTTTCAAACTCTCTTTCACTGATTAACTCATTTTGAATTATTTTAATTTCACTGTCTATTTCTAGCGCCAGCGTATCAAGAGATGTTTCACCTAGTGGAAGGGCCCATATAGAAAATGTTCCATAGGCTTGATCATACCTGCCGCCAGCTTGAACACTTAGCGCAACTTTATCTTCATCTACCATTTTTCTATATAACCTTGAACTTTTACCACCAGTTAAAACCCGTGCTATATAGTTCAAAACGTATGAGTCTTTACTACTGTTTCTTGGAGTGATGTATGAAAAGATTTTTGCAGGAATTTCAATGTTAGCATCATATTCAGTAATCATGATTGTTTCTGTGATCGGATCCTGAATAATATTAGTTTTCAGAGGTTTTTCATTATTATTTTTTATGTCTCCAAAATAATTTTCAACTAAATCCTTAGTTTTTTCCATCTCTAAATCGCCTCCTATAACCAGAACAGCATTATTTGGGTTATACCATTTCCTGTAAAATTCTTGAAATTCTTCTAAAGTTGCAGAATCCAAATCTTCAAATGAGCCTATGATTGATTGTCCATAAGGGTGATTCGTGAACATATACTTATCGATTTCACGGTAAAAGTATTTAGCATAAGGTGAATTATCAATTCTGTCTCTTTTCTCTTCCTTAACTACTTGATTTTGTGTATCAACTTGATCTTGATCAATTATCGCATGTAGCATTCTTTCACTCTGTAACCATAAAGCTAATTCTAGATTATTTGAAGGGAAAAAATTAAAATAATTTGTTCTATCTTTCCAAGTACTTGCGTTAGCAAATCCACCTTTTGATGCTATAATCTGTTTCCACTGTCTTTTTTTGATATTTGGTGTATTAGCAGATGATGATGCACACATATGTTCAAAAAAATGTGCAAATCCAGATTTACCTTTGATTTCGTCTCTACTGCCAACATGATACATAACTTCAGTTGCAATTACTGGTGCAGAATTATCCTGATGAATAATTACATGCAATCCATTTTCAAGCTTATACTCGGTGTACTCAATGTTTTGAGCACTAACATTGTAAGGAGTAATAAAAATCACAAATAGACTTAAAAATTTATTCATTTTGAAAATATTAGATTATTTTGGAATGCAAATATAAGTTTTTACATGTAAAACCGTGTAAAAGAGAATTTAAAAAAGTTATTTATTAACCCATAAATTTAATTTTTATAAAAATTTGTTGATTTGTTAATTAACTTTATATTTGCATTCGCTTTTGAGATAAAAATGTACGCAATAGTTGAAATATCGGGGAAACAGTTCAAAGTTGAAAAAAAGCAAAAGCTTTTTGTCAACAGGTTGGAAGCTGCACAGGGGAAAAAAGTATCATTTGATAATGTTTTGATGGTCAATGACGGTTCAAAATTGTCAGTTGGAAATCCCAAAGTTTCTGGAGCACAGGTTGATGCTAAGGTTCTAAAACACCTAAAAGCTGATAAAGTGATAGTCTTTAAAAAGAAAAGAAGAAAAGGATATAAGGTAAAAAACGGTCATCGTCAAGCTATCACTGAAATTGAAATTAGTGATATCTTAACTGGATTGACTAAGAAATCACCAGCAAAGAAAAAGGAAACTCCTAAAAAAGCTGAAACTAAAAAGGTTCTTGCTAAAAAGGAAAAGCAAGACCTATCATCCTTATCAGTTGCTCAATTAAAAGAAATGGCAAAGAAAAAAGGTATAACCGGTATTTCATCAATGAAAAAAGCAGATTTAGTAAAAGCTTTAAGTTAATTTTATAAAAAATGGCACATAAAAAAGGAGTTGGTAGTTCTAAAAACGGTAGAGAATCAGAGTCGAAACGATTAGGAGTTAAGATTTTTGGTGGTCAGCTTGCTAAAGCTGGTAACATTATTGTTAGACAAAGAGGAACCGTTCACAACCCTGGAGAAAATGTCTATCTTGGTAAAGACCATACTCTTCATGCTAGAGTTGACGGTGTAGTTAAGTTTACCAAAAAGAAAGACAATAAATCTTTTGTTTCTATATTACCTTCGTAACCTTACCCATCCTTGACATTACTTTGTCTTCTAAATTTTTATCATTTCTAATTACTATTAACTAGATTTGCTCGCTAATCGATAAATAAACAAATTATGGAATGGTATTTAAAGGCAGTTCGTGATAATTACGCAAACTTTAGCGGAAGAGCAAGAAGAAAAGAATATTGGATGTTTACACTTGTATATGCAATTATATTGATTGCATGTACAGTAGTTGACAATGTACTTGGAACAGTATTTATGATGGATGCAGGACCATTGGGTGAAATTAGTATTGGCTATGGATGGGTATATACAATTTGTGCTTTAGTACATTTTATTCCAGCAATGGCCTTGGTAGTAAGAAGATTACATGACTTAGGGAAATCCGGTTGGTTTTATCTTATTATTTTAATTCCTTTAATTGGAGTACTAGTGCTATTAGTATTTTTTTGTTTTGAGGGTCAGAAACAAGAAAACAAGTGGGGCCCCGACCCTAAAGCGTAAATAAACTTCTAAAAACCTCTTAAATTTAAGAGGTTTTTTTATGTACTTAAAGTATCTTTAAAGTAAAGAATTTATATTCTTATGCCAGTTATTGATGATTTAAATTTATCGCCCAAAACTAGAGTGGTTATATGGGAAATTAATGAGTCTCTTCAGGACCTAGAATCAAATGTTGTCTTAAGTGAAGATTCTTTAAAATTACTGAATCAAAAAAAGTCAGAAATTCATAAAAAACAATTTCTGGCAATCAGAAATATCTTTAAGTTTCTATGTATCGACGATAAAGATGTAAAATACGATAAAGCAGGAAAGCCAATTTTTTCTCAAAACAAAACCTTATCAATCAGTCATTCAAGAAATTATGCTGCAGTAATTATAAGTAATCACTCTGTTGGAATTGACATTGAAAAAATTAGTGATAAGGCTATAAAAATAAAACACAAATTTCTCCAAATTGAATTAAATTATCCAATAGAATTTGGTAATCAAACATCACTAATTTATTGGAATATTAAAGAAAGCATTTACAAGGCTATGGGAATTATGGGTCTTGATTTTAAAAAAAACATCCTTGCTTTACCATTGGATATTAATGCTACAAAGTGTAAATCTTGGTATGTAAATAATGATGATATTTATTCATTTGAGACTTATTTTGGAATTTCTAAAAACTATACCTTAGCATTTGTAATTAAAAACTGATGGGAGAACTTTATGACTTTTTTGCCAATTCTTATTCAACATATTCCACACTAGATATTGTTCTTGAGTTTCTTGCATTTTGGTTTGGTATTATAAGTGTCATTTACGCCAAAAAGCAAAATATTCTTGTTTATCCAACGGGGATCATATGTACTATCATTACAATGTATTTAATGTATAAAGTCAGTTTATTGGGTCATATTCTTGTTAATTTACTTTACACCTTAATAAGTCTATTTGGTTGGTGGAATTGGTCTAGAAAAAAGAATGATGATTTAATTGTTAAGGTTTCAAAATTTTCTTTCGCCGATTTACCAAAGTCATTGTTAATTTTCTTTTTTATCATTGCTGTAGCTTATACTGCTCACGATTATTTTGCAACAGATTTTGAAGGTCAGATTAAAGAACTAGATATTTTTACATCAGGAATTTTTGTAACTGCAATGTGGTTGATGGCAAATAAAAAGTTAGAAAACTGGATATTATGGATAATAGGAAATATAATTACGATTCCCCTGTACTTATCAAGTGATAAAATTATATTATCAATTCAATATGTTATTTTTACCATTCTAGCAATTCAGGCATATATTCAATGGAAGAAAAGCTTAAGCAAATAAAATCTAATTGTAAGAAAGTTGTTCTTTATGGCCCGGAGTCAACCGGCAAAACAACTTTATCAATTGAACTAGCAAAACATTTTAAAACAAATTGGGTGCCTGAATATGCTCGTGAATATTTGCAAAATATTTGGAATAATGAAAAAAGAATTTGTGAGCCAAAAGATATTTTACCTATTGCTATTGGTCAAATGAAATTAGAAAATGAACTAGCAATAAAATCAAAATCCCTTTTGATATGTGATACTAATCTTTTCGAAACTATGGTATATTCTAAATATTATTATGGCGGAAATTGTGATTCGCTATTAGAAAAATACGCTTTAAAAAATAAATATGATTTGTATCTATTGACAGACATAGATATCCCATGGGAAAAAGATGACTTGAGAGATAAGCCTAACGAAAGAAAGGAGTCTTTTGAGATTTTTAAAAATGAATTAATTAAAAATAATATCACATTTGAAGTGATAAATGGCACAAGGATTGAAAGGATAAAAAAAGCAATTAATTGTATAAAAAAAATAATATAATTTCATACTTTAGACTCGTGAAAAAATTCTACAGTTTTTTTCTTTCAGTTTTACTAATACTCCCAAGTATTGTAAGCTTTGCTCACCATGTTTTTGAAGACCATAAGATTTGTACAGAAACTGAAATTCATTTTCATCAAGATGAAATTAACTGTTCCACTTGCCTCATTTTAAGTAACACAGAAAATAACTTTACCAGCTTAATAGATTTTAATTATAATTTGGTTTCAATAGATGAATTAGTCCTCACACCTATTGATTTAAAATTAGTTAATAATCCAATTGGATTTAACTTAAGAGGACCCCCTACAAAATCTTAGTTCCAAATTTTTTTTGATCCAGACATATTGGATCGTATTTCATTTATGTGATTCAAATGGTTTGAATCATTTCTATTAATAATTTTCCAAAAAATAAAAACAATGAAAATTTTTAAATACGCCTTATTGGCAATACCTTTTTTATACTTCTCTTGTAATGATGACGATGATATACCAGAGCCAATCAATGAAGAAGAAGTTATTACAACAATGACAGTGACCCTTTCTGCTAGTGATGGCTCAGCAACTGTAGTACTTCAAACACAAGACTTAGATGGAGACGGTCCAAATGAACCAATTATTACTGTTTCGGGTCCGTTAAGCTCAGCTACTTCATACTCGGGTTCAATTGAGTGGTTAAATGAAATGGAAGATCCTGCAGAAGTCGTAACCGAAGAAATTCTTGAAGAAGCTGATGAGCATCAAGTATTTTTCAGTGCGAGTGACGGATTACCTTTACAATTTGTATATACTGCACCTTTTGATTCTATGGGAAATCCAGTTGGAATTAACTTTGTGCTTGCTCCTCAAAATGCTGGGGATACTGGATCAGGTAATTTAACTATCACATTGGTTCATGAACCTACGAAGCCTAATGACGGATTAGATACTGCAGGTGGTTCTATTGATATTCAAACTTCATTCCCTGTTACAATTGAGTAATAATTTTCAAAAAATAAAAACTATGAAAATTTTTAAATACGCCTTATTGGCAATACCTTTTTTATACTTTTCTTGTAATGATGATGATGATACACCAGAGCCAATCAACGAAGAAGAAGTAATTACAACAATGACTATTTATTTAGAGAATTCTGCTGATGCATCAGATGTAATTATGATGCAAACCCAAGATCTTGATGGTGATGGACCAAACGAACCTGTTATAACGGTTGATGGCCCACTATCGTCTGGTTCAGTGTACATTGGTGCTATTGGATGGGCAAATGAAATGGAAGATCCAGCTGAGAACATTACCCTAGAAATTCTAGAGGAAGCTGACGAACATCAAGTATTCTTTAATGCAACTGGTGTAGACATTGAATTTGAATATGGAGATTTTGATTCTAATAACAATCCACTTGGAGTTGTCTTTTCTATGAGTACAGGTAATGCTGGTGATGGAACAATTACTATTACATTAGTACATGAGCCTACAAAACCAAATGATGGGCTAGATACTGCAGGTGGCTCTGTTGACATTCAAACATCATTTCCTGTTACAATTGAACAATAAATTATTTTAGTAGATTAAAAAGTGCTAATTCTAGTAGAAGAATTAGCACTTTTTTATATTTATATTTTAAATTTTTTAGTCGTGTATATTATCGTTAGATCAATAAGTTTTTTTTTAGTATTAATTCCATTGCATATTAACAATTCTTATGCCCAAGATTGTGAATATAAACTTTCTATTCAAGTACTTGATTTACATGATGGGCTACCATTAGTTAATGCCACGGTTGAAATTAATGAATTAGACAAACTTGGTACAACTGATTTTGATGGTAATGTTGTTTTTAAAAACCTATGCACTAATAGTTATACTTTAAATATTACACATGAAGAATATGAAAGTCTTTCGTTATTAGTTAATGTAAAAAAAGACACTTATAAACAAATTAGATTAGAGCATCATTTAAATGAACTTGAAGAGATTATGGTTATTTCAAATAATAGAAATAATTCTAGAACTCTTTTTGAAAATAAAATTTCTAAAGAAGTACTAGAAGATTATAATAGCAGATCTTTAGGTGAAGTTTTAAAAACTGTTACAGGTATTAGCAGTTTAAATTCTGGAAATTATCTTTCAAAGCCAGTGATTAATGGATTACATAGTAGTCGTGTTATTCTTATTAATAATGGGGTTAGACTTGAAGACCAGGAATGGGGTATTGAGCATGCTCCAAGTATTGATATTAACTCAATCGATAAAATTTCAATCATAAAGGGTGCAAGTGCGTTGAAATATGCGGGTGATGCAGTTGGTGGAGTTATTATTGCTGAATCATCAAGAGAAAAATTATTAGACACGTTATATGGAAATGCTACAACTAATCTTCAATCAAACGGAAGAGGAGGTGGAATTTCAACTAATTTTACAAAAACAAATAGTAATGGTTGGTACTATAGATTGCAGGGAACTTTAAAACGAATGGGCGATTTTGAAACCCCAAATTATGTGATGACAAATACTGGTTTTTCTGAACATAATTTATCCTTAAAAGCTGGCCTTAATAGAATTGATCATGGCTTTGATATTTACTATTCCTTATTTAGTAATTATTTGGGGATATTGAGATCATCACACGCACACACAGCAATTGATATTATTAATGCCATCGAAAATGAAGTTCCCCATATAATTGAAGATTTTTCTTATGATATTAATATACCAAGACAAAAAATTAGTCATAATCTGCTTAAGTTAAGGGGATTTAAAAATTTTGATTTTGGAAAGCTTTCCATGAGATACGATTTTCAATCTAATGATAGAAAAGAGTATGACATAAGAAGAGGGGACAGAACGAAGCCTGCACTTGATTTAAATCTTCAAACACATTCTCTTGCTTTTGATCTTGAGTCAAAATTTCAGAATAATTCAAATTTGAAAGCTGGAATTTTAGCAAGATATCAAAAGAATTTTCCAGATCCCGCAACCGGGGTTAAAAGAATTATTCCAGATTATAAAAAATATGACTTTAGTCTATATTCCGTTTATGATATTAACTTATCCGAAAATTGGTTTTTAGAAGCAGCACTTAGATATGATTTTTCACACATTGATGCATACAAATATTATAGAACTTCTCTATGGGAAGCAAGAAATTATGATGAGTTATTCCCGGAATTTGTAGTTGAAGACCTAGGCCTCAATACGCTAACAAATCCAAAATTTGATTTTCATAATATTTCATCTAACCTTGGTGCAAGATATTCAATAAGTGAAAGTGAAAACATTTTCATTAATTACTCAATGTCATCAAGAAAACCAAACCCATCTGAACTATTTAGCGAGGGTTTACATCACTCATCTGCTAGAATTGAAATTGGTGACTTGAGCTTCAACTCAGAAGTTGGGCACAATTTTTCTATAACCTATGATTCTTCAAATGAAAAATCAAGTTTAACCGTTAATGCATTCGCTAATATTGTAGACGATTTTATATATATGATTCCAATTGATTTAATGCCGACTATTGCTGGAGCTTTCCCTTATTGGGAATATAAGCAGGAGGATGCAAAATTATTTGGATTTGATTTAAAATATGATAGTCAATATTTTACTAATTTTTTTGTTGGACATCAATTTTCAATCATCAAAGGATATGAAAGGGCTAACGATAAACCTTTAATAAATATGCCTCCGGTAAATCTAAAAAATCAAATTTCTTACAATTTTCCAGAGCTAAATAATTTAAATATTTCACTGGAAAGTGAATATGTATTCAAGCAAAATGAGTACCCAAATAATAACTTTGAGGTTTTTATCCCTACCGAACAAACATATCAGCTCTTAGATACTAGCACACCACCTAACGCATATCACTTATTAAACTTTGCATCATCTATTGGATTTAAAGCAGAAAATGGTGGTAATTATAAAATAAATTTGAGAGTAGAAAACTTATTCAATAAACTTTACAAGAATTATTTAAATAGGCTAAGGTATTTTACTCACGAAATGGGTAGAAATATTTTACTTTCAGTAAGTTATAATTATTAATTATTTAATATAAAATTTGTAAATTTATATATAATAATAAGGGGTGCTTTGAAGGCTGAGATTATACCCATTGAACCTGGAACAGGTAATGCTGTTTAGGAATTTGATCTAATTTCAATATAGTTTTTTTGGTTATCCCTTTTAATGAAAAACTATATATCTCATGAAAAATATTCTTATTACATTATTTGCTTTTTGCATAACAGCAAGCGCACAAGAATCTGTTGTTGATTCCTTAGAAATTCAAAATCTAGAGGAAGTAATTGTATCCTCTATTAGAGTAAAAGAAAATATTCCAATTGCATTTAATAATGTTTCAAAAGAAGAAATTTCTAAAAGAAATTTAGGCCAAGACATCCCTATTTTACTAAATTTTTTACCTAATGTAGTTACCACTTCTGATGCGGGTGCAGGCATTGGGTATACAGGTATAAGAATTAGAGGAATTAATTCACAATCGACCAATGTTACTATAAATGGAATCCCATATAATGATGCTGAGTCATTAGGCACATTCTGGGTAGATTTGCCTGATTTTTCCTCTTCTGTTGAAAACTTACAAGTTCAAAGAGGTATTGGAACTTCTGTAAATGGTTCTAGTGCCTTTGGTGCAAGTATTAATATCTTAACAGATAAAATTTCCGAACAACCATACTTCGAAAGCGCCAATACAGTTGGCAGTTTTAAGACCATAAAAAATAATTTTAGATTCAGTACAGGGTTGTTAAACGACACTTTTGAGTTTTCAGGAAGGCTTTCAAAAATTGACTCTGATGGTTATATTGATAGAGCTTCATCTGATCTGAAATCATATTTTCTTCAACTTTCTTATAAGAAAAATAAAACATTATTAAAGTTTTTAAATTTCGGAGGTCATGAAATAACTTATCAGGCTTGGAATGGTATTGATCTTCAAACACTAGAAAATAATAGAACCTTTAATCCATCAGGAATTTATTATGATTTGAATGGTGAGGAAAGATTTTATGAAAATGAAGTTGATAATTATAAGCAAGATCATTTTCAATTTCACTGGACACAATCAATTTCAAGAAATTTAAGCTCAAATTTAGGTCTAAATCTCACAAATGGGAAGGGTTTTTATGAGCAGTATAATGAAAATGGAAGTGAGGATTTTATTACAAGAAAGTGGTTAGATAATCAGTTTTATGTGATTAATTATAACTTAAATTATGTTAAGAATAAGAGTAATTTAATTTTTGGCTCAACATACAGTGAATATGACGGCGACCATTTTGGGGAGACAATATGGTCTCAAAATTCAGGAAACATAGAATTTACAGATCTTTTTTATAATGGAAATGGTTTAAAAAAAGACTTTAGCAATTTTATAAAATCAATTTATCAAATTTCCAATGATATAAGCATTTATGCTGATTTACAACTGAGAAAAATAGATTATATAACGTCTGGTAGCACCTCTAATGTTGATGAATTAGCTATAAATAAAAAATATTCTTTCTTCAATCCTAAAGCTGGTTTTAATTACAACTTGAATGATAAAAATAAAATATATTTTTCCTTGTCAAGGGCTTTCAGGGAACCTACTCGAAGTGATTTTGAAAATAATTTAAATATACAGCCTGAGGAATTGGTTGATTATGAATTTGGATGGAAATATAACAGCGAAAAGTTTTATTTCGGTTCAAATGTATACTATATGAATTATAAAAATCAGTTAGTTTTAACTGGTGCATTAGATGATGTGGGAACACCAATTAGAGAAAATAGTGGTAATAGTTATAGAAAAGGAATTGAGCTTGAGACTATGTTAAGAGCTTCAAATAATTTTGACATTTCGACTAATATTAGTTTCAGTAAAAATAAAAATATTGATTATAAAACAAACTTTAACGGATTAGTCACTGATTGGGGAGATACAGATATTTCATTTTCCCCAAATTTAATTTCATCGATAGCTTTCAACTATAACCCAAAAAAAGATTTGAATATTTCTCTCTTAAATAAGTTTGTTGGAGATCAATACATGAGTAATACAGAGTCTGTTGTTTCAAAGCTTAATTCGTACTCTACAACTGACCTTAATTTCATATACAGTTTTAAAAAATCAAAATACTTTAATGAAATTATTTTTACGGCAATGCTAAATAATATTTTTAATAAAGAATATGTACCAAATGGTTATTATTATACTTATGATGATACATGGTCAGATCCTAATATAGTTACAACTATTGAGGGAACAGGTTATTACCCACAAGCAAAAAGAAACTTTTTAATCGGATTCACATTTAAACTTTAGAAGCTTGTAATGATTAAAATATCACCGTTTGATTCAACTCTGTAAGGTTTGAGCGAGCAGGTGAGAGCTACTCCAATTGATTGTCCAGTAATTAAACTGTAGGTGTGTTGCTCTGCACAACCTGAGGCTGCCTCCAATCCAGAAATACTAAGTGTTGAACATGGTAAGTTAGTATGATTTGGATCTGCAGCATCCCATGCCAAATAGCCTGTACCTGAGTTTACAATTATGATACCAGCGTTTCCAACATTTGGTATATAAACTGAATTACTAATAAAGTTAAGATCATTGTACTGGGGGAGGTTTAAATTAACCTCATAATAAATATCAAGATCTAGAAGGTAATTACATCTTGAGTCATTAATTTCTTTTGCACAACCAATAATTAATAATAAAATAAGAAAGGATATTATTTTAGTAATTCTCATCTGATAAAAATACAATAAATAAGTATGATTTAAATATTTTGTATATTTGATTTAGATCTCGTGAAAGCGAGATTTTTCTTTTATAAGAGAAACAAAACTAAAAACAATTGATATGAGTAAAATTTCATATTATACTGCTGAAGGTCTAAAAAAATTAAAAGATGAATTAAATCATCTTAAAGATGTTGAAAGGCCAAAAGCATCAAACGCCATTGCGGAAGCAAGAGATAAAGGAGATTTGAGTGAAAATGCCGAATATGATGCTGCTAAAGAAGCTCAAGGAATGCTTGAAATGAGAATTTCAAAGTTGGAAGAAACTCTTTCAAATGCTAGAGTAATTGATGAATCCCAACTTGACAACTCTAAGGTTCTTGTTTTATCCAAAGTAAAAATTAAGAATCAGTTAAACAACATGATTATGGATTACACAATTGTAGCTGACGGTGAAGCTGATTTATCAAAGGGTAAAATCTCTGTTAATTCTCCAATTGGTAAGGGATTACTTGGAAAAGCTGTTGGTGAAATTGCTCAGATAAATGTTCCCAGTGGAATCATTAATTTTGAAGTTTTAGAAATCAAAAGATAAATGCCTACAATATTTAGTAAAATTATCAATGGAGAAATACCTTGTTATAGGGTAGTAGAAAATGATGATTTTTTAGCTTTTTTAGATATAAGTCCTAATTCAATTGGTCATACATTATGTATTCCCAAAATTGAAGTTGATGATATTTTGGATTTAGATGAGGAAACATATAAAAATCTCATGTTATTTTCGCGCAAAGTAGCGAAATCAATCAAAAAAGTGATTAAATGCAAAAAGGTGGCGATGTCTGTAATTGGCCTAGAAGTTCCACACGTTCATGTTCATTTAATACCAATAAATGAGATGAAAGATGCAAATTTTTCAGAAAAGATTGACATCACTAAATTAGATTTTACTGTAACGGCCAAATTGATATCTGATTCATTTAATGGCGTTTAATTTAATAAGCATTTTGGTTCCTTGACCAACAACTGAATCTATTAATTTAATTTCTCCTTTATGGTATTCTTCAATTATTCTTTTGGAGAGAGATAAGCCTAGACCCCAACCTCTTTCCTTAGTTGTTACACCAGGGTTAAAAATCTTATTTTTTAATGATTGCTTTATCCCAATTCCATTATCAGAAATATAAATTTTTAAGTATTCATTCTCTTCAATAAGACTTATATTTACCTTTCCAGTATCTTTTATCGAGTCAATACTATTTTTAATGATATTCTCTAAACTCCAGCTAAATAATTGATTATTTAAATAAACAATTATTTCTTCTTTCGGATATTCAAATTCTAATGAAATTTTATTACTCAATCTTGCCTTGAGATAACTAATGGTTTTGTCAATTTCATCACAAATATTTTCTTTGGTGAGCTTAGGTTTAGATCCAATTTTATTAAACCTTTCCGAAATAATGTTTAACCTTTCTAAATCCTTTTCAACCTCTTTTAGATATTTATCTTTATTTGATGAGGTTTTTAGTAGTTCAAGCCAACCCATAAGGGAAGTTAAAGGAGTTCCTATCTGATGGGCTGTCTCTTTTGCCATACCGGACCATAACATATTAATTTCTGCAATTTTTGAGCTTTTAAAGAATAGAAAGGCAAAAAAACCAAACAATGCAGCTATAAATAGTAAAGCTGAAGGATAAAATTTCAGTTTGTTGAGTAGGCCTGAATTACCATAGTATAATGTAGAAACATGTTCTCCAGAAAGTAATATTTTTATGGGTTCATTTTCTGAAGTAAATTTTTTTATCAAATTATTTATCTCAAGAGAATCCGACTTGTTTAGACCATTAATATTATTAATTTCAATTGTACCATTATTATCAACTTTTATCATCGGCGTGGTTTTATTTTTCTTTAGAATTTCAAGCGTCAAATTTGAGATTTCTCCTTCAATATCTACTAACTCAAGAGTTGCTAAAGACCATAGCTCCATTTTGTTTCTTTCTTCAATTTTGAAGTTGTTTACAAACACATAGGTATTCCATAAAATAACACCAACAATAAATGATGAGATTAAGATTATTAACCAATTTTTATTAAAAATATTTTTTTTCATTCAGATTTAAACTTACTGAAAATAAATAACAGGTTAGTTAATATATAAATTAAACTTCAATAATTCTTAATTATTATCTATCTTCATATTTGCTATTAAAAAAATTTATGGAAGTACAAGGTTTAATTAAAGTTATTGGAGAAATTCAGGAAATTAGTGCAACTTTTAAGAAAAGGGAATTAGTTTTAACAACCGATGAGCAATATCCTCAAACATTGTCAATAGAATTTGTCCAGGATAAAACAGATCTTTTAAACAGTTTTGACATTGGTCAAAATGTTAAAGTTAATATTAACTTAAGGGGAAGGGAGTGGGAGAATCCACAAACAAAAGAGATAAAATATTTTAATTCCATTCAGGGTTGGAGAATTGAATTAAATGAAAATAAATCAGATATAAATGAAGATTTACCTCCACTTGATAATTTAAGTCCATTTGAACCTGCATCCGAAACAAATGATGAGGACTTAGACGATCTTCCGTTCTAAAACTATGTTGTCAATTGATGAATTAAATAAGCATAACGAAAGAGAAATTTTTCTGTCAATATTAAAGGAAAAGTTATCCAAGAAACGCTATGAAAAAATTATTCAAAAAAGCGATTACAATAGAAAAATCATCGAATTACAAATTGATTTAGTCAACCTTCAAAATTGGATCAGTAAAAACAATAAAAGAGTATGCATAATTTTTGAAGGCAGAGACGCTGCTGGAAAAGGTGGTGCAATCAAAAGGTTTGTAGAACACTTAAACCCAAGAAATTCACGAGTTGTTGCTTTAGCTGAACCAACACAAGTTGAAAAAGGCCAATGGTATTTTCAAAGATACTTAAAACAAATTCCAAATCCAGGTGAAATTGTATTCTATGATAGAAGCTGGTATAATAGGGCTATCGTTGAGCCCGTAATGGGCTTTTGCGAAAAAATTGATTACGAGTTATTTATAAATCAGGTCAATGATTTTGAAAAAATGTTGATTGATGATGGTGTAATACTAATCAAGCTGTGGTTTTCCATAACTAAAGATGAACAAAAATTAAGATTTGTAAATCGGTTATCTAATCCTCTGAAAACTTGGAAATTCAGCGAAGTTGATATGGAAGGTCAGAAGAGATGGGATGTATATACCCAGTATAAAGAAAAAATGTTTTTGAAAACAAATTCAGAACATGCTCCTTGGAAAATTATTGACAGTAATAATAAATTAGACGCAAGGATAAATTCAATAAGGTATGTGCTTTCTAAATTTAAAAACTTTAAAAAAACTTTACATTCAACAGAAAGGCCAAAAAATATTAAAAAAGATAAACAGGTTAATTTTTCAAAAAAAGATTTAAAATTTTTAAATAAAAATAAAGGACTTATTGATTTACTTTCAAGAGATAATGCATCTCTTTCTAAGACTCTTAGGTATGTAAAATTTGAAAGGGATCTAAAAAAGCTTCAAACAGAAATGATCAAGCTCCAAAATTGGGTTTCAGAAAAAAATAAAAAAATTATCATTTTATTTGAAGGAAGAGATTCAGCGGGTAAAGGTGGAGCCATCAGAAGGACGATACAAAACTTAAATCCAAGGAAACTTAAAGTAGTAGCACTTCCAAAACCTTCAATGACAGAAGAAGAGCAGTGGTACTTCCAAAGGTATGTTGAGCACTTACCAAAAAATGGTGAGATTGTTTTTTTTGACAGATCATGGTATAATAGGGCAGTTGTTGAGCCTGTTAATGATTTCTGTTCAAAAGAACAATATGAAAATTTTATTAGACACGTAAATGATTTTGAAAAAATGATAATAGATGATAATATTATTTTACTGAAATTTTATTTTTCGATTTCAAAAGAAACCCAAAAAAAGAGATTTAAAGAAATAAAAAATAGTTCGTTAAAGAAATGGAAATTTACAGAGGTTGATAGTAAAGCTCAATCTTTGTGGGATGAATACACCAAATTCAAAGACAAAATGTTCAAAAAAACTAATACTAAACTAGCTCCATGGCATATTATACTTGCAGATAGAAAAATAGACGCTCGTATAAGTGCAATTAATTTGATTTTGAACAATATTCCCTATGACAAATCAACCGATATTCACTCCAAAGAAATTAAATTTTAAAATCAAATATTTCTTATGAATTCCATTAATTTCAGTGAATTATCTACTGAATAATCACCAATGAATGTCCTTCTTAATTCTGAAAGATGAGCTCCTGAGTTTAATTCTTTACCAAAATCATGAGCGAGTGATCTTATGTATGTTCCTTTGCTACAAGTAACTGAAAACTCAACTTCGGGAAAATTTATAGATTTAATTAAAAAATCATGAATTATTATTTCTCTTTTTTCAACTTCAACTTTTACTCCTTTTCTAGCAAGCTTATATAGTCTGACCCCGTCTTTTTTAACAGCTGAAAAAACTGGTGGTTTTTGATCAATTTTTCCGACAAATTTTTTTGCTGTCTCAATTATTAAATTTTCGGATATATGATCACTAGGATAGTTCATATTAGGTTTGGTTTCCAAGTCATATGAAGGGGTAGTCGATCCAATAGTAATTTTTCCATTGTATGTTTTATTTAGCCCTGAAAACTCATCAATTCTTTTAGTCATTTTGCCTGTGCAAATTATTAATAGTCCTGTTGCAAGAGGATCTAATGTGCCAGCATGTCCAACTTTGATTTTTTTAATATTTAACTTCTTTTTAATAGAATTTCTAAGCTTACTTACTACATCAAATGATGTCCAATTTAATTCTTTATCAATAAGAATCATTTCTCCCCTCTGAAAATCTGAGCTCATAGATTTAAAAAATAAGTATTGACAATAAACCTAAAATAAAACAATAAAAACTAAAATAAATCAGGTTGTTATTTGCAACAACTTTTATCATAAGTTTACAAGCCAAAATTCCCGTTATAAATGAAGAAGTAAAACCAATCATTAAAATTCCAAATTCAATTTCATTGTTAAACATATTCCCAGATAATACATCTTTTAGGATTGCTCCGAATATTACGGGTATAACTATTAAAAAAGAAAATTTTGCTGCCTCACTTTTATTATTCCCTAAAAAAATTGATGTACATATTGTTACTCCAGATCTAGAAATACCAGGAATAACGGCAAGTGCTTGTGATAAACCTATAATAAATGCATGTTTATTACTTATTTTAAATTTTTTTTCTTTTGTAATTTTTGTAAGAAAAAGTAATACACCTGTAATGATCAACATTACACCAACCAATCTCATGTTTCCTGAAAAAAGAAATTCTATTTTGTCACTCAGTAAAAAACCAACTATTCCAGCCGGCATTATAGCAATCAAAATTTTTATTATATATAGTTTGCTGTTTTTATCCTCTTTGCTTAACACACCAAAAAATAAAGATGTAATATCCTCTCTAAATACAATAATGGTACTTAGCGCTGTTGCAAAATGTAAAACGGAAGTCATGAGTAGGTTATCCGAAGGTAATTGATCTGTTTCAAGTAATGTTCTTGCAATTTCTAAGTGACCGCTTGAAGAAACAGGTAAAAACTCAGTTAACCCTTGAATAATACCAAGAATGACAGCATCAATTTCATTCATTGTTATTTTTTTGGAGATTTAAGAATAGCATATACTTGAATCCCAAAACCAATTAATATCAGCGCAGGGGCAACTCGGATTCTTCTAAAGCTGTAAATTTCATCAGAGAATACATTAGGATTATCACTTCCTCCACCGTACATTAAAATAAAACCAATAACTATAAAAAAAATGCCAATTATAACATATTTATAATTTGTTTTATCAAATAAAAATTCTTTTTTCTTTTTCATGATTAAACATCCAAATTATCGGCCTTTATTTTTAAAATATTTTGTGTTGCTAAGAACGTACTAATATAGCTAATAATTAAACCAAGACTAATGATTATTATAAATAACATTAGTAATGATTGTAATTTAATATTTTCAACAAAAGAAATATTTGAATCAATATAGTATAACAATAAAATTAGCATGCATATTGATATAAATGATGAAATTATACTCAAAAAAATATTAGTTAGTATAAATGGCCTTCTTATAAAACTTTTAGTTGCCCCGACAAGTTGCATCGTTTTTATCAGTTGTCTATTAGAATAGATTGAAAGCCTTATTGAACTATTAATTACCAAAAATGTAATTATCGATAATATCATAATTGAAGGCATAAGCCATAATGATACCCTTCTAATATTATTATTAATTGAATTAATTAAATTTTTATCATAGGTGATTTCATCAACATATTTCTTATTACTAATTATAGCAGAAATACTATCTAATGAAGAGGCTTCAACAAATTCACTTTTAAGATTAATATCGATGGAATTAACAAGTGGATTAAACCCTAGTTCCTGAATGAAATCTTGTCCGTATTCATCTTTCATAATCAATAAAGCATCATCTTTGGAAATGTATTTCAATTTTTGAATATAACTACTCATCAAAAGTTCATTTTGTAGTTGAATTATCTCTATTTTTTTAGCATTTTCCGTAAAGAAAATTGAAACCGAAAAATCTTCTTTGAATGAGTTTGCGATTGAATTAGAGCTGATGAAGAAAACACCAAAAAAACCAAACAAGAATAGTACTATAGACATTATAATTGTAATTGAAACATAAGACGTAAAAAGTCTTCTGTTTTTGATGTTTCTCATAAAATTGAAAATTTATTAATGATTTGTACATAAAAGTAATGAAGAAATCAATAATTAAAAAGATTTTCTATTGTTAGTAGAAAATGTAAATTTGTTTTCTTGGGTCAATATAAATAAGATGAAATACAATTTTAGAAG
Organism: uncultured Bacteroidota bacterium; assembly: GCA_902517895.1. Taxonomy (GTDB): domain Bacteria; phylum Bacteroidota; class Bacteroidia; order Flavobacteriales; family Flavobacteriaceae; genus MED-G13. The sequence goes on from CABYEA010000005.1 coordinate 76,793, forward strand.
TATAGAAGAAAAATGGCAAAAATATTGGCATGAAAAAAAGATTTATAAAGCAAACAATAAATCTGATTTACCAAAATATTATGTTCTTGACATGTTTCCATATCCGTCCGGATCGGGATTACACGTTGGACATCCTCTAGGATATATTGCATCTGACATAATTTCAAGATACAAAAGAACAAAGGGTTTTAATGTTTTACACCCAATGGGTTTTGATTCATTTGGGTTACCTGCTGAGCAATATGCAATAAAAACAGGTCAACATCCCAAAATTACAACCGAAAATAATATTACAAGGTTTAAAGAACAATTAAATAGACTGGGTTTATCTTATGATTGGAGTAGAGAAATAAAGACAAGTCACAGTAGCTATTATAGGTGGACTCAATGGATTTTTTTAAAACTCTACAATTCCTATTTTGATAAAGAAAAAAATAAAGCAGTTAATATTTCTGAATTAAATATTCCTGAAACTTTAAGCGAGCTAGAAAAAATCAGATTTATAGATAATAAACGATTAGCATATATCGACACTATTGATGTTAATTGGTGTGAAGAATTAGGAACAGTGCTTGCAAATGAGGAGGTAATAGGGGGGTTAAGTGAAAGGGGTGGATATCCTGTTATTCGCCGACCAATGAAACAATGGGTTATGAGGATAACTGATTATGCTGACAGGCTACTTGATGATTTAGATGCTTTAGATTGGCCTGAATCTATCAAAACATCTCAAAGAAATTGGATAGGTAGATCTTCCGGTGCCCAAATAAGTTTTAAAGTTGAAGGAAATAATGAAATTGAAGTATTCACTACACGACCAGATACTATTTTTGGTGCCACATATTTGGTACTTGCACCAGAGCACCCAATTGTCGACTCAATTGTAACAGAAGATCAAAAAAAAGCAATAAACGAATACAAAGAAACTGCTTTGTCAAAAAGTGATCTTGAAAGGCAGGAGAATCAAAAAAATAAAACAGGCGTATTCACTGGGTCATATGCGATTAACCCTATATCAAATAGTAAAATACCAATATGGGTTTCTGATTATGTTTTATATGGCTATGGAACTGGAGCAATAATGGCAGTACCAGCTCATGACGAAAGAGATTTTGAGTTTGCAAAAAAGTTCAATCTTGAAATATTAAAAGTTATAAAAAGTGATGAGGAATTTTACTCTGGATCTGGTGAGGTTATTAACTCAGGTGAATTTAACGGTATAAATAGTATCAACTTCAAAGATGTAGTTTCAGAGATTTTAGAAAAAAATGGACAAGGAAAAAAGACTATAAACTATAAGCTAAGAGATTGGATATTTACAAGACAAAGATATTGGGGTGAGCCAATCCCAATTTTACATTCTGAAGCTGGTACGAAAGCAGTTGACGAAAAAGATTTACCTATTGAGTTACCTGAGGTTGATTCATATCTTCCAACAGATGATGGTATGTCTCCTTTGGCTAGGAATATTGAATGGAAATCTGTCTCAATTGCCGGTAGTAAATATTTAAGAGAAACCAATACAATGCCTCAATGGGCGGGGTCATGTTGGTATTATTTAAGATTTTTGGATCCAAACAACAAATCAGAGTTTGCTTCAGAAGATAGTATAAAATATTGGATGCCAGTTGATTTATATATTGGTGGGGCAGAGCACGCGGTTTTACATTTATTATATTCTAGATTTTGGCATAAGGTTTTATATGATTTAGGCTATGTTAATACAAAAGAGCCATTTAAGAAGCTGGTTAATCAAGGAATGATTCTAGGAAATAGCGCATATATTTTTAGAAAAACTAATCAAACCGGATATGTTTCATCTGAATTGGAAAATAAATATAGAACTCAAAAAATTTTAGTTGATATTAAATATGTTAACGAAAAAAATGAATTAGATGTAGATTTATTAAAAAAAGAAAATCCTGAATTTAAAGAAGGAGTTTTTGAGTTTGATAAAGTTTTTAAAGTTCACAGAGAAGTTGAAAAAATGTCAAAATCGAAATACAATGTTGTTAATCCTGACGAAATATGTGAAAAATTTGGAACTGATACTCTAAGAATGTATGAAATGTTTCTTGGCCCCCTTGAACAATCCAAGCCTTGGAATACTGCAGGAATTTCTGGCGTTCACAACTTCCTAAAAAAGTTTTGGAAACTTTTTTTTAACTCCGATGAACTAAGAATAGATAATTCAAAACCAAGCGAAGATTCTTTAAAAATTCTACATAGATGTATTAAGAAAGTTTCTTCTGATATAGAGTCTTTCTCTTTTAACACTGCAGTTTCGACATTAATGATTACTGTAAATGAATTGATATTACAGGATTGTAAAAGTAAAGATGTTTTAGAGCCATTATTAATAGTATTATCACCTTTTGCTCCCCACATTTGTGAAGAAATTTGGGAGCAAATTGGTAATACAGAATCTATAACTTTTTCAAGCTTTCCAGAGTATATAGAATCATACCTAAAAGATAATACTAAAATTTACCCTGTTTCAATAAACGGTAAATTGAAATATAAAATTGAATTATCTGCTGATTTAACAAAAGAAGAAATAGAAAAAGTTATTTTATCCGATGATAATTTTATAAAAAAATTAGAGGGAAATCAACCAAAGAGAATCATAGTGATTCCTGGAAAAATTATAAACTTTGTTGTCTAAATATTTTTCTATTGGTTTAGTTTTCTCTTTTTACAACAAAAAGGCCATTTTGGATATCACTAATTATAATATTACCACTTTCATGAAAGGGGTAAACACTCCAGGCTCCACTAAATCCAGAACCATCACCTTGGGGGTAGGAATCAAAATAAGCAACTTCATTCATCTGTTGTGCTTCTATTTGACTGATATCTATTTCTCTAAAACCTGCTTTATAACTGGCTAAATAAAAACTATTTCCAACTATATAACCGTTATGATCAATAGCAAGAGTTGGTCCATAATAGTCAAAATGAACTACTGGATTATCCAGATCGGTTAAATTTAAAACTATACTTCTTGTATTTATTCCATCATATGATTCATCCAACTCATCTCCGACAATAAAATATTTATGATTTTCAGTTAACCATCCTTGATGAGTATAATGTACATTATCATATACAATAGTAGAAATTAGATTTGGGTTTAATTTATCAGTCACATCAATAATATCAACATGATGTTCATTACAGCCAAAAATAATTTCCTTTCCTATATGATCTAGATCAGGACCATTGTATGTTACAGCTTGTGCATCATGAGTATATCCAGCTTCACTAAAACCACCCTCAATAATTGGAGATGTAGGGTTTTGTATATTTATAAATATGGGTCCTCCGTCAAATAAACCACCGGTATTTTCCTCAGGATGTCTACTGAAATTTCTTCCTGGATCTGCATTACCTACTGCATAAGCAAAACCTGTATCTTCGTTAATAACCAAATTATGAGCTCTACCAAAACCTGTAAAATGAATATCAGGGGAAAATATGGTCGGTATATTTTCTGCGTTTCTTAATCTTGTCAAATCAAATATCTGCATGCCGTGATTTGATGCTTCACTTACAATATATGCATGATTATCATAAACTTTAATATCTCTCCATATACTGTTTACTGAAGCAGTAGGAAGAATTCCAATTAATAATAAATTATCTGGGTCGCTCATATCGACAAATGATGTATGGGTTGATAGACCTACAATAGCATATTCTTTACCATTTTCTTGATCTTTCCAACCCCATGAATCATTTACCCTGGTAGTTTCTTCAAAATTAATACTGAGATTTTCAATCGACATGTGACCAATTAAATTATATCCATTACAAGGATATTCACCCGCAAGACCATTAATACAGGGAAGTGAAGTAAAATTGACTAGATCACATGAGTCACCAATACCATCTCCGTCATCATCAATCTGATTTGGATTATAATTCTCAGGACAATTGTCCTCTGCATCTATGATACCATCATTATCAATATCAGAGCAAACATCTCCAATACCATCTCCATTACTGTCTATTTGATCGGGGTTTGATATAAGCTGACAATTATCGATTAAATCATAAAATCCGTCAGAGTCACTATCTCCGTAATTTTGATCAATTGACTCGTCTTTACAACTTTGGATACTTATGATAAGTAATACAATTGATAAAAAAATAGAAAATATTTTTATTGACCTTAATTGCATAATTAAATTATTCGGACATTAAAGATATTCAATTAAAATTAATCAAATTAAAAAGTGATTTGTCTGCTTATCTGTTGCTCCAATGAAATATATGTTTCTGTTCTGGCAACACCATTGATAGTTTGAATTTTTTTTGTTAAAATTTCCATAAGATCCTCATTGTCCTTACAAATTAGTTTTGCAAGTATGCTCCAATCTCCAGTAGTATAATGACATTCAAGTATTTCATTTATTTCTTTAAGTTGATTGACTACCGTTTTATTATTTGTTGCCCTGTCCAAGAAAATTCCAACGAATGCCATTGTAGTATAACCTAATATTTTTGTATTAACTTTTATACTTGACCCAATTATTAAATTATTTTTTTCTAGTTTTCTGAGTCTTTGATGTATAGCTGCTCCTGAAATCCCAATATTTTTTGCTATTTCCAAAATAGGTCTTCTTGAATTTTCAATCAGCATTTTTAATATTTTTTTGTCTATTCCGTCTAATTTTATAATATCATTTTTCATAAGATTATTTTTCATTAAAGAATATTCCAAAATTTTCCAGTTCTTTTAGTACAGGGTCATAAATCTCTTTATTTATTGGAGTTTGAATTCCCTTTAAATTGATTTCTTTATTCAAAATTAAAAGACAAGATATGGCAAGAGGCAAGCCAACAGTTTTTGCCATTGCTGTATAAGTGCTGTCTTCTCCGATACATCCCATGGTAGAAATGATTTTATTTTCTATACTTGATTTGTTTATGTATTTAAACTCATGATACATTATGATCATGTCTTTATCTTGAGATTCTAACTTCCAGCACTCCTTCAATATATATTCTAAAATTTGCGCTGGACTTGCATTTTTTAATGGAATTTTTTTTGTCTTACTGAATAAATCAATTTCGTTTAGCTTAATCCATTGGGAATCTCCTTCATCAATATTTAACATTTTCTTCGTTTTATCCTCAATAGTCAAAGATTTGTGGTATGGCAAAAAACAATTGAGGAATTCTCTGTATGTCATCCCCTCAGAATTAGAAATTTTAAAACTATCATCGGTTAAACCTAATCTGATTAGCATATTCCATGATTTTGGAAACCCAACTTTTCTTATTGTTCCTCTAATCATTGTGCTAATATCCTCCAAGCCATAAACCTCTCGGTATTTTAAAGAGTCTCTATTTGGATAAACATCAAAGTCTCCATAATCTTTAATATTTATCATTTCGGTATTTTCAAATAACCTATTATAAGTAAGGTATTTGTATTTTTTATTTTCAATATATTTTGCTGGAGATCCTTGACCAGCCAAAACTACATTTCTTGGATTCCATGTGAATTTATAATTCCAACTATTATTATCACTTTCGGGTGAAATTAAACCACCTGTATATGATTTAAAAGAAGTTATTTTAAAATCTCTACCATGTAAATTATCTATTATTTTTTTTGCACTCATATGGTCTATACCTGGGTCTAAACCAATCTCGTTTAGAAAAATTAAATCGTTATCAATCACTTTCTTATTTAGCTTTTTCATTTCATCACCAACGTAAGAAGCGGTCAGTAAATTTTTTTTAAGTTTTAAACATGATTTGGCAAGAATAATATGAAATCTTGCAGGTAACATTGATATGATGATATCACTTTTTTGTATAAACCCCTCTCTTTGTTTATCGTCTAATATATCTATTGGTGATACAATGCATCTTTCATTTTTTGAATAAGTTTTTAAATGATCAATTTTCACATCAGTGATATGTAAGAAGAGATTTTGTTCTTGTGAATTTTCGATTAAATATTTTATCAAATAGGGAGATGATTTTCCTGCACCAACAATTAAAATATTTCTCATACAACCTAATTTAAAATATAATATTAGTAAATTAATACTAGTATTAATTAAATAATTTAGATTAATTTTAATCTTTCAATTTATTGAAAAGCTGACTCATGAATCGAAACTCAAACGATTTAGATAAACAGAGTATTTCACTGGAACAATATGGAATTCTTGATACTAAAATAAATTATAATTTTTCGGTTGAAAAGCTTTATCAAATCTGTGTTGAAAACAAATTAGGGGCCCTAACTGATAATAACGTACTTGCAATAAACACTGGAAAATTTACGGGAAGATCTCCAAAAGATAGATATATTGTTTCGGATGATATTACTGAAGATAAAGTATGGTGGGGTGAAATAAATAGACCTATTAAACCAAGCATTTTTGAAAATTTATATAGCAAGCTAATCACTCACCTTTCGGGCAAGGAATTGTATGTAAGAGACTGCTATGCTTGCACGTCAAAAAAAAATAGATTGAATTTGAGGACTATATGTGAATATCCATGGAGTGATATTTTTTCACATAACATGTTTTTAAGACCTTCAAAGGAAGAAAAGCTCCATATTAAATGGACCGTAATTTCAGCTCCAAATTTCCAAGCAGATCCGTTAGTTGACGGTATTGACAATAAGAATTTTTCGATAATAAATTTTACAAAAAAAATTATAATTATTGGTGGCACAGGTTATACAGGAGAGATAAAAAAAGGAATTTTTTCTGTTTTAAATTTTTTATTTCCTATTGAAAAAAATATTCTTCCTATGCATTGCAGTGCTAACTCTGGTGAACAAAATGATACTTCAATATTCTTTGGCCTTTCGGGTACAGGTAAAACAACATTATCAACCGATTCTTCAAGAAAATTAATCGGAGATGATGAGCATGGATGGGATAATGATAATAACATATTTAATTTTGAGGGGGGTTGTTACGCGAAAGTTCTAAATTTATCTCACCAAAAAGAACCTGAGATTTTTGAAGCTATTAAGCCTGGTGCTTTACTAGAAAATATCGTTATTAATAAAATAGGAAAAGTTGATTTTAATGATAACACAATAACCCAAAACACAAGAGTTAGTTACCCCATTAATTTTATAAAAAACATAAAAAAACCATCTTTAGGAAACAACCCAAAAAATATTTTCTTCTTGACAGCTGATGCATTTGGTGTTTTACCTCCGATTGCAAAATTAAACCCTAGTCAGTCTGCATATCATTTCATTTCTGGCTACACATCAAAACTTGCTGGAACTGAAGATGGTATTGATGAGCCAGTTCCATCATTCTCTGCATGTTTTGGAGCCCCTTTTATGCCTCTTCACCCAACTATTTACGCAAAGATGTTAATCAGGAAAATGAGTGAATCGGGAGTTGATGTTTGGTTGGTGAATACCGGCTGGACCGGGGGACCCTACGGGATAGGAAAAAGAATGGAGTTAAAATATACCAGAGCTATGATTAATGCGGCAATGTCTGGTAAGTTAGATAAGTTAAATGCTGACAATTATCATATCCACTCAGTTTTTAATTTAATGCAGCCAAGAATTTGCCCTAATGTCCCAACAAGTGTATTAAGCCCAAGACAAACATGGAATAATGATGAAAAATATTACAAAAAGGCTTATATGTTATCATCAGCATTTATTAAAAATTTCGAAAAATTTTCTGATGAAGCAGGTGATGATATATTATCTGGTGCACCAAATTTAAGATAAGCAGCTATTTTTTTTTGTTAGCTTTTAAAATGTAGTTGTCAAGAGCCATAGACATTGATGGATACTTTGGCGTAGGCGCATAGACGTCAACATTTAAACCTTTATCCTCAACAGCTTTTTTAGTAATAGCACCAAAAACAGCGATTCTGGTATTATTTTGCTGGAAATTTGGAAAATTGTGGAGTAATGATTGGATTCCAGAGGGGCTAAAAAATACTAATACATCATAGGTTACATCAGCTAAATGTGATAAGTCACTTATAACAGTTTTGTAAAAAACTGATTGTTTCCATTTTATATCTAAGTTGTCAAGAAGTTTTGGAACCTCAGGTTTCAATTTGTCGGTAGTGGGTAAAAGGAATGTTTCGTTTTTATGTTTTTCTATTAGAGGAATTAGGTCTTTAAATGCTCTTTTGCCAACATAAATTTTCCTTTTCCTATATACAACATGATTCTGAAGATATAATGCAACAACCTCTGATTGACAAAAATATTTCATTGAATCAGGTACTTTAAACCTCATTTTTTCACAAATTCTAAAGTAATGATCAACAGCATATCTACTGGTTAAAATTATTGCAGAAAATTTTGTTAAGTCAATTTTCTGAAGTCTAATTTCTTTAACTGTGGCCCCTTTAACGTGTATGAATGGAATAAAATCAATTTTTAGCCTTCTCCTTTTCTGTAAATCCAAAAAAGGGGAGTTCTCTAGTTTAGGACGGGGTTGAGAAACAAGTATTGTTTTAACTTTCATTAGCGCCACAAAATTTATAAAACATTACTAATTAAATAGTAATAAGGTATAATTTCAAGTGTGCAAAGATATAAAATAAAATAAAACCAATTTTTAATTATTACTTTTTTCATTGAAAAAAAGATTGAGAAGTAGGCAAAAATTAAATATAGTATAGACAAAGCGATAAAAAAGAATGTCATATAATATTTGTTAAAAATCGTGTAAGCAATAAAAAAATTAAATAATAACAAGATAATACCTAAGGAATTACAATAAACTAACTTTTGCCAGATATAGCTTTTCATGATCTGACCTATTGAAAATAATTTTCCGATTATCAGATCAAATAAAAGTTTTAATATGAAAAAAATAAATATATACTTAAATAATTCACGATAAATAATCAAATTAAAATTTTGATCTTCTAAAAATGTTAGTAGGATTGATATATTTGATATAAATAATAAATTATAAAGTATTTCCAAAAATTTAAAACCCCAGAGGCTAGTCGAAATTTTATTTACAAGTTCTTTTTTTCTAAATCTTAAATTTTGACTAAATATGACTGGATTTATTTTTTTTAATATTATCATAAAAAAAACAGATCCAAATAGTAATATGGTCAATGAATCATTTGATATTATATCTCTAATCATAATTAAACATTACATTATCTTTAAACCAAAAAAATAATATTTTTGCAAAAAACATCTTGATGAATGAAGTCTTAGTTATAATACCTACATACAACGAAAGTGAAAATATTATCAAAATTATTGAATCTATATTCAACATCCACCCAGAGATTAATGTATTAGTTGTTGATGATAATTCACCAGACGGAACCTCTAGTAAAGTTAAAGAAGTAATTCCAAAGTTCAAGGGTAGGCTTAATTTAATAACAAGAGGTTCAAAATTAGGATTAGGAACTGCCTATTTACGTGGATTTGAATGGGCAATGAAGAAAGATTATGATTTTATTATCTCAATGGATGCAGATTTTTCGCATAATCCATCAGACTTACAAAGGCTTTATAACTCTTGTATCAATGAAAAAAATGATATATGTATTGGGTCTAGATATATCGATGGTATAAATGTTGTGAATTGGCCACTTCAAAGAATTATTCTTTCATATTTTGCTTCATTTTACGTTAGATTAATAACTAGGATGAAAATAAAGGACCCTACATCAGGTTTTGTATGCTATTCGGCTAGTTCACTTCAAAAATTAAATTTAAGTGGGATTGAGTTTAATGGATATGCATTTCAAATTGAAATGAAATTTAAACTATTTTTGAATAAATTGAATATAGTTGAAATCCCAATCATTTTCACCGATAGAAAATACGGAAAATCAAAACTAAATAGCTCAATAATAGGTGAAGCTGTTTTTGGCGTAATTTTAATGAAATTAAAAACCTTTTTTAATTAAAAAATGAAAAGAACAATAATTAAAAACGCAAATATTATAAGTGATCAAAAAATATTTGAATCTGATATTTTAATTGAAGATGTATTTATTACAAAAATTTCTAAATCAATAAGCCCAAGTTATCCAAACACTAAGATTATTGATGCTGAAGGAAATTTTGTTATTCCTGGAATAATTGACGACCAGGTCCATTTTAGAGAGCCTGGATTAACACATAAAGGAAATATTTATTCCGAGTCCCGAGCTGCAGTAGCTGGAGGCATAACTTCATATTTTGAGATGCCAAATACAAACCCAAATACTACAACTATCGCGGAGCTTAACAAAAAGTTTGACATAGCTAAAGAAAATTCAATTGCTAATTTTTCGTTTATGTTTGGAGGAACAAACTCTAATTTAGAGGAAATACTTAAAAATAACATAAGAGAAATACCAGCAATAAAATTGTTTTTAGGGTCTTCTACTGGAAATATGTTAGTAGACGACCTAAATTCCTTAGAAGATATATTTTCAAATGTTGAAATTCCAATTGCTGTTCATTGTGAAGATGAAGAAACAATAAAACATAATTTGAAATTACATATTGATACATTTGGTGAAAATATTCCCATAAGCTATCATTCAAAAATCAGAAGCGAGGAAGCATGTTTCATTTCCTCAAGCATGGCTATTAAACTTGCAAAAAAAACAGGTGCTAGGTTACATGTTTTTCATTTATCAACAGCAAAAGAATTAGAATTATTTTCCAATAAATTACCACTTAAAGAAAAAAAAATCACCTCAGAAGTATGTATTCATCATTTAAGTTTTAGTGATGAAGATTATGAAAAATTTGGATCTAAAATAAAATGGAATCCATCAATAAAGACATCAAATGATCGAGATATGCTTTGGGATGCTTTAAATAATGATATAATCGATGTAGTAGCAACGGATCATGCACCACACACAGCTGAAGAAAAACAGAACCCCTATACCTCATGTCCGTCTGGAGGTCCTTTAGTTCAGCATTCGTTAGTTTCTATGCTAGAAGCTTTTCACCAAGAAAAAATTTCACTTCAAAAAATAGTTCAAAAAATGTGTCACAATCCAGCAATTTTATTTGAAATAAGTAAAAGGGGGTATATACGTGAGGGGTTTTATGCTGATCTGGTAATTTTCGATATTAAAAATCCCTGGAAAGTTTCAAATCATAATCTTATGTATAAGTGTAATTGGTCACCATTTGAAAATAAGACCTTTAAGTCTAGAATATTGCATACTTTAGTTAATGGGAATCTTGTTTTTTCAAACGGAAAAATCATTGAATCTGCAATAGGAATGAAAATAAATTTTGATAGATGAAAAAATTAATCACAGTTTTATTTATTATCACTTCTTGCAGTTTCTTCAATGTAGAAAATGAAATTCCCGATAATCTTATCCCTGAAGAAAAAATGGTTGACATAATTTATGACATGTCTATAATTAGTGTTTCAAAAGGGGTAAATAAACGAATTTTAGAGAATAATGGGATGAGACCAAAAGATTATATCTTGAATAAATATGAGATTGACAGTTTACAATTTGTTGTTAGCAACAAATATTACTCTCAAAATTTAGAAAAATATTTATACATATATGAGAATGTTTTAAACAAGCTTGAAAATAATAGAGAAGAAGTAACTGACAGTATTGAAAAGAAAAATGAAAAGAGAGTTATAATAGATCAGCAGACTAACCAAGGACAATTAAAAAATAATAAAAATTTAAAACCTAAGTTGAGCAGTATCTTAAATTCTAATATTTTAGAAAATTAGATTATCTTTCAATATGTTTTATATAATTCGAAATGATGGATTTCATTGATGAACTAAAATGGAGAGGTTTAATTCATGACTCAACACCAGGACTTCATGAATATTTAAAAGAATCCCAAAGAACTGCCTATATTGGATTTGATCCAACCTCCGATTCTTTGCACATTGGTAGTCTGGTTCCTATAATGTTATTGGCGCATTTTCAAAAAAGCGGACATCAACCCATTGCTCTGGTTGGTGGAGCTACTGGTATGATTGGAGATCCATCTGGAAAATCAGCAGAAAGAAATCTCTTGGACGAGTTAACACTAAAAAAAAATGAAAGCTGTATCAAGGATCAACTTTCTCGATTTTTATCTTTTGACGATAAATTATCTAATCAGGCTCTTATTAAAAACAATTATGATTGGATGAAAGATTTTTATTTTTTGGATTTTATCAGAGATATTGGAAAGCATATAACTGTAAATTATATGAAGTCTAAAGATTCGGTAAAAAATAGAATTGATTCTGATTCTGGAACTGGGATGAGTTTTACTGAATTTACTTATCAACTTGTTCAAGGATTTGATTTTTTATTTCTCAAAAGAAAATACAATTGTTCAATTCAAATGGGTGGCAGTGATCAATGGGGAAATATTACCACTGGAATGGAATTAATAAGAAGAATCGATAATTCAAAGGGTTACGCACTAACATGTCCGTTGATTACTAAATCAGATGGTTCAAAATTTGGAAAATCTGAGGACGGGAATATATGGCTAGATCCTAAAAAGACTTCTGCCTATAAATTCTATCAATATTGGTTAAATAGTTCTGATGAGGATGCGAAAAATTATATTAAAATTTTCACTTTTCTTAATCAAAATAAAATTGAAGAAGTAATTAGTGAACATAATGCTGAACCTCATCTTCGTGTTCTTCAAAAAACTTTAGCTTCTGAGGTTACCCGAATGGTACATAGTCAGGGTGAACTTGATAATGCTGAAAAAGCATCTAGAGTTCTTTTTAGTAAAAATTTTCTCTCTGAAATAAATGATATTGAAGAAACTATTTTCTTAGATATTTTTGAAGGGGTTACTATGGCTGAGATTAATCTAAACGAAATTAAAAAAGGAATTGAAATTACTAAATTACTACACGAAAAGTCAGGATTTTTAAGTTCTAATTCAGACGCAAAAAGAGCCTTAAGTGAAAATTCAATTGCTGTAAATAAAAATAAAGTAGATCAAGATTATGTAGTTGCAGAAAAAGATTTAATTAAGAATAAATATATAGTTGTAAATAGAGGTAAGAAAAAAACTTTTATTGTGAAAGCTGTTATTTAGATTAATAAATTACAACCCCTTACATTAGAATTATCAACTCTACCTATTACTTCAAATTCATCATCATTAACAAGCTTGCCCATATCGTCTGTAGCAATGAAACTACATGAATTGTAATTGGCAAGATCAATTATATTAATTGCTCCAGATTTTTTATTAAAATCTAAGTTTTGAGCATCGTTAATATCTCTAATAAAAGCTTTCATCCATAATGGTGTTTTAAAAACACCATCACCTTTTGAATAAGCTTGAGAAAGTAATTCGGTCATACCATATTCACTATGTATTTTTTTTACTCCAAAACCTAATTTCAGTTTTTCATGTAATTCTTTTCTTACCATCTCTTTTCGCTTTCCTTTCATACCTCCAGTCTCCATTATAATTGTATCATTTAATTGAAATTGATTAAAATCAATTAAGTCAAGCAAAGCATATGGAACTCCGATTAAAATTGTTTTTCTGTCATTTTTTATTTCTAGTTCGATTAGTTTTTTTGAAAGTTTAGAATAATCATCAAGATAAAAACCACTTTCGTTTGATTTCGTCAATTTAATTAGTCTTTCAACCATATATATTAGTGATGAATCCTTGTTTTCATAATATTTTGGCAGAAGAGCTATGATTGTATATTGATTTATATCGCCATAATTCAGTCTAAAATTATTTATGAAAGATTCCTGATAAAGTTTAATATCAGAAATGAAATGTTTGCTTCTTGACTTTGTTGTGGTTCCACTGCTATAAAATACTTTTTCAAATTTATCAACGGATAATATTTTTTTTGTTTTAAAAAATGAAATTGGCAAAAAAGGAATTTTATTTATCTCATTTATATTTATTGGGTTTTCACAAATCATATTACAATAATTTTGGTAGACATAGTTGTTTTGATATTGAAAATGATATATGTCCAAGCATTGTTTTTTAAAATCTGAGTGATTTTGAATATTAAATATTTTTTCAAACTTATGCATAGATTAAAAATATATTATTAAAATGTTAACTCTCGATTTTATCCTTTTTTTTTTTTTAAATTTAGAATAACAAATTCTATATTTTGGGTTCTGAAAATTTTAAAATTCTATTGGTTGATGATGAGCCTGATATTCTTGAGATTATTTCTTACACATTAAAAAGCGACGGTTATCTTGTTTATACTGCTGAAAATGGAGCTAAAGCTATCAAACTAGCAAAAAAAATAAAGCCTCATTTGATAATTTTAGACCTTATGATGCCAGAAATGGATGGTATTGAAGCTTGTGAAATTATTAGAAATGATTCAGAAATTGGAAACGCTTTAATTGTATTTCTTTCAGCAAGAGGTGAAGACTACAGTCAGGTAGCTGGTTTTAATGCAGGTGCTGATGATTACATAATAAAACCCATTAAACCAAAGCTTTTAAAGAGCAAAATTAAATCTCTGTTAAGAAGGATTTTTCAGGATGAAGGAGAAGTAATTAAAATAGGTTCTTTAATTATTGATAGATCTGGTTATAAAGTTTCTTTAAATGGAAAAGATATTTCTTTGCCCAGAAAAGAATTTGAATTATTATTTTTGTTAGGCTCAAAGCCTGGTAAAGTTTTTAAAAGACAATTTATTTTGGAGTCAGTTTGGGGTAAGGATGTTGTAGTTGGAGATAGAACTATTGATGTCCATATTAGAAAATTGAGAGAAAAAATTGGGGATTCATACTTTAAAACTATTAAGGGAGTTGGGTATAAATTTCAAAATTAATGCCTTCAAATAACAACTTTAGTCCCTATAAATTTTCTTTATTATCATCCATATATATAGCTTTAGGCGCATATTTTGTAATAAATTATAATGATTTATCTATTTCTATTGAATCAGTCTTGGTTTCATTTATAATTTTTGTTTTGAGTTTTCTTATACTTCAATTGAGAGTAAGAAAGTTATTTTTTGAAAGAATCAGACAAATTTACAAGGATTTAGAATTTGAAACTGACTCCTTAATTAAAACCTCAGTAATTGACTCAGACATAAATTCCTTTTCTAAGGATTTAGAAGAATTTGTAAAATTAAAAAGAACTGAGATTGAAACATTAAAAAAAGAAGATATATACAGGAAAGAGTTTGTTGGGAATGTAGCACATGAACTTAAAACCCCACTCTTTTCAGTTCAAGGATACATATCCAACTTATTGGATGGCGCCATGGATGATAAAGAATTACTTAAAAAGTATTTAAAAAGAGCTGAAAAAAGTGTTGAACGATTGACATATATAATTAAAGATTTAGACCTAATAACTCAGTTAGAATCTTCAACACTAAAACTAGAAGTTACATCATTTGATATCGTTAAATTAGCTAATGAGATAATCGAGGATTTGGAAATTAGTGCTTCTGAAAGAAATATTAAAATCATTTTTAATAAAATATATGATACGAATATTTTGGTTGAGGCTGATAGAAATAGGATAGAGCAAGTAATGATTAATCTTATAACAAACTCAATAAATTATGGATCAGAGAAAGGAACTACAGAAATAAGTTTTGAATCAATTGAGGAAAAATTAATTGTTAAAGTTAATGATAACGGTGAAGGTATTAGCGAAGAAGATATGCCTAGACTTTTTCAAAGATTCTTTAGAGTTGATATAAGTAGAAGTAGAAGCCAAGGTGGGTCTGGATTGGGTCTGGCTATAGTTAAGCATATTATTGATGCTCACAATGAAAATATTTATGTCCAATCTACTGTTGGTATTGGAAGTGAATTTTCTTTTTCTTTAAAAAAATCAAAAGTCCTTTAAATCAATTCTTTTGGGCAGCAAAAATAAATTAAAAAGGTTTTCAGAAAATTTAACATTTAAAAATGTTATTCAACCTGAAAGAGATGAAATTGTCAATAACAATTTCAAATTTAGGGGTAATTGGAATAAACTCATATTTAAAAATAATAATCCTATTGTAGTTGAATTGGGATGTGGTAAAGGGGAATATTCAGTAGCCTTAGCTAAATTAAATCCTGAGATAAATTACATTGGAATAGACATTAAGGGTGCGCGTTTTTGGAAAGGAGCAAAAGATGCAATTGAAAATAAATTAGATAATGTTGTTTTTTTAAGAACTCAAATTGAATTAATCGAAAATATATTTGATAAAAATGAAGTCTCGGAAATTTGGATAACTTTTCCTGACCCTCAAATCAAGCTGAAGAGGGAAAAACATAGACTTGTTAACTTAAAATTTATTGATATTTATAGAGACATTTTGCTTAAAGGTGGAGTGGTTAACCTTAAAACTGATAGTGAGTTTTTACATGGCTATATGCTGGGATTAATTAGCGGAAATAACTTTCTTGAGCTGACATATTCCAATAACGATATATATAATCAATCAGGCTCTCCGACATATGTCACTGAAATTAAGACTTTTTATGAGCTAAAATTCTTAGAGGAAAATAAGGCAATAACATTTATAAGTTTTAGAATTAATTAACTGTATGGATTCTAAAGATTTTTTTCAAAAAGTTTATAAAGTTGTAAAAATAATCCCATCCGGAAGGGTTAGCACCTATGGTCTAATAGCTAAATATTTAGGCTCGACAAAGAGCTCAAGAGTGGTTGGATATGCTATGAATGCTTCTCATCAAAATTCTGAAATCCCTGCTCATAGAGTAGTAAACAGAGTAGGTTTATTAACCGGAAAACATCATTTTTCTGGAACAACTTTAATGAAAGATCTTCTTGAAAGTGAAGGTGTCAAAATACAAAATGACAGAGTGGTAAATTTTAAAAAAGTTGTTTGGGATCCGTCTAAAGAATTAGATTAATTTTGTGTAATTTTTTTAATTCAGCGTATATTTGTAAAAAGTTTTGGGTGTGGAATTATCTAAGAAAAATTTACTTTCAGTAATAGAAAAAAATCAGATAAATGATTGTAAAATCATAAATTTAAATATTTTTGGTAATGAGCTTTTGATTGATATTTCAACCTCTAATCCTACCCTCCAATCAAAAAAAAGTATTGAGAATTCAATTAAAAAAATTATTTCTGAAAACATTGAAGAAAAATTAGATCTAAAAATAAACTTCAAGATTGAAAAACCGGAAAGTCCTCAAAATCAGATCAAGGGAAACCCAATTGAAGGAATTAAAAATGTAATTGCAATTGCTTCTGGTAAGGGAGGTGTCGGGAAATCAACCATTACATCAAATATTGCTGTTACATTGGCTCAAATGGGTTTTAATGTTGGTATTCTAGATGCAGATATATACGGACCATCTATTCCTATAATGTTTGATATAGCTGACTCAAGACCACTAAGTGTAAATATTGAAGGGAAAAATAAGATGAAACCTATTGAAAGTTATGGTGTAAAGGTATTATCTATTGGATTTTTTACAAAACCTGATCAGGCTGTAATATGGAGAGGTCCAATGGCATCTAAGGCTTTAAATCAAATGATATTTGATGCAACATGGGGAGAACTGGATTTTCTTTTAGTTGATTTACCTCCTGGGACGGGTGATATACATCTAAGTATTCTTCAAGCACTACCGGTAACCGGCAGTGTTATAGTAAGTACTCCACAAAATATAGCACTTGCTGATGCAAGGAAAGGAATTGCTATGTTTAATCAGAAGAGCATTAATGTTCCTGTTCTGGGTATTGTTGAAAATATGGCGTTTTTCACTCCTAATGAATTACCTGAAAATAAATATTACATTTTTGGGAAGGATGGTGCAAAAAACTTATCTGATGATATGAATGTTAAGTTTCTTGGAGAAGTACCTATATTACAAAGTGTTAGAGAAGCATCAGACTTTGGTCATCCAGCATCTTTGCAAGAAAATTCAAAAATTTCATTAACTTTCAATGAGATTTCAAAAAATTTAGTTTCTGAGTTGGTAAAAAGAAATAAAGATTTGCCACCTTCTGAAATATTAAAAATTACAACAATGGCAGGTTGTTCTGCTGTAAGTAAATAAAATGGAAAAATCAGTGTTAAACAATATTGAAAATGCATTAGAAGAAATAAGACCATTTCTTAAAAATGATGGTGGTGATATTTCATTAGTTAGTGTTGAAAAAGATATAGTTAAAGTAAAGTTTGAAGGCGCCTGCTCTACGTGTACTGTTAATCAAATGACTTTGAAATCTGGGGTTGAGATGATTATAAAAAAGCACGTACCTGAAATTCAGAAAGTTGTAAGCGTAGAAGAAATCTAAAATGATTAAATCTGATATTTTAATTATTGGAGCTGGCCCTGTTGGACTATTTGCAGTTTTTGAAGCGGGATTGCTAAAAATGAAATGTCACTTAATTGATATTCTTCCAAAACCTGGCGGTCAATGTATTGAGTTATATCCAAAAAAACCGATTTATGATATTCCTGGTTATCCAGAAATATTAGCTGGAGATTTGATCGATAATTTATTAAAGCAATGTAGTCAATTTGAACCAGGATTTACTCTTGGAGAAAAAGCAGATAAACTTGAAAAGCAAAATGACGGATCTTTTATTGTGACCACTAATAAAGGAACAAAGCATCATGCACCAATTGTAGTTATTGCTGGAGGACTGGGTGGATTTCAGCCACGAAAACCAAATTTTAATGGCATAGAATCTTTTGAAGACAAAGGAGTTTCCTATTTTATTAAAGACCCAAATATTTATATTGACAAGAATGTAATAATTTCAGGAGGAGGAGATTCTGCATTGGACTGGACAATTGTACTTTCAAAAATTGCTAAAAAAGTTACATTGGTACACAGAAGAAATGAATTTAGAGGTGCCAGAGATTCTGTAGATAAGGTTCAAAAATTAAAGGATGAAAATAAAATTGATCTTATAACCCCAGCGGAAGTATTTAAGTTAGAAGGTACAGCTAAACTAGAAAAGGTTTTTATAAAAAAAGAAAAAGAAGAAATTGAATTAAGTGCTGACTTTTTCATTCCGCTTTTTGGATTAACACCTAAACTAGGATCAATCATAGATTGGGGTTTAGAAATTGAAAAAAATTCCATTAAAGTAAATAATTCATTAGACTATCAGACGAATATTTCTGGCATATTTGCAATTGGCGATATTAACACTTATCCAGGAAAATTAAATCTAATTTTATGTGGATTTCACGAGGCTGCATTAATGTGTCAGGCTGCCTTTAAAATAATTAATCCTGACAAAAAATTTATTTTAAAATACACTACTGTTTCTGGTGTAGCAGGATTCGATGGTAGCTTAAAAAAGGCCGAAGGATCAGTTGTAAAATCTATTAAATAATCTTTTCAAAAAAATAAATATGCAAGTTGAATTAAAATTTAAAATCAGGTTTTAAATTTTTATACTCATGAGAGTAAGTCTCTTTATTAGATGATCTCAAATTGGTCCAGGTTTTATTTTCAATTTGTTCGTTAATTGCATCCCATAAAAGAATTCTTTTTTCAAGTGCTTCAATAGAAATTTCTTCAATTTCTTTCCACTTTTCATGGTCATTTTCGGCTAACATTGATACCATCTCAAGTGCCATTGGGCCGTGTTCATCTTCGTCTAATTCAATATGTCTTTCAAAGTAATATATCAATTTAGATATATCTCCTTCAGTAACATTTTTTTCAAATTCTCTTAGAATTTCATTAAACATATTTGGAATTAAATTTTCTCTACCGAAAGTAAAGATTGCAGCAATCTTATGAGGCTTACCTTCCTTGATTACCGAAAAAGTGAATTTTAAAAACTCTTTAATATTTTCATGAATTTCAAGTTTATCTATAGACATAAATATATTTTCTGAAGATGCAATTTTATTAATTGTCTTGGTGGGAAATTCAATTTCAGCACCAATATCAATCATCGCATCTAAATATAATTCATAATGACTTTTCCTTTTTCCTGCTTGATTGATATCTGTTTCCTCTGCCAATACAATTTCATTAATTAAGTATGCTGTTTGAGAATTACTATTTGGAACCCATGGGGTTTTAGTGCATGTTAATTTAATTTGTAATGCTTTTAATAGAGACATAAAATCCCATACTGCATAAACATGATTTTCTGTAAAAACCCGTAAGTCCTTTATAGTTTCAATATTGCTATATAATTTGTGCTTTAATAGCTTTTCTCTTTGACCATTTATTTTATCCTGTATATAATCTATATTCACTTTTATTTATTTAAATGCATTTAAACCTGTTATATCTAGTCCTGTAATTAACAAATGAATATCATGTGTCCCTTCATATGTAATCACACTTTCTAAGTTCATCATGTGTCTCATAATTGAATAATCTCCAGTAATACCCATTCCACCCAAAATTTGTCTAGCTTCTCTTGCAATTTTTATTGCCATCTCGACATTATTTCTTTTTGCCATAGATATTTGCGCAGATGTAGCTTTTCCTTCATTTTTCAATGTGCCTAATCTCCATGCTAAAAGTTGAGCTTTTGTAATTTCTGTAATCATTTCAGCAAGCTTTTTCTGTTGTAATTGGAATCCGCCAATTGGCTTGCCAAATTGACTTCTTTCTTTACTATACCTTAGAGCGGTATCATAGCAATCCATCGCAGCTCCAACTGCACCCCATGCAATCCCATATCTAGCTGAATCAAGACATCCGAGCGGAGCTCCTAGTCCTGACTTATTTGGGAGTAAGTTTTCTTTGGGTACCTTCACATCATTAAAAATTAACTCTCCAGTTGAACTTGCTCTTAAAGACCATTTATTGTGAGTTTCTGGGGTCGAAAACCCATCCATTCCTCTTTCAACAATTAATCCATGAATACGCCCTTCTTCATTTTTTGCCCATACAATAGCAATGTCAGCAAAAGGGGAATTTGATATCCATAATTTTGCTCCATTTAAAAGATAATGGTTACCTACGTCTTTGAAATTAGTAGTCATTCCACCTGGGTTAGAACCATGATCTGGTTCTGTTAAACCAAAACAACCCATAAGTTCACCTGAAGCCAGCTTAGGAAGAAATCTATTTCTTTGCTCATCATTTCCATACTTCCAAATTGGATACATAACAAGTGATGACTGAACAGAAGCTGTAGATCTTATCCCAGAATCCCCTCTTTCTATCTCTTGCATTATAAGACCATAAGAGATTTGATCTAGGCCAGGCCCACCATATTCTTCTGGAATATATGGACCGTAAGCACCAATATCAGCCAACTCTTTAATTAAATGTTGTGGAAATTTTGCATTTTGTGCGTACTCTTCTATAATTGGAGAAACAGATTTTTTAACCCATTCTCTAGCTGAGTCTCTTATTAATTTATGTTCGTCAGACAGAAGTTCATCAAGGTTATAATAATCTGGTGCTTCAAACAAGTCAGGTTTCATAATTAAATTTTTTACAAATTTAAATAATGGTTACATAAGATTAAATTATTTTGAGCTTTATTTATCGTTAAAAAATTTTGATACTAAGGAATGAAAATGATGAACTCCTTTTTCTTTAGTTGGAGAAAATCTACCAGTACTGTAAAAAAAAGAATTTATTCCTTTTTGAACACTTTGAACAATTTCTTCATCTTCCATTTCAACTTTATCTAAGTCTCCACTTGCACCTGAGTTTAGTTTTGATTTATCAAAAACATATGATCGAAATAATATTTTTGTTTTTGATATTCCTTCTGGACAAACCAAATTAATTGAAATACCCCATGGATAAAAGT
This sequence comes from uncultured Bacteroidota bacterium, assembly GCA_902517895.1. Classification (GTDB taxonomy): domain Bacteria; phylum Bacteroidota; class Bacteroidia; order Flavobacteriales; family Flavobacteriaceae; genus MED-G13. The sequence goes on from CABYEA010000005.1 coordinate 98,477, forward strand.
TTAGCATAAGATTTGGAAATAGCCAATAATAATAAGCAGCTATATTTTTACCAAAATCCATGTGATCTTTTGGAATTTGAAAGCACTCTTCTTTATTTTTTGCATAACCTATTTGAAGATTAAAATATTCATCAATTTCTGTATCGTAATTATTATAATCTAGAACTTCATTTAGGTCTTTATGAACAAAGGGAACATGAAAACCTTCTAAGTAATTATCACAATATAAAGCCCAGTTAGCCTTAATCGAATAGTCTTTTGAAAGTTTTTCGTCTAATTTTAGATTTTGCAGTGGAAGAAAAGAAATTCTTTTATTAATTTTTTCAAAAACTTCCTCAATACTAAAGCTTGGATTTAGACCAACAAAAATTAAATTATTCCAAATAAACAAAGGAAAATCATGAAGATTGTCAGATTTTCTAGGAAAATTATTAGTCTCTTTAAATTCGGGCATAAATTCGAAGATACCTTCATCGCTAAACCTTCTACCATGGTAATTGCAAATTATTTTTTTTGACCTACATTTTTCGTGGACTAGAATATTTCCACGATGCGTACACACATTAGAAAAACATTTGATTTTATTTTTATCTGAACTTGATAGTATTACAGGTTCGTTAAGAAACTTTGGTAAAATGTCAATTGGTATTTTAATATTTCCTTCTTTACAGGAAGAGTTGTCTCCAATCCAATGCCAACATCTAAGAAAAATTTTTTTCTTAGATAATTCAAAGATATTTTTATCCTTGTAGAATTTAGCAGGCAGAGTTTCAGCTAATTTAATATCCTTATCAACATTAATTTCTTCACTCATAATTTCACATATATATTTTTAATAATCCCTCAGGTATTTTCAAATTTACAATTTTATTTATCCTATCTAAATCTAAAATAAAATCATCATTAATTGGAATTAAAATCTCCTTTCCACTGCTTTTTACTACAAATAAATGCTGAGGTGTTTGATCATTTATGTATGAAATTTCTCCAATTTTTCCATGATTAATGTCAATGACCTTAAACCCTATCACCTCATGATAATAAAATTTTTTACCTTCAAGTTTTGGTAGTTCTTCTGTGGGTAAGAAAACTTCATAATTAATTAGCTCCATTGCTTCGCTCTCATTCTTTACATCCTCAAATTTTACCCTTACACTATTATTCTTGTATTTTGAAATTTTTGAAATGAAGTAGGGTATATAACTATTATCAACCTTAAGGAAAATTTTTTTTAACCCATAATAATGAGACGGAGTATCTGTATCTAGGAAAACTATTAGCTCACCCTTGAAGCTAAACTTTCTTGTTACTTTCCCTAAATAATAGTAATTATTTTGATTCATAGAATAGTGATCACTATCTATA
>CABYEA010000006.1 GCA_902517895.1 uncultured Bacteroidota bacterium
TATTCAAGACCACGTGTTAATGGAATTAATGCAATAACTATCAAAGAAGATGATGAATTACTCGAAGCAAAACTAACAGACGGAAACAGTCAAGTTATGCTTGCGCTAAAATCAGGAAAAGCGATTAGATTCGAAGAAGCAAAAACAAGACCTATGGGGAGAAATGCATCTGGCGTTAGAGGTATTAGACTTCAACACGATAAAGATGAGGTAATAGGAATGGTTGCTGTGAACGATATGGAAAGCAATATATTAGTAGTTAGCTCAAATGGATATGGTAAAAGATCACGTTTTGAAGATTATAGAGTAACAAATAGAGGAGGTAAAGGAGTTAAAACAATTTCTATCACCGAAAAAACAGGTGATTTAGTGGCTATCAAAAATGTAGACGACTCAAACGGATTAATGATAATAAATAAATCGGGTATAGCTATCAGAATGGCAGTTGAAGATCTAAGGGTTATGGGACGTGCCACTCAAGGAGTGAAACTAATAAATATTAAAGATGGTGATTCTATAGCTGCAGTGGCTAAAGTAATTCATGAAAAAGATGAGGATCATCATAATGAGGAAGTTGAATCATCTCAGGAAAATACTACAAATTCAGAACAATGAAAAAAATTATATTATCTCTAATCATTTTTGGTTTATTTCAATTAAATTTTTCTCAAAAAAAGGAACTTAAGACAATTGATAAGCAGATTAAAGCAGGTGAATATGAAAATGCTATAAATACAATCAATTCAATTAAAACTTTAATTAATGCTTCTGACAATAAGACTAAAGCAAAATATTATTACTTAAAAGGAATGTCTAGATATCAAAACGGAAACGGATCATTTGATAATAAAATTTTAAGTATTAGTGATTTTAATGAGACCAAAAAGATTGAGGTATCAGGCACAAAAATATACACTTCAAAAATTGATAATATTTTTACTGACCTTTTCAATTCTTTTGTAAACAATTCCAGTTTAGCACTTGAAATTAAAAATTATAAAAATTCTTACATGAATTTAGAAGCAGCTTACAATGTTTCAAAAAAAGACACCTTATATTTATACAATGCTGCTTTGGTAGCCACTGAAGCAAAGGATTACGATATTGCACTTGGTTTTTACAAGAAATTAATCGCCTTGGGTTACTCTGGAGTTTCTATGAATTATTATGCTGTTGAAAAAGAAACTGGAAAAGAACAAATATTTCAAGATGAAAAATCAAGAAATTTTTCGGTAGATGTTATTGGCACTCATGATTCACCAAGAGATGAAATGGCAGAGTCTGTAGAAATTGATATTCTTAGATCTGTTGCGGCAATATATAAAACCCAGGAAAACTTTTTAAAATCTATTGAGTTTTTAGATAAAGCTAAACTGATTAATGAAAATGATATTAACCTGATACTACTTGAATCAAATATAAGATGGGAAATGGGAGAGGTAGATACATATCAAAGTTTAATTTCTAAAGCACTTGAGATTGAACCAAATAATGTTGATTTAATATTTAATTTGGGGGTTGTTAATGCAGATAAAGGAAATTTTGATAATGCAATCTCTTATTATGATAATGCAATTGAAATTGATCCAAATTACACAAAAGCTTATTTGAATGCTGCAGCTCTAATTCTAGAAAAGGAAGGTCCAATGATTGAAGAAATGAATTCACTTGGAATGTCAACCGCCGATTATAACAGATATGACGAGTTAAAAATTGAAAGAGAAAATTTATATAAAAATGCTATTCCTTATCTAGAAAAGGTTTACAATTTAGAAAATGATAATATAAGCGCTGCAAGAACCCTAAAAAACATTTATTCAGCTTTAGGTGATACAGAGCAAGAAAACAAGTATAAGGTAATTGTTGCTGAATTGGAAAACAACTAACTATATTATCTTCTTAATGTAACGAAGAGAGTGAGTATGTTTATTTTTCTCATTATTATATATTCCTGATTGGTCTAATCTATCAATTCTTACTTTACCACTTGCGTGTATAATATGATTATCCTTAAGGATTATTCCAACATGAATGATCTCATCATTATCATTATGAAAAAAAGCTAAATCACCTGGTTCAGACTCTTCTATGAAACTTAACGTAACTCCTTGTATGGCTTGATCTTTAGCATCCCTTAGGATTTTATATCCATTGATTTTATAAACCATTTGTGTGAATCCTGAACAATCAATTCCAAAAGGTGTTTTTCCTCCCCATAAATATGGGCTATGCAAATAGAGTAGCGCTGTATTTACAATTGAATCCCTATTCTGTTTTCCAGAGATTGACTTTCCATCATATTTATGGTTAAGGAGATTAATATTAGAAATGTTTGAACCAATTGAAATGGTAATTAAATCTTTATTTTCATTTTCTATAAACTCAACTAAGTCAGTGGAATATGCTGGATTATCAGTAATAATATTATCGCTTTCGTTAAGTTTTTTATATTGTTTTGAGTCTATCCACCCCTCATAATTGTCAAATTCACATCTTATCTTGGTCCATTTATCTTTTTCTTCAATAATTGCAAATAATTCTCCGTAAACTAATTGAGTAATCATTTCAGATTTATCGGAATTAGAAATTCTTACAGGCACAATACTTAAGTTGCATATACCTAAATCCATATTAAACCCTTATTTGAATAGAAGAAGCTCCACCGCCTCCATTACAAATGGCGGCAATTCCATTTTTCTTCCCATTTTGACGTAAAGAATGAATTAATGTGGTTAATATTCTTGCACCTGAACATCCAAGGGGATGACCAAGAGAAACAGCTCCACCATTTATATTTACTTTATTATGATCAATGCATAAAATATCAACATTAACTAGTGGTACCATTGAAAAAGCTTCATTGATTTCAAATAAATCAATATTGCTTAAATCTTCATTGGTTTTATTTAGTAAATTTTCAACCGTTTTAGCAGGGGCAATTGTAAATAAGTCTGGAGATGTAGCTGAATCATTATATCCAACAATTTCTGCAATTGGATTGATATTTAATTCTTTAGCTTTCTTTTCACTCATTAAAACTAACATGGAAGCCCCATCACTAATTGGGGAAGAGTTTGCTGCTGTAACAGAGCCATCTTTTACAAACGCGGGTTTAAGATTTGGAATCTTTTCAAAATTTACTTTGCTAATTTGCTCGTCTTGATCTATACATATTTCTTTTCCTCTTTCATCATTATAATTTATAGGGATTATTTCTTTTTTAAACAAACCATTTTTCGAAGAATTTATAGATCTATTATAAGATGACATAGCATAATTATCTTGTGATTCCCTAGAAATACCATATTCTGTTGAACAATTATCGGCTAATACACCCATTGATTCTTGACTATAAACATCTATAAGACCATCAGTCATTAGTCCATCAATGGTTGTAGAATTACCATATTTATTAGCTTTTCTCAAATTTAAGTAGTGAGGAGCATTACTCATACTTTCAACACCACCAGCTATTACAACTTCATTAATACCAAGTTGAATCGACTGAGCAGCTAAATTAACGGCTTTTAAACCTGATGAACACACTTTATTTACAGACGAGCAAGGGATTTCAGGTTTTAATTTGGCTCCTAAAGCAATTTGTTTAGCCGGAGCTTGACCGCAACCAGACTGTAACACATGCCCAACAATTAGCTCATTAATTTCTTTTCTATCTAAGTCAATTTTTGATAATGCTCCCTCTAATGCATATATCCCTAACTCTACAGCTGAAAAATTTGATAATGACCCCATAAAACACCCTAACGGGGTTCTTACAGCGCTAACTATGACAACTTTGTTTTGCATATATTTATTTTTTTAAAGTTAATAAAATATAAATTGTATTGAGCTCTTAAATATTTAGTAAATTTATTTAATAAAGATTATGGGTAAACTATTTAACAGAATAAATAAAGGTTTTTCAAGAATATTCAGGGTTCTTTTATTTGTATTATCAGCATTTTTAATTATTTATTTCTTTCCAAAAAGCGGAAAATTCAAGTATAACTTTGAGAATGGTAGGCCTTGGCAATCTGAAAATCTATATGCCCCTTTTGATTTTGCAATTAAAAAGTCACAAGAGGAAATTGATGATGAAATTACTCAAGCAAAAATAAACACCCCATTATTCTTCGAAATCGACACATCATTAATTACTAATTCAAATAAACAAATAATTACAAGAATTGAAGAATTAAAGAATGATTCGCTATTTAATGTTCTCAAAGAAGAAGATGTAAAAAATATTAAAATTCATTCTTCTGAAATAATCGACGAAGTATATTATAAAGGTTTACTAGAAGAAAATTTTGATTTTAAAGATAGTCAGCTAATATCAATTTTACTGGATAACAAACTTGTTAATTCAACATACTATAACAGATTAATCAAACCAGAGGACCTAATAACTTTTATTAATAATAAAATTATTGAGACTAATAGCGAAAAGTATAAATCTCAAATAATTTCCTTGGTATTTGATATTATTGCCCCAAACTTATTTTACGATAAAGTACTTTCGGATGAATCAATTAATGAGGCAACTATAAATATTTCACCAAATAGGGGTTTCATAGAAAAAAGAAACACTAATAATCTCAAAAGGCGAAGTTGTTGAAGGGGAGAAGCTTACCATATTAGAATCATTGAGGACAGAGTATGAAGTTAATAGCTCATCTTTTTCTGATCTGTACTTAATTATTTCTGCTTATTCTTTGCTGGTTGTTCTATCTCTGTTGATGATAGTCCTTTTTATTAGGAAATTTGAAAGAGATATATATGAAAACAATAATAAAATTGCGTTTGTTTATTTTAACATAACACTTATTATTTTAATTACAACTTGGGTGGTTGATGTCAATTCAAATTATATCTATATAATACCACTCTGTATAATGCCATTGCTTTTTAAAGCCTTTTTTGACTCGAGAATTGCTTTTTTTATACATTCTGTAACTGTGATGCTATTAGGGTTTGTGGTACCTAACAGTTATGAGTTTATATTTTTAAATATAATTGCTGGGGTTGTTACTATTCTTACATCTGATAATATTTACAAGAGAGCAAATTTATTTATAGCTGTTGCACAGATAACCTTAGTTTATATGCTAGCTTATTTTTCTTTTTATGTAATTCAAGAGGGAAATATTGAAAATTTACCTTTAAACAACTTTTCTTTATTTGTTTTATGTGGTCTTTTGACTTTATTCATATATCCGCTAATATATATTTATGAAAAGATGTTTGGATTAGTTTCGGATGTATCTTTATTAGAATTATCTGATACTAATTCCAGCTTATTAAAAGAATTGTCTGATAAGGCACCCGGAACTTTTCATCACTCTCTTAATGTTGCTAATCTTGCTGAATCCTGCGCAAATGAAATCAATGCTAATGCATTATTATCAAGAGTAGGAGCCTTACATCATGACATAGGTAAAATTTCAAATCCATCCTTTTTTACTGAAAATCAATTGTCTGAGCAAAACCCACATAATAATATTACGTCAAAAGAAAGTGTTGAAATAATTAAACAACACGTGCTTGATGGTATAAAACTAGCCAAAAATGCAGGTGTTCCTGAAAGAATAATTGAATTTATAAAAACCCATCATGGAACTAATTTAATTGTATATTTCTATAATAAAGAATTTAAGTTAAACGCTGAAGTTAACAAAACAGATTTTCGATATGATGGTCCAAAACCTTTTAGTGTTGAAATGGCACTTGTTATGATGTGTGATTCAGTCGAAGCTGCAACTAAGAGTTTAGATAAACCAGATAATGATAAAATTGATTCTTTTGTTGAAACTATTATCGATAAGCAAGTTGAAGATCAACAATTTGAAAATTGTGAGCTAACTTTTAAAAATATTTCAATTATTAAATCTGTTCTTAAAGAAAAACTGAAAAACATTTATCACATCAGAGTAAGCTACTCTGAAGGGTCAAATTAAAAAAATATCAGATATAGTTGCGTTGTTGTTAATGAAAAACTATTTTTGCAACCGCATTTTATTAGATACTTTAATGTATTGGAGAGGTGCCAGAGTGGTAATGGAGCAGATTGCTAATCTGTCGATGTGTAAACGTCGCCAGGGTTCGAATCCCTGTCTCTCCGCCATCTCGGGGTGTAGCGTAGCCCGGTTATCGCGCCGCGTTTGGGACGCGGAGGTCGCAGGTTCGAATCCTGCCACCCCGACATATTTTAGTAAGGTCGCGTAGCTCAGCTGGATAGAGCATCTGCCTTCTAAGCAGACGGTCAAAGGTTCGAATCCTTTCGCGATCACGCAATCGGAGAATTGATTCTTAGTAATTGATTCTCCTTTTTTATGTTTAAGACTTCCTTCGATAAAATCGGGATTGTGCCAAAAATAGCGTTCACTTTTGGTGTTCGAACTCTGTCCTTTGACTTCTTATAACCTAATCCCGATGGAAACACTAAATCTTGTGGTTTTTGTAGTTGTTTTAAATCTCTATCTACCTAAACCTTCTTGAGATTCGTATTAAGAAAGAGATTTATCAATGACCAGTTCAAGTTTCGAACTACTGAGTTGCTGATTGGTTATTAATCATAATTCAATTAATTATGAATTAATATTCAAATTGATTAGGTTTAAATTATATTTATCAACATTCAAAGTATTCAATAATTGATCAAATAATAATTTGATTAGGTGTTTATAGCAATAAAAATTAATATATACTTATCATGATTCAAAAACTAGACCTAAAGCACTACTTTTATGTTCTATATTTTTTTATAAATGGATTATTTGTTTTAAAATATGTTAGTAGAATCCCAAACATAAATGAGTGGCTAATTTTATCCATATATTTTATAATTGGATTTTGGGTTTTTTTAAATCAAAATTTTCTCTTTAAATATTTAAACTATAGATTTTTATTTTTTGGTTTAGTACTTATTTTTTTTCTTTTAACTATTGTACTTAATTTTTATGTTGATGGTAATGACTTAAATATTGACCGTTGGTCGGCAATGGACGTAGGAATACAAGCACTATTGAACAATCAATATCCATATTCAGCAATTGACCATTTAGGAGGGAGGACATCAAATTTACCTACTCTTCTTTTTATTGGCATCCCTTTTTACTTAATTGGGGATGTTGGACTTTTACAAACATTTTCTTTCCTAATTTTCTCCAAAGTTATTAATCTATCTTTTAGTTCATATGGGGAAAAGGTTTTTTGTCTTTTGTTAGCTATTTTCTCTCCAGCTTACCTTTATGAAATATATTGTAAGAGTGATTTGATTTCAAATTTTATTTTAGTTTTATTTTTTATTAGAGTCTTCCCTATTGAAACAGTTGGATCTAAAAAAAATCAACACATATTTTTTGCCTTTTTCATCACAGCTATAGGTCTTACTAGGTTAGTTTCTCTAGTAATTTTATCATTATTTGGTTTTAAAAAATTTATACAACTAAACTTTAAGTTAAAGGTTAGTGTTTTAATGGTTTCTGCAATCACGAGCATGCTATTCCTTTATGTTTGTTTCAAAAATGTTGATGGGCTTCAACACTTTATAGAACATAACCCATTTGCACTCCAAAACACACAACTCCCCTTGGCTGTTAGTATTCTGTTAATTTTGAGCACTTTATTTTGGTCTCTAAGAACTAATGGGAATTTTAAACTATTAATAAACAATTGCATTATATTCCTGTCTTTTGCTGTGTTTTATTCTTTCGCAAGAAGTATATATTACTTTGGTTTGAGTGATTCCTTGTTTAATTCAATCTTTGATATTACTTATTTTAATATCATTACTCCCTTTTTATTAATAGCTATAGTTATTCAATTAAAAAAATCAGAAAATCTCAATTAAAATCTATTTTAATCAATTTAATAATTTCATACAAAAAATCCGAACTACTGTATGTTTGAGTCATAGAATAATCCCTACTATTGTGGGGATTTTTTATTTGTGAGAAATAATTAGTAAATTTTTTATTAATTAATTTTTCTAGCAATTAATAAGCCATTGACATCTAAACAAGATCCTGGTAAAGGCATACCTCCCCAAGATTCAAAATTAAAAGCCATAACATAAGGAAAATAACCTTCTTTTGTAGAGGACCAATAGATAAGATTTTCATTAAAATTTCCGAGCCCCAAAAAATGTACATTACTGTAAATTATTTCCATTGAACCACTTGATGGTATAAACCAATCATTATAAGCATTATAATCAAGATCATCTACTATTTTAAAAGCATAGTCATCACTTCCAAACTCACTGCCGTTAGAACTATTATCATTTTGATTAGCCTCAATTATTTGTTGTGTATTTGTATCACCATCACCAATAGCATGACTTGTGTCTAAATCAAATATATCACCCCAAGATACATCACCTATGTCAGAGTAGTCTGTAGCAACGATAATTTCACCATTAGTAGGATTTACATGAAAAATGAATCCACCCCCATATTGAATTCCATAAAATGATGATATATCATTAAAATTTAATATGTCAATCACTGAAACACCATTTATCAAATTTTGTTTAATAGAAAGGTTAGAATTGTATTCTAGCGGATTTATTACAGGTTCGTTCTCACAATTAAAAAAAATAGTAAATAATAAAACCAATTTGAGTATGTTATTTTTCATAGAATTATTTTTATATAAAAGTACAGAATATAATAACAACTATTATTAAGCAAACTTCTAATAATTTTGTAAATTTAAATTGACAAACTAATCTGATGAACGGGAGATTAAAACTAATCTTTTTTCTTTTTTTTACATTCAGCTTTAATTCAATAGCACAAAACTTATATTCGGGTACTGTTATTGACGAAAATAGTGAGCCTATTTTTGGGGCATCAATAATTGTAAAAAAGAACTCTAATTTTGTTCAAACAGATATTGATGGAAACTTTCTTGTAGAGGCAGAGATTAATGACATATTATTAATAAGTTATTCAGGATTTAAAAATCTAGAGCTTCAATTGTCAAATGACTATGAATTAAATAATATTATTTTAAAAGAGGACATTAAATTTCTTGATGAAGTTATTGTAATTGGATACGGAAATCAAAGAAAAGAAATATTAACAAGTTCTGTTAGTTCAGTTAAAGGAGATGATTTAACTAATGAACCTGTTTTGAATGTGACTCAAGCACTACAAGGAAAGGCGGCAGGTGTACAGATAATATCATCTGATGCTCCTGGAGTTGCTTCACAAATAATTATTCGTGGTCTTGGAACCATACAAGCTGGTCGTGAGCCACTTTATGTTGTTGATGGGATTTTAACCAATAATATTAATAATATAAACACAGCAGATATAGAAACTATTAGCATTTTGAAAGATGCTGCTTCATTAGCTATTTACGGAAATAGAGGTGCCAACGGAGTAATAATTGTAAATACAAAAAAGGGTGGGCAAGAAGAGATCAATGTTTCATATGATAATTTTATTGGAATTAGAGATATTAACTATAGGCCTGTTATGGCTAACTCAAACTCATTTGTTACATACAGTAATGAGGCAATTTTATTTAATCTTCTAAATGACTCAAACCCTAATAACGATAATGATTTAAGTGCCTTTTTTCCTTCAAATCAGTTATATAATACTAATTGGTTAAATGAAATTAGTCAGTTAGCATTTCAAAGCAACCACAACATATCAGCTTCAGGTGGAAATGAAAATTTAAAAACTTTCTTTAGTGTTGGGTTAAATCAAGAGGAAGGGATTTTAAAGGGTAGTGAACTGGAGAGGGCTACACTCAGAAGTAATTTAGATTATAAAATTTCTGAAAAAATTAATTATTCTCATAATATAAGCTTTCAACTTGCAAATTCTCAACCAAAAAGTTTTGGTGTTTTTACAACAGCCTATAAGCAAGCTCCAATTGTTCCAGTAAGGGATGAAAACGGTAGATATGGGTCATCAGTTGCTTTTAATAATGTAGGTAATCCAGTTGCACAACTTGATCTACAAAATGAAAACCAGCGTTTTTTAAAACTTCAAGGCGCGTTTAAAATAGATTATGAAATTATAGATAATCTAAATTTTACATCTCGTTTTTCTGTAGAAACAAACCATAATCGTTTTTATAATTTTGATAATAGACTTGAAACTTATTTGTCATTAGAACCTGGAAATACACTTGATAATTTTCAACCAACAGACCCAGAGGCTGAACAAATTCCAGAAACTGTTTTATATGTAGCTCATAGCAATGATTATCGTTGGTTTTTTGATAATTATTTTACTTACAAGAAAACAATTAACGATTCCCATAATATTGATGTCACTTTAGGATTAGTAGCTGAAGAAAATAAATATGAAACACTTTACGGTTCAAGAATAAATGTACCCGCAGATGAAAATTTAAACTTTAATCTTGATTTAGGAAATAACAACGATGGCACAGAAGGTTCAGGAGGAGGTTTTTCAGAAACCAGAAAACTTTATTCATATATATCTCGTTTAAATTATGATTTTGATAAAAAATATCTTTTTAATATATCATTCAGAAAAGATGCTTCAAATTTCTTTCAAGAAAAATACCGATATGGTAATTTCTATGCTTTAAGTGCTGGTTGGTACCTAAGCAAAGAGAGTTTTATGGATGAAAATATTTTTGATATACTCAAAGCTAGAATCAGTTATGGCAAATTAGGTAATGCACAAATTCCAAGTTTAAATATTGTCCGTTATAACCAAGGTTTTTCTTATCCATTTGGAACTAATCAAGATGTTCAACAGGGTGGCACGGTAACCGCTACAGTACAAGAAGATTTGTCATGGGAATCAACATACGAATTTAATTTTGGAATAGAATTCGCACTTTTAGATTATAAGCTTAACGGTGAAATTGACATATATGAAAGAATTAATAGTAATGCTATTTTACCATTACAACTTCCTAACACATTTGGATTTGACCCTTTTCTATCACATGTAGGTGAAATTAAAAATGTTGGAGTGGAGTTAAGCTTGGATTGGAATGAAAATATAAATGATGATCTATCTTATTCAATTAATACAAATCTTTCTTATAATAAAAACGAACTAAGTAAAATTTCTAATCAATTTTTTACTAATCAAACTGGTGGAAATATTAATAATGGCCAGTATACCAAAAGAGTTTCAATTGGACAACCCTTAGGGAGTTTCTATTTATATGAAATAGCAGGAATTGATGATCGAGGTGAATTTGTTTATAAAGATCTAAATAATGACGGTGAGATAAATGAAAATGACAGAAGGTTCTTTGGCTCATACATTCCTTCATTGGTATCCTCTTTTAACCTAAAAGTTATTTATAAAAACTTTGATGTTAACATTGCGACCTACGGAAGTTTTGGAAATAAGGTTTATAACGGTAAAAAAGCACAGAGATTTGGTAACGAGAACATTGAGCAATTTGTTTTTAATAATCGTTGGACAAGTGGTAGACCTAGCACAAACACACCTGTAGCATCTAATAATGTACCTCTTTCTTCGAACTATTTTTTAGAGTCTGGAGATTATTTCAGAATTAATAATTTCACCATAGGATATACATTTGAAAGAGAAAAGTCAAAATTATTTAATAATACTAGACTGTATTTTACAGCGAAAAACCCATTAATGCTAAAGAGATTTTCAGGATATACACCCGAACTCCCCGGTGACCCTATGGGTTTAGCTGGAATCGAACTGGATGCATATCCTACGCTAAGCTCATATTATCTAGGAATAAATATGTCATTTTAATAAATTATTCATGAAGAAAAATAATAAGAAATTAAAAATATTAATTGCAGTATTTATTATGGTAAATTTATTTACCCAATCATGTTCTGAAGAATTTCTAGATATAGACGCTAATCAAATTACTGCAAACTCAATCACTGAAGTACAAGCTGTTGAACTTGTAAACGGTATTTATAATATTTTCTTAAGCTGGCAGGTAAGTTCATTTTCTTGGAATGGTATTACAAGTATTGCTAGCGATGATGCTGATAAAGGAAGTGACCCGGGAGATATAGGTTCAGATAAACATCTTTTGGATGCCTTAAATCATGATGCAACATCTATTTCTGTTGCTGAAGTATGGGAAGGTCATTTTAATGGTATACAAAGAGCTAACCAAGCTATTAACAGAATACAACCATTTGAAGATTTGGATAATGAATTAAAAACAAGACTTTTAGGTGAAGCAAAATTTTTAAGAGCTTTATTATATTTTAGGTTATTACAAACATTTGGTAAACTCCCACTTATTACAGACACACCAGATATTAACTCTCCTCTTGAAGAATTATTAAGTAGAGCTACAATTGATGAAACTTTTTTATTTATTGAGAGTGATTTGATAGAAGCAATAGAATCTCTACCAAATAAGAGTCTATACCCGAACATTGAATTAGGAAGAGCCACCAAAGGTGCTGCGAAAACTCTTTTGGCAAAGGTTAGTATGTATCAAGAAAAATGGAACAATGTTCTAGCTTTAACAAATGAAGTGATCGAATCAGGTGAATATAGTCTTACGGCAAATTATGAGGATATTTGGAAAGAAATTGGTGAAAATAATGAAGAATCAATTTTTGAAATTCAAGCTAAAGGTGCAATTCCATCAGTAGGGGTAGATAAATATAGTTTAACTCAAGGAGCTAGAGGTGAAGGTGGTTGGGGCTGGGGTTTTAATATACCTAGTCAAGAACTGCTAAATTCTTACGAAGAAAATGATCTTAGAAGAGATGCGACTATAATTTTCAGAGGTGAAACTTTGTATGATGGAAGATATGTCCCTGAATCTGTAGTTAATGAAATGTATAATCAGAAAGCTTATTCAAGTGCTTTTACAGAATTTGAGCAAACTGGTAAAAATATTAGGATATTAAGGTATGCAGAAGTTTTATTAATGAATGCTGAGGCGGCAATTCATTTAGGTGGTGACGTTTCGGGTCCTATTAACCAGATTAGGTCAAGAGCGGGCTTAAATCCTTTAAATAACCCAACACAATTAGATGTCTGGAATGAAAGACGATGGGAGTTAGCTTTTGAACATGACCGATATTTTGATTTAGTAAGACAAGGTAGGGCAGCTACTGTGTTACAATCACTTGGCAAACCATTTGTTATAGGAAAACACGAGCTATTTCCCATACCTCAACAACAGATAAACCTTAGTAACGGTATTTTAACCCAAAATCCTGGATGGTAAATAAAGAAATATGAAATTAAATATTATTTATAAAATTGGTTTACTCACATTGTTTTTTGGAATTATTTCCTGTGCAAATCCTAATGATATTGATCCTCCACTAGCAGATGTTGGCTTTATTCCTGTGGACAATGTAGATTTAATTCCTTTTGAAGACTTGCTGACTTTAACACAACACCAAACTTTCAAATATTTTTGGGATTTTGCAGAACCTGTTAGTGGTTTAGCTAGAGAAGATAGTGAAAGACCTAATATAATTACAACTGGTGGTTCAGGATTTGGTATTGCATCATTTATTGTTGGTATCGAAAGGGGATGGGTGAGCCGTGAAAATGTAATAAACCGTATGGAAACTGTTTTAACTTTTTTAGAAGGAGCTGAAAAATATCATGGAGCTTTTTCCCATTGGTATGATAACTCAGGAAATACAATCGAATTTGGTGATATGGATGACGGTGGGGATATAGTAGAAACAGCACTGTTAATTCAAGGTTTGTTGATTGTAAGACAATATTTTTCGAACGACAATGAACAAGAAACAGAGTTGCGAAATAGAATAACAAATATCTGGGAAGATGTTGAGTGGACATGGTATACACAAGGACAGAATAAAATAACTTGGCATTGGTCTCCAAACCATGATTTTGCTATAAATTTAGATGTAAGGGGTTGGAATGAAGCTCTTATAGTATATGTTTTAGCTTCATCCTCACCAACACACCCAATTAATATCGATGTTTATAACGATGGCTGGACAAGAAATGGTGCTTTTGTTAATTCTGGAACTTTTTATGACATATTCTTACCCTTAGGTGAAAATTTTGGAGGACCACTCTTTTACTCACATTATTCGTTTATAGGAATAGATCCAAGAGATTTAGAAGATCAATACACAAATTATTTTGATCAAAACAGAGCTCATTCTTTGATTAATTATGATCACTGTGTGACAAATCCAAATAACTTTGATGGCTATAGCGATGTGTGTTGGGGTATCACCGCAAGCACAAACTATAATGGATACTCAGCACATAGTCCAAACAATGATTTAGGTGTGATTTCTCCAACAGCTGCATTATCATCTTTTCCTTATACACCCTTAGAATCAAAGAAAGCACTTGAGAATTTTTATTATAATTTTAATAATGAATTATGGGGTGATTACGGATTTTTTGACGCTTTTTCCATTCATTATAATTGGTACTCAGATAGATATTTAGCAATTGATCAGGGACCGATAATATTAATGATAGAAAATTACAGAACTCAACTATTATGGAATCTATTTATGCAAGACCAAGAAATTATTGTGGGATTAAACAGTTTAGGTTTTGTTTTTTAGTAATCTTTTATGAAAAAATAAATTATAAGACTATATTAACTTAAAAATAAACTAATAATCAAATGAAAAATTCTATATTATTTTTTTGTTTACTTTTCGGATATCCTACGCTAGGACAATGTTTAGACCCTGTTATTACAAATTTTGAATGTGGAGATTCTAGTCAAACTTTGCTAGGCAATGGGGTTGAATCAGTAGCAAATGATTTCCAAAGTGGAATAAATAAATCAGCAAATATTGGAGAATATACAGATGACGGAACAAACGGATGGGATAATTTATTAATTGATTTTGAAAGCGAAATTGATCTTTCCTCAAATCCTTTCCTTAGTTTTAAATTATACTCCCCTGCGTCTATACAAGTTTTAGCTAAACTAGAAGGAGGCACAACAATTGAGTTGTGGTCAGACTTTAGTTTAGAAAACACATGGGAGGAATTTAACTTTGATTTTAGTGATGCTGTAGGAAATGGTAATACAAAACTAGTTTTGTTTTTTAACGCTGCGCAGGAATCAGGAACATCATCTGATTTATATTATGTAGATGATATTAGATTTACTAACTCATCAAATAATTTTCCAATAATTTCAGATTTTGAAAGTTTAAACCCCTCAGTTCCTTTTTATGGAAATATTCAAAGCGTATCGAATCCGTTCTATAATGGGATTAATACTTCAACAAACGTTGGCGAATATATTGATGATGGAACAAACGGATGGGATAATTTATTAATTGATTTTGATAGCGAAATTGACCTTTCTTCAAATCCTTATTTCAGCTTTAAGTTTTACTCTTCATCATCAGTTCAAGTTTTAGCTAAATTAGAAGGGGGCATAGAAGCTGAAGTTTGGTCAGATTTTAGTGCTGAAAATACATGGGAAGAATTTAATTTTGATTTTACTAGTTCTGTTTCAAACGGTAACACAAAATTGTCTATATTCTTTAATGCAGGACAAGAATCAGGAACATTGACAGATGTTTATTATATAGATGATGTTCGCTTTTCATCTTCTTTATCATTATATCAAGAATCAATTTCAAACATTATGATTTATCCAAATCCTGTTTTTGATATTTTAATGATAAGATCAAATGATATTATTAGCTCATATAAGTTATATGATATGCGTGGCAGATTAATTCTTTCCAAAAATGGTGTAAACGTGAAAAATTTAGATATTGATCTAACAAAATTTGATGCTGACACATACATATTGAGAACATTTTCTGGAAATAAAAATGAATTCTTCAAAGTGATAAAAAAATAGTTTTAAAGAATAATAAGAAATCAATTATGGGTAACTTAAATCTTTTTGAAACACCATCTTTGATATTTTTCATTTTTATAATTCTTTTCTCATGTGAAGATGATTTTCAAGATTTTCCTACAATTAGCTATAATCCTTGTGAAATAGAAGATGTAAGTATAAATCCTAGTTTTATTACCGATTTTGAATGTCAGTCAAATTTTATATTAGAAAGTGTAGAAACTGTAAGAAATCCCTCTGAAACACCCTTGAACACCAGTAATTTTGTAGGCTTATATACAGACACACAAGGACCAACAGATTTTATTGAAATTGACTATGGATCACCCATTGACTTATCAACTAATACAATTTTTAAAATTAAAGTCAAGACTGAGATTTCAGGTGAGCTCAGGGTTATGCTAGATGGCGGTTCATATGAAGCGGTTATTCAATCTCAAAATGTTAATGGAGATAATGGATGGGGTATTTATATTTTTGATTTTAGTTGGAGGCAAAATGAAAATCATACCAAATTAAAAGTTTTTTTTAATTATGGGGTTCAGATAATTGGTAGTACACCAAACTTATACTACATAGATGATTTGTTTTTTGATACGTTTGTTGATCCTTGTGAGAGTTTTACTGAAAATAACAATATTTTAACTGATTTTGAATGTCAGCAGAATTATGAATTATTAACTGCTGAAAATGAAATTCAGATAGTAAATAACCCATATCCTAATGAAATTAATAACAGCATTTTTGTTGGCCAATATATTGATGATGGTTCAGATGGTTCTGATGTATTAACAATTAATTTTAACGATCCTATATATCTAACAGAAAACCCTCAATTACACATAAAAATTTATTCATCCATAAGCTCACCATTATTGGCAAGACTTGAAGGTGGAGAATCACCTGTAGAAATAAGTAATAACATAACCTTGACAAACCAATGGGTTAATTATGTGTTTGATTTTAGTTTATCCACGAATGATCAAACACAACTAAAAATTTTCTTTAACCATAATGTAACAAATGGATCTCCAAGCGATATGTATTATATTGATGATTTGATGTTTCACCCTGCACCATGTGACGAACCTATTATTGAAAACTGTTCAAATGTTGTACAAGATTATAATATAATTAGTGATTGGAATTGTCAGCAGAATTATGGTATTGAAATCACTGTGCCAAGTGTATTAAATCCGTTAATTAGCTGTGATAACAGAAGTCAGTATGTTGGTCAATATACTGATGATGGAACAGAGGCATATGATGCCTTTATATTAAATTATGGTTCAATTATTAATATAAATACACACAATAAATTGAAATTTAAGCTATACTCATCAACATCTATTCAAGTTTTAGCAAAACTTGAAGGGGGCTCTGCAATTGAAAAGTGGTCAGATTTTAGTGCAGTTAATACATGGCAAGAATTTTCTTATGATTTTAGCGACTCGATTGATAACGAAAATACCACACTTGTTTTGTTCTTTAACGCCGGTCAAAACAATGGTGACCCAGATGATATTTATCATATTGATGAACTCCGATGGGAAGAAAATTAGAAATTGAATAACTATCAATCAATGAAAAAAAATCAAAAAGCTTTAATTGTCTTGTTAACCATATTTAACTGCCTTTATATAAGTGCAAATGATAGTTATAATTTGGATAAAGATATTTATCGAAAAGTAGATTCTATTATGAGTTTGATGACCTTAGATGAAAAAATAGGACAAACAATCATGTATAGTGGTGATTGGAATAAAACAGGCCCATATGTAACCTCAGATAATATGAAGTTCCTTAAAGAAGGTAATTTAGGATCAATGCTAAATGTATATACATCAAAAGGAACTAAAGAATTGCAAAAAATTGCTGTCGAGGAGACTCGTTTAGGTATTCCTTTACTTTTTGGTTATGATGTCATTCATGGTTTTAAAACAATTTTCCCCATAAACTTAGGAATTGCGTCAAGTTGGGATCTTGAAGATGTTGAGGAGGTGGCTAGAATATCCGCAGAAGAAGCTTCAGCCTCTGGGGTACATTGGACATTTGCTCCAATGATTGATATTGCAAGAGATCCTCGCTGGGGACGAATTTCTGAAGGGTCTGGAGAAGATGTTTATTTAACCAGTGAAATGGCCAAATCTTATGTAAAAGGTTTTCAAGGCGATAATCTTGCTCATATTAATACAATTTTAGCTTGTGCAAAACATTTTGTTGGATATGGTGCTGCTCAAGCAGGAAGAGATTATCATACTGTTAGTATGGGGGATAATGAGCTAAGAAATGTATATATGCCGCCGTTTAAAGCTGCTATCGATTCGGGTGTTGAAACACTTATGACCGCTTTTAATGAGCTAAATGGTGTGCCTGCAACAGCAAATAAATACATATTTAAGGATATACTCAGAGATGAATGGGGATTCAATGGATTTGTAGTTACAGATTACACAGCTATTAATGAGTTAGTAAATCATGGGTATGCTAAGAATGAAAAACATGCAGCAAAATTAGCTATTAATTCAGGAATTGATATGGATATGATGAGTGGCGCATATAGGCGGTTTTTGAAAGAATTGATTATTGGAGGAGAAGTAGATGAAACTCTGATAAATGAAGCGTGCAGAAAAATCCTTATTGCTAAATTTAAACTAGGTTTATTTGATGACCCTTACAGGTATTCTAACGAACAAAGAGAGGAAGAAACCATCTATCGTCCTGAATTTCTAGAATCTGCCCGAAAAATAGCCTCTAAATCGTCTGTCTTACTTAAAAATATTAACAAAGCTCTTCCTTTAAACAATAAACAAACTATTGCATTGATAGGGCCATTTGCAAAGGACAGAAGAAATATCATTGGTAGTTGGGCAGCTGCAGGGGATAGAAACGGAAAAGCAATTAGCATATTTGAGGGAATAAAAGAATATTTAGATGACTCAAGTATTATGTTTGCTGAGGGTTGTGATATTAACAGTAATGATTATAGTGGATTCAATGAAGCTGTAAACATAGCCAAAAAAGCAGATAAAATATTAATGGTTTTAGGTGAAGATTATAACATGAGTGGAGAAGCTGCAAGCAGAACTAGTATAAAACTTCCTGGAATCCAAACTGAATTAATTAAGGCAATAAGGGATGAGTTACCCAACAAAGAAATTATTCTAATTTTGATGAATGGTAGGCCTATGGATCTTACAATTGAAGACTCTCTAGTTGATGCTATTTTAGAGATTTGGTACCCAGGAACCAGCGGAGGGCTAGGAGTTGCAGATATTATATTTGGGAGATATAATCCATCTGCAAAACTACCGATTACTTTTCCTAGAAACCTTGGACAAGTTCCAATTTATTACAACGTAAAAAATACAGGTAGACCAATTTCAAAAGATAACCCAACAGAAGACTATAAATCAAATTACATAGATTCACCAAATAGTCCGCTATATCCGTTTGGTCACGGCCTTAGTTATACAACTTTCGAATATTCTGAAATTAAATTATCCAATGATAAGGTTAAAGAATCAGAAATATTAAAGGCAAGTTCAATTATTACTAATACTGGAGAATATGATGGGCATGAGGTAGTTCAATTATACATACATGACAAAGTAGCAAGTATTACAAGACCTGTTAAAGAATTAAAAGGTTTTAAAAAAATATTTCTCAAAAAAGGTGAGAGTAAAACAGTTACTTTTGAGATTAATTCCGATGATTTAAAATTCTATAATAGCGGAAAATTATCCCTTGAATCTGGTGAATTTCAAATAGCAATAAGTGGTACTTCAGATTTTGAGTTTAACAAAATATTCAAATTAACTCTAAACTAAATAATTAACTTATTTAAATACGTTTATCAATAGTTTTTTTGTATCAAAAAAACTATTATAGATAACCTTTATAGTAGTATATAAAGGAATAGCTATAATTAAACCAAAAATACCAAACAGTAATCCAGAAAAAATTATAACTATAAATACCTCAAGTGGGTGAGATTTTATTGATGAGGAAAAAATATATGGCTGTAGTATAAAGTTATCAAGCATTTGAATTGCTGTGAAACCAACAAGCAACCAAATGGAATTAGTTAAAAAGTCATTGAAAATAAATGCGTCTATATTATTTGTTGCTGATAATATTATCATTAAAAAAATACTAATTAATGGACCCAAATAAGGGATAATGTTTAATATGGCGCAGATAAAGGCAATGGCAAAAGAATTTTCAACTCCTAATATTAGTAAAAGGATAAAGTAAAGAATAAATAAGATCGTTATTTGAATTAAAACTACTGTGAAATACCTGGTTAATAAATTTTCAATCTTGACAAATGATAATTTCAGCTTTTTTCTTTGTTTTGAAGGGAACTGTTTTAATAAAGCTCTAAAAATGTCTTTTCCATCTTTTAAAAAAAAGAAAGTAATAAATAATACAGACATAATTCCAATACTTAAACTACCAATTTGAGATATAATTGAATTGAACAATTTGGTAACAAATCCAAAATCAATTTCAGAAATAAAATTAAGATCTGTTAAAAAATCAATTATACTTACATTCTTACTTTCTAAATATTTTATTATTCCCTCGCTTGTGGATTTAAATTTATTTCTAAATTCAATTGTATTAAGCAGGGATAGGTTTTTCCCTTGTTTAGTTAAAATAGGTACAAATAAGACTATGATCATAGAAATAACTGAAACAAGCATTGTAACAGAAAAAATTGATGATAAAGCTTCACTTAATTTAAATCTAGATTTTAAAAGTTTGTTAAATGGATTCACTACCAAGGATAATATTAAGGCTATAAAAATATACAGTAAACCTAATTTTATTTCAAAAAGAAATAAAACAACAAGAGCTAAGAATGACAATACTATTACCGATTTTATTAATTCTTTTGAATTCATCTTTAATTAATTGTTGAAAATATTGAACACACCATAACTCCAGCTGTTTCGGTTCTAAGCCTTCCTTCACCAAGTGAAACAGGTACAAATTTAGCTTTTTTTGCTAAATCAAGTTCATTTTGTGAAAATCCACCCTCAGGTCCAACCATAATCTCTGAATCATTACCTTTTATTAATTTTTTCTTCAACAAGCTAATGTCTGAATTTAAACAGGTGGCTATAAATGAATCAACCTTATTTTTACTTTTTGACATTATATAATCTTTAAAATTAACAGGTTTATTAATAATTGGCAGCCTATATCTTAATGATTGCTTCATTGAGGATACTAATATTTTTATGGATCTTTCTAAATTAATTTTATTTCTTTCTGAATACCTACATATTAAAGGTGTTATTTCGTTAACTCCTATTTCAGTTGCTTTTTCAAGAAACCACTCAAATCTATCTTTATTTTTAGTTAATGAGATTGCAACCTTAAGTTTTGGTGAATCATTTTTAAATTCAACTGATTTTTCAATCTCCAAAATAGATTTATTTTTATCAGATTCAATAATTGAGCAACTGTATAAAAACCCTTTACCATCTGTGATATTTACATTATCCCCAGTTTTTTTTCTTAGAACTTTGATTAAGTGACTATTTTCCTGATCAAGAATTATGATTCTTTTATTAGATTTATTAATGTTATTAGAGTAGAAAATATTCATTGCATTGGGTATTTTGATATACTAAAATCAGAAAATTTACCAAATTTTGATTTGATAAACTTGAAATAACCGTTTACACCTATCATAGCCGCATTATCTGTAGAATAGTTAATTTTTGGAACATAGGTTTTTATATTTTCATTTTCCATTAAACCATTCAATTTTTTTCTTAAATAAGAATTAGCAGAAACACCACCACATATAACAAATTCATTTATTTTATAACTATCTCTTGCTTTAACTATTTTATCAATTAGTATTTCGACTATTGTAGATTGTAAAGATGCGCACAAATCATTAATATTATTTTTAACAAAATCATCTGGTTGTTTATTTACGAAATTTTTAAAATTTGTCTTTAAACCAGAAAAACTGAAATTTAACCCTTTAACAATTGGTTTAGGAAACTTAAACTTATTTATATCACCTTTTAAAGCTAATTTGTCAATCTTAGGTCCTGCAGGATAATCTAAGTTCATGATTTTACCAGATTTGTCAAAGGCTTCACCTGCAGCATCGTCAAGAGTCGTTCCTATCTCAGTAAAATCAAAGGGACTATTAACAACCACCAATTGTGTATGTCCTCCAGAAACAGTCAATGCAATAAAAGGAAATTTTGGTTTTTCTGGATTATCGTCAATATATATTGAAAGAATATGGGCTTGCATGTGATTTATTTCAAGTAATGGAATATTTAGTGAAAATGCTAATGATTTAGCAAAAGATGTTCCCACTAATAACGAACCTAATAATCCAGGACCTCTAGTATAGGCAATAGTGTCAATATCATTTAATTCAATTTTAGATTCTTTAATTGCTTCCTTCAAAACAGGAACAATCAACCTGTCATGTTCTCGAGATGCAATTTCTGGAACAACTCCTCCAAATATTTCATGAATTTTTTGACTAGAGACTATATTTGAAAGAACTTTTTTATTCTTTAAAACAGCAACTGAGGTGTCATCACAAGATGTTTCAATGGCCAATATATATACGTCTTCTTTCATGCTGTAAATTTATGCTTAGTTTTCTTAAAAAAAAAGAATTAAAAAAATGCTTATTAATAAGAATATAGATTATTATATTTATCCTCGTGAAAAAAGTATTCAATAAGATAGCTTTGTTAACTTCTGGTGGTGATGCACCTGGCATGAATGCGATAATCAGATCTGTTGTTCGTACCTGTGTTTTTCATAAAATTATTCCCTTTGGAATTTCAAAAGGATATGATGGCTTAATAAAAGGGAAAATGTCTGAAATGAATGCTAGAAGCGTAAAAGGGATAATCAATAAAGGAGGAACTATTTTAAAAAACCGCAAGATCTAAAGACTTTAGAACAAAAGATGGTAGAAAAAAAGCATTCGAATCCCTAAAAAAGAATAATATAGATGGGTTGATAGTTGTTGGAGGTGATGGAACTTTTACAGGTGGATTAATTTTTAGTAAGGAATTTAATTTTCCAGTGATTGGTGTTCCTGCTACTATTGATAATGATATTTTTGGAACTTCTCACACAGTTGGATTTGATTCTGCAACAAATACTGTAATGGAGGCAATCGATAAGATTAGGGACACTGCGAGCTCTCATAATAGATTATTTTTTATAGAGGTTATGGGAAGAGACGCTGGACATATTGCGTTAAATACAGGAGTAGCTGCCGGTGCAGAAGAAATTTTAATTCCTGAAGAAAACTTAGGTTTGGACAGGTTAATTCAATCTTTAAAAAGAAGTCAAAAAACCGGAAAATCATCAAGCATTGTAGTTGTGGCTGAAGGCGATAATACAGGTGAAAATGTTTTTCAGTTAAAAGATTACGTTGAAAAACATCTTCCAGATTATGAAGCTAGAGTTGCTGTACTTGGTCATATGCAAAGAGGAGGATCTCCAACTTGTTTTGATCGGGTTTTAGCTAGTAGGTTGGGAGTAAAAGCTGTAGAATCAATTATTGATGGTGAAACTTCTTCAATGGTTGGCTTACAAAATAATATTATTGAATTAACCCCCTTCAAAAAAGCAATTAAGGGAATAACAAAAATCAACACTGAACTTTTAAAAGTCAGTGATATAATGTCAATTTAATTAAACTAAAAAATGAGTAAAATCAAGATAGGGATAAATGGTTTTGGTAGAATCGGTAGAATAACATTCAGAGCTATTTTAAAAAGAGACGATGTAGAGGTTTTAGCGATTAATGATTTATTAGATGTAAATCACTTAGCATACTTGCTAAAATACGATTCGGTACACGGAAAACTTAATGATGATATTAATGTTAATGGAAATGATTTAGTTGTAAATGGTAATCGGATTCGTGTTACAGCTGAAAAAAATCCATCAAATATTAATTGGGGTGAGCTAGATATAGATGTTGTAGCAGAATGTTCTGGTATTTTTACAACTATGGATAAAGCAGGTTTACATTTAGAAGCAGGTGCAAAAAAGGTAGCAGTATCTGCTCCATCAAAGGATATTCCCATGTTTGTAATGGGGGTAAATTGTGATTCTATTTCAGAAAATCATAAAATTGTTTCCAATGCATCTTGTACTACAAATTGTTTAGCTCCAATAGCTAAAGTGCTTCATGATAACTTTACTATAAAGCAAGGTTTGATGACAACTGTTCATGCTGCAACAGCAACTCAAATGACAGTTGACGGCCCAGCTAAAAATTACAGACTAGGAAGATCTTCACTTAATAATATTATTCCTTCATCAACAGGTGCAGCGATTGCAGTTGGAAAAGTAATTCCAGAACTAAACGGTAAGCTTACAGGGATGGCTTTTAGAATTCCTACAGCAAATGTTTCTGTTGTTGATTTGACAGTTATACTTGAGAAAGAGACATCATATGATGAGATAAAGAGAACCTTTAAAAAGGCAAGTGAAAACGAATTAAAAGGTGTGCTTGGCTATACAGAAGAAGCTGTAGTCTCTCAGGATTATGTTGGTTGTCCTTTAACGAGTAACTTTGATGCGAATGCAGGAATTGAGCTTAGTTCAACTTTTTTTAAAATAATTTCATGGTATGACAATGAATATGGTTATTCTACAAAATTAGTTGAGTTAATTCATAAGATTCATAATAACTAACTAAAAATCTAATGATTCTAATTGTAGACAGTGGTTCAACAAAAACTGATTGGATAGCTATAGATAGAGGAGGAAAAATACTATTTGAAACTCAAACTCTGGGGCTAAACCCGCAAGTTCTTACGAATCATATCTTAAAAGAAAGGATTGTAAATAATTTTGAATTATATAAATTCAGAAAGGAAGTTGAGCAAATATACTTTTATGGTGCTGGATGTGGAACAAAGCCGCCAAGGGTTTTGATTAAAAATGTATTTAGTGATATCTTTAAAAATTGTAATGAATTTTCTGTAAAAGAAGATACATATGCTGCTATTTATTCTACTTCAAAAGAAAATTCAAAATCTATAGTTTGTATTTTAGGAACTGGTTCTAACTGCACCTATTTTGACGGAAAAGAAATTGATCAAAGAGTAATATCATTAGGATATATTCTAATGGATGATGCAAGTGGTAATTATTTTGGAAGACAATTGTTAAGAGACTTTTATTTTAATAGGATTCCTGATGAAACAGCTAAAAAATTTGAAGAACAATTTGATTTAGATGCAGAGTCAATTAAAGATAATTTATATAAACAGCCAAACCCAAATACATATTTAGCGACTTTTGCTAAGTTTCTGATAAACAATAAAGATTCAGACTATTGTCAATCACTGATAAAAAGAGGTTTTGATCTATTTATTAAAAGACAAATCTTACAATTTAGTGATGCTAAGCAAATACCAATTCATTTTGTAGGATCAATTTCATTTTATCTCAAGGATGAACTGAAAAAGTGCCTGTCAAAATATGGTTTAAGTGCTGGAAATATAATCCGAAAACCTATAGACGGGTTATTAAAATATCACCAAAAAAAAATTACAAAATAGCTATCATTGAAATTTCAACATTAACTCCCGCTGGCAATTTACTAACTTCAACTGTTTCCCTTGCAGGTGCGGAGTCTTTATCTAAATAAGACCCATAAACTTCATTTACACGAGAGAAATTATCCATACTCGATAAAAAAATTGTTGTTTTTACTACATTGTCAAATGTCAAAGACGTTTCAGCAAGAATAGCCTTCAGGTTTTCCATAACCTGGGTAGTTTCATTATTTATATCATCGGTCATTAATTCCCCATTTTTTGGATTTAATGCAATTTGACCAGAAATGAACATGTAATTACCTGCAATAACTGCTTGATTATATGGGCCAATTGGTTTTGGAGCATTGTCTGTTTTTATTATTTTTTTCATTATTTAAATTTAATTATAAAATTTTATCTCTCTGTCTTCTCTTATCATATTTTATGTCACTTAGCATCCCACTCTTGATACCAATGAAAAAATTCCAAGATTTATTAGCGCTAAATGGAATCCAGCTGAAATTCATTCTCCAGCTGAGTAGATCTCTCTCAAATCTTAGCTGAGTGTATGTAATACCCTGGTTTTTAAAGTCATACCCTGATGATATTCCTGCACTCCATTTTGGTGATAAATCAAGATCACCAGAAAACATTAAAGAATGTGAAGAAATCTCATTTTGACCAAAAGTATTGTTATAGTTTACCGCATACGCCATTCTTAAAGACCATGGTAATTTATATGAGTATAAGTTATCAGGTTCATCATTATCAACATCACCATCAGATTGGCTAAATGATTCACTTGAACTGTCCATTGCTCTTCCAAACAAATCATCATCTCTTCCTCCATTTCTAATTGACTCATCTATTGCTGCTTGTTTTCTGTCTGCCCCTTTTTGCTTATCATTGTTACTAAACGAATAATTAAAGGTCAAATTAGCACTAGTTAATCTAAATAAACCTCCGCCACTGCTGATTTGAAACTGATTTACTCTGTTATTGTTTTCGTCAAGTGCATATGGATCAAGAGTAGCTCCGAAATTAATATTCATTTTGTTTTTAAATAATTGAGTTCCTCCGTTCATTCTAACTGGTGACAAGTTAAGTGAATCAGCAGCGATATTATATGAGGTTGAGAAGTTTAGATTGTTTAATATAACTACTTTTTTAAATTCATTTTCTTCACTTTCATTATCAATAACTTTAGCCTCAACATTATTATTTAGTGATAATGAAACAGAACTTGCATAATTTTTATTAGGTAAGCCAAAAATTGAACCCTCAAACCTTGAGTATTCAACATCAGAAGTTGTTAATCCATCGGCACTTATTACCTCATAGGTATCATAGTATTTATCGAAGGAAGGGGATATCCCATAACTTATAGAAGGTCTAATAACATGCCTTATAGCCTTTAATTTACTGTTTTCTGAAAAATTATACATCCCATAGACAGTTGTTCCAAGACTTGTAGAAAAGTTATATGTTCTAAATGAATCAAACCCTCGAATCTCATTCGACACTACGTCTTGTAATTCAAGATTAAAATTTTTGTCAACAGTTTTAAAAACCCATGTTTCCTGAAAATTAGCACTTGTTGAAAAACTAAAGTATTTTAGCAACTTAAAGTTAGTACTAATTGGGATTGAGTGCTGAAAGCCAGACTTAGCATTTTCAAACATTTCCTTCTTAAAAAATAGTGAATCAGTAGTAAGAATTCTATTTTCACCTCTTAAACTATATTGAAAATTTATATTTTGGATAATTCCCTTTTTTGTTCCAATTTTAGGGGCAAAAGGATAAATTCTAGAAACACTTGCCTGCAAAGTTGGAAGTGTCATGTTAATAGTTTGGGTATTTGTGTTTTGAGAATGAGTTGCAGACAAACTCATATTTATCTGAGGTTCACCCGGAAAAGTCTTTGAATAGGAAACTGATGATGAAAGAGAGTTGTTTAGAAAATTCGCTGCATTCATTTGATTAATAGATTGCTGATAGTATTTGCTACTACCTAAATTTACGGATGCAGAAAATCTTGAATTAGGGTTAGACTTTGAGTCTTTACTGTGAGACCATCTTAAATTATATATAGAACTTTTTGAATAATCTGGAAAACCCCTCTCACTTTGAATTAAGTTTTCAAATCTAAAGCTTAAGTTACCTCTAAACCTGTATCTGTATAAATAGGTATTTTCCAACCTAAATCCATAACTGCCATTTGTATAATAATCACCAAGTAAAGTTAAATCCAAATTATCATTTACTGGAAGGTAATATCCTCCATTTTGTATAAAATAGCCTCTTGAATTTTGCTCACCAAAAGATGGGAATATAATTCCAGAGCTCCTTTTGTTGGAAATTGGAAAATATGCAAACGGCAAACCAATTGGAGTAGGAACATCGGCAATATACATATTGGTTGGTCCAGTTATAATTTTTTTCCCTGGAATCACTTTTGCTTTTCTTAGAAGAAAATAATACTCTGGATTATCAATATCTACAGACGTGGTGAATTTCGCCTTATCCATATAATAAACAGAATCATTTTCTTTTTTAGTTTTATCAGAAAGAATATTTAAACCAGCCTCCTCTGTTCTAGAATTGAATATAATAGCTTTTTTCGTGTCCATATTAAATTTCAGAGAATCAGGTCTAATTTCATCTTGACCTTGTTTAAATATAGGAAGTTGTGAATATTCACCAAGAGAATCCTTAATACGACCTGCATAGATTTCATTTTTATCATAATCAACTATTATAATACCAGCTTTGATCTCCATATCTTGATAATTTATTTTAGCATTGTTATAAAGCCTTATAAGCTTTTTTTTAGGACTTATTGATGTTGTGTCAGTTGCTTCGTACAAAATTTTATCTAACAAAGTATTATTTGTGGTTTTGATTGAATCTTTTTTAGTTATTGAATCATTTATAGTCTTGATTGAATTTATTTTATTAATGGTGTCATTAAAATGAAAATAAGTCTTAGCCAGCACATTAATGTTTATAAAAAATGTATAACTTAAGAATAAAAGTAATTTTAATGAATTAGTTTTCAACCTATTGAGTGTATATTTAATATTTCTTAGTAACAGATATAAATTTACGTATATTTTAAGGCTATAATACATAATTTATGACTAAAATTTGTTCTAAATCAACTTTTTTTAACCATAGTTTAACAGGTTTCCTGTTCTTATTAATATTACTTTTTTTTCCAGGATTCATAAATGATATTTATTCCCAAAGTCCATTTAAGATTGTTATTGATGCAGGTCATGGAGGAAAAGACCCTGGCAGACCTAACAAGAGCGGTATTAAGGAAAAAGATATAGTATTAAAAATCGCTTTAGACTTAGGAAAGAAATTGGAGAATAGTGGTAATGAGGTAATTTATACAAGAAAAAAGGATGTTTTTTTAACATTAAGACAAAGAGCTAAAATTGCTAATGATTTTGATGCAGATCTCTTTATTTCTATACATTGTAATGCTTTTCATGATAGTTCAGTTCATGGATCAGAAACCTTTGTTTATGGATTACATGTTAGTGATGCTAATTTCAATGTAGCCAAAAAGGAAAATGAAATTATTTTTTTAGATGGGCACTATTCAGATGATAATGAAAATTATAGTCCTACATCAACTGAATCTCTAATAGGTACAACACTGATGCAAGAAGAATATTTGGATCAGAGTATACTACTTGCAAGCTTTGTTCAGAAAAACTTCACTAAAGATTTAAAAATCAGAAACAGAGGGGTTAAGCAATCCGGATTTTGGGTTCTACATAACACATATATGCCAAGTATTTTAATTGAGGCAGGCTTCATGACTAATCCTAAAGAAGGTGCTTTTTTAAATTCAAAAAAAGGTCAAATAGGAGTTTCAAATAGTATATATAAAGCAATTGAAAAATACAAAAAAGCTATAAATTACTCGAAAACCCCTATTGCCATTTCAAGCAACAAAGAGGCGGTGATATATAAAGTTCAAATAGCAGCAGGAAAACGAAGACTTGAACTAAAACCCTACAACTTTAATGGTTTAAAAAAATTGTCAAGGATAAAAGATGGAGCCCTTTATAAATATTTTTATTCCAGCTCAAACAGCCTTGATGAAATTAAAATGAAAAAGAAATATGCTAGACTCAATGGCTATGGTAATGCATATATTGTTGGATTTAAAAATGGTGAATTATTTGAGGTAGATTGACAAGATTTGTTTAATATAAATTCCTAATTTTATAAATAAGAAAATAAGATTTGAAATATTCAAAAGAAATAAAAATTGGCTTTTTAGCCATCATTGGTATAATGATGAGTGTATTCTCTTACAACTATCTTAAAGGTATAAACCTTTTTGAAAAGAATAGAAAATTTACAATTAAATACGAAAAAGTAGATGGTTTATCTGTGTCAAACCCTGTTACTCTTAACGGCTTTAAAATTGGAAAAGTTCAAAAAATAAATTTCAATTCAGAAAATACACGTGAATTATTGGTTGATCTTATCATTGAAAATGATGTTTTATTTCCAAAAACAAGCTCCGCTGAATTATATGAGACAGGTTTGATAGGAGGTAAGGCGATTGCAATTATTCCTGACTATAAAAATGACTCAACCATTGCCAATGACGGAGACATGTTAAGAGGCATTATTAAACCAGGTCTTACAGAGCTGGTGAATCAGATATTACCGCAGGTTCAACTTCAAATTGAAGCAGTTATGAAAAATGCAGAAATAGTGCTTGGTAATATTAATAACTTATTTGATGAGGAAACTAAACAGGAGTTAAAATCAAGTATTCAAGATTTTTCCAATTTAACCAAAAGTTTATCCAAAACTTCTGAGGAAATTTCTAATTTAATTTCAAACAACTCTGAAAATTTATCACATGCAATTTCTGATTTTAAAGATGCCAGTAATAATATTAAGACAATTTCTGATTCAATATCATCGAAAGATCTCAGAAATATAACTTTAAACCTAAACGATTTAGTTACTAACTTAAGTTCCATTACGACAAGCTTAAAAAATTCAGAAGGCACTGCTGGACAGCTAATAAATGACAATTCTATTTACATTAATCTTGAGAATGCAACTAAGGAGTTAAATATTCTTATTGAAGATATTAAACTTAACCCCAATAGATATATAAATTTTTCGGTGTTTGGAAAAAAGAATAAAGCATTCAAAAAAAATAATTAATTGGAATTAATCCCTAACATAGCTTTTTCTTTGATTCTGATACTTTCATTAGGGTTTTTTGTCAGAAACATTAAGAGATTAAGAAGAAATATAAATTTTGGTAAAGGTCAAACTGAAACTATAGAAGATAGTCCTCAGAGATGGAAAAATATGATTAGAATAGCTTTGGGTCAGTCTAAAATGATTAGAAGACCAATTGCTGGAATATTACACATAGTTGTTTACCTGGGCTTTATAATTATAAATATTGAACTAATAGAGATAATAATTGATGGTGTTTTTGGTACTCACAGAATATTTTCATCAATTGGTGTTTTATACGGAGTATTAATTGGTTTATTTGAAATTTTTGCTGTTCTAGTTTTGATTGCTGTATTGATATTTTGGACAAGAAGAAATTTGACGCGAATAAAAAGATTTTATGAAACAAAAATGATGGGTTGGCCAAAGTTAGATGCAGATCTAATATTATACTTTGAAATAGTATTGATGAGTTTGTTTCTACTTATGAATGCTACTGATGTAGAATTTCAAAACATGAATAACGGAAATCTAATAAGTGGTTTAATATATCCATTTTTTGAAGGGTTTTCATTAGAAACCCTTCATATACTTGAAAGGTCTTTTTGGTGGTCACATATCGTCGGAATTCTAATTTTTCTAAACTATTTATACTATTCAAAACATTTACATATAATTCTTGCATTTCCGAACACCTATTATGGATCACTTGAAAATAGTGGTAAACTGAATAATATGAAATCCGTTACCAATGAGGTAAATATTATGATGGGTAAAACTTCTGAATCTGATACATTAGATAACATTAACTTTGGAGCATCGGATGTGAAAGATTTATCTTGGCTTCAGTTACTAAATGCTTATTCATGTACAGAATGCGGTAGATGTACCAGTTCATGTCCCGCCAATATTACAGGAAAGAAACTTTCACCTAGAAAAATAATGATGGATGTCAGGGATAGAATTGAAGAAGTGGGAAGGAATATAGATAAAAATGGGTCGTTTAAAGACGATAACAAAAAGTTATTAGGAGATTATACATCAAAAGAAGAATTATGGGCATGTACTTCTTGTAATGCTTGTGTAGAAGAATGTCCTATAAGTATTAATCCTTTATCGATAATTATGGACATGAGAAGATATTTAATCATGGAGGAATCATCAGCCCCCAACGAATTAAACAACATGATGAATAATATTGAGAATAATGGTGCTCCATGGCCATATAATCAACAAGATAGATTAAATTGGAATGAATAAATATTATGAATAAAGACGAAATAGAAAGAATTTTACACGAAAAAGTTGAGTCAGGAAAAAAAATAAGTCCAGTCCTGCCAGATGGAATTAAAAATTATTTGATTGATATAGACGGAACAATTACAGATGACATTCCAAATGAAGAACCTGAAAGAATGGCAACATGCTTGCCATTTGATGATGCACTCAAAACATGTAACCGATGGTATAATGAAGGTCACATGATATGTTTTTTTACCTCAAGAATTGAGGAACATAGAAAAGTAACTGAACAATGGCTGAAAAAACATGGGTTTAAATATCATTCATTACTAATGGGTAAACCTAGAGGTGGAAATTATCACTGGATAGATAATCATTTAGTCAAAGCCACTAGATATAATGGTACTTTTGGAGATCTAGTCAAAAAAGAAGTTACTATCGAAGTTTTTAAAGATGAGTAGACTAAAAATTAAAACAATTGAAGATTTTCAAAATGAGGGTTCTTTACCTGAAACCTTATTTTGGATTGGTTGTGCTGGTAGTTTTGATGATAGAGCCAAAAGAATTACAAAGGCTTTTGTCAAGATTTTAAATTCTGCAAATATCAGTTTTGGAGTATTAGGAAAGGATGAATCATGTACCGGAGATCCTGCTAAAAGAGCTGGCAATGAATTTTTATTTCAAATGCAGGCTATGACTAATATTGAGACACTAAATTCATTTAATATAAAAACAATTGTTACAACCTGTCCACATTGTTTTAATACGATCAAAAATGAATATCCTAGTTTAGGGGGTAATTATGATGTTTATCATCATACTCAATTTATAAATAAACTTCTTGAAGATGGAAGGTTTTCGATTAAGGGAGGATCATTTAAAGGAAAAAAAATCACATATCATGATCCTTGCTTTCTTGGAAGAGCAAATAAAGAGTATAACGCACCCCGTAACCTAATAAAAAAACTTGATGCAGAATTATCAGAACTAAAGAGATGTAAATCAAAGGCACTTTGTTGTGGTGCTGGAGGGGCTCAAATGTTTAAGGAATCAGAAGAAGGAAAAACAGAAATAAATATTGAACGAGCTCAAGAAATAAAAGAGAATACTTCAAAAATAGTAGCTACTGGATGCCCATTTTGCAATACAATGTTAACTGATGGCACAAAGTCGTTTGAGGATAATAAAAAAGTTGAAGTTTTAGACATAGCTGAACTTATTGTCAAAGCAAAGGATTTATAATCATGATAGTTAATTTAAAATCGCTTAATAAAAACTCAAGGGTTTGGATTTTCCAATCACTAGATTTTATAGATGATCGAGTACTAGAAGTGATTAAAGAAAAAATAAGCTTATTTCTAAATGAATGGAAATCGCATCAAAAAGATTTTAAATCATCCTTTGAAATTAGATATAACACATTTATCATAGTTGCTGCTGACGAAAGTAATTTAGTTTCAGGGTGCTCAATTGATTCTCTTGTTAACTTTATTAAAAATTTGGAAACATCATTTGATTTACAATTACTGGATAAATTACATGTCAAATACATTGAAAACGGAAAAATTATTACCAAACATCTAAATCAATTTAAGATCCACTGTCAAAGCCTTGGAGAAAATGAAAATTTAATTGTTTTTAATAATTTGGTAAAAGATATAAATGAATTAGAAAATGATTGGAAAGTTGACATCAGAAATAGTTGGCATAATAGATATATTAAATGATTAGACTATTTATATTATTTGTTTTACTATTAAGTGTTCAAAAGGTTAATTCTCAAGCTGCTGACCCGTTAATTTCAGAAGATTTTCATAATCAGGAAAAATGGGTAGACTCTATTTACAATAAACTCTCACTAGACGAGAAAATTGGACAATTATTTTTTGTACAGGCAACAGCAAAAAACAAAAATAATTCTGAAAAAATTCTTAATGATATTAAAAATTTTAAAATTGGCGGTCTAATATTTTCTACTGGTCATCCTTCAATACAAGTTAATCTAACTAATAAATACCAAAATGTTTCAGATATACCCTTAATGATAAGTATGGATGCTGAATGGGGGGTAGGAATGAGGTTAGATTCGGTTCCAAAGTTTCCGTGGAATATGAGTTTGGGTGCTATTAAAAATGATTTACTTGTTGAAAAAATAGGCTCGGAAATAGGGAATCAATTTAATAGAATAGGAATTCATATGAATTTTGCTCCTGTAATCGATATTAACACTAATTCTAAAAATCCAATCATAGGAAATAGATCTTTTGGTGAAAATAAAATGAATGTGTCAGATAAAGGAGTTAGTTTCACAAAAGGTATTCAGTCAAAAAATATATTGGCTACCGCAAAACACTTTCCTGGTCACGGTGACACCTCTAAAGATTCTCATTTGACTTTACCTACAATTAATTTTGATCAAGAAAGAATTAAAAAAGTGGAATTATACCCATTTAAAAAATTAATTGAAAATGGGTTGTCTGCTATTATGATTGCCCACCTAAATATCCCTTCTTTGGAGAAAGAAAATATGCTTCCTTCAACATTATCTAAAAATATCATTGAAAAAACACTGATTAAAGACCTTAATTTTAATGGCTTAATTGTCACCGATGCACTTGATATGAAAGGCGTTTCAGAGTATTCAAAAAAGAATGTAGATCTTATGGCCTTTTTAGCAGGAAATGATATTCTTCTGATGTCATCAGACATATCCAAAGGAATAAAGTCTATAAAAAAATCAGTTAAAAAAGGAAAAATCAGCGAAGAAAGACTAGCTAAATCAGTAAAAAAAATACTAAAGGCAAAGTACAAGGTTGGTTTAAATAATTACAAACCGGTTAAGACCATAAACCTTATTGAAGATATTAATAGTATTTCTGTGACTAATCTTATCAATAAATCAATTGAAAGTATACCCACACTTATCAAAAACAACAGTAATGTCATCCCTGTCAAGTTGGATACTAAAAGCATATTAAATATACAGTTTGGAAATAGTGATGGGGCAATTTTTAATGACTATTTAAATAAGTATAAAAGGATTAATTCAATAAAAGCTTCAAATATCAGTGTAAATGATTTAAACAGTTTATTAGCTAATCACAAATTATTAATAGTGAGTTTTCACATGAAATCTGATACTCCTTGGGAAAATATGAACAAAAAGTTTTCTGTAAAAGAGCAAGATATATTGAAAACAATAGATAAACATGATAATAAGATATTGGCATCATTTACAAATCCATACACTTTATCTCAGATAAATCTTGAATCTTATAATTCTGTAATTGTCGGTTTTCAAAATAACTACGAATTTCAAAAAACAATTGCTCAACAGCTATTCGGTGCAAAAAAAATCAATGGGATTTTACCTGTGAGCATTGATAAAAATTTTAAGGCAGGTGATGGAATTATAGTTGATAATATAAATATTTTAAGCTATACTGATCCGGAGAAAGTCGGTTTTGACAGAAAGAAACTTAATAAAATCGATTCATTGATCAATTTCGCAATTGAAAACAAAATGACACCTGGAGCTCAAATTTTAGTTGCAAAAAATTCAAAGATTATTTATGATAAGTCTTTTGGTAAACTCAGATATGATGAGAATTTACAAACTAACTCTGAGACAATTTATGATCTAGCATCCTTGACAAAAATTCTGGTTACAACTACGATAATTATGAATCTTGTTGACAAAAGGGTAATTAATCTAGAAACTAGATTAAAGGAAATTATTCCTCGTTATAAAGACTCTAATAAATCAGAAATTTCTCTCAAAGAGTTGTTTTCTGGTCATGCTGGTCTTCAAGCCTGGATTCCTTTCTATAAATTAACTTTAGATGAAAAAAATAGACCATCTTCAAAATATTACAGTTTTAAGAGAAATAGAACAAACAGTGAAAAGGTTTCCCCAGACTTATTTTTAAGAACTGATTATATTGATACAATCAGAAATATTATTAAAGAAAGCGAATTACTTAAAAATAAATATAGGTATAGTGATCTATCATATTTAATTATTCAAGAATTTATAGAAAATTATTATAATCAAAATCTTGATCAAATTATTGATGAGTTAATGTTTAGCAAACTAGGAATAAGCCTTACTTATAATCCTACATTAAAATATTCAACAAGGAATATTGCTCCATCTGAGATAGACGAATACTTTAGGTACAAAGAAATAAACGGTTATGTTCACGATATGGCAGCAGCTATGTTTGGAGGTATAGCATCTCATGCTGGTTTATTTGGAAACGCTATTAATGTAGCTAAAGTAATGCAAATGTTTATTCAAGGTGGTAATTATGCTAATGAACAAATTTTAGAATCAAATACTATTGATTTATTTAATAATTGTTATTATTGCGATGAAGATAACAGAAGAGGTGTAGGTTTCGATAAACCTCAATTAGAGGAAGATGGACCCACATGTGGATGTATATCAATGAATAGTTTTGGACATTCTGGATGGACAGGCACATTTGCATGGGCTGACCCTGATCAAGATATTATATATGTATTTTTGTCTAACAGGTCTTATCCAACTGGCGAGTCAGCGGTTAAATCTAAACTTGTAAAAGAAAATATTAGAAGTAAAATTCAGGAAATTATATACAACTCAATTAATAACTAAGTTATGATTATTGGCATAGTTTGTTACCCAACTTTTGGAGGTAGTGGAGTTTTAGCTACGGAGCTAGGAATTGAATTATCAAAAAAAGGATATGAAATACATTTTATCACCTATAACCAGCCAGTTAAACTAGAACTTTTCAGCAATAAAGTTCATTTTCACGAGGTTAATGTTCCTAATTATCCGCTTTTTCATTATCCACCCTACGAACTTGCACTTTCTTCTAGACTTGTAGAAATGGTTAAAAAATATAAAATTGATATCCTTCACGTTCATTATGCAATTCCCCATGCATATGCTGCATTAATGGCAAAACAAATGCTTAAGGCTCAAAATATTAATCTGCCAGTTGTTACAACTTTACATGGTACTGATATTACTTTAGTTGGAAGTAACCCCTCCTATAAAACGGCAGTTGAGTTTAGCATTAATAACTCAGATTATGTGACAGCTGTTTCAGAAAGTCTAAGAGCTGACACATTATCCCTATTTAATATTGATAAATCAATTCAAGTGATACCAAATTTTGTAAATCTAGAAAAATACAATGGGAATTTACCAAAGAACAATCTACTTAACAAAAATCATAAAATAATAACACATGTCAGTAATTTCAGGAAAGTAAAAAGAATTATGGATGTTCTTGAAATATTTAACGGAATACATAAACATATTCCTTCAAAATTATTAATGATAGGTGACGGACCAGAAAAAAATAAGGCTGAAAAAAAAGCTAAGAGATTAGGAATTAAGGACAAAGTAATATTTTTTGGAAAAAGTAACGAGACCAACAAAATATTATCTTTCACTGATTTATTTCTTCTTCCATCAGAAATCGAAAGTTTTGGATTATCAGCTCTGGAAGCAATGGCAGCTAATGTTCCAGTAATTTCCACTAATACAGGTGGAATACCTGAGGTCAATATTGATGATTTTTCTGGCTTAATGAGTAATATTGGAGATGTTGAAAAAATGATTAATGACTCTATTATGATTCTGTCCGATGAAAATATTATGCAGAAATTTAGGATTAATGCAAGAAAGAGAGCAGAGGATTTTGATATTCATAAAATTGTTCCGCTATATGAAGAAGTTTATAAAAATTTAAGTTAGTATACATTATGAAAAGAAAAGATTTTTTAAAACTAAGTTCGGCATCTGCTATGTTATTTGGATTAAAATCACATGGAATAAACTTGTCTTATTCTGAAAAGCCATATGATTATTCTAAAAATAATTCACAATATATGGGTGACTTTGCTGCCCCAAAACTAAATGTTGTCAAGATTGCTTTTATTGGTGTTGGATCAAGAGGTAGTGGACATGCCAAGCAAATTGCAGCAATCGAGGGAACTGAGGTTGTCGGAATCTGTGATCTTTACAAAGATTTAGCCGAAAAATCTACATATAACTGCCAAGAAATTGGTAATGGCAAAAGACACAAAAATATAGTCATTTATTCAGGAGATGAAAACAAATGGAAAGCTATGTTAAATGAAGTCAAACCTGATGCAGTATTTATTTCAACAAATTGGGATAATCATGCTCCAATGGCAATTGAAACTATGAAAAGTGGGGCTCATGCATTTGTTGAAGTTCCAATGGCAACAACCATCGATGATCTATGGGATATAGTTAATACTTCTGAAAAAACAAGAAAGCATTGCATGATGATGGAAAATGTTAACTATGGAAGAGATGAATTAATGTATTTAAATATATGTAGAAAAGGGATAATTGGAGATTTTTTACACGCTGAAGCAGCCTATATTCACGAACTTAGATTTCAAATGAATGAAGAAAAAAGAGGAACTGGTTCTTGGAGAACCCATCATTATGCAAAAAGTAGAGGAAATTTATATCCAACTCATGGGCTAGGGCCTGTAGCTCAGTACATGAATTTATCAAGAGGTGATGATAATTTCAATTCCTTAGTCTCTTATTCTACTCCAGCTTTGGGTAGAAAACTATATGCTGAAAAAAATTATGATTCTGAGCATAAGTGGAATAATTTAAGTTATTCAAACGGAGATATGAACACTTCAATCATAAAAACTAATTTAGGAAGAACTATAATGATTCAATGGGATGAAACAAGTCCAAGACCATACACTAGACATAATTTAATTCAAGGAACAAAAGGTATTTTAGCTGGTTTTCCAACTAGAGTTGCACTTGAAAATGGAGTTGAAGGTATAACTAAGGATCACCATACGTGGGTTAAAGGTGAAAAACTTAAAATACTATATGAAAAATATGATCACCCTCTTTATAAACGACTTGATTCATTAATAAAAAAAATGGGGGGCAGAAACCATGTTGGCCATGGAGGGATGGATTTTGTTATGAGATATAGAATAATTGAATGTTTAAGAAGGGGAGAACCTCTTGATCAAAATGTGTATGAAGGATGTTTTTGGAGTGCTGTTACACCATTAAGCGCCAAATCTATAGCAAACAATGGAGAGCATCAAAAATTTCCAGATTTTACCAGAGGTAATTGGAAAGAAACCAATCCTTTAGAAATAATAGCTTAAAACTATTTCCAATTTTTAAGCTTACTAGACATTCCTATACCTGGATTAAATGTATTTGTGGGATCAAGGGTCCTATAAAAGTTTAGTAACGAAGGTTTTGCTTCATATTCATGTCCAAAATTATGTTCTGCGGGATACTCTGCACCTTTTTTATTATACATTTCAAGTAGTTGTTTTTTTAATTCTTTTGCATTAACACCTTTTTTCAGAATATAGTTTTGATGTTTAACATGGCAAAAAAGATGGCCATAGTGAAATTTCGCGTGAATTTTTTCATTGATTTCTTTTGGTAATTTTTCAAACCATTTTTTTTCATTCCTTGGGATTGCAACATCTAAAGAAATCATTTCACCAACCTCTTTATTTTTGAGATTATAATATCTGCCTACAGCACTTGCCGAGACAAATCTATGTAAGGATGCCTTTTGACCTTCCTTTTTGTTACATTCAAAGAAATCTCCATCATTTTCTTTGAAAAATTTATCAAAATATTCTCTAGCCTCATATATACCTTCGTCAGACATTTCAACTATCCAATGATGTTCAAACCTATTTCTAAATTGCTCCATTCTCTTTGGAAGATGATTTGGAAATAACAAGCTTAAAAATTGCATGATTCTATCAGAAAATTTGTCGGGCAAGAATTTAACTTTACTTGCGACTATATCTACGCTTCTTTTCAATTCAAACAATGTTGGTAAAAAATTAGTCCCTAGTTTTTCAATTACAATAAAATTATCCTTACTATATTTCTTAGCTGCGTCATAACAATCCCTATGCAAATAATCCCCAAGGGTGGGTAAATTATCGAATTTTGATAGAATATCCCTTCTTATTTTCCAAAATACGTCAGGGTTATTAGTTCCTAAATAAAAGACTTTATTTTTTTTCGCTTTTGGATAAGTATCTAATCTTAGTGCAAATACTACAACCTTTCCTGAACTTCCAGAGACACCATAAAGCAATCTTTTATCTGAATTATATCGAGCTGGTGTATTTTCGTCAATACCTCTAACTATTTTAGAATATTTATCGTCTGATGCAATTTTTGCATTATGAATTATATCCTCATTGTTATAATTTCCTTTTTGTAAGTTGTTCAATATAGTTTCAGGGTCTTTTCCAAGATTAATCCCAAGTTCATTAACTAACTCTAGTTTTCCTTGTTTGTTTAATCTGGCATATAAGGCTAATTCAGTATAGGCTGGGCCTCTTTTAACTAGTGAACCACCAGAATTATTACAAATACCACCTACTATAGATGCACCAATTGAAGTTGAACCAATCACAGAATGTGGTTCTCTATCAAATGGCTTCAATTTATTTTCTAAGTCGTATAAGGTGCTTCCTGCATGAGCTATAATCTGTTTCGCATCATTAATAAGCTGAATATCATTTATACGTAATGTATTAATAATAACAATTGGCCTATCATAATCATTACCATATGGTGTAGATCCTCCGGTCAAGCCTGTGTTAGCTGCCTGCATTATAACTATAAAATCCTGCGAAATACAGATATTTAAAAGTCTCCATAGTTCTATAAAATTGGCAGGTTTTAAAACTGCCAATGCATCCCCATTTCCATACCTCCATCCATTTACAAAGGGTTGTTTTTGCCATTTACCAGTAACAACGTACTTGCCGCCGATAAGTTTTGTGAAATCATTAATAACTGATGAATAACTTTTCATGTAAACCAATAGTACATTATAAATTTAAAACCAATATTTTTAAATATTATTAATAATTTTTAGAAGTTATTAATAAACTATATTTTTAACTCCTTATTTAGTACTTATGAATAATTCTTTTGGAAACATCTTTAGATTAACAACTTTTGGTGAGTCACATGGAAAAGCCATCGGTGGTATAATTGATGGTTGCCCTGCAGGACATAAGATTGATTTAGATCTTATTTCCTATGAGATGCAAAGAAGAAAACCTGGTCAATCTAAAATTGTTACCCAAAGAAAAGAGGACGACACAGTTGAGTTCCTTTCTGGGATTTTTGAAGGAAAAACAACAGGAACACCTATTGGTTTTTTAATAAGAAATAAAGATCAAAAAAGTAAAGACTATAATCACCTCAAGGATTCATTTAGGCCAAGTCATGCAGATTTTGTTTATGAAAAAAAGTATGGATTCAGAGATTATAGGGGAGGTGGTAGAAGTTCTGCTAGAGAAACAGCTTGTAGAGTTGTGGCTGGTGCTATTGCTAAACAGTTACTAAAAAATGTTGATATTTATGCTTACACATATTCAATTGGAACTATTTCTCTAGATGATAATTACATCTTAGATAATCAAAAGAATATTGAAAATAGCACAGTTCGATGTCCAGATAAATCTGTTTCAGAAAATATGATTAATGAAATAAAAAATGCGAGAAAAAACGGTGACACATTAGGCGGTATTGTAAAATGTATAGTTAAAAATGTTCCTGTTGGTTTAGGTGAACCTGTTTTTAATAAACTTCATTCAGAATTAGGCAGAGCAATGCTATCCATTAATGCTGTCAAAGGTTTTGAATACGGCAGTGGATTTAGCGGAACTAAGATGAAAGGTTCAGAACATAATGATATCATAAAGACAGATGAAACAACAAAAAGCAATTATTCTGGTGGTATTCAGGGAGGAATAAGTAATGGTATGGATATTTATTTTAATGTAGCATTTAAACCTGTTGCCACAGTGATGAAAGATCAGCAAACCATAGACTCCAAAGGAAATGAGTCAATAATCAAAGGGAAGGGTCGACATGACCCATGTGTAGTGCCAAGAGCAGTACCTATTGTTGAGGCTATGGCTGCTATGGTAATATTAGATTATTATTTAATTAATAAAACAAAAACTATATGAACTTAAAAAAACTACCGCTACATTGGAAAATCATAATTGGGATGGTTTTCGGCGTTTTATTTGGTTTTTTAATGTCAAACTTCGGTCAGTTTGGTAAAGATCTTATTTCGGACTGGATTAAGCCATTTGGTACAATATTTATCAATGCTTTAAAACTGATA
Organism: uncultured Bacteroidota bacterium; assembly: GCA_902517895.1. Classification (GTDB taxonomy): domain Bacteria; phylum Bacteroidota; class Bacteroidia; order Flavobacteriales; family Flavobacteriaceae; genus MED-G13. The sequence goes on from CABYEA010000006.1 coordinate 42,041, forward strand.
GCAATTCCATTGATTTTAGCATCCTTAATCAAAGGAATTTCTGACTTAAAGGATATTTCAAAATTGTCAAAAATGGGTGGAATAACTATAACTACTTATTTAATTACTACAGTAATTGCGGTTAGTGTTGGTCTTGGAATAGTAAACATCATCAAGCCTGGAAATTCAATTTCGCAGGAAACAAGAATTGAATTATTAAATGCCTATGAGGATGATGCAGATAAAAAAAGAGAAGCTGCTGCTGAAACAAAAAACTCAGGACCTCTTCAACCAATCATTGATATAGTTCCGTCAAATATTATAAATGCAGCAACAGATAATAAAAATATGCTTCAAATTATCTTCTTCTCAATTTTATTTGGTATTTCTATGATTCTAATTCCTGAGAAAAAATCTAAGCCATTAAAGGATTTTTTTGATTCACTCAATGAAGTAATTCTAAAAATAATTGATCTTATTATGAGCTTTGCCCCTTACGGAGTTTTTGCATTATTGGCTACACTTATAGTTGAAGCACCCAAATGGGACCTATTAAAAAGCTTGTTACTATACTCAATTACGCTGTTAGCTGGATTATTTTTATTAATTGTAATCTATACAATCGTAGTAAAATTAATACTAAATAAAAGCCCTAATTTCTTTTTTAAGGGTATTTTGCCTGCCCAATTAGTGGCTTTTTCTACTAGTTCAAGTGCTGCTACTCTCCCTGTTACCATGGACAGGGTTCATAATAACTTGAATGTAAAAAAGGAGGTGTCGAGCTTTGTTTTACCTATTGGAGCTACTATAAATATGGACGGCACCGCAGTTTATCAAGCCATAGCCGCTGTATTTATTGCACAGACCTTTGGATTAGATTTATCAATCACAGCACAATTAGGAATTATAGTAACAGCAACATTAGCGTCGATAGGAGCTGCTGCTGTTCCTAGTGCAGGAATAATTGTACTGGTAATTGTATTAGCGCAAGCAGGTATTCCAGAAGCTGGATTAGCTTTAATATTTGCTGTTGATAGACCCTTAGACATGTGTAGAACTGTAGTTAATATTACTGGTGATGCAACTGTCTCAATGATAGTAGACAAAATTGTTTCAAAAAAATGAATGTTAAGTTAGATGATTCTTGGAAAAAGCATCTAAATCATCATTTAAATTCTGTAGGGTTTAAAAATCTGGTTGATTTTGTTAAATCCGAATATAAAAATAACATCTGCTATCCAAAAGTGAGTTTGATTTTTTCAGCGCTGAACAATTGTAAATTTGATGATGTTAAGTTGGTGATTTTAGGTCAAGATCCATATCACAATCATAACCAAGCAAATGGCCTTGCTTTTTCAGTTCCAAAAAACGCAAGCCATCCTCCATCGTTAATAAATATCTTTAAGGAAATTGAACAAGATTTAAATGTTAAATATCCATTAAGTGGAGACTTAATGCCATGGGTAAACCAAGGAGTTTTGTTATTAAACTCAACTTTAACTGTAAGAAAAAATAGACCTGGTAGTCATCAGAATATGGGGTGGGAAGATTTTACAAATGAGATTATCAATTCAATTTCAGTGAAGAAAAATAATGTTGTATTTTTTTTATGGGGAAATTATGCTAAGAAAAAAAGTAAATTAATTGACCAAAATAAACACCTTATATTGAGCTCAGGTCATCCATCACCACTTAGTGCAAATAGGGGGTATTGGTTTGGAAATAAGCATTTTAGTAAGGCTAATCAATATTTAAAGGAAAATAATATAACGGAAATTAAATGGGTATAATTATATCCTATCAAGTACAAACAAGATTAAAGACTCTATTACTTCTGCAGGATTTTGTGAATATAAATCATTAATACGATTAGCTAAAATTGCATTTAATGATATTGCATTATGACCTAAAAAATCTGATAGGCCATAGATTATTGCTGTTTCCATCTCGAGATTAGTGATATGGTTTTTTTTAAATTTAATTGATTTCAAATCATCGATATCAATTGTACTTGCTAAGGGAATTCGGGTTTCTCTTCCTTGAAAAGCATAAAATCCATTACAAGTAGCGGTTAACCCTTTATATAGATTATGAGAGTAAAATTTTTGAAATAGCGTGTTCGAGGACTTGAAACAATAAAGATTCTTGTCTTCTAATGAAATTAATTCAATATTTTTACTAGAGTAGTTTTTTATATCATAAAAAGATAACTGTGAATTAATATCAATTGCGTATTCACTTATAAGCCATGAATCAACTGAAATATCTCCTGAAATAGATCCAGAAGTACCAATTCTTATAAAATTTACTGATTCATGAGTGTTTTTAAAGCATTTATTAGCAAAATCATAATTGAATAGTGCATCTAATTCGTTAATAACAATATCAATATTACTACCACCAATACCAGTTGAAATTACTGAAACTCTTTTTTTATTGTAATGACCCGTAACACATTTAAACTCTCTATTTTGAATAGTAAACTCAATATCGTGTAAATACTTGGAAATAATATCTACCCGAAATGGGTCACCAACCAGAATTATTTCTTTTGAAACTTGATTGGGCTTAAGACATAAATGATATATACTACCATCATTATTTGTAATTATTTCAGATGATTTCATAATTACCCCCCAACGCGTTTTACCTTATATCCCATTAACAAAAGAAAATTCATAATATCGTTTCTTATATTTCCTTGGATTATAATTGAGTATCCTTTAACAGAGCCACCAACAGAAAACTTTTGTTTAATTGATTTAGCTATTAATTTTATTTCTTCTTTTTTAATTTTTTCAAAACCTTCAATGATGGTAGTAGATCTTCCATTTCTCTTTTCATATTTACATAATAGAGGAGTGGTTTGGGTGTGTGAAATAGTAGCTTTTTTATGAACGAAGCTGGTGTTCTCTGAAAATTTATGATCCGGAAAAACATTTTTTAATTGATCTTGTAAATCCATTACTTTTTGAGCAAACCTAGTTCAATCAATCTTTCTTCAAGAAACTCACCAGCTGTTATGTCTTCATACGCTTTTGGAAATTCATCACATATAGTTGACTCAAGGACATTTAATTTCATTTCACTTATTGGATGCATGAAAAAAGGAATTGAATATCTAGACTTTTTAAGAAGCTCTTTATCTGGGTTAACAACTCTATGAACCGTTGATTTTAAAACATTATTGGTGTGTCTTGAGAGCATGTCACCTATATTTATCATTAACTCATCTTCACTAGCTACAGCATCAATCCATTCACCTTTGGTATTTTTAACTTGAAGTCCTTTTCCGTGAGCTCCCATAAGAAGAGTGATCAAATTTATATCACCATGAGCTGCCGCTCTAACTGCTTCCTTAGGATCCTCAGATATTGGAGGATAATGTATGGGCCTTAAAATTGAATTACCATTTTTGATATAGTTGTCAAAATAGTTTTCATCTATCTCCAAGAATAGCGCTAATGCCCTTAGAACATATTTAGCGGTCTTTTCTAATGTTTTGTACACTTCTTCACCAACTTTATTAAACTCAGGGAGTTCATCAACGATTATGTTTGGAAAATAATTATACTTGGTTATTTCCTTTTCAGAAATATATTGACCAAAATGCCAATATTCTTTAAGATCGCCATGCTTGCTTCCTTTAGCGCTCTCTTTTCCAAATGAAACATATCCTCTTTGACCTGAAAATTCTGGATGCTCATATTTTCTTTTAACATCAGTTGGTAAGTCGAAAAATAACTTAATTTGACCGTACAACCTATTTACCAAGTCATCATCTATGAAATGTCCGCTAACAGCACAAAAGCCAATCTCCTGAAAAGCTTTACCGATTGTTTGAACAAACATGGATTTAGTTTGTTTATTATCACTTAAAAAATCTTTTAGGTCTACTGAAGGTATTTGATTCATTTTATTAAAATTTTATTTAGTCAAAGATAATAAATGTTAATAACTTAGGTTTTTAGTTCAAGAAGGGTGTATTGGGTGTAATGAAAAATTAATAATTTGCTAATTAATAAGAAATGAATTACTCAAATTCAAAATTAAGTACTTCTACTCACATTGAACTCTATACGGGAATGCTTATTCCTAGAATGATAGAGGAAAAAATGTTGATTCTTTTACGTCAAGGAAAAATTTCAAAATGGTTCTCAGGTATTGGTCAAGAAGCAATATCAGTTGGTGTAACAAAGGCATTAAACAATAATGAATATATATTACCAATGCATCGAAACCTTGGGGTATTCACTAGTCGGGAAATACCATTACACAAATTGTTTTCTCAATGGCAGGGAAAATCAAACGGATTCACAAAAGGTAGGGATAGATCTTTTCATTTTGGAACAAATGATTATAATATAGTTGGAATGATTTCTCATTTAGGTCCTCAAATGGGGGTAGCAGATGGAATTGCTTTACATAACCTAATTTCAAAAAATAAAAAAGTTACCGCAGTATTTAGTGGAGAAGGGGGTACAAGCGAAGGAGATTTTCATGAAGCATTAAATGTAGCGTCCGTATGGGGTTTACCTGTTATTTTTATAATTGAGAACAATGGCTATGGACTTTCAACTCCAACCAATGAGCAATATAATTGTAAAAGAATTTCCGATAAAGGAATTGGATACGGTATTGAATCAGTAACATTAGATGGGAATAATATAATTGAAGTGTACTCAAGTATTAAAGAAATAAGAAAAAAAATACTTAAAAAACCAAGCCCGTATCTCATTGAGTTTAAAACATTTAGAATGAGAGGACATGAGGAGGCGAGTGGAATAAAATATGTGCCAGAAAAACTAATAAATGATTGGAAAGAAAAAGACCCTATTTCAAATTATGAAAAATTTCTTCTGGATTCTAAAGTTTTAAGTATAGATGACACAAAAGTTATAAAAAAAGAAATCTCAAAAAATATTGATGAAAACCTCGTAAAAACGTTTGAAGAAGAAAATATAAAATCAAACATAGAAAATGAAATTTCAGATGTATATAGATATTTCAATTTTGAAAAAATTATTCCTTCAGAAAAGATTACTGAAAAAAGATTTATAGATGCTATATCAGACGGAATAAAAGAAACAATGATGAAATTTGATGATCTAATAATTATGGGTCAAGATATCGCTGAATATGGGGGAGTTTTTAAAATTACTGAAGGTTTTGTAGAGTTGTTTGGAAAAGAAAGGGTTAGAAATACACCTATTTGCGAATCTTCAATTATTGAAATAGCGATGGGATTGTCAATATGTAACAGAAAAAGTATTGTTGAATTACAATTTTCAGATTTTATTACATCAGGCTTCAACCCTGTTGTAAATTATCTAGCAAAAGCTCACTACAGATGGGGACAAAATGCTGATGTTGTTCTTAGAATGCCCTGTGGAGCAGGTGTAGGAGCAGGGCCTTTTCATTCACAGACCAATGAAGCATGGTTTACTAAAACTGCTGGATTAATAGTTGTTTATCCAGCTTTTCCTGATGATGCAAAAGGCCTCTTAATATCATCAATCGAAAATCCTAATCCAGTTTTATTTTTTGAACACAAAGCTTTATATAGAAGTATTCGCGGAAAAGTTCCTGAGGGTTATTATAATATTGAAATTGGGAAAGCTAAGCTTTTAAGAGTTGGAAATGACATAACGGTTATAACTTATGGCGCAGGAGTTCATGAGGCAATTAAAGTAGTTGATAAAAATTCAATTAGCTGTGATTTAATCGATTTAAGGACATTATCTCCACTTGACTACAAATCTATAATCAGCTCTGTAAATAAGACAGGAAAAGCAATTATATTACATGAAGACAGTCTATTTGGAGGCCTAGGCTCTGAAATTTCATCAATTATTATGGAAAACTGTTTTGAGAAATTAGATGCACCTGTAAAACGTGTCGCTAGTCTAAATACACCCATTCCTTTTCAAGAGAGTTTAGAAAGGCAATATTTACCGTTTGTGAGATTTGAAAAAGAGATAAAAGATCTTTTAAATTACTAGTTAATATTTTTATGGAAATATTTACAACTAATTTATTTTTAAATCCAAATAAAATGAGTTTTAAATATAAATAAACTTAGAAATCTTACTACTTTTGCAAATCTGATTTATTTAAATGACTATTAAAACTGAAATAGATTTATATAATTATCAAAAAGGTGCAATTGATAAAATTTTTGAAAAATTTGAAGATTGCGAGAATGATTACCACCTTCTTTATCAGCTTCCCACCGGAGGAGGAAAGACTATCATTTTTTCAGAAATAGTACGACAATACTTAAAATTAAAAAAGAAAAAAGTAGTTGTTTTAACTCACCGAATTGAATTATGCAATCAAACATCTAAAGTATTAAGTAACTTTGGGGTTTTAAATAAGATTGTAAATAGTAAAGCCTCACTCGATGATCAACAAAAATATAGTTGTTTTGTTGCTATGGTTGAAACTTTAAACAACAGATTATTGGATGATAAGCTAGATATTTCAGATGTTGGACTAGTAATTATTGATGAGGCACATTACAATTCATTTACTAAGTTACTCAAGTTTTTTAGCACATCATTCATTCTTGGGGTAACAGCAACACCATTAAGTTCAAATATAAATTTACCAATGACTGATAATTATGATGATCTGATTGTAGGTGAATCGATAAGTGAATTAATCAAAAATAAATTCTTAGCCAAAGCAAACTTATTCTCATATAATGTGGGTCTAACTAGTCTTATTGTTGGTGCTAATGGTGATTATACCGTTAAATCCTCAGAAGAACTTTATACAAATAATGATATGTTATCCAAATTAATGCTAGCATATGAAGAAAGATGTTTAAATAAAAAGACGCTAATTTTCAATAATGGAATTAATACATCTCTTATAGTATACGACACATTTAAAAAAGTAGGCTTTAATATTAGGCACTTAGACAATACCGCAACAAAAAAACAGAGATCCGAAATTTTAAAATGGTTTAAAGAAACTCCTAATGCAATATTAACCTCTGTTAGTATACTCACAACTGGTTTTGACGAACCAACTGTGAGTTGTATAATGATTAATAGAGCGACAAAATCTTTGACATTATATTATCAAATGATTGGTAGAGGCTCAAGATTACTTAAGAATAAAGACACATTTGAAGTTATTGATTTAGGAAATAATTTTTACAGATTTGGTGATTGGGGATCTGACATTGATTGGCAGAAGATATTTAGGAATCCCATGAATTACTTAGATAGTATACAATCTGATGAGGAAATTGAAGGTAGGTTTAAATATGAAATGCCAGATGAATTAAAGGAACTTTTTTCAAATTCTGATATTATTCATTTTGATGTTGATAAAACATATGTTGAGTCAATTAAAAAAGGAAAGTCATCAAAAACAGTTTTAGAAAAAGCCATAAATCACCATTCTTTGATATGTATTGAAAATAGTGAAGATGAATTTGACGCTTTAATTTTGGTTAAAGAGTTAAATGATGATATTGATTATGTTATAAAAAGATATTCTAAGTGCATCAGTAAAAGCACTGACAACTTTTTAGATTGGTTAACTCAAGATTATAAAAAAAGATTAAGGACGAATATCAGAAGTAATTTTGATGAAATTAAAAACAAAAAATAATTTAGTAATTTTAAATCATGAATTTTATTAAATGGCATAAAAAACAAGTGGAAAAAAATTTAAATATGTTTGGACTATCAAATTATCAGGGCTTTTGGATATCATTTATCAAAGGATTAATTTTTGGCGCTATTATCATGTGGTTTGTAGGTTGTAAAGAACAGGTTGTAATTAAAAAAGCACCTGCTACAAAATCTAAGTTATCTACAGAAATGCAATCAGACTATAGCATCGGGGTTAAAGGCAACTGCGGTATGTGTAAAACAACTATTGAAAAGTCTGTTAAAGAATTGGATTTTGTTTTTGACGCAGAGTGGGGGATTCAATCAAAAATTCTTGATGTTAAATTTAATGATCCTTCTAATTTTGATGTAGATGCATTAAATTATGCAATAACAGAATCTGGCTATGAAACAATGAATACGTCTGCAAATCAAACATCATACGAGGCATTACCTATGTGTTGTAAATATGATCGAAATATGGAGGTGTATTCTTCAAAATCGGATTAAAATTGAATCCGAAAGGAAACATTAATTATTTAAGAAGAAAGATTAACCGATTTTTCTCAAAACTATTTGTTGATCACAGTACTTCAGATTTAAAATTTAACGAAAATATTACCCAAGTAAAAAAAATCTTAATTTCAAGACCAAATCATAGACTGGGTAATAATCTTTTATTAACACCACTAATCAAAGAGGTGATTGGTATTTTTCCAAATGCAGAGATACATTTATTTCTAATGGGAAATATCGGAGACTCGGTTTTTGAGAGCTACAAAGACGTAACAAAAATCATAAAATTACCTAGAAAACCATTTAAAAATCTTTTAGACTATTTTTCTTGTTGGTTATCTCTTTTTAAGCATAATTATGATTTAGCAATAAATGCTAACAAAGTGTCATTTTCTGGAAAATTAGCTGTAAAGCTCTCGAGGTCAAGTTATAAGTTTTTTAATATAAAAAACAAAGAATTATCAAAAATTGAAGATTACAGTCATAATGCTAAAAATCCTATTTATAATCTTAGATATCAGGTAAAAAACCAGATAGATAGAGTTAATTATGCAATCCCAAAACTTGATATTAAATTAAGAGGCTATGAAATCCAAAATGGAGAAAAATTACTAAAATCAATTTTTAATGATAATAAACCTGTTATTTCAATTTTCACATATGCAACAGCGGATAAATGTTATAGTGAAGAATGGTGGAAAAATCTATATTTAAAGATTAAAATTTTTGAAAATAAATACAATATTCTTGAAATTTTACCAATGGAAAATGTATCACAAATTAATTTTGCTGCAAAGTCGTATTACAGTAATGACATAAGAGAAATAGCTAGTGTTATGCATAATGTTAAATTATTTATAGGAGCTGATAGTGGTATGATGCATTTAGCTCATTCAAGTAATGTAACAACGATTGGTTTATTCAGCGTAACAGAATCAGATTTTTATGGTGTATATGGTGATAAGAATATTAATATTAATACTAATAACAACAATGTTAATTTCATTATAGACTCAATAAGGGATAGAATATAAGCTTAATTGTCTTATAATTTATATTATGTAAAATAGAATATTTTATTATATTACAAATTAAGGCTTAATCTACAACTATGATGATTTTATGATTCTATGAGACTCTACTCTATTATCAAATTTAATTTTAATAAAATATATTCCATTCATAATATTGTCAATTTTTATTGATTTATTAACAGCAAATATTCCAGATTTAACTAGCCTTCCGTTTAAATCAAAAATCTGAAAAGAAATATCCTTATCGAAATCTGGATTAATAATTTTTATTTCAGTTTGGAATGGGTTTGGAGAAATTTTAAAATAGTTTTCGCTCGAGCTTGGTAAGGACAAACTATTACTGTAACAATTATCTGTAACTGAAAAATCTGGCTTAATCAAATCATTAATTTTATTATCAGCAAAACTTTCATTTGAAGTATGATTAAAAAATGTTGAATCAATTGCATTGTCATCAGCGCCTAAATAATCCTGCAAAAGTGTTCCTAAAGTTTGTCTGTAATCATACTGAAATGTCTCTAATTGGAAATTATTTTCTTCAGTAGCCTCTGTTAAATCAGGATTTGTTCCAGAGACACCACCATTAATTGCACTACCAAATACAAACATTGGCGCTATTTCCCCATGATCAGTACCTAAATTACCATTTTCCTTTGCTTTTCTTCCAAATTCAGAGAATGTTAGACCAATGACATCATTATGAAAACCCTGATTAGAAATATCATCCATAAAACTAGCTACAGCATTGTTTAGTTCAGTCAATAAATCATTATGATTTCCTTGAATATCATTTTGCCCTTGTACTTGAGAGTTATGTGTGTCAAATCCGTTTAATTTTACTAAATAAACTTTAGACTGTAGTCCTCCACTTATTAACCTAGCAACTGTTTTTAGCTGATTTGATAAATTAGAATCGTCATATGATGCATTGTTTGAACCATTATTAAATGCATTTGAAATCGCCTCAGAATAGATTGTCGTTGTCTGATCATTATCAATTATGTATTGTAATTCTTCTCCGTAATGTGAATTAGGAATAAATGAAGGTGCTTCCCCCCCTAGTCCACTTAGTACAGAATAAAACCCTGATGCATCTTGGCCTTCAATATTTAAAGATAATCCATGCTCCTGAGCACCATGAAAACCCAAAGAACTTGTTTTTGAACCAATTTCAACTCCAATCGGGAAGGACTGTTCAACTAAATCATAATAATATGATTCAATAAATCTACCAATCCATCCTGAATTACCACCATTCAACCAACTATTTCCGTCATTTCCCGTGTTGTAAACATCTGTTGATGCGAAATGACTTTTATTTTGAGAAGGATAACCTACGCCTTGTAGTATTCTTAAGAAGCCTGAGTCATATAAATTTTTAAAACCTGACAATGATGGATGTAAACCAACTAATTGTTCATCATCTAAGGATGTATCTAAAGTAATATAAGAACTTGAGCCTGTCTCAGGGACTTTTAAAGTAGGTCTCAAATTACTATAAAAATCATATTGATTTAAAGGAATAATTGTATTTAAACCATCGTTTCCTCCTCCAAGGAAAATTAACACAAGTTTCCTATTATTTATATCGCAATTAATGAATTTCTCACCAATATAAAGTGCATTGGAAATCTGATTCGGCAATAACCCTATTGCTGTGGCTGTGGCTGTTAATTTTATGAAATTTCTTCTTTTCAACTTTTACATTAATTGATTTTCAGCTGCGTTAAACATTGCACTTATTAACGAGTTTAATTTATTTCTTACTATAGTGTCATCTCCATCTGCGAGATAATTATTCCATGTATCTTCCCAATAATAGCCTGGGTAACCATCCAATACCAATTCAGCAAAATATTCAATTCTGTCTTGCTGAATACCAAAAGGGTAAAATATTTCAGCAATATCATTTACAAGGTTATAAATGTTTCCAGGTGATGAAATATTATTTTGGATAATTGATACTGTATCAACTGATGAGCCAAATTGACCATTTTGACCTAAGGCATTTCTTCCTGTAATTAGACACTCAATCATTCTGTATCTCGCTAGAATTGTGCTTGAAGAAAACCATTGTCTATCATAATCAGGAGCTTGGAAAACCGCAGGGTATCCAGCAACTGTACCTGGGCCAAATAAAATCATTCCTGACATGGGGAAAAAAGTATTATCCAAGAAATATTTTGAAAACCTAAAATAATTATCCATATCATCATTTGGGTTTGGTATAATAAAACCTAGATTTCTCATTGCTGAGGAGAGTAGTTGTAAAGGAGATTTTATAATAGATCCTAAAATTTCATCAGATGGATCAGAGTCACCTGCATCATAAAAATGTTGTGATGATAAAATAGTTCTAACAACAGGCATCATTTCATAATCATTCTCGATTAGTAATTGAGTTAATGGGTTTATTATATTAGTCTCATCAGCACTACTCCATTCGCTTTTAACAAAAAATCTATATAATTTTTCAACATAAGCCTTTGCTGTAGCCTCCTTGTCAAATACCATATCAACAAACTCATGCAATTCATCCATGATTGAATTTTGATCAGTTCCAGCTTGAAGCTCATAATTATCAAAAGCATGACTAAAAATTTTATCTCCTTGATCATGTTGATTTATTGAAATTCTTCCCATAGGAATCCCTGTATCAGCATCAATAGTACTTCTATCCAACATAGTTTTAAATCCTGAAAAAACTCTTGCTGCTTGAATTACATCATCTTCAGTATATGTAGTGTAATCCCCTTCTCCTATTTGGTCTCCTTTTGTGATTGTAAATAGCTCTAAAAACTCTCTTGCATAATTTTCGTTTGGATTATTTGCGTTGTTTTGAGTATTGTCCAAATAATTAAGCATTGCATTATCCAGAGTGATTTTTTTAGCTAATTCCCTTAGGTTTCCGTCTGAATAATATTCTAATAATCTTAAATGATCATAAAAATAATGTGAAGCACCAACATCACCTTTAGAAATTGTGAATGTAGTATGAAGAAAAAATAATAGCTTATCTCTTAAATTGTTTCTGTTAACCATATTATAAAACCACCATTGAGATAAGAGTCCACGCTTTCTGCCGTGATTAGGTATATCAGGTGGATACTCGTTTGAAGAAAGCCAATAACCATGAGGTGAATCAGATGGTAGAGGGTCATAAGGCTCCTCATAAGAGACTGTGTCATCTTGTAATAAATAGTTGATCGCCTGTTCGGCGTTTAATCCAGAAATTACATATAATAGTTCTTTATTATAGTGAAAACAAGCTCGTCTAAGTAAGTGTTTAGCCCTTGAAACTCCTAAATTTGATGATAATGGAGCTAAGGACATAAATTAATTCTTTTCGATATAAACTGAAGTTGACGGAAATGCAAATTCGCATTTATATTTATTTACAATATTAATAATATCAAAATTGATTTTTTGCTTAGCATCAATTAAGACATCCCAATCAGGGCTATCAACATAGTAAAGAACCATAATATCTAGGGAACTAGGCCCAAATTCTAAAAATCTAACCTTACCGTCTTGATTTGTCATTGAATGTTCATCGATAAGTTTTTGAATATCATCAACAATATTTTTGATGTTTTCAACAGATGTATCATATGTTAACCCGATATTGAACTTTACTCTTCTTACAGGTCTAGCACCCAAATTATCTAATTCTGTACTAATTATATTTTTATTTGGAACAGTTACAATACTTTTATCAAAAGTCCTGATTCTAGTACTCCTAAATCCTACTTTTTCAACGGTTCCTGTTACTCCACCTAAAGTGACAGTATCACCAACAGTAAATGGCTTATCAAAGAAAATAGTAAAAGAACCAAGAAGATTTTCTAAACTTTCTTTAGATGCTAATGCAAAAGCCACCCCACCAATTCCAAGACCAGTCACGAGAGCGGTAACATTGACATCAAAAACATTTCCAAGTATCATTACAATACCCAAGACTATTGTTAAAACCTTGGCAATGTCAATTGCAAACGGAATTAGTTGATCGTCTACTTTACTCTCTGTTTTTAAAGCTTTGTTTTTTAATTTGAATCCAATAAAATCGATAGATCTACTAATTGTCCAAAAAATTGTAATTAGCAATAATAGATTGTAACCTTTACCGAAATATTTACCAAGCTCAATACTACCCTCTTCTGGAGAATTTAAAAAATCTGGCAAACTAACAAATTTTGTTGAAAAATATAGCACCAAAAGGATTAAAAACCACTGTAAAGGTTTTTTCATCAAAGAATTAAACTTTTCGTTATCATTTTGATCATTATCCTTGCCAAATAGTTTAAATAATAATTTGGAAATAAATAGCCTAACTGGAATTATCAGTAATAACCCAATCAAAAAAGAAGCAGAAAAGTATAAATAGTTAGTAATACTATTCCCTAAAAACTCGTAACTCAAAAATTCCATCTGTTAAATTTAAATGTATCAAAAATATTAAATTATTTTTTTACCATCATATTTTAATACAATTTAAGCTAATATTACTATATTTATTTAATTCAATTAATATTTTAATTAACTAACCAATAATTCATTATGAAAAAATTTAACCTTCTATCTCTGTTATGTGTTTTATTTTTATTTATTTCATGTGATACCAGTAATAAATCTGTAGGATTAAGTAACTGGTCGGATGATGGAAAAGTTTACAAATGGCATTTAGGCACTGAAAATGCGGTAAATGTTGCGGTAAATGTTGATAAAGCTATGCAGGAAAGAGATTACAACCAACTCAGAAACTTTTTATCAGATTCCGTGAGTATTACTACCTCAAATGGGGTTAATTATGATCTTGATTCATTTATAACGAGAAGACTTGAAGTTGATTCAATTGTTGACTCAAGAAATGCAACTCTTGAATGGGAATTCAGTAACGTTTATTCTGTGGATTTAGATCCATCAAGAGGAGGTGAGCATGTCTCGGTTACATATCTTGGAAGATATGAGGATGAAAATGGAAAAAACACATGGAATTCAATTAATAGATATTATGTTATAGAAGGAAAAGTTGTTTGGTGGAACACTTTCAATCAAGATATAAATGACTCAGAAAACGAATAATACTATTAATAAATAATTAAAAAATAAATTATGAAATACTTTAAACAAACACTATCATTGACATTAATCGCCTTATTTATTGTAAGTTGTAATTCGCCAGAGAGATCAATTGGAATGACAACTTGGACAGATGATGGAACAGAATATAAATATTACCTAGGAACAGATGAGGCAATTAATATTGTTGCAGACTTTAACAATGCTTGGCAATCAAAAGAGTTTGATAAAATGAAAGATTATTGTGCTGATTCTTTAACCCTCACACAAGGTGATGGAGTTGATATCGCAATAGACAAGTTTATTGAAAATCTCAAAGAAAATGAATTAGAAAGACAAGAAAACTCGATTACTTTTGAATGGAAAACTGATCAAATGTTCTCTGTAGATTTAGATCCAAATATTGGAGGGGAACATGTACATGTTTATGTGTCTGCAAAATGGGTTAATGACACTGTGACAAATGCTTTTAGAGGGGTAAACCGTGCTTATGTTATAGACGGAAAAATAGTTGATTGGGAAGGGTTTTACAGAGCTGAGGCTAATGATTAATATATAAATATTATATGATTACTCTTAATCAATAAAAAAAGCACCAGATGGTGCTTTTTTTATTTTTAATTAAAATTTTGTTTAATTATTTCCTAGTATAAGAGGCAATCCATCGTCACCACTTCCAATAATGACTACTTTTGAATTACTTGATTCTGCTAATATTAAAGTAGCTTCAATTCCTTTGTCTCTTAAAATATTTGGTGTTAATGAAGCTGCTAAAATTCTATTTGCATCTGCTTTACCTCTTGCTTCTATCCTTTGTTTTTCAGCCTCTTTAGATGCAGTTACAAGTCTAAATTCATATTCAAGAGATTCTTGTTCCTGCTTAAGCTTTCTTTCGATAGCTTCCTTGATAGATGGCGGAAGTGTAACATCTCTTACCAGGATTTCGTTTAACTGAATATACTGGTCGTCGACAATTTTTTGAGTCTCAACAAAAATTTCGGTTTGAATTGCATCTCTTTTTGAGGAATAAAGTTGTTCAGGGGTATATCTTCCCACAACACTTCTCGCTGCAGATCTAATAGCTGGCAAAAGAATACGTTGTTTGTAAGCTTCACTTTTTTCTTTATGGAGTTTTCCTAAATCTTCGTATTTTGGCTGAAACCAGGCAGACGCTTCTAACTGAATATCTAGTCCATTTGATGATAAAACATTCATTTTTTCAAAAACCTCTTGTTGTCTAACTTCATATATAAAGACTGAATTCCATGGAAAGATAAATCTTAAACCTTCATCCAGTGGAGGCTCATCAGTTACTACACCTCCGCCGAAAAGCCTATACTCTACTCCAGCCTCTCCACTTCCAATAGTTACTATTGATTTAGCAACTACTAATAACCCAAATGTTAATACGATTAACAGTGGAACTCCAATTCTTGGTAAATTATTCATAATTATTAATTTTTAAATTTAGTTTTAAGTTAATAAACCACCATTTACATGAATGGTTTGTCCTGTAATGTAGGAAGACATATCACTCCCTAACCAGACACACGTGTTAGCTATATCAAAGGTCGTGCCTCCCCTTTTTAACGGAATAGAATTTCTCCATTCCTGTACTACTTTTTCATCTAAAACATCGGTCATTTCGGTTTCAATAAATCCTGGCGCAATTACATTACACCTGATATTTCTTGAACCCAATTCCAGAGCAATGGATTTAGAAAAACCTATAATTCCTGCTTTAGATGCAGCATAATTTGATTGACCTGCATTTCCTTTCACCCCAACAACGGAGCTCATATTAATAATCGAACCAAACTTTTGTTTTAACATCGTTCTCTGTATAGCTTTAGTCATATTAAATACAGATTTTAAATTTACTTCAATTACTTTGTCAAAATCATTCTCCTGCATTCTCATCAGTAAATTATCTCTAGTAATTCCAGCATTATTTATCAAAATATCAATTATGTGAAATTCTTTAGTTATATTTTCAACTAATTTTTGACAATCTTCAAAACTTGATGCATCAGATTTATAACCTCTAACTACTACTCCTTCAGCCGATAATTCTTTTTCAATTTCCTTTGCTAAATCAGAAGAGCTTGAGTATGTAAATAAAACATTTGCACCTTGTTTAGCAAAAGTCTCAGCTATTCCCCTACCAATGCCTCTTGTAGCACCAGTAATAATAGCTGTTTTATCTTTTAAAATTTTCATATTATTTATAATAAATTTCTAATACTTTTTTACCAATTTCAGCTGGTGAATCAACAACGTGTATTCCTGATTGTCTCAAAATTCTTTTTTTGGCTGCTGCAGTATCATCTGCACCGCCAACGATTGCGCCTGCATGCCCCATTGTTCTTCCTGAAGGAGCAGTTTCACCAGCAATAAACCCAATTATAGGCTTATTTGAATTGGATTTTACATACCAATTGGCTGCATCAGCTTCTAACTGACCTCCGATTTCACCTATAAGGACAATTATTTCTGTATCGGGATCATTAATAAATAACTTCAAAGCATCTTTTACCGTCGTGCCAATAATAGGGTCTCCACCAATTCCAATCGCAGTAGAAATCCCTAATCCTTGTTTTACAACTTGATCAGCTGCTTCATAAGTAAGTGTTCCTGATTTTGAAATTATCCCTACTCTTCCCTTTTTAAATATAAATCCTGGCATAATTCCAACCTTTGCCTCATTAGGTGTAATTACACCGGGACAATTTGGCCCAACCAATATTGTATCCTTGTCATTAATATGATTGTTTACTTTAATCATATCTTTTACAGGTATGCCTTCAGTTATCGCAATAATCAGTTTAATACCAGCGTCAACAGCTTCAATAATAGCATTTGCTGCAAAAGCAGGAGGAACAAATATTATGCTTGTATTAGCATCGGTTTCCTTGATTGCATCAATAACAGAATTAAATACAGGCAAATCTAAATGCTTTTGGCCTCCTTTCCTAGGAGTTACACCACCAACGATATTTGTTCCATACTCAATCATTTGAGTTGAATGGAAAGTACCCTCTTTTCCAGTGAAACCTTGAACAATTATTTTTGAATTCTTATTAACTAATACACTCATTATCCTTTAAATCTTTCTTTATAATTTCCTTTAACCGTATCCACTTTTATTTTATCACCTTCATTAATAAATAATGGAACATTAACTACAGCACCAGTTTCAAGTGTCGCTGGTTTTGTTGCATTGGTTGCAGTATTACCTTTTACTCCAGGCTCTGTTGAAATGACCTCTAACACTACATTTGGTGGCATCTCAACAGAGAGAGGTAAACCAGTTTCAGAGTTACTAATTACTGTAACAACCTCTCCCTCTTTCATTAATTGAGGATTATCCAAAAAATTTTCTTCAATTGAAATTTGATTATAATCATCTGTATTCATAAAATGATATGTAGTTGAGTCATTGTATAAATATTGAAATTTATTTGTTTCGACTCTGACTGCATTGATTTTGTGACCAGCCGAAAAGGTGTTGTCAACAACTTTGCCGCTTGTCAGGCTTTTTAATTTAGTCCTTACAAAGGCAGGACCTTTACCTGGTTTGACATGTAAAAATTCAATAATTTTATATATGTCATGATTATATTTAATACACAAACCATTTCTTATATCTGATGTTGTACTCATTTTAATTGGATTTAGTATAACCTTTCATAATTCCACGATGCGAATTCTTGATAAACATTAATATCTCATCCCTTTCATTAGAAGCCTCCATTTCAGCCTCGATAATTTCACATGCTTGTGAGTTATTATAATTTTTTTGATACAGCAATCTATATATATTTTGAATTTCTCTTATTTTCTTTGAATCAAAACCTCTTCTTCTAAGACCAACAGAATTAATTCCAACATATGAAAGTGGTTCTCTAGCTGCTTTAACAAATGGCGGAACATCTTTTCTCACGAGAGATCCACCAGTTACAAAAGCATGGTTTCCAATTGAACAAAATTGATGAATTGCTGTTAAACCTGAAATAATAACATAATCGCCCACTGTAACATGACCAGCTAGTGTTGTGTTATTTGAGAAAATACAATTGTCACCTACAAAACAATCATGTGCAATATGAGAATATGCCATAATTAAACAATTATTTCCGATAACTGTTTTGAGTCTATCATTAGTACCTTTATTTATGGTAACACATTCACGAATAGTCACATTATCTCCGATTTCTACGTATGTTTTTTCGTTATTGTATTTTAAGTCTTGCGGGTTTGCTGAAATAACTGCCCCAGGAAATATATTACAATTCTTTCCTATTCTAGCACCCTCCATTATTGAAACATTTGAACCTATACAAGTACCTTCACCTATAACAACGTCACCATCAATAGAAGTAAATGGATCTATTACTACACTTTTAGCTATTTTTGCATTTGGATGAATATAAGAAAGTGGCTGTTTCATATTATTTGACTTTAGTTATTTGAGCAGTTAGCTCTGCCTCTGCACATAATTTACCGTTAGCATATGCTAAACCCTGCATATGACATATTCCTCTTCTAAATGGACGAATCAAAGAACATTTAAATATAAGGGTATCGCCTGGAAGAACTTTATTTCTAAATCTAACTTTATCAATTTTTGCAAAGAAAGTTAAATAATTTTGTGGATCCTCAAGTTTAGACATTACTAAAATCCCTCCCATTTGAGCCATGGCTTCAATAATAATAACACCAGGCATGACAGGGTAATCAGGAAAATGCCCTTTGAAGAAATCCTCATCAATGGTTACATTTTTTACACCAATTACTAAATCTTCAGTCAATTCATATATTTTGTCAATAAATAAAAAAGGAGGTCTGTGAGGCAAAATATCCATTATTCTAGTGGTATCCATCAGTGGTTTAGAAGAAAAATTTATTTCAGGAATATTGTTCTTCTTTGAATCTTTGATAATATCATTCATTTTTTTAGAAAATTTGGTATTTATGTAGTGACCTGGTTTGTTGGCGATAACTTTTCCTCTAATTTTAGTACCTATCAAAGCTAAATCACCAATTACATCCAATAATTTATGTCTAGCTGCCTCATTAGGATAATGTAGTGTTAAATTGTCTAAAATTCCATTTGATTTAACTTTAATTTTGTCTTTGTTGAAAGCTTTTTTTAACTTTTTCATTGTAGATTCAGACAATGGCTTATCAACATATACAATAGCATTGTTTAAATCACCTCCTTTAATTAATCCTTTACTTAAAAGCATCTCAATTTCGTGAAGAAAACTAAATGTCCTACAATTTGAAATATCGTTTTTGAATTGATTAATAGATGAGATTGAGGCATTTTGGGTGCCTAATATTTTGGTTCCAAAATCAACCATAGTTGTAACCTGATATTCTTTTGAAGGTATCACGGTGATCTCACTTCCGGTGTCCTCATCTTTAAAAGAAATTACATTTTTCACAACAAATTCTTTTCTTTTATCATCCAGCTCTTTAATTCCGGCCTCCTCTAAAGCCTCGACAAAATATTTTGAAGATCCGTCCATGATTGGAGGCTCTGATGCATTCAATTCAATTAATGCATTATCTATTTGCAAACCGACCAGTGAAGCTAATACATGTTCGCATGTTTGAATTTTAACATTATTTTTATTCAGACATGTTCCTCTCTCGGTATTTGTAACATAATTTATGTCAGCTTCTACAATCGGCTCACCTACAAGGTCTATTCTCTTAAAAACGTAGCCAGTGTTTGACTCGCATGGATAAAATGTTAATGTAACATCTTTACCTGTGTGCAGCCCTACACCGTCTAATGAAACCTTTTTTGAAATAGTTGTCTGATTATTTTTAGTTGTTATTATCATTAGATTTTTTTAAATCATTTATATCACTGACAATTTTTTCAAGATTTCTGAAGTGTACATAAGATCTCTTAAAAATTCTTTCATCAATAGCCGGAGTTCCTCTCAAAATTGCATTATCTTTTATGTTACTAAATACACCTGTTTGACCATTGATTCTAACATTATTTCCTATAACAAGATGACCAATTATTCCAACTTGACCTCCGATTTGACAATTTTCACCGACCTTTGTGGATCCTGCAATACCACATTGACCAGCAATCACGGTATTCTTTCCAATATTAACGTTATGGGCTATCTGAACTAAATTGTCAATTTTTACACCGTCACTTATTATGGTTGATCCAAGTGTTGCTCTATCAACAGATGAATTGGAACCGATTTCAACTTTATTTCCAATCCTAACATTACCCAATTGCGGGGTTTTAATATATTCACCTAATTCATTTGGTGCAAAACCAAAACCGTCGGAGCCAACAACACAGTTTGAGTGAAAAATACAATGATTGCCTATAAACGTATCATCATAAATTCTTACACCCGAGTATAAAACACAATCATCTCCAATGGTTACATTTTCTTGAATAGAAACATTATTCATAATTACAACGTTATGGCCGATTTTACAATTTGGAGCAATAACAGAAAATTGCCCAACAGAAACATTATCGCCTAGCTGAACAGATTCATGTATTCTACTATCGATGTGTATACCAAAATGACTTATCTTATTTTTTGAAAATCTGTTAAGAAGCTTATTAAACGACAAATAGGCATCATCAACAAGAATTAAATTTTTAATTTTTGTTTTATCATAAATCAACCCCTTATCAATTATAACAACAGAGGCGCTAGTTTTATACAACCAAGGTAAATATCTCGGATTAGATACAAATGTAATATCTCCGCTTTTAGCTTCTTCAATTTTTGCAAGATTAATCAAGGAAGTGTTACCTTCACCAATAACCTCTCCTTTTAATATTTTTGCTAGTTCAGCAATGGTTAATTTCATAGAGGGCAAAATTAGGAAATTTCTAGATATATAAGGTTTAAAGCTTTGTTAATTTATCTTATTATTATCTTAATGTTAATTATTAATGAATTAACTTTAATATCTAATATATTCAAGAATATGAGCAAGGTGAAAATATTATGGGTAGATGATCAGATTGATTTACTAAAATCTCATATTATTTTTTTAAACGAAAGAAACTACCATGTTGAAACTTGTTCAAACGGAAATGATGCATTAGATAAGATTTCAAATCAGAGATATGATATTATTCTTCTAGATGAAAATATGCCGGGTTTAAGTGGAATTGAAACTT